>CALXTI010000001.1 GCA_944391395.1 uncultured Alphaproteobacteria bacterium
ATTTTTCCGGTTCCCCCTGCTTTTTATACTCTTCAAAATGTTCCATAATACCTCCGGCAATAACTGGCTAAGTATAACCAAACAGACGGTAAAAATCAAGTTAACAAGACAAATTACAAGCAATTTCAGCAGATAATGTCCCGATTGAAAGCTTTTTCGGACATTGCAAAGATGAAGTTGCCCCAATCTTGGCAAAAAAATAAGGGCGCTGGAGAATAGGGCGCGACCATCAAAATAAAAAATGAATCCCGCGGTTTCTTTAACTTTTCAAGGTATTTGGGATACAAAAAAAGAGGAAGTATAAACTTCCTCTTTTGCTATATGGTTGCGGGGGGAGGATTTGAACCTCCGACCTTCAGGTTATGAGCCTGACGAGCTACCGGGCTGCTCTACCCCGCGATAAGTATAGTTATCTTGTTAAGTTGGCTTGTGTATACGCTTAAAATACATACTTGTCAAGTATTATTTTGTGAAGCGGTCTTTTGACAGCGTTATCAGTTAAAAAACATCATGGCAAGAGCGGTTAAAACCGCAACAATTAAAATGAATATAAAATGTTTTTGTTTCCATTCCATTTTTATTCGCACGTCTTTAAATAAAAAAAGTAACGATAAGGGCAAAAATAAAAACGACGATGGTTATCCAATGCCATGTTTTCATTAAAATTCTCCATTTTACACAGAATGTAAGCCCGAAAACAATTAAAACAAGCCTTGGTGAATAAAATTCGTTTGAAAAAGCATGTTGATTGTGTTATAATTATTTTGTTTGTTAAAGGAGGGCGCATGGAGTTTGCCGAGATTGCCGAGTTGAAGCTGCAAAAGCCGGAAACATTACAAGTCGGTTTGGACGGTGGCGATGAAACGCCCTTTCTTTCTTGGTTGCGTAAATATATTATTGAGCGTATCAGCCATTTTTTTCCCTATATTAACGATGACAAATGTCATGTACATTTTTTGTTTCCGGAAAAGTTTAACGTAGATAAAAACACGAATTTTGTTACAAAAGTTTTGAAAATTCACCACCCTTTACGGCAAAAACGTGTGAGTGCCGATTTAACTGCCGCATTGTCTGCCGGAAAGGAATACGGGAATGTCATGTCGGTTTTGGGTGAAGACAACAAAAAACATATTATAGCCGTTTTGGGGTGTTTGACTGATCCGTTGCCGGCGTTGTATTATAATATGCATATAATGTTTCAAGTGATGCAACAGAAGTATCTTTATCCGGAATATTTTGAGAATATTGAGCGGCAGGTCTGGATGTGGCGCGATAAAGGCGTGACGGAAGAACGGATTTCGGCAATGTTGAAAGCGACAAACTTTAATTATGAAAAAGTCCGCAAAATCACGTCTTTTTATAGCGATGTACAGGCTTTTGCCGGTGCGGCGGCATATTTAATGATTAAAGCGGTACAATCCGGCAGAAAAGATTTGATTGAGCAAACGGAAAAATTTGTTTTGTTGAAGACTGCGGGCTTGTCTGAAAATTTGCTTAACGTTCAACATTGTGTGTTGAATTGCGCTTATCCGGCGGTTAAAAATCTTGTCGGCCAGATTAAAAACCATGGTGCGGCGGCGTATCTTGATCCGCAAGGCTGGGTTGACTGGAAAAAATTGTATGATTACACCTTATCTGAGGCAAAAAATATTGATTATTCCCCGCATGCCATTATGGATGTACGGCAAAATGAGGGAAAATTGTTGCAAGTTATGGTCAAACAATATCCGGAGCGCCGGCAGATGCTTAATATTTTACCCTGGTGCCCGGAATATAAAAACAGTAAAATTTTGCAAGATTTTGTGGAAGCTCAGAAATTTTATCTGAACAACAATCATCAAGCTTAAAGAAAAAGCAAAAAATCACCAAGGCATTTTTTTTGCAAACAGCGTTTATTTTAAACATTCGTTTAATGTAAACAAAAAACACTGTAAAAACAGAAAGTTATAAACAGGACCAAATATAAAGTTTTGCAATAAAAAAGTAATTTCGCTATGATGCTGCTGAAAAGTTTATATTAAACGAACGTTTAAAAATACATTTTGTAAAAGCGGGGCGGAGTGATTTTGCAAATTTTTAAAGCAATCAAAAAATATTATCAGGTGGGACAGCAATCTGAAATCGGGCAAAAAGATGTGCCGCCGGAACAAAGTAAAAAGCTAAATTCCGCATGCGTCAACACGGATTATACCTACAATCCATTTACTTGTTTTGCCCAAAAAGAATATTTGAATCCGCACAAACCGAAAAGTCAAGTTTATGAAAAGGCGATTGTTTTGCCAATCAGACATCGAGAAGGAAGCACTTGGTTTCAAGGAGGAGTGGTGGATGCCGACGGAAAGTATGTTGAAACGTCTTCTTTGCCGCCGGAGGAGGTCATTTTTGCCGATTATCAATACAATACGGTCAAAGACTGTGATACGGATGTGGTTTATATAGGCGGGTTTTGGAGACATTGGGGGCATTTTATCATAGAATTAACTTCCAGGTTATGGTATGTTTTGGAACACGACAAATCCCACACGTTGAAATTAGCCTATACTTATCTGCACAACGAGCCTTTGCCACAGTTTTATTTGGATTTTTTTCGATTGTCGGGAATTAAAGATGAGCAACTGATGCGGATTAAAGAACCGACACGTTTTAAAAGCGTGGTTGTTCCGGAAATTTCTACCGTGCAAGCCGGCTGGTATACGCAAGAATTTAAGAATATATATGACGAAGCGATAAAAAACATCACGCCGGTTTATCATGATAAAATTTATTTTTCGCGGACAAGATTTAAAAAAGCTTCAGATTCTGAATTCGGCGAACCATTAATGGAGCAAATTTTTGCCCAAAACGGTTATACAATTATTTATCCGGAAACATTGTCCGTAACGGAACAGCTGGCTCTGATTAAAGGTTGCAGACATTTTGCCATGGTATCCGGAACATTGTGTCATAATATGCTGTTTGCTCAAGACGGAACGGAAGTCATTATCTTGGAAAAAACAAGATTAAGAAACGGTGGGCAAAGAGTGGTAAATCAATTAAGAAATTTGCAAATTGTTTATATCGACTGTTATCTTGACATGCCGCATATCTCTTTAGGGCATGGACCGTTTTTGCTGGTGCCGAACGATAATTTTGTTTCGTTTTGGCATGACAGGGGTTTTCAGGCGGATTATGATGAAAAACAGGTTCAAAAAGATATTGAAAGCTATATTGCGAAGTATCAGGAGTACGCCAAACTCGGGAAGTTGGCGAACAAAAAATTAACCGAGGCGGAAATCAAGGAAATTGTTTCACAATTTAAAAAAAGGGTTTTGGGCGGTGATAAATTAAACTTAATGGCGGAAAACATTATTGAAACCCGGAAATATTTTGATGAAAAATATTATCTGGAAAATTATCCGGAAGCCAAAATTTCCGGAATGTCAGCAGTGGAACATTTTGCGCGCGAGGGGTGGAAAAAGGGCTATAACCCGTCCGAAAAATTTGATACGAATTTTTATCTGACCAGATATCAAGATGTCGCGCGAGCCGGGATTAATCCGTTGCTGCATTATATTCAAAACGGTATCAAAGAAGGGAGAAAGCCTACTGCCGACAGTTGTTCCGCCGAGGAATGCCGATTGATTGAAAAATCAAGATATTTTGATAAAAACTGGTATTTGAAAACTTATGCGGATGTCAAACAGTCCGGTCAAAATCCGGTTGAGCATTATGTGCGTTATGGTTGGAAAGAAGGGAAAAATCCCGGACCGGATTTTGACACCAGCGTTTATCTGGAAATTAATGCCGATGTTAAACGAGCGGGAATGAATCCGTTGCTGCATTATGAAAAATACGGCAGGAAAGAAGGACGGAAAATTTCACGTTAAATCTTTTATATTATGAAAACGGTGCTTGAAATGGCAGGTTATGCCCAGCGTAAAAAATTCATCATGATTTTTTTGCGGCCGTATTTATCAAAATACACTTCGCATTTTTGCCCTTCAACCGACATTAAGGAGCCATAACCGAAGGCGTCGTGATAAACCCTTTTTCCTTTTAAGCCGCGCGGCGCGTCATAGTCCATGTCCAATTCATAACTGTATGTGTATTCATGTCCGACAGGAGAGGAAGATGTTTCGCCTGACGCTTTTTTGAAAGGTTTTTGCCGATAAGAACTAAAGTTTTGGTAGCCGCCATAGTATTGCCGGTTGACGTTGTTGATGATTTCCAGACAATCGGACGGTATTTCATTTAGAAAACGGGAGGGTGTGTTGGTCTGCCATTGTCCGTAAATCCGCCGAGTGTAGGCGGTTAAGATATAAAGCCTTTGTTTGGCGCGGGTGATGGCGACATATGCCAGGCGGCGTTCTTCTTCCAAAGCTTCGCCGCCGCCTTCGTCCAAGCTGCGTTGGTGTGGAAACAGGCCTTCTTCCCAACCAGGGAGAAACACAACATTAAACTCCAAACCTTTGGCCGAATGGAGCGTTATCAACATCACTTTGTTGGAATCAACGGCGGAATCATTGTCCATAACCAAACTGACATGTTCCAAAAAGTCAGCCAATGTGGGATAGTTTTCTTTATCGCCCATTACACCGATTAGTTCTTTGAGGTTATCAATGCGGCCGGGAGCTTCAACCGATTTATCGTTTTTGAGCATTTCAAGGTAGCCGGAATCTTCCAAAACCTGTGCGGCCAAATCGTCAGGTGAAACGGCTTGCGCGGTTTTGCGCCATTCTTCAAAAAGATTCATCAATTCGCTTAACGCCGTTTTGGCTTTGCCGGTAATCAGACCGGCGACTAACATTTCGCCAACCGCTTCATACATGGATATATGATGCTCGCGGGCATAATCCAAAAACTTTTCGACACTTTTGGCGCCGATGCCGCGGGCGGGTTTGTTGATAATCCGCTCAAAAGCCAAATCATCCGCCGGCTGAACAATCACACGAAAATAAGCCAGTAAGTCGCGGATTTCCTGACGTTCGTAAAATTTCGGTCCGCCGATAACCTGATACGGAATTGCCTCGGCGATAAACTTTTCTTCAAATTCACGGGTTTGGAAAGCGGTACGCACCAAAACCGCCATGTCCGAATATTGAAAACCGCTGCGTTTTAAATTTTCTATTTCATCGGCGACAAATTTGGCTTCTTCCTCGCCGTTGTAGGCGCTGATGATTTTGATTTTTTCATTTACGCAATTGTTGGCAGGGCTGTTTTCGGCCACTTTTAGGGTTTTGCCTAAACGGCCTTGATTGTGACTGATGAGGTTTGAGGCGGCTTTTAAAATATTGCCGGTGGAACGGTAATTGCGTTCAAGGCGGATAATTTTGGCGTCGGTAAAGTCTTTTTCAAAACGCAAGATGTTTTCGATTTCGGCACCGCGCCAAGAATAAATGGATTGGTCGTCATCGCCGACGCAACACAGGTTGCGGCTTTTTTGTGAAAGCAGGCGCAAAAACATATATTGCGTGACGTTGGTGTCTTGGTATTCATCGACCATGATGTAACGGAATTTCGCCTGATATTTTTCCAAAATGTCGGTGTTTTTGAGCAAAATGTTTAGCGTGTGCAGCAGAATGTCGCCGAAATCAACACAGTTAAGCTCCAACAAACGCGCCTGGTATTTTTGATAAACGGTTAAGACCATGTTGTTTTTGAATTCGGCGGCGGTTTTTTCCGGCGTGAGGTTTTTATCCTTAAAACGTTGGATTTTATCAACAAAAGCCTGCGGCGGATATTTCTTCTCATCAATGCCGTCGGCTTCCAAAATTTGTTTAATCAATCGTTTTTGGTCATCTTCGGCTAAAATGGTAAAGTTTGGTTTCAGACCGGCAAGTTCGGCGTGAGCACGCAAAATTTTGACACAGATGCTGTGAAAAGTGCCGAGCCAAACCGAATCGGCGGCATTGCCAATCATCTCTTGCACGCGGGATTTCATTTCATTGGCGGCGCGGTTGGTGAAGGTTACGACCAGACAATTCCAAGGCTGGGCTTTCATGGTGGCTAAAATATAGGCCAGACGCGTGGTCAAAACTTTGGTTTTGCCCGTGCCGGCGCCGGAAAGCACCAACAACGGCCCTTCGGTGGTTTCCACCGCCTGCCGTTGCTCCGGATTGAGCGCGTCCAGCCATGGCAATTCAGGCCTTAAAGCGCTGATGTTATCATATGTTTCGGCGTTGTTGCCGTCATCTAAATCAAATATGCTGCCCATTGTTGCAATACTTCTTGTTTTTTGTGCCAAATCACCATATATATAGAATAGTATTCCGCGAAAGGGAAGAGTTTTTATAGATAATTGCAAAGGAAGTTTTTATGTCGGATTTAAGAAAAAAGCTTGTCGGGCTGAAAAATCATATGGAAAAACGCATCGTCGGTCAGGAAGATTTGGTTAAAAAGCTGTTGATTACGCTTTTGGCCGGCGGGCACGCGTTGGTGGAAGGTGCGCCGGGGTTGGCTAAAACCAAGGCGATTAAGACGTTGGCCGAAAGCATTAACGCCGATTATAACCGAATCCAGTTTACACCGGATTTGCTGCCGTCGGATATTACCGGCAGCGATATTTATGTGGCGGCGACCGGAAAGTTTGAGTTTCGCAAAGGTCCGGTGTTTGCCAATTTGGTGTTGGCCGATGAAATCAACCGCGCGCCGGCTAAAGTGCAATCGGCGCTGTTGGAAGCTATGGCCGAAAGACAGGTCAGCGTCGGCGGCAAGCGTTATCCGCTGTCAAATTTGTTTATGGTGATGGCAACCCAAAATCCGATTGAACATGAAGGTACTTACAATTTGCCGGAAGCACAACTTGACCGTTTTTTGATGTATATCAAAATCGACCAGCCGGATGCAGCAACCGAAAAGAAGATTTTGGAAATCGTGCGCGGCGAAGATAAAGGCGAAAACAAAGACAAAGTTTCGACAACGTTACAAAAAATGACGATTGAAGAAATTTTGGCAGCGCAGCATGAAGTGTTGGCCGTGCATACCAGCGAGGCGGTTGAAAAATATTTGATTGAGCTTGTGATGGCAACCCGCAAACCGGAAAAATACAACAGCGCTTTGGCCGGTATGGTACGCTACGGTGCCAGCCCGCGGGCGACGATTGCTTTGGATAAATGTTCTAAAATCAATGCGTGGCTGGAGGGACGCGATTTTGTGACGCCGGAAGATGTCCACGCTGTGGCTTATGATGTTTTGCGCCACCGGATTATTTTAAGTTTTGAAGCTCAGGCCGAAGAATTGTCTTCTGATGATATGATAGCGGCTTTGTTAAAAGCGGTTCCGTTGCCGTAAAGGAAAAAAATGGTCAGGCTGCATGATATAACACGTTGGTGGAAAAGCCGCAAAGAAAAAGATGATTTGAGCGGTTTGGCTGTGCGTTTTGACGAGTTGGCGGCGATGCGGCGTTATGTGCCTTATTTGCGGGAATTTAAATTTAACAACACTTCTTTACAATCCGGTGATGCGCGGTCGGCTTTCAGAGGACGAGGCATGGAGTTTGCCGAGGTCAGAGCTTATAATTACGGTGATGATGTGAGGGATATTGATTGGCGGGTTACAGCACGCAAAAATCAGCCGTTTACCAAACTTTATGCCGAGGAAAAAGACCGGGAGGTGTATGTCTGGCTTGATTTATCGCCCAAGATGATGTTTGGCACCAGAAATGAGTTGAAAGCCGTGACGGCTGCAAAGACCGCGGCGCTGCTGGGTTGGTTTGCTCTGGCAAATCGCGACCGATTCGGTTTGGCGGTTTATGACGGCCGGCAGACGAGAATCTTTCAATCCAAGCGAACACAAGAAAATTTGTTGGCGATTTTTAAAAAAATTGAACAAATTTCCGTTGAAGGTCTTGAAAATCAACAAGTTGATGAAGATGAGGCCAAATCTTTGCAAAAAGTTCATAAAAAAATCAGCCGGCGGGCGATTGTGTTTGTTATCAGCAGTTTTGACAATTTTGAACAACATTACGGCAAAGAGATTGCCAAACTTGCCGGAAACAACGAAGTTTTTGCGGTTAACGTGTATGATGCGTTGGAAGAAAAAGCTCCGCCGCAAGGTGAATATTTGGCTCAATACGACAATCAAAAACAACTTTTGATTAACACAGGAAAAAAATTCAGCCAGCAATACGGTTTGTTTTTTATCCAAAAAAGACAATCTGTTCGGCAATTTTGTGTAAAATTTAACTGTCGTTATCGCGAAATATGTTCAAAACAACCTATTTACAAGCAGTTACGCCCGGTTTAGAAAATTTAAAATTTTGACATAAAAATAATTGACATAAATGATTTAAAATGATAGTGTTATGGATACAATTATTTTGTAACTTACGGAAGAAGAGAAAAATATGGTTAAAATGAATGAAAGCAATGCCTACAAAAGAGGGCAAGAATTGTTGGACAGCGGCATGTACAAAGAAGCGGTCGCTCAATTTGACGAGGTTATTAAAGAACAGCCCGATTCTTGGAAGGCTATCAATTCAAAAGGCTTTGCCTATCAAAAAATGAGCAAATACACCGAAGCGGTGGAATGTTTCAACAAGGCTCTGGCAATCAATCCAAAATCTGTCGAAGTGCTGAACAACAAAGGCGTAACTTTGAGCATGCGCGGGCTTTATAAAGAGGCAATCGCGTGTTTTGACGAGGCTTTTGCCATTGATCAAACGTCTTTGGAAGCCTTAAACGGTAAGGCGATTGCTTTGCAGCATATGTTTTTGTTTAAAGAAGCGCTGGATGTTTTGGAACAAGCCATGAAAATTGACAACAAACATCCGCAGACGTTGCTCAGTATTGCCGTAACGTTGCAAAAATTGAAACAATATGACCGTTCTATTGCCTTTTTTAAGAAAGTTTTGTCATCGGATAAAACCAATGTTAAAGCTTGGAACGGAATCGGCGTGACTTATCAGCTGATGGGTGATAATGATTCGGCTTTGAAATGCTTTACCAAAATTTTGAACATCAACAGCAATGAAATTCAGGCATGGATAAGCATCGGGTTTGTTTATCAGAAGATGTTTAAATTTAAAGATGCTTTGAAATGCTACAAAAAAGCACAAATTTTGGTAGGTGGTCGTTATCATCATAAATTATATGACGGTTTGGCCTCATGTTTGACCAAGTTGTCCGAGTTTGACCAGGCGATTGAAGTTTACAAACAAATCTTTCAACATGAAGAAGGTAAAAAGAAATGGGATGCCCAACGTTCCATCAAGTTTGTGAACAAATTGAAACGCAAAAAAGCAGTCGGTACTTTGCCGGATATTATGGCCGGTGTCGCCGATGCCGAGGGCGGAAATAAATAATCGTTTTTTATAAAAGGCGGCAAGAAGTTTGCCGCCAAAATTTTGAAATTAAAATTCTGCAAACCGCTTTAAGCTTGCGGAATTTTTTTGGGTTTATTTCGTGTGCCGCGATATAATGTTTTTAATTAGTTTATTTGTGAATGATAAAAAAACGCATTATAATCTTTTAACAAAAAAATCTTTTATTTCATTTTTTTGTTGCAATATAAAAAAAGAAGTGTATAAAACATATTGTTTACGGGGGTGTGGTTCAGTTGGTTAGAACGCTGCCCTGTCACGGCAGAGGTCGCGAGTTCGAGCCTCGTCACTCCCGCCAGTTAGTTAAATGACGGAAATTTGTTAAGCAATCGAAGGGAAAATTCCAAGTATAGCTTAACTTTCCGTCATTTATTTTTAAGTTCGAAAGTAAAAAATTCAGTATCTCCCGTTTTGCATCGACTTTCGAACTCATAAAAAGTTTATGTAAGTCTTTCCCTAATGTTAAGATAGTTGAAACAGCAATATCAAAGTGCTTGTCCGCTTGAATGTGGTATTGCATTTCTTCATTTATATTCTCTTGCTCTGCTTTTATTGTATCGGACATTTCTCGAAATTCATCTGCAGTCACTTTGTCGTCTAAAAATAATATGCGTAACTTCAGTAGCTGTTTTTGTTTGTTATCATATTGGGTTCGTAATTCTCTGATTCGTTTTGTATGAATTTCATTCTCAAGGTTGATTGCTCGTTCTGCATCCTCTCGGACAGCTTCTGCCAGTTTTTGCGGAATGGTCAATTCTTTGAAAATATCTGAAAGTTGCTCCAAAATCACATTTTCATTAACACGTTTATTGGTGCAATTACCTTTATAGTGTGAGCAAAAAAGATAAGTGTATTCTTTACCTGATTTTTTGATTTTCTTATCTGAAGTCATTAAACAACCGCATTGACCGCATTTTATCAGCCCTTTAAATAGAAAAGGTTTACTCATACATTTATATCTGCGGTGGCTCTCCATATTTTTTCCATGTAGGATATCTTGGCATTGTTTAAACAACGCTTTGGAAACCAACGGCGGATATTTATGGGGGTATAATTTGCCCTTATAGAGCATTTCCCCATAATAAAAAGGATTGGCTAATAATCGGTGCAAATGGGCTTTATTTATTGGTATACCAGAACGTTTCGATGTTAATCCCCAAGTTTTCGCTTTGTCAGTTAATGTTCGTGTCGATTCGAGTCCTGTGGCGTATTCTTCAAATAATCTTTTTATCAATGGCGCTCTCTCGGCATCAACAATTACGTTGGATTTATTCTGTTCATCACGCACATTCAAATATCCTAATGGTGCCTCTCCGACAATTTCCCCGTTCTCCAACTTATATTTATAACTGCGTTTTACATTTTCAGAAGATGCGGTAACATAGGCCTTAGCAGAAAGAACAGCATAGTCCCACCGCATAATATCATTGGCCGAAGCATTATCGTTAATTATCATATTCTCACGTAAAAAGTGTAACTCTACAATTTTTTTATTTCGCAACTCATCTAAAACAGTGGTATCTTTAAAACTTCTTTGTGCCCGGTCAACGGCATCAAAAAGTAGTGCTACGGTTTCTTTTTTCTGTCTTTGGTACTTTTTTACTTCATCAAGGGCTGAATAAAAGCTTTTACGATTACCTCTTGTAGAACTTTCAGTAATCTTAAAAGTTTTAACAACGGAATAACAATGTTGGTTTGCATAATTATTCGCTCTTTCCTCTTGGGCATCTAAAGAAAAACCATCTTCTTGAGTTGTACTTGAAACACGGCAAAAAATAAAACAGTCCATATATATTCTCCATAATTAATAAAATGTTTTCCAAATTATAAACTATGAAAACTTAAATCTATAGACAAAATTTCGGCCTAAAAATTGGTGTTTTTAGGTCTAGTTAGTTTATTGATTTTCACAATGGATTTTCTCCATAATAAGGGTACTTCACAATGTCGTGAAGCAACTATTTTATGACAAAAATATGGAAGACAAAGAAAGAATTATACTAATTAAATCATTAAGTCAAGTCCCAATCAGTGATGAAGAGGCTTTATTGGCTTATGAAAATTTAGTTCGGTTCTTTGTTACTCTGTACATGGTAAAAAAGGAATTAGAAAATGGCCAAGAAGGAAATTAATTTAATATCAACAACTAAAAGGGCTTTTGGTAATCTAAAAAAGATTGACCTGAACTATCGGGGAATCTTAGCAATAGCTTTAAGTTTGGCTTATAAAAGTTTTTTCGAGGTTGACGAAGAAACTCTAAAGTCGGAATGTGAAAATGCAGGCATTCAATTTGATGAAAATCGCAAGTTACAAATCATTCTGGAAATATGTATTTCTAAGCCTCAGAAAAAGGCTCCTCTTGAACGATATAAAGCACGCTTGAGGATGTATACGAGAGCTTTAAAGTGGTTTATTGGTAAAGATATGGAGGTAGATCAAGTAGAAAAAAAATTAAAAGTTTATGGCGTTGAATACTTTGCAAATCCTCGCGATAAAGAAGAGCAAGAGATTGAACAAGCTCTAAAAGAACAAGATGATGAAGATGAAGGGGAAGTCACTGGAAAAAAGCATTCTCGAACCACAAAAACTTTGTCGGAACAAACACTGAATTTTTTCAATAGGCATAATGTTAAGTTGACTTCTTTTGTAGTTTTTGCCATTGGAAATGACGTCTATTGCTCAAATGATGAAGGCCTAATTGAGGAGTTGAGAAAGTATAAAAAAGGCAGGAATTATGAATTTGATGACATTAATAAATTCAGTAAGCAAAAGGGGCAGTAGCCCCTTTTTTTGCGTTGTTTAAACAACGTTTTGAGGGCAACTGCATTTGTGTATACTGAATAAAAACGAATAAAATGCAAGTAATTTAGAGGATTAAAAATGAAGAGAAAACAATTTGCGGATAAATATGAAAGTAATGCAAACTTTCAGATTAAACGGCTTAATGATGCAGTTAATAGATATGGTGGTTCGGTTGATAATAAGGCTAAATCATATCGTTATGTTAGTGGAAAAAAACAACTAGGATTAATGCAGCCAAGGGCATTAAAACCGTTTGCACGAGTGGTAAAGAGACATTTAGAAGACAGTATATTTCCGAATAAGGATGCTCAATATCATATGTTTACTCTGGTTACGGGTTACAATTTTGGTAAAAATAACTGGCAGATGAAATGTGATGAACTGCAAAGACAAACTAAAAAATTATTAAAAGGGCATGATTATATTGCCAGGGTTTGCTTAGATGAATTCCCAAAGGCTAAATACTTAGATGAGGGGGTGCTAATGTGCTGGCACATTCATGGCATATTTTTTCGAGAGCCGTCGCGGTGGTATACGCAAAAAATCAATCAAAGCATAAAATTAAGAGGATATAAAATAACTCCCTTGTTTACAAAACATTTTGACCGTTTGATTGATGCAATCCATTATATTTTTAAGATGCCGTTTGGAGGTAAGGTTCGTTACAAGAAAAAAGATGGGACAACAGGTTCTCGTCACATATCATTATACCTAAATGCAACCTACGATACATTTATTCATTTAAAAGATGTCAAAATTTACGACTTCATGTTTGCAGGCGGAAAGGGAAAAAAAATCCTTAAACGTATTTTAGCGGAGGTTAAAAATGATAAGACTAAATAAACAGCAGAAAAAAGCGGCTCATACCTCACACCGCGTTGTTTATGTTGATGCTGGCCCCGGTACAGGAAAAACGACCGTAATAGAGGCTCGTGTTAAATATTTAATTAGTATCAATGTGGATCCCCGTGAAATATTAGTTTTGGCTTTTAATAAATCTGTTGTCGCTGAGCTCAAAACCCGGTTGGGAGTTTATGGGAAAATTAATATTCGGACTTTTCATAGCTTGGGGTGTTCAATAATAAAACGGTACAGCGGTAACAACAACTTTAATTTTTTATCTGATGAGGACAAATCAAAATTGATTACGCAGATTAAAAATCAACATACGATAAAAAACGTTAATAATATTGATATTATGGATATGCTGTCAATCTGTCGGGAGAATTCTAGCAATATAAAAAAATACTCCCCAGATTTGCAAAAAATATATCGCTGTTATGTTGAAACTCTAAAGCGAGAAAAGTTGTTTGACCATGCTAAGCTGATACGCAGGGCAAATGCAATTTTGCAAAAAGGTGTAGAGTTGAGAAATAAATTGTGTCAGCAGTACGGCTATATTTTGGTTGATGAATTTCAGGATATGTCCGAAAGCCGTTTTAAATTATTGCGACTTTTGACCTGTGATACCACTCATTTATTTATGGTTGGCGATGAAGATCAACAAATTTTAGAATGGTCTGGTGTTCGGAATAATAATCTTCGGAAATTACAAAAATATTATCCAAACTTACAAATTTATCCGTTAGAAGGAAGTTATCGCTTAACACCTCAAATAGCAAGAATTGCAAATAATCTTATTCGGCATAGTAAGAAACGCATAGATAAAACCTTAAAGCCTCTCAATCAGCAGAATGGATACTTAAAGGTTAAACGGTTTGATAACTCAGATGAAGAAGCCAGATGGTGTATAAACAAAATTGAATTTCTGCTACGAAATGGAGTTGATAAAAAAGATATTGCTGTTCTGGTGAGACAGGAAAAAATATTGTATGACACCGTTAAGAAAACAGGTGTTGTATGTTCGACAATTCATAAAATTAAAGGGCTAGAGTTCCAACATGTAATCGTTTTAGGAGTTGAGAGGGGTATTTTTAATGGAAGTATTGAGGAAGAGCGCAGGTTGCTTTATGTTGCCGTAACGAGAGCAATAAAATCTTTAGTGTTGACTTTTATTGATGATGGTATGCGAAAGGTAGGGTATAGGGATATACAAGTTCAGAAATCGCCATTATTAGATGAACTTTATAGGTAATTATAAATAGTCCTCCTTGAGATACCATATTGTTTTGCAATTTGGGTAATCGGTGTATTATTATTAATGAGGGCTTTTATTTCCTCGACTTGTTGGGCGGTTAGTTTAGGCTGACCGCCTTTATATTTACCGTGAAGTTTTGCAAGAGCTATACCTTCTCTCTGGCGTTCTAATATAAGGTTGCGCTCAAGCTCTGCAACAGCTCCTAACATCGTCATCATCATTTTTTGGTATGGGTCTTGTTTGTCAGGAGCAAAAGTTAAGTTTTCTTTATGAAAAATAATCTTAGCTCCTTTGTGGGTTATTTCTTCAACCAGATTTAACAAGTCTTTTGTATTGCGGGCAAGTCTGTCCATTGAGTGACAGTTTACCACATCACCAGCACGAAGATTCAGCAACATGGCTTGAAGTTCAGGACGGTTGGTATCTTTACCACTGATTTTTTCAACATACTCTCGGTCGCAAGAAATATCTAAGAGCTGTCGTTCGGTGTTTTGGTCGGTCGTCGACACTCTCTTGTAGTTAAAAATCATATTGTTTACTCCTTTATGTGAAATTGACATTTATAACCCCTTTGCACAAATGTGAAATGAACCTAATTTTTGATGTTGTTTGCACAGGTTTTGACATATGCAATGGGGGTATACTTTGTTTACACAGCCTCCAGAGAGAGGAAATATACCTGACGAAGACATATTTGATACTTTCTGCAGTTGGTTGTATCTATGTTCTTGAGCAAGATATCCTCTAAGTCGGAGCTGTCATAAAATTTTATTTTGTCTTTGGTTATTCGTTTAACAATCGTGTAATGGTCGATAAACTCACTCTTAACACGTATTAAAGCCACTTTACCATTTATGGCTTGTTGCTTTATGTTTTCGGTCAACTCAGCTAAATTGAGTTTCACATTCCAATATGGCCGTGCATAAATCAATTTTTGATGCAAATATTGCTCCAGCCATTCATTTGCATAATGAAAAATCATCTCAAGTCGTTTATGGCTGGCTCCGCAACTGTTTAATTCATACAAAGCCTCAAAATAGCTGACACCGTAAATTATATGGTCGTAAAGCTCCTGCCATTCGTTATATTTGAGCTTTAAGCCAAGAGCCTGTAGCGCATTAAGTGTTGAGTAAACCGAACAATACCTCGAAAAATATCCTTGGTTAAAAGCTTTCATCAGTACTCCTCAGCAAACATAATGGTTAAGACACGGTTGGTTTGTGTCTCATCATCGGGCTGTGGAGAATAAAACTCATAATTTAAGTCATACATATCAATTTTCCAGAAGATTTGTTGTCCACGATATTCAAAACAGCCAAAGTCGTGTTCACCATACGGATCGTTATCTTCCGTAAAATTATTAAAGGTTCTTACTTTTTGCATAATCTCTTGTTGTTGCATCAGAGGTAAAGCCGATATACCGCAAGTCAACAGTACCTTACCACCTTCAAAAGTCTTACGGAACTTGTCGTTTTGAGCTGCAATTTTTTTCACATCAATTTTATTTTCCATATTGCACCTCCTTTTTACTCGACATCAAACCAAGCCATGGTTGTGGCTAATAAATGATTGTAGTCACCGGACATAGCTTCTTTCATGAATTGGTCGATTTCTTCTTGTGGGAGATGTGCTCTTTCCATAGCTCTCTTACATAAGCCTAAAATCATAAATGCATTACCATCTCGCCCAACAAGTTGAACTGTAATTTCCGGATGTTTGATTTTTGTCATTGTTTTACTCCTTTAAAATAAAAAAAGAGCCTCAACACAAGGTTGAAGCTCAAAACGTTACAATTTAGGTGGACGATATGTCCGATAACAAACTTATTTCTGAATTTGTAGGTTATTGGTGACATATCGTCCTCCTTTCACACCAAAACAAAACCTTATCCGCTCTGATGAAAAAGCGAACTATAGAGGCCTAAATTTTGGTGATTTATATTTGAAGTTAAAACGAATCGACTCAACTTCAAATATAATATATTATAACATATTCTAACACAAATCGCAAGCTTAAAATCAATAAAAATCAAGGAAAATCAATAAATTAAACAATAATTTTGACATATAAACCAAGTTTATTTTAGGAGCTAAAAAATGAATGAATTAACGACAATTCGTAAAATATTGGAGCGTCTTACAAAATACATCACAAAAAAGAAGGGATACATCTGTCAATACTGTGGTCATAAGACTTTACAGCCATATGGGGGGAAATGCACACAATCTAAATCCGGCCACCACCACTACATCGCTGCAGAACATTGAGTAGGAAGCATAGTTACAAAAAAGCCCAAAAAACAAACTATTTACTTATAAACAAACAGTGTATGTTACAAAATATTTTATATACAAAATCTATCTGTATTTTGACACAAAATTATCTTAGATTTTAAAACATATTGCTGTCCTTCAATTTTTATAGGATAATTTTTATCATTAAATGCTCTCAATATTAGTTTCACTAAATAAGAAGAAAAACTCTGCATTTCTTTACAAAAATGTCCGTTACTATTTGAAGTCAACTTATATTTATCTGGAGGTAATACTAAAAAAAATTTTGTATTATACGGTCGAAACAATTCTGTTTCATATTCATACAAATATTGCATTGTTTCTTTTATTTTTCGCGAAATTTCTTCTATATTTAAACTTGATAATTTTCGATTTTTTATTTCCAATAAAATAATACCGTTGCGAATACCTTCTCTGATACAATCAACTGACGACATTTGCTCTTGTTCAGGACTTCTTAAAACCCCTCTAACAACTTTATCAAAACAACAATACTGCAAATCAGTAATAGCTGGATTCTGGCACTTGTCTTCGCAGCATTCACATATTTTTTTATTATAGGAGATTACTTTTTTTCCGCGAGGAGAGAGGATTAACATATTCCAAATTAACCTTTACATTTACGATTTATTTCTGAATAAATATCATCCAAAACTTCTAGTGGTGAATATAAGCTCTGAAATATTCGGCTATCATTAAAAAAGCCATCTTCATTTCTAACGTTTTCAATAATACTGTAATTTTTTCCATTTTTATCTTTTGATGCAAAATAAAAATTAACTTTTTTATCAAAAATTTCTTCTTTTTCAGAATAAGTACGCAAAGCCTGAATCATGTAAGGACTATGGCTGGTCAATAAAATATAGAAACCATTTTTTACCATTTTACATATAATTTCAGCATATTTGATTTGCCACTCAGGATGCAAATGATTTTCTGGTTCATCTAAAATAATGAGACTATCTTTTGTTATGATTCCCGTTTTTAATAGAATATATAATATACCAAAAGATTTACAGCCACTCGCAATATTAGAAATTTCTAATTCTTTTGCTTTAGAGTTTACTTTGTACTTTAATCTTCCATCATTGGCACTGTACTTAAACTGTGCTGAATGAAATATTTTTTCAAATTCTTTCAATAAATCTTCATGATATGATTCTTTATTTAAGACTCTTGCTGCCAGTCTTTCTTTTTCGACAAGATCTGTTGAACTATCAATAATTTTGTTGTCTATTGGTCGAACCATCAAAGGAATGAATCTATTTTGATATTCGCCATAAACACTACGATTATTTTCCAATAAAAAAGGATTATCTATTAAGGTCGCATCAGAAAAAATCGGAAAGTCTGCATTAAAATAATTACAAACAATATTATCGCAATTTGAGCTCAACATCATAATATCAATACCATTATTTTCAAAAACAATGTCTGCCATATCATTCTGATAAGCTGAATTATTGATATTACCTTCAAAAACATCTTGGAATATTCTATTAGCAATTAACTGTATTTTTTCATTCATATTATTATTAGATGAGAGAAACTCGAGAGCTGAATTTGCTAAATTTTGGATATTTTCTTTATTTTTTAAATCATTCGAATTATTTAAAATATCCTTTAGCATATTTTTTATTTGTCCATCGTCAAGTATATCCTCCATATTCACATAAAAATTTTTGATATATTTTAATAGTTTAGGATTGGAAGAGGATACTTCAGCTTCTTCAAATAAAGATGGACGACGAGGAGAAAGTGAACTAATAACATCTCTTAATTCTAGTCGCAAAGGACTCAAATATTCCTTATAAAGTTTCTCTCTCTGAATTCGGTCAAATAGAGCTGGATAATTTGCAATTGATTTCATCAATGCAAATAAAACTTTACCTACTGTAGATTTACCTGAGTCGTTCGGACCTGCAATCAAAGTAAGGCCTGATAACTCTATATCTGCCTCTTTAATTTTTCCTACATTTTTTAATTTTAATTTCATATTTTTCCTTTAGCTCTTCACTCTTTATAAAGTACATTTATTTATAACAAACATAATTTAACATTAACTTAATTATCAAGAATTTTCTAAACTTTGCTGGATTAATGGTTTAGCTTTTTCAAGTTCTTCCATATTTTTAATTGTAATTTCCAATTTTCCTGTACCAAAATGTCCAAGGTTACGAACATCACGAGTAAAACCTTTTTCCAGTTTTATGTTTTCTGCATCAATATTCACATAAACAATTATTTTGTTTAAGTTAAATTGTACCGATGCAAAATTTTTCAAGCGTCTGTATGCGATATAATGCATTAATGTCTTTTTCTGCACATCATCCCCCAAAGACAATAGGTAATCATCCAAAGTGTTATAAAGAGACTTAATTTCAGGAGAAGCTGCATCGAGTTTTTCTAAAACTGTTTTCACTTTTTTATCAGAAATGTGTTCTTTCTTATCTTCTGGGATATTATGTATACTGTTTTTTGTAATTACGTCATTAGAACTGTTTACTAATTCAAATAAAAGATGCTCGTTCTCATAAATCCGATAACGAATTAAATCAATATTTGCTGGCATTTGTTTTATTGCGAATTCATCATAACGACTAAAATCTTGGGCTATACATATCAAACGTGGTTGAGACCAATCTAATGCATCAGCAACTTGTTTCCCAAATTTTTCAAGGACTAACCACGCAAAATCTTTAGGATGTTTTACTAACCAATCCATATAAAATAAACCTTGATTAATAACAGTATCTTTCCCATCCTTTTTATATTCAATAATAACCGGACAATTATTTTCATCTAGCCCTAATGTATCAATACGTGCATTATGTCCATCATCAGCCTTAAAAGCGTGCTCAGTCTTAAGAAAACGAACATTCAATAACGTTTCACTATTTTCTTCAACAAGCCTTTGAATATTGCGTTCTTTTGCAACGATTGAAGTATTTAGCTCAACAGCTTTTCCATTTTGAATATTAAACAATTTTAAATCAGACATCGTTTAATCTCCTATAATAGCGTTTAATTGTTCGTCAACATTCAGACCATCTTTCGTTTTTTGAACAATGGAAAATAAACCTTTACCATTAGATTTACTTTCCCAAAGTTTGCCAATATTATTTTTTTCTCTCGTATCTGCATTATCAACAATATGTTGTCCTTTATACTCAACAACTAAAATTCTACCATCATTTAGCATTGCAACAAAATCAGGATAAAATTTATCAGTTGAAGTTGGCAACCAAAAAGAACTTCTGTGTCGTGCAACATTTCTTATCCAGAATTTAACATTTTTATTTCTATCTAGTGCTTGTGCACATTGAAATTCTTCTCCATTTTGCCCTCCATCAAACTGTGGTACACGGTTTGAACCAAGATAATGCTTTGTAAATTTATAACTTCCTCGGTAATACAACTCTCCATCATACATATTATCAAAAAACTCAAAGCCATTATCAAAATTTAATTCTATACGGGCTTCAGGACTTAAAAATGATAATTGAAATGATTGGGTTCTAGCTTTAGCAAAAGCATCATGTATTTTGGCTTTCAGCTTATTTGCCAATGCATATTTTGCAATCATGAGCTCTGAAATGCTAATATTTCTATTTTTAACCAAATAATCGACTACTTTTGTTAGCCAAGAAATCATTATACCTTGTGAAAAATACGAGTTTCTTAATTGAGCATCTAACCACTTAACTAAATGAGCTTCCGTCCAATTAGAAGTATCAACAAAAGACATTGCTAATTGGTCTTCTCCTGCAATTGAATATCTCAAACAATTATTATCAAGGTCAATCATAAAACCATTACCTTGTTTTGAAATTTTAAATTCTTCAGCTTCAAGTTTGTATGATGCATAATCTTCAAGATTCCAGTCAAAATCTTCAAAAACAACCTCCGCATCAGCAAACTCAAGTTGTCCTTGTACTTCAACCATCATACAAGGAACTTTAAATTTTTCTCCACTTTTAGCAGGACAAGGCTCATTAAGTGTTTGTTTGTAGTTTGCAAATTTAGTTTCTAACTCAAATACTTTTATGTCATCTAAATATGGTTTAATTTGTTCAATTTCTTCTTTACTGGTTTCTGCTGTAAAACAAAGACTTTGTGATCCATCACTCTCTTTTTGCAAAGTAATTGTTTTTGGTAATACCTTTTGCTCTATAACGATTTCTGGACTTAACACGATTTTGTTTTGAGATTTTACACCAAATAATCCAAAATCCGCTGGTTTTTGTTCCACAACAGACAAAGCTTCTTCATCTGAAAATCCTTTATTTTCAAGTTTTTTAACAATACAGTCTGTTGCATCTCCAAATTTTGCTGACAAAACATAAGCGTAAGCCTTGTTTAAAGCCGAAATTTTACGACTTTTTGCATATGGCATACGCATAACTCGACCTAATAACTGTTCAACCGCTGTATCACTATGTACATTTGCTAACGAACATAAAACATACGCAAAAGAACAATCCCAACCTTCTTTTAATGCTTGCACAGTAATAATATATCTAATAGGACAGTTTGCATCAAAAACATTTATCCCATCAAGTTCTTTTTGCTCACCTGTTGCAATCGCTATTTCATTTTCAGGAATGTTTTGCACTTCTACCAAATGTTTTTTCAACACCTCTACATTTACTTCACCATCTTTATCTTGTGCTTGAAACAACAAAATCGGTCGCACATAATCTTTTTCATTTTCGGCATATTGTTCCAACTCAGCTCTTTTAGCAATAGCTTCTGTTACAGCGAATTCCCAATTGTTATGTTCCGTCAACACAATTGGAAGTTTTATCATTTCTTCTTCTTTGAGTTCCGTTGCTCTAACATTGTATAAAGTATTATTTTTCAAACGTGGAGTTGCCGTAAATTCAATAATGGCCGAAGGATTAATACGTCCTTGCATTTCTGCACTTAAATTCGTAACAGCATTGTGTGCTTCATCAATAATCATAATCGGTCTATGAAAATATAGCAAATTTGCAAAAGAAAACTTTAATTTTCCGTTTTCATCTTTTTCCATACCTTCTGTTGCAGTTATATGTGAAAAATGTGGTTCAAAGTTTTCGTTATGTTTATAAACATTATACTTTGATGTATCTTTTTTACTAAAGGCTTGTATGGTAGATACAACAATACACAAATTTTGCTCAATATCACTTTCTCGTATATTAAACTTTTCATCAATATCAAAAACTTTTACCTTAGAATTAAATTGCTCATCCAAAGCTTCTCTATATGGATGACGAGGATTTTTCAGAGCTTCTGAAGTTTGTTTTCTAATAGTATCAGACGGACAAAACCACAAAACAAACGGAAAGTCTTTCTCCAACCAAGTTTCAGAAGCTATTTTAATTGAGTGAGCTGCTAAAATGGTCTTTCCGCCACCTGTTGGTACTTTTAAACATATTCTGGGAGTATTCGGTATGCTATCCCAAACAATATAATCCGATGCAAGTTTAGACAATCTATTTTTAATTTCTGGTTCGGACGTAATACGTTCAAATGCATTTTTTGCACCGCATATACGAGCTGTTTCAAAAAACTTTTGTAATACATTAAGGGTATTAATTTGATATTGTTTCAATTGCATCGCTATTTATCCTTTTTATCGCAAAAACGCATAAATTTTTCTAATAAATCAATCATATCTTTAGGAATAACAATATTATCAGTGTCTTTTATTTCATGTCTTCCAAAAAATTCTTTTGCGAGTTCAAGTTTTAATTCTCTTGCTGTTTTGCTGCCTTCTGGAATATTTTGTTTTGCTTCTCTTTCTGATTCCACAAAATCAATATTTTTGAGATATGGATCAACATTAGCTATTTTAATTTCAAAATCTCTAAGCAAAATTTCTTGGTTTCTTCTCTTTCGCGCTTCAATAGCTGTATAGAAAGCTGGTAATAACAGAACCACTGCTATTGGTAAACGTGTTAAAACTGTCCACCAAGAAAACTCACCATCACTACACATTTCAACAATTAAAGCCGCCACCATTACCGCTGAAGCAGCGCAAAACAACCAAAAAGAGACCCAAAATAAGTTGTTCGCCTTTTTATGCTCTTCATCTGCATATTTTTTATATTCACCACAAGAAACAACATCTCCAACTAAACCATATATTTTGTTTATTTCAGCTCTACGTGTTTCAAGTTCTGAAAGTATTTTTTGTGCTTGATTATCTAAAGCTATAGATTTTTCATTAAATTTTGTTTGTATCTCTTCTTCAGAAGCTTTTATCTGTTCGGAATATTTTCTGCCAGCCTCATCCCAAGATTGTAGAATATCCCTTTGTGTAACACTAAATGCATTGCTCCTTGACTTTTCAGCATCTGTAAATTGTTTTTTAAAGCTGTCAGATAAATTAGTTAATTCCTGTTCTTTTGTATTAATTTGAGCTTTTAATTCATCTATTTGCTGTTTTAGAGTTAGCACTTCTTTTTCTAAACTCTTTTTTTCAGAATTAACTTGAGTAATGATATTTTCATTTTGTTGCTTATATGTATTAATTATCTGATTGAGAGATTGTTTTGTTTCTAATTTATTTGCTTCAGGTATGTACATAAGCTGAGAAATGATATTATCAATTTGCCCAGGAATATTATTAAAATATCCTGATGTTGGACTTGATATGTCACTATTTACATAATTTTGAATACTAGCTAAGTACGAATTGATATTATTTAAATACGAAGGATTACATACCAACGCGCCAACACCATTCACTCTGTTCTCTAAAATCGGGATAATTGATTTGAGACGTTCATATATAGCCGTATTTTGGTCATTAAGTTGAACTTTTTCTAGTGTTTCTTTTAATTTGGCTATTGGTGTAATTAAATCTATCATTTTTTTATCCTAAACTTAATTAAATTGGTTTTAATAAATCCCCTATTTCTGCATTATCAAACGGCAAATCTTCTTCTGTTGTAACATAACCGCCAAACATAATGCCTCTATTGGTTTTTACCATTTTTTTATTTATAGACTCAATTGTGGCCACCTTTGGTTGCACATGAACAACTTTACCTTTACCTTTTGTTATTTCCAGCTTACCCAGTGACTCATCCGTATCTGGATCAAAAAGTTCCTCTGCTTCTTTATATACAAGAAATACTTGACCTAATTTAATTCCAGCATTTTCTCCTTTATTTACAACGATTTTATATTCATTAATTAGTTTAATTACTTTAATAGTATCACACGCTATTTCATTCATTGTTTTCTCCTTTATTATGGCCAGCCATTAATCTATCAATCTCTTGATAAGGAATTGTTGGTTTTATTATGATATTTTTCTTATTCTTTATTAAGAAATTATCACTATAATGTTCTTCTATTTCAGAAATCACTACTTGCAAATTATTAGAATGAGAAATAACCGTTTCTATTCGTCCGTATCCAATATACCTCTCTATCTCATCTTTTATATACAATGAAACAGCAGCTTGATGGGAAAATAATTCAGAAGGTTCAAAAATATATCTTTTTTCCTTTACCATCATTAAATGTGGAAAATTGATTTCTTTGTTATTTGCATTCCAATATTCTATTTGCTTAGGTATTGTAACTATTACATATATACCTAACGGAATTACACACGACATAAATACGGTTATAGAAACAGTATCTTCAGGAGAAAAAGCCCAAAATAAAATTCCTGTTATGATAACACTAATTAGTGCTATTATATACTGTGCTAAAAAATCCAATATTTTCCTTCCCATCATCTACCTCGCTTTGATGTCATAAGGAGTTTGTTTGAATTCTATATTAAGAGCTTTAAGGCGAGGCAGGCTAATACGAGAACTTTCTCCATAAATAACCAACATATCATACGGTTTATGTTCCATATCACTCAAAATTACGTCTAAAGTTTTTGATGTGAGGACATTTCCACCATCAATTCTTTTATCTCTTAAAATGCCATTGTACAGCAATGCATAAGCCACATTATCTTTCATTCCTAAAAAAGTTGATTTCACGGCTGGCTTATTAAATGGTGTTTTTGTTTCTGTAAACCAAATATGAGCCGACAAGTTTTCAAAACTTATCCTTTCGTTAATCTGTCCTTCTGAATTAAAAACTTCGTCTCCTAATTTATAAAAACGAAATCCACCACCACCTTGCCAATTAACAGATTTAGAAATGCCACCTTGTTCACCATCTATAACAGCTTTTAATCTTGGTACACAATGTGTAATAGCATGATTTCCCATTTCTATGCCGATATATCTCCGTCCCATTTTATGTGCAACAGCAGCAGTCGTACCTGACCCAAGGAAGCTATCAAGTATCAGATCGTTAGGATTGGTTGCAATTTCAATAATTTTGCTAATTAATTCTTCAGGTTTTGGTGTCGAAAACATATCGTTCGGGAATAGTTGTTTTATCTCTTCGTTTGCTTTTTTATTGCTTCCAAACTCTTCATGATTCCAAAATGTATTAATTACTTTCATTCCACCTTTTTCTGATAAAAATATTTTTTGCATCGGAACTGCATTTCCATCTTTTCCCCACCAAATTCTATTATCTTTTATCATATTATCTATATTTTCTTTAGATAACCAACATCTTCCTTTTGATGGCAGATACCTTGCCCCATTTGGAGCTATTATCTCATATAATCCTGTTGATTGCCCTGTTTTTGCATACGCTTTTCCTCTTGCACCAGATAATAAACTTACTGTTAAAGGTGCTGTTCTCCATAATCCTCTAGGATCATTATCTGGATTTTTATAAACTTTTAAAGCTTCTTCAGTCATAGAAACTTTATTAAATAACAAGCTTTCTGAATTCTTTGCATAAACTATAATATATTCATGGCTTTGAGATATATTGTGTACAGAATTTGCTTTTACTGAATGAAATTTTTGCCAAGCAATGGAGGTAATAAAATTATTTCTACCAAAAATTTCATCCATTAATACTTTTAAATAAGCTTGTTCATTATCATCTATTGATACAAAAATTACCCCATCCTCTGTTAAAAAATCTCTCAATATTTCTAGTCGAGGTGTCATTAAAGATAACCATGTTGAATGCTCTAAATTGTCATCATAATGTTCAAATGCTGAGCCTGTATTGTATGGTGGATCAATATAGATACACTTTATCTGTCCTGCATAAAACGGCAATAAAGCCTTTAATGCTTCAAGATTATCACCTTGAACAACCATGTTTTCAGTATTTTTGTCTCCATAACCAAGCTCCGGAACTTCTTCCAACAGACGATATGGCGTATTACTTGCTACTTTTAAAGCTTCATCCCGACCTAACCATTCCAAAATAGGCATCTTATTTTCCTAAAATGTTAAAAATTTATCTGATTTTATCTACTTTAACTTGAAAAAGCAAGTATTTGATAGATTTATACTCCCTTATTTTCCTTCATTCCTAATGTCATCGCATTAATTTTGCGACGCGTTGTATATAAATTGCGATTTGCGCGTTTTCCTTGTCAGCCAATACGTATTCGGTTGTTTTATGATAATTCATCGTCAAAAACCAATTCCCACACTCAAAACGCAGCAAAACGACATTTTTAGTTTTCACTTGACTCTTTATACTAAATATGCTTTAGTATGTCCGCTTTGGAGTTCCTAATGAACTCGTTCGTTGTATACCGAACTAATTACCTCGTCAGAGGAAATAGTTTGGTATTTTTTATTTAGACTGTTTCCTTTGATGAAAATGAAATAATTTCGGAAAGGAAATAATATGTTGTATATTACAGATATAAAAATTGGATTTGAATATAATTATATTGACCAGATTTTGTGGTTTTATCTTAATGATGATGTTATTTTTTATAAAAAATTTCACATCGGAAAAAATAAAACAGCTAATCTTCTTAGTATATTATTTAGAGAAAAATGTATTTCTAAAAAACGTATGATTGATATATTGGGAGAACAGACAAATACCCCTATAGAATCAAAATTGAGAAAAGCTTTTCATCCTTTGCCGTGGAAAAAAGCAAAATTATTTTTTCATCGGCTGGATAATGGTGACATTAAATTTAATCAGTATCTTTCAATAGATCAATTTTTAGCTCCGAATGAATATATAGAAATAATTTTTCACAAAAAGAAAAGTTTTAAAAAACAAGAGGAATGTGTATTGGATATTACTCTTGATGTCCGTCCTGATGGTTCTTGCTTTTTATGTAGAGATATTTGTAATCTAACTCTTGAAAACATTGATGAAAACACCGATAGATATGAGTATATAAGTGAAGATGACCGCAAGAGCGGCAATAGACTATATATAGATTATACAGATATTGAAAGAAGTAATTTAAAGCACCACCAGTTATTATCCGGTAGTTCACATTATAAGACTACTATTACTTGGTTAACTCCTCTTGATAATGCTCTATTATCAAACAATAGCGAGAATACATCCACATAATTTGGTCGTGATGTTTGTACAGGTCTATAATGAATTGAGTGCGAAGTGTGTTATATTCGTACCGCCAGTTAAAAAAACCGCCTGGAAAGGCGGTTTTTTTCTGAAAGGAAATTCTTAAAGAAACTTTTTTTCCGGTTTGGGTTTTAATCCCAAATCCTTTGCCAGCTGCACATATTGGGCATAGCTGATTTCCTTAATTTTGCAAAGATCTTCAGCCATTTTAAGAGCTACTTTGCGTTTGCGCAAAGGCGACTCCTTGGTGAGGAGGTATTCGTCGTCGCCGGCTGCAAAATCTTTAAGGATTTTCACGCCTTCCTGTCCCGGTTTATCCGAAACGACAGCAACGGCCGCGACTTTGATTTTTGCATCATCAGGTGTATCCGCCTTTACGGCTGCGTTTGCCCTGACACCAAACGCCAGCACCGCGCATAGCAGTGCTAAAACCAAACTTTTCATAGAAAAAATAATTTAATTTTATTTCAGCAAGATAATACGACAGAAAAGGTTTTTTGTCAATCCGTATCATGCATATCTATATTTTTTTATTTTACTTTTTTCCTGCCTACCGTAATATATAACATTATAACCATTCTAGGAGAAAACCATGCATGTTATCATTGTCGGCGGCGGTGCCGGAGGTTTGAGCTGTGCCGCCCGTTTAAGAAGATTGGACAACGCCGCAAAAATTACCGTTTTGGAAAAGAGCAATGAAGTTTCGGTGGCAAGCTGCGGCCTGCCTTATTATATTGGCGGCGTTATCGCGGAGCGCGCCGTTATGCAGGTTGCCTCCATGGCCATGCTTAATAAAGTATTTGATCTTGATGTTCGCTTATCCTGCGGTGTTTCAAGCATTAATCCGCGCTCTAAGACCGTATGTTTGCAAGACGGCGGCGAACTTTCTTATGATAAACTGGTGTTGGCCGTGGGTGCCAAGGCATTTTTGCCGAGCATCAAAGGGGTAGACAATCCGCGCTGTTTTACGATTAAAAGCTTGTCTGATGCCGATAATATCAAACAATACATCGCAACTCATAATGTCCGCACGGCGGTTGTTGTCGGCGGCGGGTTCATCGGTGTTGAAGTGGCTGAAAACCTACATGAAATCGGGATTAATACCACGCTTGCCGAAGCGGCGTCGCAAATTTTACCGCCGCTTGATACCGATATGGTTTGCCAACTGCATGAACATTTACGCCAAAAGGGACTTAATCTTTGCCTTAACGACGGCTTAAAAGAAATCACCGCAACCGGAATTATATTAAACTCCGGCAAAGAAATTGCCGCCGATATTGTCATTTTAGCCATCGGTGTTCGACCGGACACGGCGTTTTTAAACGACAGCGGCATAGAATTAACCGAAAAAGGTCTGATTAAAACTAACGAATATATGCAAACCAACGTCGCGGATGTTTATGCCTGCGGCGACAGCGTGGTAGTCAAAGATTTTGTTTCCGGCAAATTCGCGATGATTGCGCTTGCCGGACCCGCCAACCGCCAAGGCCGCCTGATTGCCGACCATATCGCCGGCGTGCCGTATCCGTACAATGCCTCGCAAGGCACCGGCATCGTTAAGGTTTTTGACCTGACCGCTGCTTTTACCGGCAACAATGAAAAGCAACTGCAAAACAACCATATACCATACGAAAAAATGCTGATTTGGGCATCTTCGCACGCCGGTTATTATCCGAATGCCGCCCCGCTTGCTTTAAAGGTTTTATACAATCAAGAAGGGAAAATTTTGGGCGCGCAAGGCGTCGGCACGGAAAATATTGATAAAATTATTGATGTTATCGCCACCGTTATGCGCTTGGGCGGAACAACCGCCGACTTGCGCGATGCCGAGCTTTGTTACGCTCCGCCTTATTCTTCTGCCAAAAGTCCGGTTAATCTGATTGGCATGGCGATTGAAAATGTGCGACAAAAACTGATTAAACCGTATTTCGGCACGGATTTTTCCGATATGTTTGTGGTAGACGTCCGTCCGCCGAAAAGTTATGAGGCCGAGCACATTAAAGGCGCCGTTAATATTCCCGCCGCTCAAATCCGCGAACGCTTAAACGAGCTGCCCAAAGATAAACCGATTTTGGTGCATTGCTTTAAGGGCTATACCAGCTATGTCATCTGCCGAATCTTAATGGCCAACGGCTTTAATAATGTTTACAGCTATGCCGGCGGCTGGCAGCAATATAAAGCCGAAACAAACGATAAATAAAAACTAAAAGGCTCTGATAAAAATTCAGAGCCTTATTAATCAAACGTACAATTTTTTGTTATGGCTTTTTCCCATGCGAAAGGCGGAGTTTTCCGTATTGACAAATATAACAAAAAATTGTACAATAAATTCGTAAAAAAATTATTGGAACAAAAACAATAAAATATATATGGAAAAGATTATTATTAAGATGCTCCAGGAGCGCAATTTTGCCTGCGGAGCAGCAGTTCGAGAGGAAATCGCCAAGGAAGTTAAAAACACTATCGGTCTTCCGAAGCCAAGGAAACTTGATTTAGCCCATTGGGCAGATGTGATTGCCTACGCCATAGAAGTCGGCGGAGCAAAGCATGGTACTCAGTATGAGTACTTTAATGCCCAGGGCGGCAGATCTGTCGCAAAGGTCTTTGACCTTTACGAAATACCGGAAGGATTGGTTAATCCTTTCTTGGTATGTTTCTCTGGCTATATGCCGGCAGCTTTTTATACGCTGGAGGCGAGACGGGCTTACCTTGCCAAGTATGGCAAGGAACTTCCTTTGGTCGCAACCGGTAAGGGCGGTAACAAAGGCTTATTTGCCAGTGTTTTCAACCGTGAAGAAGGTGTTATGGTTGAAACAGAGGCGGAGGCGTATATGCGAATAATGGAACAGATCATAGGATCTGAGCCGGTTCGCAAATATCAGCGTTCCGTCCAGGATACAGACACCAAGGGAAACTTTGGTGAGTTGTATCAACTGGCTAAAGAACAGGGATTGGATGAAGTTACATTCATCCTATGTTCCGGACAGCCTTGGTACACCAACCGCCTGTTGGCGGAAGGTATGCTGGAATACGGTCGGCCGGAGTATGCTGACGTTAAGGTCAATCTGGTAGTGCTGGATTGTCCACTGACGTTAAGCAGTTGTGTTCCGGAAGGCGATTTAAGCGAACTCATGCTTGGTTACATCGCTGCTTCACTGGGGCCGCTGACCAAGGATACAACATCCTTGGACGCTCCTGACTTTAGTAAAGAGCGCTACCTGTTGCCAGGCGTGGCAGAAGCCGACTGGAGCGTGTTTGAGGAATTGATTGTCAATTCCTCAAATATGGGCTGGCCAAACTACCAGGAGCTATTATATGGCATTGACCACCAAACGGCGGTATACAATGTCATTATGGCTGATTTGTATGCCCGGGCTTCGTTTACAGCGGAGCAGTATGAAATCGGCATTCAAGCCGACATACTGGCGTACAAAAGCTTGGCTCGACGCCGGGAAAAAGTCTTCCCTCGTCAAATGTCCCTAAAAATAAGGTGGTCGGACGGCTACCGTTATTTTACAGATTATACTCAGATGTCATATTTGGAGTATATGAAGAACAGGGAGAGGATGAGGGACTGGCGGATAGACGAGGCAGAAGTTTTCTAGCCTTAAGCTCTGAAGAAAGAAGAGAAACCGATAGCTTGGAGCTATCGGTTTCTCTTTGTATTCCGAAAAATTTGGGTTAAACACGGATTTTCTCTGAATATTAAAAAAAGGTGCCATCATGGCACCTTTTTTAATAATGAAATTACAAGCTGTGTGTCTGGAAGAAAGTTTCGGTTTCATTCTTTGCAAACGTATCCGGCAGGATAAAATTTGAAAAATAAGGCAACTTTACATCAGAACAACATTTTCTGTAGATTTGTGTATCGGAATCAAGTTGGTTGTGGTTGTTGTTTCTCGCAAATTCGACATAATCCGATATGAAAATCAAACAGAGCTTTTCAACGACATAAATGAGATAACGTTTAAGCGATTCGTTTTCCACCTTAGGCAATAGTGCATCAAGCATTTCATCAATTTCATAATATGTGGCGAAAAGGCTTTTAGCCGCATCCGGATTTTGTTCTTCCAAAAATTTAATGTCTGTCCGGTAAGACGGATGGAAAAACAAAGGTGCTTTAAGAAGCATAAATACAATAGAAAGTGATGTGCTAAAATCAAAATGTCTTTTACATATTCTTTGCGCTGCTTTGCAAAGCGAAGTTGCCAAACTGAGTCTTTGTTTGAAGTCAGGAATTTGTTTGCTTTTTTGCCAGTGCAGTTTGAGATAAGCGCGAAAACAGATATGCAAATCAGCCATTTCATCTTCAAACAACGGATTGACGGGGATTTTTGGCAGATATTCTGCCAAAGCCGCTTTGATGTCATTGTCCATTTGTTCATAAAAAGCTTTGGTTTTTTGCAGTTTTTTTTCGTCTTCCTCAAGTTTTGCTTTTATATCCGGCGGAAAATCAGCACGGCTGATTTCAAACAAAACCTTATCGTTTATCTTGGCAGAGCAAATAAAACCGTACACCTGCGCAAATTCAAGATAAAGCTTTTGCCATGGCCACCTAAAAAACGGCGGCATTTTGCCTGCGTAATATTTGTTGCTGATAAAAACAACCCGATCTTCATCGGTTTCTTTGTTTCCGCGTGCCGAACCCAGCACCCAACCTTCTGGGCATTTTTTGATTTTTCGTACTCGAAAACAGGTTTTTTTAATAAATACATTTTCCATAAAACATAATGATTAGAGTTGATAATTTATAATTTGCGCCAGTATATCAGATGAAATCATTTTAGCAAGCTTTAAATGTGGCAGCCGGCAGGTGGAATATGAAAAAGATTATATGAATTTATGTATTGACTTTTATATATTAATATTATTATAATCTATTTTGATAGCGCTATCATTTTGTTTAATTTTTATAATAAGGAGAAAAAAGATGGTAAATAAGACTATTTTTACAGTAAGCAAATATGCTTCTAGAAAAGTAAAAAATAAAACTCTTGACAAAATAATTCAAAAAATAGATGAACATTACACAGCTGCTAAAAAAGAAGTTTTTGGTGTAAAACCACTTAATATTGGAGAAAAAGAAACCATAAACTGTTTACAAAATCCTAAAAATAGTTTGAGTTATTGTAAGTCTGTTGGAAATAAAGTAAGAAAGAAATATCACAAGACAAAATATAGATAAGCTTTAATGAGAGGCAATATTAAAATATTGCCTTTTTGTTATATTATGCTATAAAAAGAGAAAGAAAAGGAATGATAAATGTCGCGTTTCAGTAAAATAGTGTTTTTTATTGTCGGGTTTGTGTGGATACCGGTTGTTTTAGGGAAAATTTCCGCTTGGCTGTTTCATGATGAAGAACTGAAGTATGCCGGCTTCTGGGCAGTTGTGTTTTTGTTGAATTATCTTTTGTTTCCTTTCGCGCGCAAAAGCCGGATGTTTAGTAAAATTCATGCCAAATATGTTCTTTTTGCGGTTTTGTATCTTCCGTTTGCTGTTGTTTTGTTTTTGCTTAAACTGTTATAATGAGTTATCAGGCAAGTAAGCTTAAAATATCCGCGATAAGGAAAACAAGCAGGTGAAACAGCACAAAAAATATAAGAAAAATAAATAAAAATTTAAGCCACGATTTTAATTTAGTCTTTTTTAAAATAAGCGGCGGCATATGTTAAAAACAAACTGATATAAGCCGCATCCATACAGATTTTATAATAAGTGTTATGGGTTTGTTTGAGCATATTTAACAGTTCTTCATCGGCGACATGATAGATATATGCAAAAAATCCTTTCACAAAAAGTTCAGGAACAATGGTAAACAATAGGATTAAAATAACAATGTGCTTGGTTTGTGTCAGGATTTTTCGCATGGTTTTACCGATTAGTCGTTAGAATATAAGGCCTTTTTAATTCTATATATTGTTTACACATATTTTGCAAGAAAAGAAAATAATTGATTATTGCAGATGAACGGCTTAGATTCAGGATGAAAAGCAAATAATAAGGACGGATTTATCAGACTACAAAACGATGTTTGAAGAAATCTTTGCATATAAAAAGTTTGATTTTGGCAAGCTTGCCGCCTTTGGTTTTAAGGCAGAAAAAGACGGTATGTATGTTTATGCGGCAAACATTTCCGGCGGGCAGTTTTGGCTTAAAATTATGGTTGATGACAGCGGGAAGGTTGCAAGCCGCGTGTTTGATAACGATACCGGTGATGAGTATGTTTTATACCGGGCGGAAAACGCTGTCGGTGCTTTTGTCGGCAAAGTTCGCGAAGAATGCGCGGGAGTTTTGCAAAAAATCGCCGATGAATGCTGTGTTGAGAGCGTTTTCAAAAACGATACGACTTTGGCGGTGATGGCGTATGTGCGGCAAAAATACGGCGATGAATTTGAGTTTTTATGGGAAAAATTTCCCGATAACGCCATTGTGCGTCGGAAGGATAATCAAAAATGGTATGCGGTGATTTTAACAATTTCCCGTCAAAAGCTCGGCCTGAACGGAAATGATAAAATTGAAGTGATGGATTTGCGTGGGCTTCCGGAAGAAATCGCCGGTTTAACCGACGGGCAAAAATATTTTCCCGGTTATCATATGAATAAAAAACACTGGTACACGCTTTGTCTGGACGGTTCGGTCGGTCTGGAAGAAATCTGCCGACGGGTAGATGAAAGCTATTTGCTGGCAAAAAAATAAAAAAAAGTTTTAAAACCTCTTGATTTAAAGATTTCGGTTTCCTAACTCTAACTTTAGAACAAGATAAAATTTATGGAGGTTGAAATGTCTGATTCATTGGTTACGAAAAAAGAAAACAGCCATAACTCTCCGATGCGTTATGGTTATCATCATGATTTTAGCGATTTGGTCAATCGTTTTTTCAACGGCATGTTGGATTTCGGTTATGACGACGCGCCGTTGAGCCAAGCCGTAAATCCGAAAGTTGAAGTTGAGGAAAAGGAAAATGAGGTTGTGGTTTCTGCCGAAGTTCCGGGCATGAACGAAAACGACGTTGATTTGGAGGTTTCTTCCGACGGATATTTGACTATCAGTGGCGAAAAGAAACAAGAGAAAAAAGAAAATCGTAAAGGCAGCTATTTTTCCGAAATTTCTTACGGTTCGTTCAAACGGACAATTCCGCTGCCGTGGGATTTAAAATTTGACGACGCCACGGCTGACTACAAAGACGGCGTTTTGAAAGTAACTTTCCCAAAATCGCAAAACGAACAGGGAAAGAAGAAAAAAATTTCAATTAAACGCAAATAAGATATTTGATTAACGGAAGGTAAAATAAACAGGTCTTGAATTGTTTTAAGGCCTGTTTTATTATATTTACGGATTAATGATAAAGGGGTTTAATATGGATTTGGCAAAAAAGATAAGAGTTGTTGCGGATTTTCCCAAAAAAGGAATTATGTATCAGGATATTACCACCTTGCTTAAAGACGGTAAAGCTTTCAGGCAGGCGGTGGATTTGTTTTATGAGAAGTTTAAAAACTGCGGTATTGATTATGTCGCGGCAATCGAATCGCGCGGTTATTTGTTTGGCGCACCGTTGGCGTATAAACTCGGTTGCGGATTGGTGATTGTCCGTAAACCCGGAAAACTTCCCGCCGCCGTGGAAAGAATTGAATATGATTTGGAGTACGGTAAAGACGTTTTGGAAATTCATAAAGACGCCATAGAGCCCGGCAAGAAGGTTTTGCTGATTGATGATTTGTTGGCTACCGGCGGAACAGCGGCGGCAGCATGCGATTTAATAAAGCGCGTCGGTGGTGAAGTTTCCGCGGCAGCATTTTTGATTGAGTTATCCGAACTAAACGGACGGCAAAAATTTAACCGGAATATAGAAGTCTTTACCGTGTTGAAAGTTTAACGGCTTAGTCTTCTGGCGGCGCCGCCGATTTGCATTAAAGTGTAAGATAAAATTTCTTCGGCGGGAAAATTGGTTGTTTTGCATTGCCGCTCGCATTTGTACAGCAGAGCCAACACATCTAAAATCGCTTGCCTTTTCCAGGTTTTGAGCTGCTGTATCAAATCGGCTTTGCGAAAAAACATGACCGGCGGCCGCAGTGCCGCAATCGTGCCGTCGGCGGATTGACCTTTTTCCATGGAGGCACAACAATTTAGTAACTTTTCAAAATGATATGTGAGGCTGCGTACCAAAGATACGGGTTCTTCACCGGCATGGATTAATTCCCGATAGGCTTCCAGCGCTTTGGCAATTTCGCCCTTGGCGACAAAATAACATAAATCTTCCTGCGTGGAACTTGAGGTATCGCCGATGACGGTTTTAATATCATTTATTTCAACGTTGCGACGTGTTCCGAGGTATGTCGTTAATTTTTCAAGCTCATTTAAAGAAGCTTTGCGGTCGTTTGATAAGCGGCTGCATAAAAGCTGCATGGCGTCGTTGGTGATGGTTATTCCGTTTTTAACAAAGAATTCCCGGGTTGTGGCGTAAATGTTTTCTTCACGGTCGTCATAACAACAGATTAAAGCAAAATCGTTACGCTCCTTTGCTAAAGCCACCAGAGAAGATTTGGTGTTTAAAGTTGAAGAAGTGATGATTAATAAAGTGTCGGAAAGAGTATCCTTAAACAAATTTTTCAGATGTGTCGTTAAGGTGTTGTTTCCGTCTTTGACAATGACGACACGCCGGCCGCCTAAAAGCGAACGGGCGTTGTATTCGCCATATAAAAGCCCGATGTCTTTTTCAAGAGAATCCATGGCAAGTTGTGCAACTTGAAAAGCGTCATTTAAATCCGGACAGACAGATTGTGCAAATTGTTTGGCATAATCGGCAATCATACCTTCATTGGTGCCGAAAATGACGACGCATTTGATGTTTGTGTCGGGCTGCTTTAAGTATTGTGTTATATCCGCCGTTTTGAAGTTCATGCGACACCTATAAGGTATTCGGATCGCCGCGCTTGGTCATAACGGAATGAAAATAAGCCCCCATGCGCAGAGAAATGTCGTTGGCGATAATATCGGCCGCGTTCTGTTCGATTTTCTTTTGCGCAAAGGTGGTGGAGTACGGATTGCCCAAAATATCGTAACTGACATAAGCAAGGCTGTTGCCACGCACGAGTTGTTTGTTGGTTTCGTTATCGTACAAATAATAGTCCACCTTATAGCGAACCCGTTCACGCGTGGCGGTGATGTCATCACGCAGAGCCTGTTGTACAACCTGCTTGTTGATGTTTTTTACCTCTAACCGATAACGCGGGTTTGCCGGTATGCCTTTAGGAGTCAAACTGTCAAGCAGGTTGTTGCGGAGCAGTTGACCAAAGCGGTCAGATATTAACTCCACTCGGATTTTTTCCATCTCATCGGTGATGCTGGTATCAAACTCACCTTTGTAATACCAGCCTTCGTCCGGTTTGCGTTCCACATATAACGGCTCAAATCCGCAGCCAGATAATATGGATAAAGCGCCAAGCGCGATAAATATTTTTTTATGCAACAACAATGTTTACAATCCTGTTTGGTACGATGATGATTTTTTTGATTTCTTTGCCAGCGGTTTGGCGGGCAACATTCTCAAGTTTTAAGGCTTCAGCTTTAACAACATCTTCCGGGCTGTCCTTAGGCATATCAATGGTGCCGCGCATCTTGCCGCAAATCTGTACGGCAAGGGTAACGGTATCTTCTTCAGCCAGTTTGGGATTGCCTTGCGGCCAGGTTTCCGTTACGACGGAAGATAAATGTCCCAAACGCGCCCACATTTCTTCAGCCAGGTGCGGCGTAAACGGACTTAAAAGCTTTAAAAGCGTTTCATATAAGACGACCGGGATTTTTTCAAGTCCGGAAAGGTAATTGACATAAGTCATTAAAGAAGACACGGCAGTGTTGAACTTCATCTGGTCAACACGCTCGGTAACCTCCAAAATACATTTGTGCATGGCGCGCAGGTCTTTTTCCGCCGGTTCGTTTTTATAAACTTTTTTGAATAAATTGTAAATTTTACCGACAAAACGATAGACGCCCATCAAACTTTCTTCCGACCACATGGCCGTTTGGTCAAACGGGCCGATAAACATTTCATATAAGCGAAAAGTGTCGGCGCCGTAATTGTTAACAATATCATCAGGGTTGATGACATTGCCGCGCGATTTTGACATTTTTTCGCCGTTCTCAGCCAGAATCATGCCGTGCGAGGTGCGTTTGTTGTAAGGTTCTTTGGTCGGGACATAACCGCAATCATATAAGAACTTGTGCCAAAAGCGCGAATATAACAGGTGCAAAGTGGTGTGTTCCATGCCGCCGTTGTACCAGTCAACGTTCATCCAATAGTCAAGAGCCTCTTTGGAAGCGAATTCTTTATCGTTGTGCGGGTCGCAATAACGTAAGAAATACCATGAAGAACCCGCCCAGTTCGGCATAACGTCAGTTTCACGGCGTGCCGGTTTGCCGCATTTGGGGCAGGTCGTGTTTACCCAATCGGCAGCTTTGGCCAAAGGCGAATCGCCGTTGTCATTAGGCAGATAATCGGAAATTTCCGGCAGGGTTAGCGGCAGGTCTTTTTCATTCAGAGGCTGCCAACCGCAATGTTCGCAATATACCATCGGAATAGGTTCCCCCCAATAGCGTTGTCGGGAGAAAACCCAGTCGCGTAATTTGAAATTGATTTTCGGCCGGCCAAAACCGTTTTTGACAGCATAATCTGTGGCTTGGCGCATGCCGTCTTCTTTGTTTAAACCGTTTAAGAAATCCGAATTGATGTGCAGGCCGTCTTCCTCAAAAGCTTTTTCTTCAATGTCGCTGCCGTCTAAAACCGGAATAATCGGTAAGTTGAAAGCTTTGGCAAAATCGTAATCGCGCTGGTCATGCGCCGGAACGGCCATAATGGCGCCGGTGCCGTAGCCCATTAAAACATAATCGGAAATAAAAACGGGTATCATTTTACCGTTGTATGGGTTTCGGGCTTTAACGCCTTTTAATTCAACGCCGGTTTTAGAATCGTCGGCGGTGCGCTGTAAATCTGATTTTTTGGCCGTTGCCTCAACATATTTTTTGATTTCTTCGGGATTTTCAAACTTATCCATGTATTTGGCGACAAATTCGTGTTCGGGTGCCAAAACCATATAGGTAACACCAAACGCCGTATCCGGACGGGTGGTGAAAACGGTGAGTTTGTCATTACCGAAATCAAAATCCAATTCAGCGCCTTCGGAACGTCCAATCCAGTTGATTTGTTGAGCTTTGACACGGTCAACAAAATCAACATCTTTTAAATCGTCAATCAAGCGGTCGGCGTATTTGGTGATGGCAATCATCCATTGTTCTTTGTCGCGTCGGACAACTTCGGCGCCGCAGCGTTCACAATGTCCGTTGACGACTTCTTCATTGGCTAAGCCGACTTTGCATGAAGGGCACCAGTTAATTGCCATTTTATCTTTGTAAGCCATGCCGTGTTTGAACAACTGGATAAACATCCACTGTGTCCATTTGTAATATTCCGGAGAAGATGTGTCGATACAGCGGTCCCAGTCAAAGCTGAAACCGATGGATTTTAGCTGCCGCGTGAAATTTTTAATGTTTTCTTGAGTGGAAATCGCCGGGTGAATACCGGTTTTGATGGCATAGTTTTCCGCCGGCAAGCCAAAAGCGTCAAAACCCATCGGGTATAAAACGTTATAACCCTGCATGCGTTTTTTGCGGGAAATAACATCAAGCGCCGTATAGGAACGAGGATGGCCGACATGAAGACCGGCACCGGACGGATAAGGAAACTCCACCAAGGCGTAAAACTTTTCTTTGTTTTTATCGATTTCAACATGATAAAGTTTTTCATCTTCCCAGATTTTTTGCCATTTTTGTTCAATGGTGCGGAAATTGTAACGGTCTTCCAGTTTCCATGATTTTTGCCATTCTTCAAAAGTTTCAGCGCCGTTATAACGCGGATTGCCAGTCATTTTTATGTTTCTCCAAAATTTTTTAATTCTAACTTGCTATAAAATACCTTAACGCTTTGCAAAATACAAGCATAAACTGTTTTGTACCCGTTTTTTATTTGGCTTGTTGGTTTTTTGCGAAAAAATGGATTTTGCTTGCAAAATTTTAAATGATGCATAAAAATAACGATATCTTAAGGAGAAATTTTCATGAATGTTCGGCAACAATGCGTTGAAATACTGGAACAAATGCTGGAAAACAAAACTTTTCTCGGCGATGCCAGGAATTGTGTAGAGATTCAACATCGTTCGTTTGCCAACATGTTGCTGTTGACGGCTTTGAGGCGTTTGGAAGCCTTGCGGCAAATTTTAGATAAGTTTTTACATAAAAAAATTCCTGAAAAAGACAAGAAAATATATTATGTCTTGCTGCTCGGAGGAGCGGAAATTCTTTATCTTAACACTCCGGAATATGCCGCCATCAACGAATATGTAAACATTGCAAAAAAATATACCAATCGCTTCGGTGCAGGGATGGTTAATGCTGTTTTGCGACAGATAAACATGCAAAAAGAAAATTTAAATACAGTGTTCAAAGAAGTCTGCTTTCCCGAAAGTTTCAAAAAAGTATTGGCAAAAGATTATACGAAAGAGCAAATTGCCGAGATGGAAAAAACGGTTGAGCTCGAACCGCCCTTGGATATCAGCTCGAAACAACATCCCGAGGTTTGGGCAAAAAAATTGAACGGTGTTCTATTGGCCAACGGCACGGTTCGGCTTTCGTCTGCAAACCGCATAACGGAGCTTGCGGGTTTTGACGAAGGTCAATGGTGGGTGCAGGATTTGGCGGCGTCTTTGCCGATTTTGCTTTTAGGCAATATAAAAAATAAAAAAGCGTTGGATTTGTGCGCTGCGCCGGGCGGAAAAACCGCCCAACTTTTGGCGGCAGGTGCAAAAGTTATGGCCGTGGATGCGGATGCCGTTCGAATGGAAAGACTGAAAGAAAATTTAAAACGCCTGTATTTGGAAGATAATTTACAAACAATCGTGTCTGATGCCGTTTTGTTTTTGAATAATTGCCGGGAAGAATTTGATGTTATCGTTGTAGATGCGCCATGCTCGGCAACCGGCACTTTTCGTCGGCATCCGGAAATTTTACATAACAAAACCCTTGCCGATGTTAAAGAACAATCGGCAAAGCAAAAAATATTTTTGCAGGCAGCAGCGAAAAAACTTAAATCCGGTGGCAAGTTGTTGTTTTGCACATGTTCGATTGCCAAAGACGAGGGCGAATATCAGATAGAAAATTTCTTAAAGGCAAATCCGGATTTTGTTTTGTGTCCGGCAGATGTTGAAATTTTACAGCAGTATGATGGAATAAAGCTTGATGAAAATATAATTGATAAGGGAGTTTTAAGAACTTTGCCGTATTATATGAAAAACATCGGCGGTATGGATGCGTTTTTTGCCGCTTGTCTGCAAAAGAAGTAGGGAGAAACAAATGTCTTTGAACTTGATATACGGATTGATTTTGGCGTGCGGAGGTTTTGTTTTTTCACGCGTGATTTTGAATTTTTTGAAAAGTGACGGCGGGGCGGTTAAAGAATATTGTTTTCATAAAGACCCGTGGATTTATATGTTTGTGCTTAATGCGGCCGTTTTGTCGGGCGTGTTTTTCTTTTCTCCGGATTTTTATGATGCCGTTGTAAGGTTGACGTTTGCGCCGATAGGCGTGCTGCTGGTTTTGGCTTTGCTTATATATATCGCTTTTTTGTTGGAAAGTGACGGATTGTTGTATTTGACGCTTTCGGCGGCGAGTGTCGCGTTGGTTTTTATGGTTCCGGAAAACGTTTTAATTTTTGACGGTTTGCTGCCGTATTGGGCAGACAGGTTGTTAATCGCCGGATTGATTTTTGTTTTTTGCGTTTCGGCACAATGGCTTAATGGCCTGTCGGATATTTTCACCATGCAAAGCATTGCCCTGACAATCGGATTGTGGATGGTGTCCATAGCCGGAGGCGTTTCGCATATTTTGGGTTTTGCCGGCGCGGGATTGGCAGGCATCTGGCTCGGATATATGAACTTTAATCGTTATCCGACAGGGGTAATGATTAATAACGGCGCGTGTATTTCCGCAGCTTTTATTTTTTCCGGATTGTTGTTGGACGGAACTTTGGAATTGGCCGGCCCGTCCATGCTTATTTTGGCTATGTATCCATTAACAGAAATTGTCTGGGCGTTGGCGCGTCATTATGTTTTCGGCGTCCGGCAAAGAGACTGGTCGGAAAACACGGCTTATATGTCGATAGCCGACAAAGGGGTTGAGGCGGGAAATATAGGCATCGCGATTGGCAAAATCGGTGCGGTTAACGTTGTCTTGGCTTGTTTTCAGTTGTTTTCAATCAACGGTTTTTCAATACCGCTGTTTGCGTTTGCCGTCGATTTGTGGCTTTTGGGCATGTTGTATAATGCAGACGAAGGGAAGAAGTCGATTAAAGAAGTTAATCAGGATTTTGTAAAAAATATAAAGGAAGGTTTGAACAATATAAAGCAATCCATGAAGAAAGGTAAAAAATAAAGGTGTTTTTTAAGCGTCTGAAAAGTATTTTTGACAGTCATCATGTTTCGGAACAGGTTTTGAGAGAACCTTTGCGAATAAAAGTGCTTGTTATGGCTTTTGATGATGATTGTCCGGAAAACTCAGGCAAAATTTTGGCACAATATTTATCCGGAGTGGATTTTTTTGAAGTTCAATATTGTGAAAATCAAGTAACGGAAAATTTTACCCGTTTGAACGGTCAAAACTTTTTTGATTTTATTGAAGACGGCAAACAAATTTTGCATAAGGCAAAGGCGGATATTTTGGTAAGAGGGCTGCGGACGGAAGATAAAATATGTTTGAGTTTTCAAACAATCAGGCAGTATGATAAACGCTCTTTCCCGTTTTTTTCATTGTCTAATAACTTGTATTTGCCCTTGCCATATTTGCAGGAACATATTTTGCCCGAAGCAATGTTGTCGTTGATTAAAGCAATGATTACCGCCATGGCGGAAGTCAAAACTTCGGAAGCGCGGAATAAAAAGCTGAAAGAAATTATTGCCGAAATCAATCGTCAACGCTCGCCGCGAGGTCTGAGCTTGTTTTATATGCCGTATTTTTTGAATGTGCTGTCGTTGATTTATCTGCAAGCCAGTGCCGAAACCTTGAAGTTGAACGATGTAAAGATGATTTCGATGTTGTTGGAAAATGCGCGTAAATATCAATCGGCGACAAAGGACATGTTGTTGCTCGGTAACATTTATGCAAATTTCGGACAACTGTATCAATGCGCGGCCAAAAAACTCAATCGACATAAATATATTTTTTATAAAAATGCGGCGGAATGCTGCCGATATGCGCAAAAATATTTTAATCGTTATACTTATCCTTATGATTTTGGCATGCTGGCTTATCGTTTGTCGCAGATTTATTACGGATATTGGAAGCAATCTTCAGATATTCAGGCCTTGCGCGATGCCGTTTTTCATCTGCGTGAGGCGGAAAAGATTTTTACCGGCGCGGTTTTCCCTTATTTTTGGGCTGAAATTCAAGGAGATTTGGGGCTTTATTTGTCGTTGTTGGGATTGTTTAGCGCTAATGATGAAATTTCGATGCTGGCGGTTGATAATTATAAAAAGTGGCAGCAAGTTTATGTAAAAGAAGAATATCCTCTCGAGTGGGCAAAAGCCGAGGCGAGCATCGGCAATATTTTTTATAATTCCGGAAAAAAACATAATGATGAGGAATATTTGGAAGAATCTATAAAATATTACGACCGGGCGGCGGAGATATATGAAAACGGAAAATTAGGCGCGGAATTAAAACAGATGCAAATTTGCGTGGCAAAAGCCGATGAATATATTATGCAGCTTAACCGGAAATAATGCTTGCATAAATTTTAATTTTATTTTATGTAATAATCACCATTGGAGAGATGGCAGAGTGGTCGAATGCGGTTGACTCGAAATCAATTGTACTCTTTAACGGGGTACCTAGGGTTCGAATCCCTATCTCTCCGCCATTTACAACAAAGCCCGCCTGTGAGCGGGTTTTGTTGTAAATGATGAGGAGAGTCGGATTTGAAGCCTAGGTGCTAGGGTTCGACTACCAGCGAAAGGCGGACCGGGGGACGCCGGTCGGCTTTAAAGCCGATGAGCGCCAGTGAACGGAGCGAAAGCGAAGTAATCTCTATCTTTTATGCCGTTTACAAAAAACAAACAGAGGAATAACCATGCCGGTTATTCCTCCCTTTTTTTTAACTAACGAGGTCGCATATCGCCACATTTTGAAAATTTTGTCTTAACTTGCAACGTTATTATCTGTTGACACCCCATTGAATGGCAAAATTGCAAAGTCCTTTTTCTTCCGGACAATCTTGACACATGTCATATATATCCTGCAAGGTAATGTCTTTGATGCAGTTGTTTGAGGCCGTGCAATAATTGTTTCCCCAAAAACGATAGCGGTCATCACCATTATAACCACCGATGAATTGCGATATTTCATCGGCATAATTTTTTGCCAGTAATGCAAAATTGCGGCAACTTTCAATCGTATGAAACGATGAATTTAATTGAACGACCATAATATAATATTGATATGAAAATTGCGGTTCATGAGCGGAACTAATCGAAATACGGTTATTTAAAGCGTCTGTGACAGCAGTGTCATCATCTTCAATATACATATCCTTGGGAATGATATTGAGCTTTTTAAAAATAGGGATTAAAGACTGTTCGGCATAACCGCCTGTCGTTGATGATACATATCCAAATTCGCTCCCGTAAGATAATATACTGCTGAACAAATAATTTATTTGCTCGCTTTGCTTATTGAGCTTGTATTTTAACATGGCCTTGGCATAGCCCGACATCGCCCCGACACTCAAAACCCCGATAATGGCCAGCACGCCCAGCATTTCCACCATGCTTCTTCCGCATAGAGCCGCATCTGCTTGTAACTTTTCTCCTCGTGTACCTAATGTTGTACACGTCGTCGAAAAATTACGGCGCATCTGCAGCCCTCTGCACAAGAATGAAAAAATATTTAGCATCATCAAAAGAACTCCCAAAACTGCCCAAAGTATCTATTTTCCCGATATTCTAAACCGTTTTTTTTTTTTGCAATTTTAAAGAGTCTTTTGGGGATAAGTAGCAACCGATACAGGATTGTTGTATGTGCCGCAGGCGGGGCGAGCACGGAAGACATTTTCACAGGTGGAATATTATCAGGGCGGATGATGTTTTTTTATGTTTTAAACAGGCGCTCGTCATAAATGATGAAGATGGTCTTAAATTATCAAAAAATTTACTTATTTTTTATTATAAAATGAACTTAAGGGAACTTTTTTACGTTATTTTAATTGTGATATAAATGATAGAAACAGAGAATGATTATGGAAAAAATCGTTAAATATATTAAAAACCGGCAACGTTTTGTAATTTATGCCATTCTTGTTTTGCTGGCGGGATTTTTTATCTGGCGGCATTATCACAAGGGTGATGAAATTTCGTATATCACCGATACGGTGCGGCGGCAAGATGTGGAAAAAGTAGTCAATGCCGCGGGCGAAGTGCGGGCGATGGAGTTGGTAACCGTCGGTGCTCAAGTGTCCGGAAAAATTGAGAAACTCTATGTATCCGTGGGACAAGAAGTTAAAGAAGGGGATTTGATTGCCGAAATTGATTCAACCACGCAGCAAAACGAAGTTGATATTAACAACGCCAAGCTCAAAAGTTATCAGGCGCAGTTAGAGGCAGCCGAAACTTCTCTTAAAATCGCTAAAAAGCAGTATGACCGCGCGCAGTCTTTGAAAAAACAAAATGCCATCTCGGAAGAGGATTTGGAAAATGCCGAAGATGTTTATAAAACGGCAAAATCAACTGTTACGCAGCTGGAATCCAGCATTAAAGAAACGGAAATTTCTTTAAGCACGGCAAAGACAAACCTGGGTTACACAAAAATCACGGCGCCGCTTGACGGCACGGTGGTGTCGGTGCCGGTTAAAGTAGGGCAGACCATTAACGCCAACATGAATACGCCGACCATCGTGCAAGTGGCTGATTTGAGCCATATGGAGATTTTGATTGAAATTTCGGAAGGCGATATTGTCAATATCAAACCCGGCGTGAAAGTAACGTATTCCATTTTGGCCGATCCAAGCAAAGTTTATGAAACGACCTTAAAATCCATTGACCCCGGGTTGACACTTTTAACCAACGGCGAATATACGGAAGTTGTCGGCGCCGATCAGGCCATATATTATTACGGGCGCTTGGTGGTGCCGAATGATGACGGGCATTTGCGAATCGGCATGACAACACAAAATGTTATTTATGTGGAAGACGTGAAAGATGCATTGGTGGTGCCGTCTTTGGCGGTTAAAGGCGATACGGAAGGGCAATATGTGGAAATCCTGACCAGTAAGGGCGTGCGGCGACGCGCCATTGAAACGGGAATTTCCGACGGGTTGATTGTTGAAGTTAAAACCGGCGTTAATGAAGACGATGAGGTGATTATTGCCAAGATGTCGTCGTCGGAAATTTCGGATATGGCGTTAAATTCAAGACGCGGCCGGCGGAGATTTTAGCCATGAACATCATTGAGTTCAAGAAAATCAATAAGTTTTTCGGACATGGGAGCAATAAGGTTCATGTCTTGAAAGATATTGATTTGACGATTGAAAAAGGCGATTTTGTGGCGATTATCGGTCAGTCCGGTTCGGGCAAATCCACAATGATGAACATTTTGGGGTGTCTTGACGTGCCAACCTCCGGTTCGTATAAAATCAACGGCGTGGAAGTCGGCAAAATGGGAAAAGACGAACTGGCGGATTTGCGCTGCAAGACGTTCGGTTTTATTTTTCAGCGTTATAATTTGCTTTCTAATCTGCAAGCACGGGAAAACGCCGCGTTGCCGGCGGTGTATTTGGGTCTTGATGCCGAAAGCCGCAATGTTCGTGCCGACCAGCTGCTTAAAAATCTGGAGTTGGGCAACAAACTTAAAAACAAACCGCATGAGCTTTCGGGCGGTCAGCAGCAGCGCGTGAGTATTGCCAGAGCTTTAATGAACGGCGGCGAGGTGATTTTGGCTGACGAACCGACCGGCGCTTTGGATTCTAAGAGTGGCGAACGGGTGATGGAAATTATTAAGGATTTACACCATAAAGGCCACACGGTTATTTTGGTGACGCATGACAGCCATATTGCCTCGCAAGCGAGCCGGATTATTGAGATTAAAGACGGCGAAATTGTGGCGGATACACGCAAATCAGATAAAATTTATCCGGAAAGCGAAAAACCGGAAACGGTCAAGAAAAATCGTTTTGACATATTGCGTTATCGGTTTCTAGAATCGCTTAATATGTCTATTCATGCCATATTATCCAACAAAATGCGTTCGCTTTTGACCATGCTCGGCATTATTATCGGTATCGCTTCGGTGGTGTCGGTGGTGGCTTTGGGCAATGCTTCGCAAGCCAAAATTATGGAACAAATCAACGCTATGGGCACCAACACGATTGATATTTGGCCAGGCACGGGTTTCGGCGACCGTCGGGCGGGGCGGGTGAAAACTTTGAAAGTGAGCGATGCCGAACATTTATCAAAATTGCGTTTTATTGACAAGGCAACGCCGAATGTTTCCGTTAACGGGAGCTTGGTTTATGCCAATTATTCTCTGACAGCCAGAATGACCGGTGTCGGTTCGCAATATTTTGACGTGAAGGGGCGTAAAATTGCCCAGGGGCGGATTTTCAGCGATGAAGAAGTGGACAAAATTGCTTCGGTGGTGGTGATTGACGACAATACCCGCAAGGAAATTTTTGCCAATAACCCCAATCCAATCGGCGAGATTATTATTTTTAACAAAAAGCCGTTAAAGGTTATCGGCATTACCGAAAAGGACAATAATCCGGGACCGATGTCGGAAACGATGAATTTGTGGACGCCGTACACGACGGCAATGTATAAAATCAACGGCACAAACGATATTAACTCCATTACGGTTAAAGTGTCGGACAACATCAATTCGCAAGTGGCGGAAACAACGATTGAAAAGATTTTGACGGCGTTGCACGGGAAAAAAGACTTTTTTATGATAAACACTGACAGTATTAAACAAACGGTTGAGAGCGCCACCAACACCATGAAATTTTTGATTGCCAGCATTGCGGTGATTTCTTTGATTGTCGGCGGTATCGGAGTGATGAATATTATGTTGGTGTCGGTAACCGAGAGAACCCGCGAAATCGGCATCCGCATGGCAATCGGCGCCAAACAGGCGGATATTTTGCAACAGTTTTTGATTGAGGCTGTGTTGATTTGCCTGGTTGGCGGCTTTTTGGGCGTTTCTTTGTCGCTGCTGGTTGGGTGGGCGTTTAACACGTTTTCGGAAGAATTCGGTATGATTTTTTCAACCGCCTCTATTATTCTGGCGTTGGTTTGTTCAACCGCTATCGGGATTATCTTTGGGTATATGCCGGCGCGCAATGCTTCCAACCTTAATCCGATTGACGCATTAGCAAGTGAGTAAGACGATGAAAATGAACCATATATCAAAATTGTTTGTTTTAGGTTTGTCGGTTGTCGCTGCCGGCTGCACGGCTTCAAAATACACCGTGCCGAATTTGCCTGACGAGTTGGGATATACCCAAGCCATGCGGCAGGTTTACCGCGCAGATCAAAATTGGTGGAAGCAATACGACAATCCGCAATTAAATACGTTGGTGGAAACGGCCTTAAAAAACAATCCGGATTATGTTAAGGCAGCCTTAAACATCAATAAAGAATTATATAATCTTAATTTGCAGACGCTTGACTTGTTCCCGACATTATACGCTCGCGGCGGTGCCAATGCGCAGCGACGAATTGACACCGGCGACCATTTTTCAAGCAATTTTTCGGGCGAGCTTGGGTTGAATTATGAGCTTGACTTATACGGAAAAATCAGAAATTTACGTTCGGCGCAGGTTTTTGAATATCAGGCGACGGTTATGGATAAAGAAGCCGCGCGTTTGAGCTTGGTCAACAGCGTGGTGGATTTGTATTTTAATCTGGAATATCTTAACAATTCCATTGAAGTGAGCAAAAGCAACGTCAAAGCTTATGAGGAAATTGAGCAAATCAGCAAAGAAAAATTCAACAGCGGCAAGGTTGACCATTTGGAATATTTGCAGTCCAAACAAAGTCTGCTTTCAGAAAAGAACAATCTCTTAAATCTGGAAACGCAGTTTAAGGAAATGGAAACCAGCCTTAAGAACATCTTAAACACGCATGAGGATATTAAAATCTCTTACGGCGATATCTTAAAACAGAAAAGCCTGCCGGTAAATGTTGATGTGCCGGTGGCGGTTTTGGCCAACCGACCCGATTTGCTGGCCAGTCAAATGCGGTTGGAAGGGGCTTTTAAAACCTTGAAAGCCGAAGATAAAAACTGGTATCCGTCCATTTCTTTGAATGGTGCGTTTAATTCAAGTTCGGACAAAGCGCGGACGACTTTTGATTTTCCGTATATTTTCGGCAGCGTTTCGCTTGATTTGCCGTTTTTAGATTGGAACAGGGTCAAGAACAATGTCAAGATTTCGGAAACCGATTATCAAATTGCGCTGGTGGATTTTAAGGATACGCTCAATCAGGCGGTCAATGAGGTGGCGTATTATTATCTGGCATATGAGAAAGCCGCGGCGATTTTTGCCAACACCGGCGAAAACTATGAAAATTCGGCTAAAATAACGCAGTATTATCAGCAGCGTTATCAGGTCGGCAAGTCGGAATTTAAAGATTATCTGGAGGCGATTTATACGCAAAATGCCTTAAAACAAAATCTGATTTCACAAAAATATCAGATTATTAAATATGAAAACTATGTTTACAAGGCGATGGCCGGAAAATATTAATACATGATTTTGCTTAAATAAAGTCCGCAGGCGGGAGCGGTTACGCCGGCTTCGGCGCGGCGGCGGCTTTCCAAAATGGTTTTGACGTCTTCGGGGGTTAAATGGTTGTCGCCGACCATTTTTAAGGTGCCGACCATGTTGCGCACCTGATGATATAAAAACGAACGCGCCTCAACAATAAAGTCAATTTCGTCGCCATGGACTTCAATATCCAGTTTATCAAGCGTTTTTACAGGCGAAAGCGCCTGACAGCCGGCACCGCGGAAAGAGCTGAAATCATGATGGCCGAGCAGATATTTTGCTCCTTGGCGCATTTTATCGACATCAAGCGGAAAGCCCACATGCCAGACGCGGTTTTCCAACAGTACGGTGCGGGCGCGGCGGTTTAATATGCGGTAAATGTAGCCGCGGCCTTTGGCGGAAAAACGGGCGTGGAAATCATCTGAAACAGGTTCTATATCAAGCACCGCAACCGGCGCCTGCATATCCCGCAGATGAGCGTTGAAAGCCTCGCGCATACGGAAAAGTTCCATGTTTGTGTCCAAGTCAAAATGAGCTACCTGCGCCAAAGCATGGACGCCGGCGTCGGTGCGTCCGGCGGCGAAAATATCAATGTTTTGACGGGTGAAGTTATACAGCGCGGTTTCAAGCAAGCTTTGCACACTGTTGCCTTCTTGTTGCTTTTGCCAGCCGACAAGATTGGTGCCGTCATATTCTATGGTCATTTTGTATCGGGTCATGGCATTAGCAATAACTTTTCTTTGAAAAATTTGCAACAGAAAAAAACAAAACCCGTCCGGGAGACATGCGGCAAGGGTTGTTGTTTGTACAGAATGTTTTTAAATTTGTGTTTTTTTAATCGGGGCGCAGGGTTTTGTGTCTGGCACGGACAATGCCGTGGAGCATGTCTTCCAGATTGTCGCAGATTTCTTCAAGCGAATCCAGACGCTGCTGTTCGGTTTTAATAGCCGTTTGCACAGCGACGATGTTGTGGATTAAAATATCATCAAGACTTTTGGAATTAACGTCTTTGATGACATTTAAGGCGGCCTGCATCTGCGGGGAAAATCTTTGTTCCGGAGCCGTTTGCTCCGGTTGTTTTTCTTCCGAGGGCAGGATAATATCATCAAAAAAGTAATCCATACTGACATTGAAAGTTTTGGCAAAATCAAACAAATAAGCGGCGGACATGCGGCGGGTGCCGTTTTCAAAAGCGGCAAGCTTTTTAAGCGGAATGTTTAAACGTCCGGCCAGGTTTTTACGGGATATTTTGTTTTTTTGACGGAGTTCAAGCAGACGTTTGCCGACGATAACGTCAACGGGACCTGTCTGGAGAGGGCTGTTATTATCAGAAGATTTTGAAGAAAGTTCACGGGTCGTCCGAAAATCATCAGTCATGACTGAAACCTTTCACAATATCATAAAATTAAACCAAGGCGGGATAAGGCAAAAGCATGTCTGATAAAAGAACAAAACAAGCAAACGGTGTAAAACAAGAAAAAGCCGCTTGCATTGTCTGCAGGCGGACGGGTGTTAAGAAATCATCACGTATACTGACCCGGCTTATTCGTCCCCGAAGGGCTTATATCACCGACACCCGTCCGTTTAAAACGGCAAGGTTAAACCGCACCCTTTTTTACAGCGGCGGGTGCCGGCCGGATTATACGTGGAGTGGGTTTCTTAAGCCCGCGGCGCCTGTAAACATTTTACAAACATTTACATTTGCCATATCCGTAGAGGCTATCCCTTTTTATAAAAAAAAGCAATACTTCCAACCGCGCTTTGTGAACAATAAAAAATCGCCATAACAAAGGTGGCGATTGGAAGCTAGCGACACTGTACACAGTCAGCGGTGTGACATATTAATCCATGATTGGAAGTATTTTGTCACCTTCCAATCACCGTGTGATTTTCAGGCGACAAAGTAACGTTCTGTCAAACGCTGTGTAAAAGTTGAGAAGTCGCTAGACCTCGCAGGCAGAACACCTGCCTGCAAAAGTAATACTAACAGAAAAATTTAAAATGTAAAGAGTGGTTTTTGAGAAAAATACAAAAATATCAATTTATAGTTGTGGTGTTTTCCGTAGCAAGAGAAGTAGCGGCAATCCAGGAAAAAGCACAATAACAACCAAAGCCGAAATACATTTTGCCCGGAATGAATTTGAAATAACTGTATTTATCTGTATCTTTGGTGTTTGACATTTATTTCTCCATTTTATGAGCGGGAATAATACAAGAGATTAAGCAGATAAAAGAGCAGACAAAGCGAAAAAACGAGGATAAACCCGAGCTTGGCATAAAACAGGCGCTTTTTTCGACTTTTTTCGGTTTTAGCCGAATAGGTGAAGGCGTTTAGGCGATATTTCCAGATAAAATACATATCGCGCAGATAAAACGTCATATTTATCAGGTAAAAAGGAACTTGAACGGTATAGCTGGTTTGCTCTAAATTAAGATTGACGAAAAAATTGATTGAAAAAGCAATGACACCAGCCAAAGATAAAAGCATAATTATCCGGTTGCCAGTATAAATAAGGTAAATTAACGGGATTAAAAAGCACCAAAAACTTTCATAATGAGTTGATCTTCCTATCCAGACAGCAATACAAAGCGCACCACCGAAAATCATTTGTCCCGGGATGAATTTGAAATAACTGTATTTGTCTGTATCTTTGGTGTTTGACATTTATTTCTCCATTTTATAAGCAGGAATAATTATAACAAAGTAATTAAATAAAAGAGCAGACAAAGCGAAAAAACGAGGATAAAACCAAGTTTGGCAAAAAATAGGCGCTTTTTCCGGCTTTTTTCGGTTTTAGCCGAATAGGTGAAAGCGTTTAAGCGATATTTCCAGATAAAATACATATCGCGCAGATAAAGCGTCATATTTATCAGGTAAAAAGGAACTTGAACGGCATAGCTGGTTTGCTCTAAATTGAGATTGACGAAAAAATTGATTGAAAAAGCAATGACACCAGCCAAAGATAAAAGCATAATTATCCGGTTGCCGGTATATATCAGGTAGATTAACGGGATTAAAAAGCACCAAAGGCTTTCATAATGAGTTTTTGCACCTATCCAGCTAGCAATGCAAATTGCGCCGCCGAAATACATTTTGCCCGGGATGAATTTGAAATAGTCGGCAAGTGTTTTGAACATTAAGATTATCCTTTTATCATATTGTGGTTATATTAACTAAATTTGCCGTAAAAATGTTTTATCGTCAAGGCAAAACCTCATTTTTTTGCAAAAAGAGGCTTTGCCTTTTGCCGGCGCTTATTTCCAATATTTATTTAAATATTTTCTGCCGAGTTTTTGCAGAGCCGGTGCTTTTTTCCGTAATTGTTTTCTTGCTTCTATAATTTTATCAACAGTTTTGGCGCCAAGTGCTTTCCAAGTATCTAAATTTTCTAGACCGGTTTGGATGAGACTGTTTGCTTTGCCAAGGCCGGCCAGGTCGGCTTCCTGTTGCAAGCGGTTTCTTCGTTTTTGCATACTTCCGTCGAACCACCAATCATTACCTAAGCTATAAAAATTGAGGCTCATTCCATCAAGTAAACTTTCTGCACCGGAAACAATGCCGTCTAAAGTTGCTTTGCCGACATCAGTCCATTGATCGCCGGTCAGGTAAAAACCGCGGTTGTTGTATGCGTCCAAGCGTTTTTGATTTTCAGCCTGCGCCTGCAGCCGTTTTTGCAGACGATTCATTTCAGTGTTTGTCCGGTTTGTCATATTCATTGTAGAATTGATGCCATTGTCGGAATTTTCCTGAAATCATTGCGGACGGATTTGCTGAACATATTCGTCTAAATACGGTTCTGCTTCTTCCAAAGTGTTGCCTTTTTGATATATCAGGTTTATCAGGCGTTCAATTTCCGTATCTGATAATTCATCGGCATGCGGATATTTGTATTTTAAATATCCATAATTGTAGCCATAACGATTACGTAAGGCTTGGTCACGATGATTGTTAAGAGTTGTGTTGTCAAAAAAATTCATTGATTTTTCCTTTCATAAAAAAATGCCGCGGATGTTTTGTCTGCGGCAAAAGTTAGAGTTAAAAAAACCGAAAGCCCTTAAAAGGCTTTCGGTAAAGGAAAAAAGCACATTTAGTACTTTTAATAAAAAATGATTAGTCTATTTCAATCGTTACATTTGGTGTTTCAAAACGAAACTTTTGCAACGATACAAAAGTTTATAACAAATTTTAAAAAAATGTAATCCCCTATTTTGTATCGTTTTGCACAGTTTTGTAACGTTTTGTATCGTTTTGTATCGCCGCATGATGTTAACACCTTGAAAATCCGCAAAATTTTTATACATTGAATAAAAAGTTCATGATATCGCCGTCCCGGACAATGTAATCTTTGCCTTCGGAGCGGATTTTGCCGGCTTCTTTGCAAGCCTGTTCGCCGCCCAAACGGACATAATCATCATAAGATATTGTCTCGGCACGGATAAAGCCTTTTTCGAAATCCGAGTGAATGATGCCGGCGCATTGCGGTGCTTTAGAGCCTTTTAAAAATGTCCAGGCGCGCACTTCTTTTGGGCCGGCGGTAAAATAGGTTTGCAGACCCAAAAGCTCGTATCCGGCGCGGATGATTTTGGCCAAGCCGGTTTCTTCCAAGCCCAGACTTTGCAAGAATTCCTGTTTTTCTTCTGCCGAATCCAGTTGAGCAACTTCCGCTTCAATCTCGGCGGAGATAATAACCGCTTTGGCGTTTTCCGCCTCGGCTTTTTTGAATACGGCATCGGAAAATTTGTTGCCGCTGGCCGCCGAGCTTTCATCAACGTTGCAAACATACAACACCGGTTTTGAAGTTAAAAGCTGGAGCATTTTATATTGTTTGAAAGCGTCTTTTTCGGACGGGTCGGGTGCTGCGGTGCGCGCGGGTTTTCCGGCGCGCAGGGCGTTGATAACCGGTTCCATAACGGAAGCGCAGATTTTGGCTTCTTTATCGCCGCCGGTTTGGGCTTTTTTCTTAACCTGTTCAAAACGTTTTTCCAAAGATTCCAAATCGGCAATCATGAGTTCCGTTTCAACGATTTCGGCGTCACGAATCGGGTCAACCGAGCCTTCAACATGGGTGATATTGTCATCTTCAAAACAACGCAAAACATGAATAACGGCATCGGTTTCGCGGATGTTGGCCAAAAACTGGTTGCCCAGACCTTCGCCTTTGGAGGCGCCTTTAACTAAGCCGGCAATGTCCACAAATTCAAGCTGTGTCGGAACGATGTTTTTGGGTTTTACGATTTCGGCAAGCTTGTCAAGGCGCGAATCCGGCACTGCCACGCGGCCGGTGTTCGGCTCAATGGTGCAGAAAGGAAAGTTTGCCGCCTGTGCGGCAATGGTTTGTGTTAAGGCGTTAAACAAGGTTGATTTGCCAACGTTCGGAAGACCGACAATTCCACAATTAAAACCCATGATTAAAAACTCCTGTTTATTTTTTGGCAGCCATGCCCAAAAAGTTTGAACATGAAGCCACTCCGTTTTTGATTAAAACTTCCACGGCTTCCGGCATCAGAGAAATTTCTTGTTTGATGATGTCTTGCTCGGCTTTGGAAAAATGCCCCAAAACATAATCAGCCACTTCAGGTCCTTTGCCGGCCGGATGTCCGACGCCGATGCGAATCCGGTTATAATCCGGCGTGATGTGCGAATCGATGCTTTTTAAGCCGTTGTGTCCGCCGGCACCTCCGCCACGCTTGGCTTTGAGTTGGCCAACGTTTAAATCAATATCATCATGTATGACAATGATGTTTTCCGGTAAAATCTTATAAAAAAGTGCTGCTTTGACGACGGCGTTGCCGGAAAGATTCATAAAAGTTTGCGGCTTGATGAGCAAAACTTTTTCCCCGCCGATTTGACCTTCGGCAACAAGCGCGTCGAATTTGTTTTTGAAACTTGAAAAATTATAGCGGCTGCATATCTCATCAGCCGCCATAAAACCGATGTTGTGGCGGGTGTTTGCGTATTCTGCACCGGGGTTTCCCAGACCTACCACTAAAAACATTTTACTCTTGCCTTTTAATTATTCTTGTTATTTACGCAAAAAGTCAACGTGAATCGGCATGTCGGAAACCGGATGGAATTGGACGTCTTGGCAAACAACTTTAGTGGTTTTGCCGTCAACATCGACCAAAATTTCCGATTCATAAAAATCCGACAGGTTCAAGGCCTTTTCCAACTCAACCGGATCAAGGCTGACCAAAACCGGATCTTTTTTGCCGCCGTAAATGACAGCCGGAACGCGTCCCTCACGACGACATGCACGAGCTGCCCCCTTACCTGCTTTCTCACGCTTTAATGCTTTAAAAGTAATGTTTGACATTTTATTTTCCTCTTTTTTTGATTTAACAATCACTTCAACGGCCTCCAGGGGTGTCGTTAAAGTAAGGGATTCTTACAACTTTATTTTTGTTTTTTCAAGTGATTTTTAACCTTTGCCGGATAAAATGTGCTAAAAACAGGAGAGAAAGATGATTTATGCTTTTTGCGGGTTGATTTTTGGCTTTTTGATTCCTTATATGGCGCGGCGGTTTTCCAAATTTATGCCGGCAACGCCCGGATATGCCTTGTATCATTTGGTGTGGCCGGTCAAACGGGTGAAAAAAGAAAAACGCGCGCAGTCGGCCGAATATCAACGCCTGATGCGGCAATATCTGATGCGTTCGGTGGGTTGGGCGATTGTGTCGGCGGCTTTGAGCTTTTGTATTTACAGTTGCTTTGACGGGATAAACGTTTGGTGGCTTTTGGCGCTTGTCTGGATTTTGCTTTTGCTTTATGAAATTGATGAGAGGATGTTGCTGTTGCCGGATATTTTGACCGTGCCGCTTTTGATTTTGGGATTTATGTTTGCGGCGATTGCCATGCCGGATGTTGATTATTACAGTATTTCGGCGGTGCAGTTGAGCGCGCTGGGAGCGGCGGCCGGATATGTTTTGCCGGTGTTGGCTTCGCTTTTGATTATCCGCAAATATCCGGAAGCTTTCGGCGGCGGCGATATTAAGCTGCTGGCGGCCAGCGGCGCGTGGCTTGGGCTTGGCGCCGTGCCGTATTTGATTTTGATTTCGTGCGTGGTGTTCGGCGCTTTTATGCTTATCAGGCGCCAGCGGGCGGGGGCTTTTGGCCCGGCAATCGTGATTGCCACTTTAATACTTGTATTTTTTAATGCGTAGGCTATGATAACACTATAATTTTTTTATAAAGGGTGAGAAAATGAGGGAAAATATTGCAGAAAGTCGGGAAAAAGTCAAAAATTTTGTAGAAAGCCGCAATTTTGACATATTTATCATGTCGCTTATTTGCTTGGATGCAGTGGTTTTCGGACTGTTGACTTCCGATTATTTTAATGAGTTTTTCGGCAGCGTCCTATTTGTTTTGGACAGGCTGTGCATGGCTATCTTTATTGTGGAAATGGTGATGAAACTTTATGTCTACGGACATAAGTTTTTTAAATCGCGGTGGAATACGTTTGACTTTACGGTAATCGCCGTTTCTTCGTTTTCGTTTGCCAGTTATTTTATTGTGCTGCGGACGTTTAGGCTTTTCCGTTTGCTGAAATATATCGACCGTTTTTCAAAATTAAAACGAATCTTGACCGTATTGGGCGCGTTGATGCCGAATTTTGCGGCGGCATTGATGGTTTTTGCGGTTTTGATTTATGTTTTTGCCATTATGGGCGTCAGCTTGTTTGGCGGCGTGTTTATTGAATTTTCCTCTTTGGGGGCATCTCTTTTTGCTTTGCTGCAAGTGTTTACGCTTGACGGTTGGGCGGAAGATATTGCCCGCCCGGTTATGGCGGTTTTTCCGCATGCCTGGTTGTTCTTTGCAGCGTATTTGCTGTTTTCATTCTTGCTGATGATAAGTTTTATTATGAGCGTGATTGACGAAGTCGTGCATCGGGAACTTTTAAAGGAATCGGAACCGGAGATTTTTAAAACATCCGGCGCGGCGGTATCGCATAAAAAAACACCAAAAATTAAAAAGAAAGCGCCGGTTGTGCATCGCAAACCAATTAAATAAAAATGACAAAAGAAAACTCCCGATGATACGGGAGTTTTCTTTAGCTTGACATGTGGTTAGTGAACAATCTCGCACAGATGCCGAAAAGCATCTTTGGTCTGGGTGTCGTAGAGATAATGCTTATCCCCGTACAGCACCGAGATTGTCAGGAATCGGCGTAGATCCGCTTTGTCCGGACAGGTTTCCGGTAAAACACAAAGACGGATAATTTCCGTTTCCAGTCGGTTGGCACGTTGCTCTAGTTTACAACGTTCGGAGATGTAGGAGCCGTTATGCAACGCGAGCTGGATTTTGGCGTAATCGCCGATTTTTTTGTTTTGCACCTGCGGTAACAGTTCCTCTACCTGTAGTTTACTTAACAGGCGGAAACTTTTTCGGCGGAGTCTGGATACATCGTTTTCCAGACATGTTACATAATAACATGTCCGCCCTCTTTTTTGAATTTCAGCAACCCAGTCTTGCTTTGTTTTGTAGTTACTGGTTTGCAAGAACAAGGCAATACTTGTGTCGGAAAAGATTTTTTCTCCGCCCAAAGCCGCGCAGGCTTCTCTCTTTGCAGTATGGTTCATTATTTAATAAAAATTTTAGTGTATGAATTAAGTGTAAACCTTAAAATTCTATTGTCAATGCTTTTGTTTTAAAATAAAAACCGGAGCGACTTTCACAAGCGGCTCCGGCAAAATGGCTAAAAGAAACAAAAGGTTTTATTCAAAAATATCTACCAACTCGATAAAAGCGTTGGCGATTTTATCGCTATGGCGATAATTATAATCTGAAAACAGTGCGGCGATGATGATGAAATTTCGCAAATCATAAGCGTTGAAGCTTTCTTCAATTTCATCATAATGCCGGATTATTTTCTCTTCAAGACGATGAGCTATATTATATAGCTTCGCTCTTTCCAATACGGGAGAGCCATCGTTAAGCCGCAAGAGGATGTTGTAATATTTTAACAACATGTCGTCCTGGGTTTGTTTGATGATGTCTTCCAGCAATGTTTTGTTCAACAGAGCAAAACATTTGAGCTTGCCGGCCGATATATCATTTTCGGCAAACATTTTGCGCTGATATTTTCCATAATCTTCAACGCAACCGTAAAATTTGGTGTCCAGGCAGTTGATGTACCGCCTCAAGACATTCGGCTGGCTTATTTCTTGTATCCAAGCAGCTTTGGCTTTGTAAGTGCATATCTGCTTGAACCTTTTAATCGTTTCTTCCGGGTAAATGTTTTGTAAAGCTACCACGGCATAAGTTTTTAAGCTTGTCCTCATAATTTTTTCATAATTAATTTTGTAATCAAAGTATAATTTTTAACAAATTTTGTCAATAAAAATGTTTGCTAAAAAATGCTTTGGTCTTCTTGACAAGCGTGTTTCTAAACACTAACTAAGGTATTAGTTAGAAACTAAGAAAGGAAAAAGCAATGAAAATTAAACCTTTACATGACAGAGTTTTGGTTCGTCGTTTGGATGAAGTTACCAAGACCAACGGCGGAATTATCATTCCGGATACGGCAAAAGAAAAGCCCTCGGAAGGGGTCGTGGAAGCCATCGGGACAGGTCGGGTCGCTCCGGACGGGAAAGTTGTGGCAATGACGGTTAAAGTCGGAGATAAAGTTTTGTTCGGCAAATATGCCGGAACGGAAGTCAAGATTGACGGTGAAAGCCGTTTGATGATTAGAGAAGACGATATTTTGGCAATTGTAGAGTAAAAGAAAGGATAAGTTAAAATGGCAGCAAAAGATATTGAATTTGGCAGCGATGCCCGCAGCAAAATGCTTAAAGGCGTGGAAACGCTTGCTAAAACCGTAAAAGTGACGTTGGGTCCGAAAGGCCGTAACGTGATGTTGGATAAGTCTTACGGCGCGCCGAAAATCACTAAAGACGGCGTTTCGGTCGCTAAAGAAATTGAATTGGCTGACAAATTTGAAAACATGGGCGCGCAGCTGGTTAAAGAAGTTGCTCAAAAAACCGCCGACAAGGCCGGCGACGGCACGACAACGGCAACCGTTTTGGCAGAAGCCATCATTAAAGAAGGTTGCAAAGCCGTGGCCGCGGGTATCAATCCGATGGATTTGAAACGCGGTATTGATATGGCCGTTGAAGCTGTGGTTGAAGATGTTAAGTCCCGCTCCAAAGAAATTAAAACTTCCGAAGAAATTGCTCAGGTTGGTACAATTTCTGCCAACGGTGATACAAGCATCGGCGAATATCTGGCAAGAGCCATGGAAAAAGTCGGTAATGACGGTGTGATTACGGTTGAAGATGCCAAAGGTTTGGAAACGGAACTTGATGTGGTGGAAGGTATGCAGTTTGACCGCGGTTATCTTTCCCCTTATTTTGTGACGAATCCGGACAAGATGAGCTGTGAATATGACAATCCGTATATCCTGCTTTATGATCAGAAAATTTCCAGCCTGCAACCGATGTTGCCGGTTTTGGAAGCGGTTGTGCAATCCGGACGTCCGCTGTTGATTATTGCCGAAGATATTGAAGGCGAAGCTTTGGCAACGTTGGTTGTCAACCGTATCCGCGGCGGCTTGAAAGTTTGCGCGGTTAAAGCACCGGGTTTTGGCGACCGCCGCAAAGCCATGCTGCAGGATATGGCCGTGTTGACCGGTGGACAGGTCGTTTCTGAAGAACTCGGCATGAAGATTGAAAATGTTACTTTGGATATGCTCGGCACATCTAAACGGGTTGAAATTACCAAAGATGACACCACCATTATTGATGGCGCCGGTCAGAAAGAATTGATTGATGCCCGTGCGGCTCAAATTCGTAAAGAAATTGAAACAACGACCTCGGATTATGACCGTGAAAAATTGCAAGAGCGTTTGGGCAAACTTTCTGGCGGTGTGGCAGTACTGCGTGTCGGAGGCTCTTCCGAAGTTGAAGTTAAAGAAAAGAAAGACCGTATTGACGATGCTTTGAACGCAACGCGCGCGGCGGTTAAAGAAGGTGTGGTCGCCGGCGGCGGCGTAGCTTTGCTCTATGCCTCAAAAGTTTTGGATAAACTGACGGCTGAAAACGAAGACCAGAAAGCCGGTATCAATATTATCCGTAAAGCAATTCAGGCACCTATCCGTCAGATTGCGGAAAATGCCGGTGTTGACGGTGCGGTCATTGTTGGTAAGTTGTTGGAAAGCACGGATACCAACTATGGCTACAATGCCCAGAGCGGGGAATATACCGACATGATTAAAGCCGGTATTGTTGACCCGACAAAGGTTGTGCGCACGGCTTTGCAAGATGCGGCATCGGTCGGCGGGTTGTTGATTACAACCGAGGCCATGGTTACCGAAGCTCCGGTTAAAGAATGCCACTGTGGTCAAGGCGCTGCCGGAATGGGCGGTATGCAAGGCGGCATGGGTTTCTAAACCGCTATGTAATCGTTAAAACAGCCTCCTTAAAAGGAGGCTGTTCTCGTATTAGCAAACGATTTGCAAAGCATATTACAAGCGGATAAGGCTGAAATACAGCACGACAGATATAAATGAAAAAAAGTATGCCGCGCTGCCGGTTATGGCCAGAGCGCTTATGCTTAAAACAAAATTTTGTGTTATTTGATACATGATATACTTCTTTTAACAATTTATTTATGTTTTTTATGTATACTACCCAAGAGGTTGTGTCAATCTTTTTTTTCGACTCCGGGTTTTTGGTGTATAAGTTTAGGTGTAAAACTGTTTTTAAAACAAAAAAAATCCTGCCTTTAATAAAAAGCAGGATTTTTTGTTGTTTGCGGTAGTTTTTAATCTTTTGCCGTAGCTTCAATCCGCATGGCATAGAATGAACGCCATACAAATACCAAGCCCAGCAGGAAGAAGAAAATACCCAATCCGGTTGAGATACAAGCCGGTGCTTTTGCGGCCATTTCGACGGCTAACAATCCGAACAAAGTTGTGAATTTGATAATCGGGTTTAAGGCAACCGAAGATGTGTCTTTATACGGGTCGCCCACCGTGTCGCCGACAACGGCGGCATCGTGTAAAGGCGTGCCTTTTTCTTCCAAATCGACTTCGACCACTTTCTTGGCGTTATCCCATGCGCCGCCGGCGTTGGCCATATAAAGTGCCTGGAAAAGTCCGAAAATGGCGATTGAAATCAAATAGCTGGCAAACAGATTGGCGTCAAAACAGGCAAACGCTATCGTAAATGAGAAGATAACGATAAAGATGTTGAACATGCCTTTTTGCGCATAAATCGTGCAAATGCGAACAACATTTTTCGAATCTTCAACCGAAGCGGCTTGTTTGCCGTCCAGGCAGATATGTTTTTTGATGTAGTTAACAGCCCGGTAAGCTCCGGCTGAAACAGCCTGCATGGAGGCGCCCGAAAACCAGTAAATGACGGCACCGCCCAAAATCAACCCGAACAAGACATACGGATCAAGCAGATTTAAGGACAGGTTCAACAACAAGATGATTGAGAAAATCATTGTTGTCGCGCCGATAACGGCTGTGCCGATTAAAACTGGCTTGGCTGTCGCCTTAAAGGTGTTGCCGGCGGAGTCGTTTTCTTCTAACAGGTGTTTGCCAACCTCAAAGTTCGGTTCAAAACCATAGTCGTCTTTGATTTCTTTTTTGATGCCTTTGATTTGTTCAATTTGTGAAAGCTCAAAAACAGATTGAGCGTTGTCAGTTACCGGACCGTATGAATCAACGGCGATGGTAACCGGTCCCATGCCGAGCATGCCGAAAGCTACCAAACCAAATGCGAAGACTGTCGGATATACCATATAGGCATCCAAGCCTTCACACGCCGTAACAAAGGCGACAACCATTAAGCCAACCATGACAATTCCCTGCCAGAAGGCTGAAAAATTGCCGGCGACAATACCGGAGATGATATTTAAAGACGCTCCGGCTTCGCGGCTGGCGTTAACAACTTCTTCAACATGCTTTGATTTTGAAGAAGTGAAAATCTTGGTAAATTCCGGAATAAGCGCGGCGGCTAATGTTCCGCAACTAATGATGGTTGAAAGTTTCCACCATAAATCCGGTCCGAAAACGCTGCGGTCAATCATAACGTAAGAAACGCCAAAGGTGACGAGAATGGAAATAATGGAGGTAAACCATACCAAACTGGTCAGAGGTGTTTCGAAATTGAATTTATCTTTATTGCCAAATCTGATTTTTGAAATCCAGTTGTTTAAAGCATAAGAGCAAATGGAGGTTAAAATCATCAACACGCGCATGGTGAAAATCCACGTAATCAAACGGGCTTGAATATCAATGCCGTTTTGCATCAAGACCAAACTGCCGTCGGAGGCATACATCATGCCGGCGCCCAAAACGATAAAGCTGATTAAAGCCACGCCGGTAACGCCGTAGGTTTCAAATCCGTCAGCGGTCGGGCCAACCGAATCGCCGGCATTGTCGCCGGTGCAGTCGGCGATAACCCCAGGATTGCGGGCATCGTCTTCATCAATTTTGAATATAATTTTCATCAAGTCAGCACCGATGTCGGCGATTTTGGTGAAAATACCGCCGCAAATGCGCAAGGCCGAAGCGCCTAAAGATTCACCTATGGCGAATCCGATAAAGCAGGCGCCGGCATTATCGCGCGGAACAAACAAAAGAATGAAAATCATCATAATCAGTTCAACGCAAATCAGCAATACGCCGATAGACATGCCGGAGTGCAACGGCAAATTCATCACGGGGAAAGCTTTGCCTTTGAGCGAGGCAAACGAAGTGCGTGCGTTGGCATAAGTGTTGATGCGCATACCAAACCAGGCAACCGTAAAGGAGCCTAAAATACCCAAAATCGACCATAGTAAGATATTTAATACTTTGGGCAGAGGTACTTCGTTTAAATAAAAGAAATAATAAAAAATGCAAACGGCAATGAAACATTCCAAAATCAACAAAAGAACGGCTTGTTGTTTCATGTAGGTTTTGCAGGTGGCGTAAATTGTTTCGGCCACGTTAATCATGGCTTTGTGCGCCGGAAGATTTTTGATTTTTATGAATTCATAAAGACCAAAAAGCATGCCGAGCACACATATAAACATACCGGCAAGCAAAATGTGCGAGCCGGTAATATTGAAGCCAAAAATGTCAAAGGCGACATCAAGCGAAGGAATATGCAAATCAATTTCCGAAGCTTGCGCGTCTTTGAAAATAAAAAACATAGAAAATAAAGCGGCGATGGCGGCTTTACTTAATTTATTTATTTTCAGCATAATATATCCTTTATAAAAGTGGGTTATACCCGTATCAAAAGTTTTGTCTGACGATACGGGTTTATGAATGTATCTTAAAGGTCTTATTCTAAAGAATCTATTAAATTTTTCAGATATTAACTGTTTGCTTAAAGTAAAAAAAGACCGGTCTTTGCAACCGGTTTTTTCAAGAAATGTTTGCTTAGAGAACGTTGCCTACATCGACTTTGTCAATATCAAGATAGAGTTTGCCTTCTTTGTCTTTGATGCTTGTATCGGCGCCGGCATCAATCAGTAACGCAACAATATCGTCATTGCCGCCGGAGGCAGCATAAAACAGGGCGGTTCGGCCGTTCTTGTCGGTTTTGTTCAAATCAGCGCCGGCATCAATCAAAAGTTGGACGATTTCCGCATTCCAAGCGTTGGTCGCGGCATTCATCAAAGGTGTGCCGAGCGTGCTTTCGCGGTTGACGTCGGCGCCGGCGTCAATCAGCATTTGTGCGAGTTCACGCATGCGACTCATTTCACGGAACAGATTTGCTTTTAATTTGTCTTGAATCTCAGGGTTCTCAACATCCAAACCCATTGTTTTCATCATCATGATTTGCAGCTGCAACTCATTGGCTTTTGAGGTGGCGATATTTAAAGGAATCATACCGTTTTTGGCGGGCATGTTAACGTCCGCGCCGTATTCTATGGCTTTTTGTGCAACTTTAAGATCGGGATTAAGGGTCAAAAGATAATAAAGGGCGGGGTTGCCTTCCGAATCTTTGGTGTTAAAATCAAAATTTTGTTGTTTTAAGGTTTCAATGCCGTCAAGGTCGATTTCTGCCATTTGTTTTTCAAAATTTTGGGCGTCGAATTGTGCGGCTGCGGTTTCCGCCGCAGGAGCGCCGGTGTTGCCCTGTTGGGCATAAACGGCAGTGGTCAGAGTTAAACAAAAAATGCTTAAAATTAATTTGTATGGCATTGTTTTATTCTCCAAAGGTTAATTTTTGCGGGTGTATTCAAAAACAGAATCGCCGAGTTGCAATCTTAAATTTTTTTCATCAAGCTGAAGGATTGTAAATTCTTCTTTTATATTAATGGTTCGGCCGTTGCCGATGCTTTGGCCGGTTAAAACGAGGGCATCTTTTTTGCGCTGCCAATGCGTATAAGACAAAGTGTGCATGTTTACGGACGCTGCGGAACCGTCTTGATTGAGAACAAAACCCTGATTTTGATTTTCCATCCCCGGAATCGGCTGAACCCAGGTTCCGATGATTTCATCTTTTGCGCAACCGCTTAGGATAAAAAACGCCGTTGTTAGCACAAAAATAAGTTTTTTCATAGTTATACGCCTTATTAATAAACACGTTTTAAGCATAGTCATTTTTTCTGATATTGCAAGCACATAATTTTGATACGTTGATATGTGGCAAAGCGGTTTTTTATCGCTTTGCAGAACCCCTTGCTCATGGTGAATGTCTATCTACGCCATTAAAAAAAGCACCGTTGGGTGCTTTTTTTAATGGCGTACCCGGCGGGGATCTTTGCTTGTTTTCTAGTTTCGCTTCGTGGCGCTGCCGCTTCTCGCTCAACAAGAAAACTGCACCGCTCACAACGAAAAGTGACATTTAGTCACTTTTCTATCGGTTCGCGCCCTCTCGGGTTCGCTCCCCAAAATCAAATATGCCATCAAAAAACCTCCCGTTAAGGGAGGTTTTTTGATGGCGTACCCGGCGGGGATCGAACCCACAACCTTCGGCGTCGGAGGCCGACACTCTATCCAGTTGAGCTACGGGTACATCGCTCGTTTGCTAAACTCTTTTATACTATTTTATTTTATTTTGCCAGCACTTTTTTTATATTTTTTATAATTTTGCTTGACTTGTCGGTTAAATGTATGTATTAACAAGCAACAAGATTGTTGTTTGTTTGAATAAAAGGATAATAAAAATGGCTAAAAAATGTGATATTTCCGGCGTTGGCGTCATGAGCGGCAATAATGTCAGCCATGCTAACAATCATACACGCCGTCGCTTTTTGCCGAATCTGCATGTCGTTTCTTTGTTGAGCGAAACTTTGGGTAAAGTTTTTAAGTTGAAAGTTTGCACTAAAACTTTGCGCTCCATTGAACACAATGGCGGTTTGGACGCTTATTTGGAAACAACTTCCAATTCCAAACTGACGGAAGAAGCAAAAAAAATTAAAAAATCTATTGCTAAGAAAAAAGCAGCTAAATAATAACTTCTAAAATGTTTTTGAACCTCTGTTCCATTGAGCAGAGGTTTTTTGTTGTTCTAAAAAACATTTGACATTTTTGTCAAAGTTCGTTAGATTCTTTTTTAGAACTAAAATTATTTGGTATGAAGAAGTATGTAATTGCATTTGCCGTCGTTTCTTTACTGATGGCATTATTGTATTTTGCCGGAATAATCACGGCAGCGATGTGGGGCGGATGCGAACTCATTTGCCTTGCGGTATTGTTTTTGTTTAGCCGCGTGCTTTCTGACGGTTCGGCTATCATCGCCGCAACATTTTTTACGGCGGTAAGTGTCCTGGTTTGGACACAGTTGCCGGAAAGGTATGAGAGTTTCGGCTCGCAAATTTTTGCCACCCTTGTATACGCCGTTATACTTGTGGTTGTTATCATCTTATTCGTCGGCTTGATTATGGAAGCGGTAAGGTGGTATAAGGAAATAAAAAATGGGCTCTGGTAAACAGACCCCATTTTTTTATTAAGCAATTTGCTTTTATGACAATTCGCCGACGTAGATGCCTAAGTCGTGAGCGGCTCGAACATAATCGCTGTGCGCGTCTAAAAGTGAAGTGCCGCAGGCGACAACCTGTTCTAACGGGTAGGACTCGAACTTGCCGTTGGAAAAACCTACCATGACGCCGGTGTGGCCGTTTGCCAGCAATTCAACCGCTTTGGCGGCAAAAACCGAGGCCAGAATCCGGTCAAAAGCTGTCGGGTTGCCGGAACGTTGAACGTGTCCCAGACGAGTAACACGGGTTTGAAAGCCTTGATATTTGGCATTTAACGCATGGCTTAAATATTCGCCGATACCGCCGTTGATTTTTTCACCAACCAGATTTTTGGCGCCGCTGACTTGTTCGCCGGTTTCGGTTTTAACCCCTTCGGAAACAACGATAACCGCATGGCTGCGACCGCTTTTCTTGATGTCTTCCAATTTGGTAATGATACCGTCGATGGAATAAGGGATTTCCGGCACCAAACAAACATCGGCGAATCCGGCAAGGGCGGATTGGATTGCCAAATGGCCGGCATCACGCCCCATGACTTCCAAAATCAAAGCGCGATGGTGTGAACGTGCGGTTGTCTCCATGCTGTCCAAGGCATCGGTGCAAACTTGACAAGCGGTGTTGAAACCTACCGAAAACTGAGTTAAAGGCGTGTCGTTGTCAATAGTTTTGGGAATGCCAATCATTTTGACACCGGCATTTTTGCAATAGTTGCTGACAATGTTCATGCTGCCGTCGCCGCCGACCACAACAACCGCATCCAGACCCAATTCTTTGACACCTTCGCCGAATCGGCGGGACATTTCAGCCTGAGAATCCATCTTGACGCCTTTGTTTAAGGAGCCGAGATAAGACCCCGAAATCCGCGGCCACGGGGTGTCGGAAAAACTTTTAGGAGTGAGAATCTCGTAAGAAAGCGGCCGTTCGGTCAAACCGTCGGTGCCGTCATGAATGCCGTAAACCTGCCAGCCTTGACGGTCGGCCGCTTTGACGACGGAAGAAATGACGGCATTGAGGCCGGCGCAGTCGCCGCCGCTGGTTAAAATGCCAATCTTTTTAATTTCACTCATCTTAAAGTTCTCCATTCTTAATAAAAACGTTGATATTTATTTTAATAGTTGATTTTTGTTCAATATTGTAGTATCATTTCTTACAAATTTTAGAAGAATATTTCCAGTAAAAAATACAATATGTGCTAAACTTTTTTATAAAAAGGACTATGATACTTATGTTTCGTAATGACAATTTTGGAAAATTGCAACAACAGCTTTGCGAATTAAAGCTTGAAGAACGCCGGGTCAGCTCTGATATCCGCCAGTTGGTGCGAGCCAACCGGACGATTGATTTTTATCGGGCGCAGCAGCTTAATAAAATGCGCACAGGTTTGAAAAGCAAAATTCAAAAAGTTGAAGCCAGCATTATGCCGAATATCATTGCCTAATTCAGGCAAAATATTTTGCGTAAGCGTTTTTTGCTTGCTTTTAAAGAATCGTTGTGTTAGACAGGCACAAATTGTTTTAACTTAATAATTTATAGAAAAGAGGTGATTTAAGTGGTTCAGGTTACTGTTATTGGTAACGATGTTGCTCAGTCTTTGAAGGTTTTGAAGAAAAAAATGCAGCGTGAGGGTGTTTTTCGTGAAATGAAATTGCGCCGCTGCCATGAAAAAAATTCTGAAAAGAAAGCCCGCCGTCAGGCCGAAGCTGTCCGCCGGGCCAGAAAGCAACTGCGCAAACGCTTAGATACCGAAGGTTTCTAGTTTTGTTCAAATTAAAATGCCCCGAAAAAAACGGGGCATTTTTGTGCACAAAAAGGGTCCCGCCGCTTATTGTGCCGGCAAGGCTCTTTTTTAATTTTTGTTATTCATACTTTTTAATCATCAAATAAATGATTAATTTGCAGTAACTTTCAGACTCGCAGGAAGAACAAACTTCATTGATTTTTTCCAAATTGGCATCACGCAAACATGTTCGACCGCTGTAACAAATACTATCGCCGTATAAGTCGATTTGAGAATAGGTGTTGCCATTATTCTGCCCGGCACGCGCGCCGAGAAGGTAAATGTCGGAAGAGCTTGCTTGGGCGGTTGTGATAAGGTTGCGACAGATTTCAATCGAATCGCGGGAAATTTTATTGCCCGAACGGGCAAGACTTATTTCCATAACATAGACAATATTACCATTATTGGCATTATAGTAGGCTATATCCGTTTCTGTGTCAAAAACGTCATAAATGCGTTTCTTTTGGGCATCGTAAGTCATGCCGTCGGGGATAAGATTAAGCTGGTTAAATGTTGAACCCGCAAAAACCTCGTGTCCGGTAAAAGCGCGGTCAAATTCCGGCTTGATTTGAATGGCGTTGTTTAAAAGCATGTTAAACGCTTCCGCCTGCCGGTTGAGTTTATATTTGAACATCGCTTTAGAATAACCCGACATCGCCCCGACGGAAAGCACACCGATTATAGCCAGCACGCCGAGCATCTCCACCATAGACCGCCCTGAGGAAATTGCGTATAACGGCACATCTAAAGCGCTTTTACGCGAAGTCGGAAAATTCACGTACGCTTTATGTACGCTAGAATTATCCTCCTCGCTAGAAAGCACTTTATCTGCACCATTCTCCGCAATTCTCGTGCATAGAGCCACATCTGCTTGCCTTCTTTTCGCTCGTGTACCGTTTTTGTACACGTCGCTCAAACAAGGCTGCGCATCTGCACCATTCTTCGGTCGTTCACCTCTTCCGCATAGAGCCGCATCTGCTTGCAACTTTTCTCCTCGTGTACCTAATGTTGTACACGTCGTCGAAAAATTACGGCGCATCTGCAGCCCTCTGTGCAAGAATGAAAATAAGAAGGAAATTGCGTATAACGGCACATCTAAAGCACTTTTACGCGAAGTCGGAAAATTCACGTACGCTTTATGTACGCTAAAATTTTTCTCCTCGCTAGAAAGCACTTTATCTGCACCATTCTCCGCAATTTCAGAACGTGCCGGAGAGAAAAAGTTAACAAATTTTATCCAATTCATCAAAAGAACTCCTAAAAAATTGCAAAAGAACACCTATTTTCCCGATATTCTAAACCGTTTTTTTTTTTTGCAATTTTAAAGAGTCTTTTGGGGATAAGTCGCTACCGATACAGGATTGTTGTTTTATTATGGATGTCTTGTTTATATTAAATATGCGGAATGATGAGTGCTGAAAAGACGAATCGGATTCTTTAAAACAATATAGCCAAATGTTTTATTTAAAACAGGGGTGCATATCCCAAGTTGTTATGTTTTGAAAATATTGCAATTATAACAATGCGTTAGGTTTAAACGTTTGATATATGGCGAATCTTTTTTTGTTAATAAAATTATCCACTTCCGCAGATTTTTTTTTGCGCCTATTTTTAATGAGATAGAGGGTTTTAACAATTTTTTAACTATTTTGTTGTTGAGGCAGACGGGTTATTTTTGCAAGATGATTTTCAAGAAAAAATACTCCAATAAAAATTATGTGCATACCATATATTGTTTCTTTACATTTTTTTAACACAATATATTGTATATAGCTAAGCAGATTGATGCGGTAAATAAATATGGTCTAAACAATATAATATATAAGGAAAGAACCTATGTCCGAACAAAAATATGAAATGCCGACGATGAATAACGAAAATGTAACCGTTACGCAAGTCACAAAAAGAGATGGAACATTAGCGCCGTTTGACAGCAGCAAGATTTATAACGCGATTTTAAAAGCCGGAACGTCCACCAAAGAATTCGGTGAACAGGAATCGTGGCTGCTGACGGCCAAAGTCTTGAAAGTTATTGAACACAAATTCAGCGAATCGCTGCCGTCGATTGAACAAATTCAAGATATCGTTGAGCAGGTGCTGATTTCGGATAACTATTTCCAGACAGCCAAAGCTTATATTTTGTATCGCGATCAACGCAATCGCATGCGCTCGGATAAAAAAGTCATGGTTGATGTGGAAAGTTCCATTAACGAATATCTGGAAAAATTGGACTGGCGCGTTAACGCCAACGCCAATCAGGGATATTCCAACGGCGGTTTAATCTTAAACGTTTCCGGCAAGGTAACGGCAAACTACTGGCTGAGCCATGTCTATCCGGCGGAAGTCGGCGAGGCGCATCGCAACGGCGATATTCATATTCATGATTTGGATATGTTGGCGGCATATTGCGCCGGCTGGTCGCTGAAAAACCTGCTGCACGAAGGGTTCAACGGTGTTCCGGGCAAGGCGGAAGCCGGTCCGGCCAAACACTTGTCGGCGGCGGTCGGTCAAATGGTTAATTTCATGGGCACATTGCAAAATGAATGGGCCGGTGCGCAAGCTTTTTCATCGGTTGATACGTATTTGGCACCGTATGTCCGCAAAGACAATCTTTCCTATCGTCAGGTGGAACAAAGCATTCAGGAGCTGGTCTATAACTTGAATGTCCCGTCGCGTTGGGGTTCGCAAACGCCGTTTACCAACTTTACTTTTGACTGGGTTTGTCCGGAAGATTTGCGCAACACGCATCCGATTATTGCCGGTGAGGAGCAGCCTTTCACTTATGGTGATTTGAAAGAAGAAATGGCCATGATTAACAAGGCTTATATCACGGTGATGATGAAAGGCGATATTAAAGGACGTCCGTTTACGTTCCCGATTCCGACTTATAACATGACGCCTGATTTTCCGTGGGAAGAAGAAAACACCGAACTGTTGTTTGAGATGACGGCAAAATACGGTATGCCTTATTTCCAGAATTTTATAAATTCGGTTTTGAAACCGGGACAAATTCGTTCCATGTGCTGCCGTTTGCAACTTGATTTGCGCCAGCTTTTGGCCAAAGGAAACGGCTTGTTCGGTTCGGCCGAGCAGACGGGTTCGGTCGGCGTTGTTACTTTCAACTGCGCCCGCTTGGGATATGTCTATAAAGGCGATGAGGCCGGTTTGTTCGGTCGGGTTGATGAGTTGTTGAACATTGCGCGCACTTCGCTTGAAATCAAACGCAAAGTTATTCAGCGCCTGATTGACAACGGTTTGTTCCCGTATACCAAGCGTTATCTCGGCACATTGCGCAACCATTTCTCCACCATCGGCGTCAACGGTATCAACGAAATGATTCGTAACTACACCAACGACGAACATGATATTTCCGACGAGTGGGGACAGGCGTTTGCCGAAAAATTCTTGGATTACATCCGCGACAAGATGGTCAAAATCCAGGAAGAAACCGGCCATATGTATAATCTGGAAGCGACGCCGGCAGAAAGCGCGACATATCGTTTTGCCCGCGAAGACAAGAAGAGATTTAAAGATATTATTCAAGCCGGAACCAAAGAAGATCCGTATTACACCAATTCTTCCCAACTTCCGGTCGGGTTTACCGACGACCCGTTTGAAGCGCTGGATTTGCAGTCTACCTTGCAAACCAAATATACAGGCGGCACGGTTTTGCACTTGTATATGAATCAGCGGATTTCATCGGCCAAGGTTTGCCGCGATTTGGTTAAAAGAGTTTTGACCAATTATCGGCTGCCTTATATCACGATTACCCCGACATTTTCCATTTGTCCGAAGCACGGTTATTTGTCAGGGGAGCATAAATTCTGCCCAATCTGCGATGAGGAGAAGAAAGCGGAAAAATTAAAAGCCTTACAGGCAAACCAAAATGTAGCGTAAAAAATTATTCATGATAAGGAGATATAAAATGACAAATGTAATCAATATTGAAGATGTTAAATTAGCTGACAGCGAAAGACAGCCCTGCGAAATCTGGACACGGGTGATGGGTTATCATCGTCCGGTTTCCGAATTCAACAAAGGCAAAAAATCGGAATATTATGCCCGCGTTTGTTTCTGCGAAGATAAAGCAGTCCGTCATTTGAACGAAGAGTTGGCAATGGCTGCCGAATAAGGCTTTTTATGAGGCTTGAAACCGCCGCAAAATCCCAAAGAAGTGGAAAGCGGCGGCTTTTTTTAACGAAAGATTTAAAAAGTGAGTGCGGAAGAAATTGTTATCGGCGATGTCGAAAAATTCAGCATCGTAGATTATCCGGAGCATATGGCGGCGGTGGTGTTTATGCAAGGCTGCCCTTGGCGCTGTCCGTTTTGTTATAATACATCGTTGCAAAAAATCGGCGGTGAACCGGAAAGCGACTGGACGTTTGCCAAGTTGATGAACTTGTTGGAAAAACGTAAAGGCGTGTTGGATGCGGTGGTGTTTTCCGGTGGCGAACCGTTGGTTCAGGGCGAGGCGTTGGAGAGCGCCATAGACGCGGTTAAGGCTTTGGGCTATAAGACGGGACTGCATACCGGCGGTTATCGGCCGGAAATTTTAGAACGAATCGTTGAAAAAGTCGACTGGGTCGGTTTGGATATCAAAGCGCCGTTTGAAGTCGAAAAATATAAAACGGCAACCGGCGGTTATACTTTGGTGGAAAATGTCAAGCGGAGCCTTAAAATTTTGGTGGCAAGCGGCAAACATTTTGAATGTCGAACGACTTGCGATCCGCGGATTTTGACGGTTGAAGATATTTATAAAATTGCCGAATCTTTGAAGGCGGTCGGTGTTCAAGAATATTATCTGCAGAAATATCGCCCGATACCGAGCGATAAAACCACAACCGACGAACAATGTTTGGCGTTGGTGGAAAATCAGGACTTGGCGGCATATCTGCAAAAAACATTTCCGAAATTTGAAATAAGGAAGTAAAGCAAAACCCCGTTCTTTAGGCAAGAACGGGGTTTTGCTTTTAACCATTGATGCCTTCAAAGCGAATAACGATACGGTTTCCAAAGGTGACGGCGATAAGGCGCAGATAATATAAATCGAGATACCCTTTGCCGATTTTCCAACGATTGATAATTGTCGGAGGAACGTTCGCTTTGTGGCTTAAAACGTCCAAATTCATTCTATGCCGCAGTCGGAGTTGTTTCGTGCCAAAGGCCTCATTTCCGCCATTTCCCAAGAAGGAGTTTTAGTATGAAGATGTCTTATGAACACCGCCCTCAACACAAGGACAGAATGTGTGTTAAAGAAATATGTGAATTTTGCAATAAAAGTTGTTAAACACGTTGATATCTTTTATTTTGCGCTTGGTAAAATTTGCGTTTTGTTGTATCTTTTCTAGAGTTTGAAATGAAAGAAACAGGGGTTTAAATGACAGAATTAACCAATGAAGAATATTTGAAAAGCGAACAAGAATATAATGCCGATTCCATCAAGGTTTTGAAAGGTCTTGATGCGGTGCGCAAGCGCCCGGGAATGTATATCGGCGACACCGATGACGGTTCTGGTTTGCACCATATGATTTATGAGGTTTTGGACAACGCCATTGATGAGGCACTGGCCGGATATTGTGATAAAACCTTAGTTATTCTTAATCCGGACGGTTCGGCCACTATTCGCGACAACGGCCGCGGCATGCCGGTTGATATGCACAAAGAAGAGGGTGTGTCGGCGGCGGAAGTGATTATGACCGAGCTACACTCCGGCGGCAAGTTTGACAACAACTCTTACAAAGTTTCCGGCGGTTTGCACGGTGTGGGCGTGTCGGTGGTTAATGCTTTGTCAACATGGTTAAAGCTGCGTATTTGGCGCAACAACAAAGAATATTACGCCGAATTTGCCGACGGCAATGTGGTTAAGCATGTTGAAGTCGTCGGTGATGCGCCTGGGCGCCATGGTACGGAAGTTTCTTTTTTACCGTCGCCGCAAACATTTACGCAAACCGAATTCAGCTTTGAAACGTTGGAACGTGCCATCCGCGAAAAAGCGTTTTTGAACTCCGGTGTTTATTTGAAATTGGTGGATAATCGCGGCGCCGAACCTAAAGAAGAGGTTTTTCATTATGAAGGCGGTCTATCGGCGTTTGTCAGCCATTTAAATAAAGCCAAAGCGCCGTTGCATGAAAATATTATTGCCTTTTCGGGCGAAGAGAACGATATTGTTGTGGAAGTGGCGATGCAATGGACGAATGCTTATAATGAGAGCATGCTTTGCTTTACCAACAATATTCCGCAAAAAGACGGCGGCACGCATTTGGCCGGTTTCAGAGGCGCTTTAACCCGCACCATCAACAATTACATCAGTGAAAACGGCTTGCTTAAAAAAGATAAAAACGTGATTACCGGTGAAGATATGCGCGAAGGTCTGACTTGTGTTTTATCGGTCAAAGCGCCGGATCCGAAGTTTTCGTCACAGACCAAAGACAAACTTGTTTCTTCCGAAGTACGGCCGGTGGTGGAAGGCATCGTCGGCGACAAACTCAAAGAATGGTTGGATGAGCATCCGGCCGAATCGAAGATAATCGTCGGAAAAATCGTAGAGGCAGCCACCGCTCGCGAAGCTGCCCGCAAAGCCCGTGAATTGACGCGGCGTAAAGGCGTGTTGGATATTTCCACTTTGCCGGGGAAATTGGCAGATTGTTCGGAAAAAGATCCGGCTTTGTCGGAAGTCTTCATTGTTGAGGGTGATTCCGCCGGCGGTTCGGCCAAACAAGGGCGCGACCGCAAAAACCAGGCGATTATGCCGTTGCGTGGTAAAATTTTGAATGTGGAGCGCGCGCGCTTTGACAAGATGCTGAATTCGGCGGAAATCGGCACGATTATCACCGCTTTGGGCACCGGTATCGGTCGTGATGATTTTAATGCCGACAAATGCCGCTATCACAAGATTGTGATTATGACCGATGCCGATGTGGACGGTTCGCACATTCGCACGTTGCTTTTGACGTTTTTCTATCGCCAAATGCCGGAGCTGATTGAGCGCGGCTATGTATATATTGCCCAACCGCCGTTGTATAAAGCCAAACGCGGCAATTCCATCATTTATTTGAAAGATGACCACGAGATGGAAGATTATCTTATTCGCGGCGGCTGCGACGAGGCGGCTCTGGAGATGGCCAACGGTGAAAAGATTTTAGGGCAGGATTTAATCAACTTTGTGGAAAAGGCGATGAAAGCCCGCAGTTTGCTTACGTCTTTGAGCGTTAAAGCGCCGGAAAAAATTGTGGAGCAAATGGCAATTGCCGGTTTGTTTAATCCGGAAGTTTTGCAAAATAAAGAGCGGTTGGCGTCGGAACTTGATAAAATAGCCGTCAGATTGGACGATATGGAGGCCGAATATGACAAAGGCTGGAAAGCGGAAATTCTGTCCGATGGCAGCGTTTCTTTCAACCGGACGCTGCGCGGGGTTAAAGAAGACCATATTATCGGTGCAACCGTGACCGAAAGCGCCGAGGCCAAAGTTCTAAATGAAATGAGCGGCTTTTTGGCGGAAAATTTTGCCGAGCCATCCAAACTGGTTTCCAAGAGCGGTGGTGTCAAGCGTATTGACGGACCGGTTACGTTGGTTGATGCGGTAATGAGCGCCGGTAAAAAAGGCATTACACTGCAGCGCTATAAAGGTTTGGGCGAAATGAATCCTGAGCAGCTTTGGGAAACAACCTTGGATCCGGAGGCGCGTTCTTTGCTGCAGGTTAAAATTGACCACATGGAAGAAGCCGATGAGGTGTTTTCTACCTTGATGGGCGATGTGGTTGAACCACGTAAAGAGTTTATTCAAGAAAACGCTTTGAATGTGGTAAACTTGGATATTTAAGCTTATTCTTTAAGTAAAACCCGGGCTTTGCGGCTCGGGTTTTTAATTAAGCCAATTAATATAAAAGCGGCATCCGGTGGAGCTTTCATTGCATTGATGACAAAGAATGTCAATATCGTCAAAAGTGATGCTTTTTTAAAGAGTCTTTTGGGGATAAGTTGCTGTCTTAAAGGTTGTTACTTCTTTGAAGCGATGAAATCGACAAATGCCGGTATTTCTAGAATGAAACATTTCATTTTAAGTATTTTTAACCTTTCTTTGCCATTATTCTTTTGAGGAGATAAAAAATGAAATATCCATTGTATGAAAAAGCCAAAAAATTATTATATTCCGAATATCATGAAAATTTTGAAATCGTTAAAGACAGTCCGTATCACAAGCGTTATGTTAATGAAAAAATCAGACATTCCTTGCAGGTTTCCGGAGCCGGAAACGGCATCTTAAAACACGAAAATTATTTTCAAGGTCGCTCGGAAGAGTTTATTGATATTGCAAGAACCGCCGTTTTGCTGCATGATATTTTCAGATTTCAAGAAATACGTATTTTGTATGAAACCGGCAAAAACGTCGATCATGGCGTTTTAGGAGCGGAATTTTTAAAACAACAGACAGATTTTAACAATATTTTGATTACCTTGCCGATTAAGCATCACGGACATATGATAGAATGCCTGTATGAAGACGAGGAATATAAAAATATTAAGGATGAGCAACTTAAAGAAGACGTCAAGCATATTGCTTTTGCCGTGCGCGATGCCGACAAAATCGCAAATTGGCAACTTCTGACCAGTGAATTTGATTCCGTTAAAGAAGTTTGGCTGCCTTATTTTGAAGATGATTCGGAAGCACAAAGTCTTTTGCCGCCGGAATCGTGGGAATTTTTTGTAAAGCAAGAAGTTATTCCGCATGTCGCTATTAAGACCAGGACAAACGCAGGGGAAATGTTGGCAACTTTGTGTTGGTTGTTTGATATAAATTATCAATATTCAATTTTTTATTGCAAAAAATTGAATCTGTTGGCTAAATTTTTACAGTTGTTGAAACAAGTTAAAGTTAAAGATGATAAGATTTCCATCATTCAAGAAGTCGTGAAAGATTACTGCAAGAAAAAATTTGATATGGATGTTTTGTGATATGAAAAAGCCCCGCTAAAACGGGGCTTAAAATTTTATGCTTTGACTTTTTCCACTTGGGAAAATTCCAGCTCAACCGGCGTGTAACGGCCGAAAATGGAAACCGAAACTTTTAAGCGCGATTTTTCGCTGTCAACCTCTTCCACCACACCGACAAAAGAGGCAAACGGCCCATCGGTAACGCGGATTTGCTCGCCGATTTCAAAATCAACCACGGTTTGCGGACGCTCAATGCCTTCTTCCATTTGTTTGATAATGCGTTCAGCTTCGGCATCGCTGATTGGCTGCGGTTTGTTGCGGCTACCTAAAAACCCGCTGACGCGCGGCGTGTTTTTGACCACATGCCAACATTCATCCGACATTTCCATTTTAACCAAAATATAGCCGGGAAAAAACTTGTGTTCGGCATTGACTTTGGCGCCTTTTTTGATTTCTACCACTTTTTCGGTCGGAACCAAAACGTCCAAAATCTTGTCTTCCATTTTTTTCAAAACGGCTTGTTCTTTCAAGGATTCCGCAACCTTTTTTTCTGATCCGGAATAAACGTTAACGACATACCAACGTGCGGCCATAACTTATGCTCCCAAACCCAAGATTAAGCGAACAGCCCAACCTAAAACAACGTCAACAAAAAAGAAAAATATGGCGGCAAGCGCCACAATGATGATAACCATCGCGCTGACGTGCGAAACTTCTTTTTTGGTCGGCCAGGTAATTTTTTTGACTTCCTGACGAACCTGTCTGAAAAATTGTATCGGACTGACTTTCACCTTGGTATCCTATCTTAAAAAATTGTTTTTCTTCATTACAATACTCTGCCCCGCGTGTATACACAAGCGGCGCAAATATTGCGCTTATTGCCGCCACAATATTAAATTATTTTCGCTCTGTCAATAGCTAACTTGTGTTTTTGTTAGCGCTTGAGAATGGTTTTTGCCCGCTTTTGTTTATGTCGCAATATATGAGGCAATGCGGATTTTTAATGTTTGGTATTGTCGATTTTTGACATCATGTTTTGCGTTTCCATATACTTAGTCAAACGAGCCTCTTTTAATTTTTTTGGCCCTACATGGTTTTCTTTGTTGCCGCAATGGCTGCGGTATAAAAACATTTTTCCGTCTTCATGTTGACAGACAAAACCGACGTTGTTTTTTTGCTTGTCATCTGTGGAATCCGCATTGTGATTGACGGCGGCGGCAAAATCAGCAAAGATGCTTTTATCCATATCGGCAGACATGATTCGCGGCGCGTTGTTTTTTGTCGGATTTGCCGGGTCATAAACAAACATCTGGTTGTTGTCTTCAAATATAATGTAGGCGTGTTGCCCTTGTTCACCATCTTTTATATGAACATAACTGTTTACCATGTATGATTTTATGCCGCTTTCCTGGCATAAATACTGAGCCAACGCAGCTCTTTCGGAACACATGCACATTTTGTGTTCCACCATATATGAAAAAGGTTCACCGTCAAAAACACAGGCCGTTCTTTTATTGATATTTTTAGGTTCGCATATGGGCATGTTGTCTTCAATAAAGTTTTGTATGATTTTAAATTTTTCAGTCAAAGACGGGGCGGTTTTCAGATTTGCCTGAGCTTTTTTTAGTTTGACTCTAAATAAATTATTGTTCCGGCAACATTCATCAAGGTCAAAATTCATGTTGCTCACACTTGAATGATGTCCGCCTATCAGGCATGGAATATTACCTGATTTTATGTCGTTTGCGATGACAAAATCAGTATTGTTGTTGGAAACTATGTGGCAATTATATTCCATTATATAGCCCTTATACATTTCGTGAAATTCATAATTATTTTATCACAAACAGCACAAAAGTACAAGTATGTATTTGTTTTTCCGATTTTACGCTTATAAAACGAAATTTTAAAATCTATTGTCGAAATATAAATAAACCGCCTTTTGAGGCGGTTTATTTTGTAAGGCAGAAGATGTTATAATCTCTAAATTACATTTCTCTGCCTTTGAAGTTGAATATTTGCATTGTCGGTTTTAGATAAACCGTCCCTAAATCAAGGGCATCTTTTGCCATTTCTGATGGTTTATGAGAAATTATCGGAGAAACCGGATTTTTTTGGAAATCTTCCAGTCTTTTTTTGGCTTCAGTCGTGTCTAAACCGTGTTCATCCATTTGCTTAATAGCCTCGGTTAATTCTTGAGGCGTTACCAAAAAAACATGTCCGCCTTTTCCGTCTTTGCCGTTCCAATATTCTTTCGCTTTTTCGTTCAAAGCGACAGAGTGTTCATCGGCATCCGCAGGCAAATCTCTTGGGAAAGGTTCTCCCGGGTCGCCGAACATCATGGTATAAATTCCACCTTTTCCGGTCGGACCGTATGGCCCGTAAATAGCATGAACGACATTTGTTTTGGGCATATCTTTTGCTTCGACAATAGCTACCTTTATGTTTGCTTCACCACGAGTTCCCGGTTCTCTTACTATATTAAAAACTTTGTCTGATTGCAATTCTTCTGCCGAAACAACGGCGTCGGTGCCGACCCAACGATTTGTTTTAAGCGCAAAAACTTTTCGTCCGGGATTTCCCTGTTTTTCGATTTCTTCCTGATAAGCCTTATCTGTTTTACTCAGAACGCTTGCAATATCTTCTTTTGTTGTGGAACCAATGGCTTTAGAACCAATAGTTAAAGAAGCGCTGTCTGAATGTCTGGCCAAGTGTTCTTCATTGTCTGCAGCCGGTAAAAACTCTAATTTTTCCATTATTTTCCCCCGTTAAAGTTGTTTATAGATTTATTTTAAACCGTTTTTATTTTTTTGCAACTTTAAAGATTGTCCGCCCGAGTTTTGTTTTACTCGGGGTTATGTTTCTTTTTTAAGACCTTGCGTTACCTTTGGCGGCTTTGTTTTATGAAAAGTCTATAAAAAAACGCTGATTCAGATTCTAAATCTAAAAAAATCACCGTGTTGCCATTTCAGCAACACGGTAAATCATTAATCGACATCTGAAGGAGGAATGAACCCGGGTCTGTTTTGGAACTCTTTACAGTAAATTTCATATTTTAAATTATGAAACCATCCGTCTTCCCACTCTTTGACTTGAGCGCCAATAAGTTCCATATCCGTCATTTTCTTCGCTTTGCGCACAAAATAATACTTTATACAACATACAATCAAAGCTCTGAATGCGGCAATAATAAGAATAGCCAAAACAACGGCCAGCAGAACGACTGAGATAACAATTTTCATACGCAATTATATTTAGTTGTTATACATAATGATACCATTTAAGGCTTTTAATTTATCAAATTATTTGTCAAAAGCAAGATAATTGTTCCGCTTGCACCGTATAGCAAGCGGGAATTAGTTTTGAGAAGCGCGTTCTTCAGCCAGCCGTCTCCAATGTTCTTGATAAATATAACTTTGCAGTGATTAATTGTATAATGGTTGGTGGTCAGTAGTTGAGATGTAGAAATTTAATCATATAAAATTTATTTTAATTTTTTAAAAATATGATATAATGCGTCTATGTCTAATTCATTGAGGAGAATAATGATGTCAAATGATAAGGGTGATAAATTGCGGCAGTTAAGGGGGCTGGAGGCAAAAAACGAGCATACGGTACATATTGATGAATTTGGCATGATTATCAGAGAAAACGAACCTAAAAAGGACAAAATTACGTATCAGGTTGAAAATGGCGCTAAAATAGAATTAATGCTTGATGAACAGACAAAGACCTGTGTGGTAAAGTGTCAAGGTAAAACGTACCCTCTGTTTGATGAGCAAAACGGTATGGCAGAATTTGTTGATAGCACCGGTAAAGCTATTTATTATGATTCCCGAATTCCGGTAAAAGCAGGTGAAGAACCCATTAGAGAAGAAATAGATGGAAAATCTATTATTAAGTTTGGCAAGAATCACGAATATACAATTCCTTTTGAAAGCCAAAATGGTGAGTATTATACTCAAATGAAATATGAAAAAGGAGGAACAATAAATATTGGTTTTCCAGGAGAGACAGGGATTAAGAATGAACTAAACAGGCTTAGAAATAGGGCGTTAGAGGCAATGAATCGCAAAATTTAAATCTAACTTTTATTTAAATAAACATGTTGTCAAAAGGAAAAATAATAAAATTATATCACTATATCGCCAAGGGAAATACGGCTCTGACTGAGGGGATATTGTCGTTTGCAAAAAATCCTGATGCCGATTTAGGGTATTACTACAAGCGTACCGGCGGCGAAACTACGCATGCCGGAATTGTCAACTGGATGGAAAATTGTTTTGAAGGGCGCAGCCGTGCAATCAGAGGTTTTTCCGAACCCATTCAATGGACTGAAAAAAGCATCAATATGTTCAAACCTTTTGTTGAGAGCGCGGACTTGTTCTCTATTGATTTAGATGCTCTACAAAAAGACGGATTAATTGAAGCTGTTTATGTTTCTCCGGCGCTCAGACCCAACATGAACAAAGATTTGCCTCAAGACGTTGATGAACATATGGTAAAATTGGCTTCAATTAACGATATTGACACTTCACCGGTAGATTGGTCTGTTTGCGATGAAAAATTAGGCTTACGCTTTTCTGTCGTTCCATACTATCTGATTGTCATCAAAGGCGGTATAATTCCACCAAAATATATTACCTTGGAAGCTTAAATCATCTCCAAGATTTATAAAACACCCTACTGTTTTTTTAACTAAAAAAATTTAATCGGCTTGTTTTTGCATTTTTTTGTGATAATTAGCGGCCGCTTGAAAAACTTCTCTTCTCAATGCTTTGCCATTTTGTTTCATCTTTTCAAACGCACTCTGTTCTTTTTCTTGTATTTCAGGATTTCCGCTTAATATTAAATCTTCAATCGGTGGCAAAGGCACAAATCCATCATCTTGTTGCAACGAATTTTTTATGCCGTTTTGCAAAATTGTTTTAGCAAAATAGGCCATCATTCTTCCTTCTTTTGTTTGGCTTTTATCTTTATACTGAACATTGTTATGCTCATCTGAATTAATCATAAAAGGACCTTCTCCCTCAATCCATTCATACTTTTGCTTAATCAAAAATAAGTTACCTTGTTTTCCGGCAAAAAAACACGGCTTTAAATCAAACCACCTATTTTGCTCTATTTTATCTATATTTTGATCTTCCTCTGCAACAAAACGACGACGTTCTTCAGCTTTTCTACTTTCTATATATTTGTCAAAAAAATTATTTTTTAGAGGTGTATTACTATCATATACTGATTTAAAACTAACAAACTGAGATTTTGAAACTCCTAAAGCGCATGCCGGAGCTTGGGCAATAACCAGCATTTGTGACTGTACTTTTTTTCTATCTTGTACACTATATCCTAACTCTTTCATTGCCGCTTGCATTTTTTCTTCTAATTTCAAAGCCGTATACGCACCATGGCAATGCGCCACTATATTCAGCTTTCTTATTCTCTTACACGCTTCTTCTACCGATAATTTTCCCTTACCATTATGTAATGTTATTCTGGGCAATATAACTTTTTCAAACAATTCATCAACATATTGAGGGTTATATTCTTCATCCGTCGCTTTAGACAACGTCTTTTCAATATCCGCCTTACTTCTTAAAACTTCTGTCCTGTGTTTAATATTAGCAATCTGCCTAGCAAGTGACTTATTATGACCATCAAAATCATATTTTATACTGTAAACGGGAGTTTCTGTACTTATTTCATCCAATATCTCATTTTTAATAATCTTGGCGTATCCGTTGGCTGCTTTATCCGTCGTTGTTCCATCTCCGCCTATATATAACACGCAAATCTCATCTTTAGGAATAGAATCAACTTTCACGTAGCCATAAGGATTATCTTCTGTTTTATCGGTTCTCTTTCCAATTTCTATTGATGACATCGTTTGGTTCCTTAAATATAGCAACAACTATATCAGATATATCATAAATACGCACCAAAATCAATATATTTAGTTCTTTGAATACGGCTTACACCAACCAGATTAAGAGGTTGTGTTAAAAAGAAAAAGACGCTTTAAAGCGTCTTCATCTTGAACGGCAGGGCTAATACCCCACGGACTTTTTAAATCGTAAAATCATTTACCGACACCATTCACATCATACGGCAAATGAAATTTAAGAAATTTTACTCAGGAAACAATTCATCCAGCCTTTTTATAATCAGCTTCGGCTCTATATCGTCATAAAACTGAGCACTCCCCACAGAGGGCTTATGAAAATAGTTCCAAAGCCAATTCCTATACTTACTGTTATCGCAAAGCACAACAACCTTGTTATTTTTACTGATAGCAACCATAATTACCGCAGTGCAATCAATATTGAGCTTATTTGCTATATAAGGTCTTAGGGAATAAACACACTCTAAAGCAAAATTTTCTGCGTCCTTATATTCTTTAGGGACTCTGGCTACTGTATATTGCCGACTGAAATCAAAAGCAATATGCATTTCTTCAATTTCTTTGTTTGACAACATAATTTTAAATTTAGGTGATACAATAATTTTGTTAGTATTTTTTCTATAACATACTTTTGACAAAATGCAAGAAATATATTGATTAAACATCCCGAAAGGTAATAGGATTAAAGCCGCATTAAATGCTTGTAAAATAAAGAATTTCGTTTGGGATGGTCCGTGTACCCAGCGGGAAATGACCTCTTTGATGACATCTCACGCGGACTCAGTTAACTTATTGATTTATAAAGGGAAAGTGCGCATTAAGGCGTCTTTAATCTTGATGTAAACGTAATCTCTGTGGTTTGAATGTATAATCATCTGCTGATTTATATAAAAATTATTTATTATTTTATCTAAAAGGTACTAATATATTATTAATATTTGACAAATATGGATATTTGTATTAATATCATATGTATGATAAATAAACTTTAATAGGGGTAAAAGGTATGACTGAAAATGTTAAGGATGGTCGTCTCGCCGAAATGGATAAGATTTTCAAGATTAATAATCCTAAATACAAAGATACTCATTTTACTTCCATAAAAGAAGTTAAAGGTTTTTATGTTGCTTCAATTATTGATAAAAGACCTATAGAAGAAATACACCCTTATGCTTATGCTCAGGAGTATAAAAGAGCTCTTTATTTTATATTACCTAAAGATAATAAATCATCAAAAGGTGCTGTTATTGAAATGATTAGTCATCCGGCATATGACTGGGATGTTGGAAGAGATTGGGGAACTAATCCGGAAAGTACAGATATACGTTTGAACATAGAAGGTAAAGAAGTAGCGAGGGTATGGGAAGGAAAATATATAGATGTAGCAGATAAGCTATTAGTAAGACAACTTCTTAGAGAACATAAAGAAGGTAGAAGTATAATAAAATTTTTAAATAAATTTGTTATTGAAAAAGAAGAAGTAAGACAAAAAAGAAGAGAAGATCTAAAATCTATAAAAAATGGTTTTGAAGAAATGGTTGGAAAAGGTGCAAGTGCGATTAAAAATAAAATTGAACATCTAAAAGATCGTTGCAGAAAAGTATCTGATAGGATAACAGAAAACGTAGAACAAGCAAAGGAAAAGCGAAAAGTCAAAAAAACAATAAATTATTATACCAAATCCAGAGGTCATAATAAAATGAAAGATATATAAAATTTATAACCTACTGATTTTTATGTCAGTAGGTTATTTTTGGCCGTTAAAGAACATAATAAAATAGTTGTATCATATTTTGTTATTTTTGATATGCCTAAATAAGTTGTTTCTACTCTTTCTACAAAGCTTTTTAAGAATTTTTCATCATATGCAAATTCATCACAAGCCTTTACCCAGGGAGTTGATGTAGTGGGTCTGCTTGATTTTTAGTTCTTCTCTGCATTTATAAAGTTCAAGCAACGTTTCCGGCTCTGAAATAATAGGTATGTGCGTATAAGTCGGTTATGCCCGTCCATAAAAAATGCTCCTGTGGTGCACTCCTGTGATACGCAGTGAAAATTGACATTTTCTTTAAAATCGGCAAAAAAAAATCGGTGCAATCACAATGAATTACACCGATATTGGCAGGGGCAGTAAGATTCGAACTCACGACACTCGGTTTTGGAGACCGATGCTCTACCAACTGAGCTATACCCCTAACGAATCTTCCCGATTTATATAGTATAAAAAAACATAAATCAAGTATTTTTTTCAACTCCTTGCAAACATTGCGTTTGCGGCGTTTAAGCTTGCTCGTAAATTCCTCATCTAAGGAAAGAAAAACTTATTTTCATAAGCACTATCAAAACCTGATTTTTTATGCCTAAACAAATTTTCCCTTTTTTATCCCTAAACCTCTTTGGAGATACCTATTTACAATGTTTTACGGGGGCTTAGAGGGAAACCTCATTAGCCGCGTTAGCCTCATTAGCTTTCAGACTTTTCCGCCCCACACCAATATTTTTGCGCTCTTTTTGTTAAATGTCTACACTTATTAGGCTAACCCTTTGAAGTTGGGGATAGTTTTGCTTGCGTTAAATAAGTTCTTGATAGGTTCGAACAATAGATTGCTTTTCAACTTTTATTGCGTTATATTTTTCTTGAACGTGGGAAACTGCGTTCTGAGTGCCTTTGGGTGCAAGAGAGCTGTCGTAAGCTCAATATTGGTGTCGGTGCTAGGATATAACATCGTCAAATTATCGGCTATTCGTAAAAGCTGATAATAAATATATCCCCGATTCATAGAGATATGGTCGGGGAGCTTTTAGCGAATGTCCAAGAGCCATATCTTTATCTTTGAAATAGTATGGTTCTAAAGGCTAAAAGAATCATTGACACCAATATGATTTACGAACTCTCCGACCACCTTTCAAAGGTGGTTTATCTTTAACTGGGGAGTGATAAAATGGAACAGCCGAATATATTTGATTATGCAACAAGCGAGTTGTCGCAAGATGCTTTTATTTGTTATCTGTTAGCTTTTGGTCTAGATAAGTATAAAAAATCTTATCCGAGGGAATTTAAAATTGCACATTTGTTTTTAGAAAAGTGCGGGATTCCTGCTAACGAAGAAATTTTAGAAATCAGGAAACAATATTTAAATATTGATGTTTTGGCAATTACCTCTTCCCATTTGCTAATCGTTGAAGATAAGACAGGCACAAAAGAACATAGCAATCAAATTGTTAAATATGTTAAGGCTTTGAAAAATAGTGCTTTATCTTCGGGACGGAAAATCAAAGTTTGTTATTTAAAAACCTTGGACTATGTTCGCCCTTATGAAACCGTTGATAAAGAAGTCTTGCCGCAATGTGATTGCTGTTCTCTCAGACGTAAAGATATGTTGGATTTATTAAAAACGAATCCTGAAAACAACTTGATTTTTGAAAGTTTTTACAGCCGACTGGATAGTATAGAAAAGCGGATAAAAAATTGTGATAACGCTGAAATAAGAACTTGGTGCAAGGAAAAATGGTTTGATTATCTGAGTTCTGCCTTAATCGGACACGAGTTTAATATTGACTGGGTTAATAATGCCCGAGGTGGTTTCTATGCTTGTTATTTTGACTGGGTAAATTGCGGAAATGGTGAGAATTACAAACAAATAGAAATATCTTTTGAGGACGGCGTAACTTCTGAGGTCAAACTTTGCTTTAAGTTTGCCAGTGACAATAAGGAAATAACCCTTAATAGTAAATCTTTGATAAAAGATTTACAGAAAGCAGTTGTAATAAAAGGATATAAAGCCGCTTATCGTATGGGAAGAACAACAACCTACGCTTATAAAAAGGCAAAAGATATAAAAGATGTCCAAGATTTTATAAACAATGCGTCATAATTTGACGTAGTGAAAATATAGTTTTTTTTGCGAAAGGATATGAAAATGATTGATTTTATAGAGGATAGTTGTACCGGAAGAATAAATAATTTTCCTCATATTATGCAAGGTGTTTTAAATGTTTCTCTTACTAATGGAAATGGAATAGCTCTTGGCGGATGTTGTTCAGGTGCTGTACCAGGTTGTGAAATATTAAAGTGTGATAATAGTTACATTTATGTTCGCGACAGAAACATGCCGTCTATTGTTAATGTTTATGATGAAAATGGATATAAAGTAAAAGAAATTTCAATCAATGACTTGGATTTATAAAATATGAATGATGATATTTTTAAGGCGAAACTGCAAGTATTGGCAGATATGCAACATTCTTTTTATGTTGATTTTATGCCTCTTGTTCAGCAAATCAAAAAAGATATTGCAACCTTAAAAATTGATAAAAAAGACATTCTTACAGTTAATCATATAAATGAAAATCTATCAAAAGCCAATAGTCTTTTAGAATTTCTGAATAAACAATCTAATATCACAAAGGATAAAATCAATGATTGAATATCTGAAAGATATGTCCGTTATCGGTTCTAAAATAACAACGTGTCCTTATACGCTTAAAGGTCCGATTGCTATTGTGTGGAATGGCGGGAAAAATGTGCGTTGCCCTGCGTGGGGTACTGGTCGAGAAATTCTTAAATTTGATAAAATAAATATTTATGTCAAATCTGATAATGCCGGCAAGGTTGATGTATTTGATGAAATGGGCGTTAAAGTCAAAGAAATTGATGTTAAGGATTTGGGGTAATGAATACAGCAAAAGATAGAATTTATCGGATAACGAATAAGGAACAACTTATTCAGTTAATCAATGATAATCCGTTATTGCGGATTTTAACCAATGGTCCTGATGTGTTTGCTTGGGAATATGAGCTTGCCTGCCACGATGAGGTTCGGCAGTTGTTTCCTGAAATAACGGACGATTGGACGGGGTATTTAATAGACAACGGACGGTTACTCCATTCTGTTAAAATAGATTTTCCGGTAATGGATAAATTTCTTTGTCGGTGGTTTCCCGATAGTTGTGAGCGCATTGATGAATATAATCGGCGTGAGGGGTTACGACTATTCCCTGTAAAGGAAAAATTAAATGGATAAAAATTGTTATCATGTTTCTTCTGTTGTTCAATCCTATTTAGAGGAATTGGATTATAGGTATCAGAACCGAGGCAAACCTCTAGGACTTTCTACTGGCATAAAAGTGTTAGATGAACGAATGGAGTGGATGCGAAATGGAGAAGTTATTTTGCTTGGTGCTAGACCTGCAATGGGGAAAACTTCTTTTGCAGTGAACTGCTCATACCAATTAGCGAAAACTTTTTTAGAAATCCCACAAAATAGAGATTGTGTTTTATATTTTAGTTTAGAATCTTCAAGAGATATACTTTTGCCACGATTTATTTCTCATGAAACAAAACAACCTAGCTGGGAAGCGAGATATCAGCGGTATAGTGACGTCTGTTTTGAAAAAACTTATGAGGATTTTGAAGCAATTATAAATGCGACTAAACGTATATCTGAATTGCCTTTGTATATTTGTGATTATCTTGATGATATGTGTGAAATGGAAAATATTATTCAACAGGTTAATCAGCAGAAACATGTTGCTTTTATTGTAGTTGATTATGTACAACTATTTCCGTTTATGGGAAGCGATGTGGGAATGAAAGAAATAAAAAAGCTTGCTCAAACTTTTAATGTTCCTATTCTGGTTTTATCGCAATTAAATCGTAATTTGGAGCATAGAAAAGATAAACGTCCCTATTCCTATGACATTTGTGGTGAAGATAGGAAGATTTTACAGTATGTTGATAAATTGTTATTTTTGTACAGAGAATATTATTATCTTCAAAATGAAGAACCTAAAATAAAAAACAAAGAAACAAAAGAACATTTCCAAAAACGAATAGAAGAATGGGAAAAGAATTGTCGAAAAACAGAAAATGAATGTGAAATAATGCTTGCAAAGGGTAGATATGGACGTATTAAGTGTTTTTTTGATAGAGATACAGGAATCTTTTATGATTTAGAACATCCGGAAGATGACATTCCTTTTTAGAAAAAGGGCGGAATTAAAACTCCGCCCTTTGTCGTTGCCTTTCTTAAAAATTTTCTGCGAGTTCGTAAACTTCGGAGTTGACGTAGTAGGTTTTGCGGGATCTTCCTGCTGTATTTCCTGCACGGGAAGATTTACAGCTTAGCCAATTTAAGTCAATGAGTCTGTTTGCAGCTGTTTCTGCTTGTTCCTTGCGGCGTAGATTCGGTACATTTCCGTTATTGTAAACATCACGCAAAATAAAACTTTGCGGTTTGTTTTCAATAATCCACCGAGCTAAGGCGCGAGCCTCTATATTTTCGGTAGGGCTGTAATACATATTATAAACTCTTTCACACATTGGGGTTAAATATGTATCGTATAACTCAATAGCCATTTGAACAGCCTCAAAACTAACCTCTGTCGGTTCGGGATATTCAGAATCCGCCCACCATAACAGTTCAAGCAGTAAAGCAAAACGTAAAACATAGCCTTGACCTTTTCCAAGAAAATATTTCAGAATGCTTTCTTCCTGCTGTGATTTGTTTAAATGGGCAAGATACCATGTATTGAAAAGCTGTTGAGCCTCAATGCTTAACGGTAGGCATTTCTTTTGTGTCTCGGCATTATCTGCATACGGATCTAACAGAGAATCCAGTTTTTTAAATGCCGCCAACACACTTTCCGGCAAAACGATATTTTGCGGGATAGCAGCCGGTTTAAGCTCCGGATAGACCCATAGAAAGCGTGCGAGGAAACCGTCCCCGCGGTCGGAAAGAACCGTGTCTATGAGCCTTTGAGGCTGTATAGTACCGAAAACGGAAACAAGCAGATTTTGAATTTCTAACCGTTCATCGTCAAATTTGACACGATTGCAAACAAATTTATTTCCGTTAAAAGCCTCCAACCAAAATCCGCGTTCTGAACCGTCGCTTTTGTAGCGGCTCATTCCGGAAACCCATGCCGACAATTCGTCGCGGAAGATAATAGCCCCTTTGATGTTTCTTTCCATATCAGAGGTTAACGCCTCTTGGGTAGTATCGCCATAAACAAAGCGATAAGTTTGAGGCTTTGCTGGAATAATAGCGGAGCTCGGGAAATTGCTTGCAGTATCGGGATTTTCTTTGACTTTTTCTTCCCATTCTTTTTTGCGTTGCTTAGCAACTTCCTTTTCGCGTTTCCATTCCGCCAGTTTAGCAGAATACTTATTTTTTCGTGAAACCTCAATTTCATTGAGAATTTTACGAATGGGCGTAGTAGCCGGAGTTTTACCTGAGCTTGGTTCTCCTATTGCACCAATCCAAAGGCAACAAGATTCTTCCCAACCTGCCCAAGGGGAAATGCTACGGGATAAACCGACAACCCCTGCAGCACCAGCTAACAGAGAGAATGCGACATAATCAACAGGGGCGTTGGTGGTTTCAGACGTTTGAATTACCCAATCTTCCATTCCCTTAAATATTTTCGTATTTAATTTTGGAGCCGGAAGTAAATCCTTTGTTTTGAGGATATCCATATCCGGCTCAGAATCTGCCGGAATATTGCAATTTTCTTCCACAAACTTCAAAGCATTATCAAAAGTTTTTGTAGCTTCCTCTTTTGATAAGCCGGATTGTAATGCGGCATTTATTATATTTTGTTTAACTTCGTTCATATTTAAATATTCCTTTCTAGTGCGGTTTATTAGGCTAATGGCGCGCCGATAAAGTGTGTCGTTTCGTTCTCCCTCGGGTGCACTCGCAATTTCTTCTAGTACGCCTGAAACGGGAAAAGTTTGTTTTTCGGCATTAGTAATCAAAGAGATTAACCAACTGGGAGCCTCAGGAAAACCTTGATTAGGAACAAAGTTTTCCCAAGTATAGCGGTGTCCATTCTCGTGGACTGAGGGCGGGGCAACCACATAACCACCGTTAGCCCGAATATCTATGTGGTCAGCAATTTTGCTTGTACTGCATTTTAGCTCTACATTTTCCGGCATTTTGAAATATAAATGCTTTCCCTTGCCGGTTATAACGGTAGGAACGTCAAGTTTGCCATAGATTAGTTCTAGACGGTTTAAAGATTTAAAACCTTGTTCGCCATCAACATCAACAACAAAAATATTGTTGATTTGTCCGGTGGGAATGCCAATGTTGCAATCGGGGAATTTTTTATTCCATTCTTGCAATACGACTTTATCCAAAGTAGCGTCCTTAAAACCCTTGGGGCAAAGAGGGAATTTACCTTGCTTTTTGACCGGAAAGGTTTTAATATTATTTTGAGCATAAAACATAGCAACATCTAAGAAATTACCAGTTTCCAAGATTTTGTTTATGTTCTGAGAAGATATTGCCGTATCTTCTCGTTTTTGGAGGGGAGAGGCTTGCGCCTCTCTCTCCTGTTTTTCGATTAAAAGATTTTTCATCTTCATTTTATTTCTCCTGTTCTATAAAGGTTTTCAAATTTTTTCCGCTTAGCTTCTTGCTCTTCGGCTTGTTTTTGCTTTAATTCCTGCAATTCTTTTTTTGCTGCGTTTATTCTTTTCTGAGGCTTTACACAAAATTCCCTTTCCAAATACTCAAGAACATCTTCAACATGATAGTAAACGTATTTCCTGCTTCCTATATGCTCAGGATTCCGAATTCCCTCTTTAGGACTACTAGGGGCATCAAGATTCCTTAAAGTGTTTCTGCTAAGAAAGAAAAACATTTTGCAAAGCTGAACACGGCTTATAACGCCAAGTTTAGCCTCCTCAATAATTGCTTGTTTACATTTTTCAAAAAATTCCTTGCCCATAGGTTGAGGTAATCTTTCAATATCTGCTTCACATGTTATTTTTTTCATGGGTTTTCTCCTTAGGTTACAGAAAGCCACCATGGCCTTCTTACCCAAACAACGCGCGAAGGTCTGATTTCACCTTTTGGGGGTTCAAATATTTTTTGAAAACAAGCATTTTTAATAATTTGCATAATAATTTGGTAAAACTTCTCTTTTTATTCATTTAATCGGGCAACTGCTTGGCGTAACGTTTCATTAGCCAAGTGTGAATAGCGTTGTGTCATTGCAATATCGGAATGCCCCAACAATTCTTTTACTTCATAAAGGGAAACTCGCCTTTGAACTAATCGGCTCGCGAAAGTGTGCCGCAAAGAATGGAAAACTACTTTTTGCCGTCTGTCGGTAATACCGTCATTTAAGCCCAACGCCTTTACTGCTCTTTCGAAAGTCCGTGAAACGTGTTCAATCTTGCTTCCTGTTTTACTTTGGAAAACAAATTCGTTTCCCTCGCCTTGTGTTAGTTTAGAAAATTCTTCTGCAACGCGGTTTGTCATATAGGCAAAACGATTCTTGCCGTTTTTAGTATCACGCAAAAACAACATTTTCTCTTCAAGGCTTACATCTGCCCACGTTAATTTGAAAATTTCTCCGGCACGCAAACCACAATCAGCGGAAATGAGTGCCATTAAATAAACGGAATAACTATGTTTTTTGAGTTCTTCCAAAAGATTGTTTAATTCTTCATCTGAAAGAAACTTCATTCGGCGATTATCTTCTTTTTTCAGTTCGTCAAATCTTGCAGCCGGATTATCTCCTGCAAAAAGTTCGTTTCTAATGGCAAAATTGAAAACTTGCCGCGTTAAAGCAATGGCATAATTCTTTGTGCGGTTGGATAAACGCTTTTTCTCCATAGGTTGCAACAACCTTATGAGGCTAATGCGGCTAATGAGGTTTAACTTAACACCACCCAAAACAGGCTTTAACCACTTTTTATATAAATGGACTTCCCTGTCATAGGTTGATTTCTTATCTTTATTTTGAATATGGGGTTGATAATATTCTTCAAAAAGCTCTGAGAACGTCATATTTGCCGCCTCATTAGCTATTTTTTCCTGCTCGCGCTGTTCGGTTTTCTCTCTTAAAGAAAGTGCTTTACCGGTTTTTATATCGCGTTTTAATTCGCTTAAAATTTCATAAGCCTGAGCTGCCGTAAATCCTTCCGATTTATAGCCGATGCTTTCTTCATACTGTTTACCATTCCGCGTATAGCGAATAGAAAAATAAATATCTTTTTTATTGTTGCGGATACATTCTTTTGTGCGTACCCCAGGAAAACTTTTGACCATTTTCTAAAACTCCGTCTTGTCCGTTTCTTTACCCTGATTATCTCCTAAAGAAACTGAAAAAACGAGTGCACCCAGGTACGCCTAAGTACGCCAAGCAAAAAATTTTTTTGCTTAAACGTATTGAAAAATCAATAAAAATGTAGGAAACTTAAATACTTGGAAAAATCAATTTGGGGTTTTGGAGACCGATGCTCTACCAACTGAGCTATACCCCTATTGTTAAAATAGATTGAATTATTGATACACACATATCATAAATAAATCAAGCGTTTTTTTATAAAACATCGAACAAAAATCATTTATTGAAATTTCCAGGCGATTGCACAAGTTTTCATGCTGCCGCAGTCGCATAATTGATATATATTTTCTAACGTGCCGGAAGCTATATCTTTAGACAGGATGGTCGTGTTGCTGCTTTGCAGTTCGGCAGCTGTCAAATTGCTGCTCTGAATGGTCAACTCGCCGTCGTTTTTGACAGTCATGCCTAAAAAACCGGTATCAATGTCGGAGCCCCAATCCGAGATGGCCAGTTCGCGGCATGTGTATGAATCGAGCCCGTTAAAAATCAAAATAAAACTTCCGTCTTTTTTGTAAGCGTCGTCCGCTGCGGAAATATATACCGAGCCGTTGGATTTGTTGATGATTTCCGTACGGTCTTCGCTAATCATCCTATTGGGAATTAATCCGGAATTGATTAAGGTGATTTCATTAATTCCTTCATAGTCTTTGGCGCTGAAATACATACTGCGGATATTGGCAACAATGGTAGAAATTTCATCTTTGAGATCGTTAAGGCGTAAATTACGGCTGGCGGTAACATATCCGGCAATACCTCCCGTACTCAAAACGCCGACTATAAATAAGACTCCTAACATTTCAACCATGGAACGCCCGCAAATTGACACATCTTTCGTCTTTTTTTGATTTTCAATTTGTACGATTGGGGTGTTTTTTTCCATGGCGTTATCCATTTATTTACTTTTATGCATTACAATAGCACATCCTTTTAAATTTGTCGAATATATCTTTCGTCATAGAAAAAACAAAAGCCCCGATCAGGGGCTTCGTTTTAAGAAACAAGCTCGGGTTTGGCGCGTTTGCGCTGCAGCGGGTCTAAAATTTTCTTTCTTAATCGCAGCGATTTTGGCGTGACTTCAAGCAATTCGTCTGATTGTATATAAGACAACGCCTGTTCCAAACTCAGTTTCCGCGGCGGAATCAAATCAATCGCCTCGTCTTTTCCGGCAGCGCGGATGTTGGTCAGCTGTTTGGCTTTGGTGGGGTTGACGTCCAAATCATTCGGCTTGGTATGCTCCCCGATAATCATGCCGATATAAACCGGACTGTTGTGCTCAATAAACATTGGTCCACGGTCTTGCAGTTTCCACAAAGCGTAAGCCACGGCCGTGCCGTTTTCGCTTGAAACCAACACGCCGGTGCGACGGCCTTCAATCTCGCCTTTATAAGGCTCGTAAGCATAGAAACTGCGATTCATCACGCCGGTGCCGCGGGTGTCGGTCAAAAATTCGGAATGATAACCGATTAAACCGCGTGACGGAGCATGGAAAATCAACCGTACTTTGTTGCCGAGCTGAGAAGGTATCATTTCGGTCATTTCAGCTTTTCGCCGGCCGAGTTTTTCCACCACGGCGCCGGAAAATTCTTCATCCACGTCAATTACCACTTCTTCAATCGGTTCCAGTAAATTTCCGTTCTCGTCTTTTTTCATTAAAACCCGCGGGCGGGAGATGGAAAGTTCAAAACCTTCGCGACGCATGGTTTCAATCAAAACGCCGAGTTGCAATTCGCCGCGGCCGGCAACTTCAAAGGAATCGCTGCTGTCGGTGCGTGAAATTTTTAAGGCAATGTTGCCCTCCGCTTCTTTGCAAAGCCTGTCCCAAATCATACGGGATGTAACCTTGTCGCCTTCGCGGCCGGCCAGCGGGGAATCGTTAACCGAGAAAGTCATGGCCAAAGTCGGCGGATCAATTGGCTGGGCGTGAATGGCATTGTTGACACTGTAATCGCAAATCGTATCGGCAACCGTTCCTTTGACAACACCGGCCACAGCGACAATATCGCCGGCAAAAGCCTCATCTAAGGCAACGCGTTCTAAGCCGCGGTAGGCTAAAATCTTGGTGATGCGGGTTCTTTCAACTTCGCCTTTATCATTGATAACCTTGACCGAATCATTAAGTTTTAAACTTCCGGATTGAATTTTGCCGGTTAACAGGCGACCCAAAAACTTATCGGATTCAAGTGTGGTGACCAGCATGGAAAAAGGTTTGTCTTTATCGCATTGCGGCTCACTGACATAAGATAAAATCAATTCAAATAACGGGGTTAAATCTTTACGTTCGTCTTTTAGGTCTTTTACGGCCCAACCGTTGCGGCCGGAGGCATACAAAACCGGAAAATCAAGTTGCTCATCATTGGCGTTTAAGCTGACGAACAAATCAAAAATTTCATTCAAGACCTCGTCGGGACGAGCATCCGGTTTGTCAGCCTTGTTAATAACGACAATCGGTTTTAAGCCGATTTTTAAAGCTTTACCCAAAACAAATTTTGTTTGCGGCATCGGACCTTCGGAAGCGTCCACCAACAAAACAACGCCATCCACCATGGAAAGTATGCGTTCAACCTCACCGCCAAAATCCGCGTGACCCGGCGTATCCACAATATTAATATGTGTGCCGTGCCAGTTGACCGACGTGCATTTGGAAAGAATCGTAATCCCTCTCTCCCTCTCCAAATCATTGCTGTCCATAGCGCATTCCGCCACTTTCTGATTATCTCTGAACGTTCCGCTTTGTTTCAAAAGTCCATCCACCAGTGTTGTCTTTCCATGGTCGACATGGGCTATGATGGCGATATTTCTCATACTCATTCTTTTTCTCCTAAAAACCTGTCATGTCGTGATTTTGCAAGCTTGTGTACGCTTTTTTGTACACGGCGCTTTCAAAATCACTTCCAGCACAGGCTTTTATGAGAAAAAGTCAGTGCTGACCTAAAAACTTGTCATATCGTGCTTTTTGCAAGCTTGTGTACATCTTTTTGCACACAGCGCTTTCAAAATCACTTCCAGCACAGGCTTTTATGAGAAAAAGCCGGCGCTGACCTAAAAACTTGTCATATCGTGCTTTTTGCAAGCTTGTGTACGCTTTTTTGTACACGGCGCTTTCAAAATCACCTCCGGCACAGGCTTTTATGAGAAAAAGTCGGTGCTGACCTAAAATTCTATCGTTTCTTCAAGTTTGTTCGGTGTATTCTTTGTATAATAATAAAGAACAAGCTTTTGATATTTTGCGCATGACAGCTGAAATTTTTTTGTACCATAGCGCGAAAATTTTAAATTTCAAGTTTTTTAGAAAAAAAATTGACTTTTGTGATTTTTGAGGATATACGAATAACACTATTTAATTATGGGCAAATTATTTCTTTATATATAAAGCATCCATCAAACATCAAAAATTTACTTTCTGCCATAATCTGATTTAGAAAACCCGATGGATGCAGCAAAAGCCACGATGTGATATCGTGGCTTTTGCCTTTTTTGCTTTCTTTTTATTCGGCGGCGATACTTAAAATTGAGGAAGAATCGTTAACGTCTTTAACAAATCCTAATTTGCGCTGAATTTCCCATATCACTTTCAATGCGTTCAGAGCATTTTCGCCGGTAATGCGCGGCGTTGCCTTGCCGCGGACGCAATCCATAAAATGACTGAGTTCGGCGCTTAAAGGCTGATTGGTCGGAATAAACAGTTGTTCGACGCTGCCCTTTAAGCCATAATTCATCCAATCTGGAATGCTGTCTTGGTTGACATAGGGCATACGTCCTTGTGAGTGAACGTTAATGCTCTGGTTGATGAAGTCCATGTCAATGTAGTTGGTATCGGTTGTTACCGTCAGGGTACGAACGCGCGCTTGTGTGATGCGGCTGGCCGTCAGGTTGGCGGTGGCTCCGGAAGCGAATTCCAAAATGGCGGTAACGTAATCTTTTCCTTCCGGTTTGTCCGGCGTCTTAACCGAGCAGGCTTGAATATTGGTTACCGGTGATTTTACCAAAGATTGAATGACCTCCACATCATGAATCATCAAATCCATGGCGACGTCTACGTCGGTAATTCGGCCGCTGGCCGCAGACATGCGTTGCGCTGTCAGCGAGCGGATTTTGGAGGTGTCTGATAAGATTTTACCCATTTGCTCAACAGCCGGATTGAAACGTTCAATGTGGCCGACCAATAAAGTAACATTGTTGTTTTTGGCAGCGTCAATCAACCGATGGCAGCCATCTTCGGTGGTGGCTAACGGTTTTTCAATCAGGCAGTGAATGCCGCGGTTTAAGAAAAATTCCCCGACATCGGCGTGTGTGATTGATGTCGTGACAACGCTGATGGCATCAACATGTGCCGCAACTTCCTCCATGGAAGAAAAAGCTTTGATGCCAAACATTTCAGCCGCCGCTTTGGCAGCTTCGGGAAAAATGTCATAAACGCCGATTAACTCGACTCCCGGTAAATTTTTATAGGTTCTTAAATGGTTTTTACCCATAACTCCGGCACCGATAACGGCAACTTTTATGGTATCAGTCATGTAAATCCTCTTAAATACTATATAAATTTAGCCACCTTATAGCACAATTTTAGGGAAAATGCTTTTAAAAAGTTGTTACATATTGTTACAAAAAAGATTTTAGAGTTGACATGCTCAAAAAAAGTATAGGACTGTTGCGAAAAAATATTATCGGAGGTTTATTATTATGGTATTTATTTGTATTATTGTTTTCGTCGTAATGTTTATCAGTTTGTTTCTTTTGATTATAAGCGCGGTTGTGTATCCTATGCGCGAAAAGCTGACTCACATGTCAGATGATAAGCTGATGTCTCGTTATTATGATTTTTGTCTTTTGGAAAAGACTTGTGTTTCTTGGAAAGACAATCTTGAACGCAAACTTTTGCTTAACGAAATGAATCGGCGAAAACTTTAATGAGCCAACACCTTTGCCGTTTGCTAAAGCCGCAAGGGTGTTTTTTATTAAAAAATATTAACGTCCACGCAGTAGATTTGCATCGGTGATAAAATTTTGTGTTGCCGCAAATTCTTATTTTACATACTTGCGGATAAAGCGCGTATTTTTGCCCAAGCGTGACATAATCTCGTACGAAATCGTGCCGGCGTCGCGTCCCATATCATCCAGCGTATAAAAATCCGCCGCCAGATAAGCCATATCGCCGACTTGCAAATTATCAATTCCCGTTACGTCGCAAATAATGTTATCCATGGAAACCCGACCGATGATTCTTGCTTCATGCAAATCGCTGCCGTTTTTGAAAAACACCTTGCCGACATTGGAAAGTGAACGCGGCAATCCGTCGCCGTATCCGATTGAGACAATCGCGATTTTACGATTTGTGTTGGCGCGATATGTGGCAGAATATCCGACAAATTGTCCTTTGGGTAAATCTGCGATTTGCAGTATCGGGGCGGCTACGGTTACGACATTTTTCATTTGGTTTTCACGATACGGCGCCGTGTTTATGCCATACATGGCAGCGCCCAAACGCACCATGTTCCAATGAAAATCATGGCTTAAAAACACACCGTCGGAAGCTGCCAGCGATGCGGGAATTTTTGGAAAATATAGATTTTTAAGCTTATTAAAATTATCCAGTTGATAAGCATTCATAAAATGGTCTTTTTCATCACCGCAGGCCAAATGCGACATTACCAGCGAAAATTCGTTTTTATCCGCATTGCTTAAAGCGGCTAACTCTTTTTCCCGAAATCCCAAACGATTTAAGCCTGTTTCAATATGGATTACCGGTTTGCGTCCGACCAGGCGGTTTTGTTTCCAAAAAGCGAACATTTCCGGACAACTTATAACCGGTATCAACTGCGGAAATTGTTTGAAAATTTCCAGATTGTCTTGCCCAATTCCTTGCAGCACATAAACAACCGCCTTGTCTGCCAAAGGTGCAATTTTTGCTCCTTCAACCGCATGCGCCACAAAAAAGTGGTGGCATCCGGCGACGCCGTACAGCAAGGAAACAATTTGTTCGGCGCCCAGACCGTAAGCATCGTCTTTAACAACCGCCGCCGCGATTGCCGGTTTGGCAATTTTTTGCAACGTAAAGAAATTTTCCAACAAATTGCTTAAATTGATTTCCAAACAAGGCTGTGTGAGTATTGTCAAAATCTTCTCCTTTATGAAAAAATCAACGGTAAAGCCAATAATAAGGCGCTCGTGCCGAAAACAAGCTGATTGTGCCAACTTTGCTCTCTGTATTTAATGGCGGACACCACCATTACCACCGGCGCGGCCAGACGCATAAATACCGCCACAAACGATACCGGCAGCAAATTAATTGAAGAATATATAATCAAAAATTCCGAAACAACATAAAAACTGCCGGCGCCTGCCAAATCAAAGCGGCTGAATATTTTGCAAAAATCTTGTTTGGATATACCGTGCAACAAAGCGGCACCGAACATTATCACGGAAGAAAAAAGCAAATGCGGATACCACCCGATTTTCGGAATGGCCAAATGATCGGTTACGCTAAAAGAGGCCACCAACACAACGATTATACCAAAGGCGATTTTTCCTTTGTCTGACAATCTTCTGGCATCGCCTTTAAGGACGAATAAAATGCCCAACAGGCCAAAAGCGCAAATACATCCGAGCTGAATGAATTTTAACCCTTCGTGAAAAAACAAATTATTGACAAGCGACCCCAAGGCCAAAGCGATAAAACCGAAAAACACCGACGAAGACGTGCTTTCTTTATTAACAACTTGCTGCAATTTAATCAGCCACCATAAAAAAGCACCTTTAACGACGCTCAATAAAGCGTATGGCGAAAGTAAATCTTCCAAAGTCAGCAAATGGCCGAATATCGGAAAAGAAACCACCAGTCCCGCCACCAGCCAAGCGCTGGTAAACGCTGCCGACATTTCTGCCGGAAAGTCGCGTGCGGCGGGTTTATATAAAAAAGGTCGGATAATCATACAAAGCATTATCAGCAAACCGATAGCAAGTTGAAAATATGTCATTTGAAAAAGTCCCGATAATATGATTTTTATTTTTTTACAAAGAAACAATTTTCTTGGCAATTAAATTTGTTATTTCATTCAACATCAAGCTTTGCGTTTTGACATATTCGGCATATGTTTTGCCGCAGGGTGTTTCTGTCTTTATATTTTGCTCATATACAACATGTCCGTTGTTGTTCAAAATCTGCCAGTTGCCGCTGATATACGCGCTTTGCCCAAGCCAGCCGCCGAATTTTTCGATATTGATTTTAACCACATATTTCGGCCGACCGCCATAAACCAGAGGTTTGACAACGGCATTCGGCAGAGCCTCTTGCAAACCATTGACTACAAAAGTTTGCAACATGGTGTTTAAATCGCTTGCCCAACGGTCGAATTCGGCGATTTTAAGTTCCGGATTATCGGGGTTTCGCAAAACAATTTGCGGACGGTCAAGATATGTCGGCACACTGATGTCCTGAACCGCGATATTAATTTTTTTGACCGAAACGGTTTGCGTTGCCTGCGGATTTTCCAAAAGGTAAAACCGACTGTCGGGTGTTGAGGATAAACAAGCCGGTAAAAACAAACAAATCAAAAGAAAATATTTTTTCATTTTTTAATCCTCCTTTTTACCTTTAATCAGCGCATCCGGATGCCGCTCCAGATAATCCGTCAGATTTTTAAGCGATTTTGCCGCTGCACCGACATCTTTTAATGTGCTGTTTAACTGGTTTAAAGTTTGATCGGTTTGCGGCACGGAATGATCAACATAATTGTTGAGCTTTTGCCCCAAATCCGCAAATTGCGGCAAAATTTTCGGCAAATAAGTTTCAAACTCGGATAAAATATTGTCCATTCGACCGATGATTTGCTTTAGCGGCAAGTCTTGAAAATCTTTTGATAATCCGCCCAAAGTGGACAGAGTGGTCGGGATTTCGAAAACTTTGGCATCATTAAGATGGTGCTTAAGTTCAATCGGTGTTCCCGGCAGCATTTGCAGCTCAATCATCAACTGTCCGGTCAGCATGTTTTGATTAGTTAATCTTGCACGCAGGCCTTTTTCGATTAGCGCGTGTAAAAGTTCGCGCCGCGTCGCTTGTTTAAAATTCATGCTGTTGATGTTGTTGTCTTCGGCAAATTTGGCATAAACCGGAATGCTGAATTCCATGGTTTGCGGATTGGTAATGATTTCTATTTTGACTACTCGGCCGACTTGCACGCCTTCGTACACCACCGGCGAGCCGACGCTCAGGCCTTTAATGGATTCGGAAAAGTACATTACGGCCAAATTATGGTTATCAGGCAGCAATTTACCGGCTACCGTTTTTAATAAAATGCCGGCCAGCACGATAAATCCCAATATCATGAACATGGCAATGCGTTTTTTATTTGGTTCTTTTTTCATCTGCTTTTCCTCGAGTTAAAAAGTTATAAACATTCTCATCGGGTGGATTTTTCAATAGTTCGTGCGGGTTGCCTTGGGCGGTAATCGTTTTGCTTTCGGCATCAAGAAAGACGGAATTGCTGCCGATGGCAAAGATGGATTCCAGCTCATGCGTAACCACCACCAGCGTGGTGCCCAAGTTCTGGTTAATATCTTTCATCAAATTGTCCAGCCGTGCCGAGCTTACCGGGTCTAACCCGGCGGAAGGTTCGTCAAAATAAACGATTTCCGGATCAAGAGCCAAAGCCCGGGCAAGGCCGGCGCGCTTTTTCATGCCGCCGCTGATTTCCGCCGGATAATAGTCGCCAAATCCACCCAAGCCGACGAGAGATAATTTAAGATTGACCAATTCATCAATAACATCAGTCGGATAATCACTGTATTTTTGCAAGGGCAGGGCGATGTTTTCCGCCAATGTCATGGAAGAAAACAATCCGCCGCTTTGGTATAAAATGCCGACTTTTTTCATGATTTCCAGTTTTTGGGCTTCATCGGCCTTGGGATAATCCGTGCCGTTGATGTAAAATGTTCCGCCGGCCGGCGGCATCAAGCCGGTCAAAACCCGCAACAAACTGCTTTTTCCCGAACCGGAACCACCCATGATGATAAAAATATCATTTTCTTTGACGCTAAAATCCGCGCTTTTGATAATCACTTTTTCGCCATACGCCACTTTTAGGTTTTGACAGATGATTTTATCTTTGCTCATAGCCCCAGCCTTTCAAAAATCACCGTGATGATGCCGGTGGCCACAATCATCCACACAATGGACGAAACTACGGCCCGGGTGGTGGCAACGCCGACGCCGTCGGCATTACGCCCGCTGTTAACACCGTAATAGCAACCGCATAAAGCGATAATGAATCCAAACACAAAACCATGAAAAACACCGACCCAAAAGTTGGTCATGCTCCAAGCGTCCCAAGCGTATTTCCAATATTCGCCGGCGGAAATATCCAAAAGCACAATGCCGACAAACGCGCCGCCCAAAATGCCGGCAAAATCAGCCAGTATGGTCAAAAAAGGCATTGTTATCGCCAGAGCCGAAAGGCGGGGTAAAATTAAAAAATCCGTTGTCGGAATCCCCATAGTTTTAAGCGCGTCGATTTCTTCGTTAACCTGCATGGTGCCAAGTGTGGCGGCAAATGAGGCGCCGGTGCGGCCGGCCATGATAACTCCGACCATAATGGCGCCCATAATTCGGGTCATGCCGATGGTAACAAGACTTGCCACATAAATTTGCGCTCCGAAAGTTTTGAGCTGTATGGCGCCGACAAAAGCCAAAATCAATCCGACCATAAAACTGATGAGGGAAACAATGCCGACAGCTTTGGGGCCGCAATCTTCCAACGCAAACAAGAAATCAACCTTGCGCATGACGGCGCGGCCTTTCGCAAATTGCGACAAAGAGCCAAAACTTTCCGAAACAAATTTTAAGCCTTTAATAACTGTCTGATAAATTTCCCATCCTTTGCTGCCGAGCCGTTCTAAAAAACCGCTTTTTTCGGAGCGGATAATGTCCGTATGCGGCTTGACTGCCAAAGCAAGATTAAGCATTCGGTTCAAGCCGTCGGGCAGAGATTTGGTTTTTAACCCGATGCGGCGTTTTTGCGCAATTCTGCTCAACTCAAACAAAATCAGCAGTAAAGAAGAATCCCATTTTTTAATATTTTGTCCGTCAACAACGATGTTTTTAACACGTTTTTCATTGGCGGCTTCATATACGTCCGGATTTGCGGAAAAATGCAAAAAATCGCCATTTAAGGCAATTTCCAAAATATCTTGATTGATATTAAACATCAAATTTTGCATTTATGATTTCTCCGCATCACTTTAGCTTATCATAATAAAAATAATATCGTTGTCAAAGAAAAACAAGCGGGGCGGGAAAATCGGTATGTTAAAATAAAAAACACCTCCGAATTTTTATCGGAAGTGTTTGTTAAATTGGTGGAGCTGAGGGGGATCGAACCCCTGACCTACAGATTGCGAACCTGTCGCTCTCCCAACTGAGCTACAACCCCATAATAACTTTTTTAATGGTCGAGCGCCAGGTACCCTGTCGCCTTGTGAACCTAAAATTCGCTGCGGTTGCTGCCGCCGCCCTTGCTCATTAAGGTATACAAGATGTTACAGATAAAATCAACAAGCATTTGTTGATTTTACTTAGCCATCCCAACTGAGCTACAACCCCATAATAACTTTTTTAATGGTCGAGCGCCAGGTACCCTGCCGCCTTGTGAACCTAAAATTCGCTGCGGTTGCTGCCGCCGCCCTTGCTCATTAAGGTATACAAGATGTTACAGATAAAATCAACAAGCATTTGTTGATTTTACTTAGCCATCCCAACTGAGCTACAACCCCATAATAACTTTTTTTAATGGTCGAGCGCCAGGTACCCTGTCGCCTTGTGAACCTAAAATTCATTAAACTGACGTTCTTATAAAACAATAATTATAAAGAATCAACCCTAAAAATCTCAATATTGAAAAAATTATCAACATTCAACGGTTAAGTATTTTTTTAGGGCGTTTGATAAAGTTTCTTTTATTTGCCAATGCACGCCTTTGTAATTAAGCAATTTATAAACAACATATTCGCGGATGGAAGCATTGCTGCCTGATATCAGGCTGACATAGTATTCTTCCAATTTTTTTAACCCTTCCCAGGTTGTCAGTTCGCCGTTTTTGTGCATGCTTTCCACATATCCGGTTATTTCCCGATACTTTGTGTGATATTCGTTTATGATATCTTCAACATCCAATCCGTCAGTAATATGTTTATCCGGTTTAAGGATCCATTTATCCTGAAGAATTGAGTACAAACCGATAATTTCAAAAGATGCGGCAGTTATCGTAACATCAACAAAGCGATTTTGCGTCTGAAAACGGTAACCGCGGCAAGCGCCGTGGAAGACATTGCTGAAAAACCGATTTAAAGTCTTTTCATCGGTGGCTAAATACGGGCAGTTTTCATTGTGCAGCTCAATGCGCATATCAATATCGGATTTTTCGGAATAAAAGTAACCGGCGGAAGATCCGGTCAGAAAAATATCATAAACTTTTAATCCGGCAATGTCTCGAAAACATTTATTGATAATATAGGAGGCGTTGCCCAACAATGCTTTTCTGACTTCAGGGTGCATTCTGTCATGTATGTCAAACAATCTGACATCCAATGTGTCATTCGGTGTTAAAAGACGGCAGGCAACGTCGCGTATATTTATCATATTATTATGCATCTTTTTTCCGGATTAAATTTTTATATGAGTCTTGAATGTAATTTTCAAAATGTGCATAGGTTTTAAATCTTTTAAGCAGGCGGTATAAATTATAATCCAGGCAGTATTCTCTTTCAGGAGAAGTGTTTTTTGCTTCAAAAGCCTCATCTCTCAGCATTTGTAGGTAATTAGACAATTTAATGCAGCTTTCTTTGGTTAGAAAAGCATTATCAATTTTTTCCAGAGAAGCAACATATTCATGCAATTTGGCACTGTATTGACAATATTCCCGAAATAACTCTTCAGGGGTAAAAGGATATTGCAGACGCTTAGGTTCATCATTCCACTTATCGTATAATAAAGAATATATATTCCGCCCTATGCAACGCTTGTTTGATATATGTAAAATACCGCAATCCATAAAATGGTTGTGAAAAAATGGTCTGCATTTTAAATCAGATAATGATATATTTATATGATTTAGAACGGTTCCTGTTAATTTGATATCGGGAAATATGTTATCAACAAGTATAAAAACATCTGTGTCGGAAGAAGCACTGTAAGTATAGCTGCAAATACTGCCAAGCAATACAATGTCTTTAACAGTTACACAAGGAAAAAACGGGAGAACCTCTTCCATGATGAAATTTGCGACATTTAATAATTGGTTTCGGATATCCGGGTGTATTTTTTTGTGCTTGTCAAAAATATCCGGCAGCAAAACAGAATGATTTTGCATCATGTCTGTGACGAGCTGCAATTTTTTTTCTTTGGAAAGCATCAGATATAATCAACGCAATCATCAATATCAATGGCAGCCAGTTGTTTAACATATTTCTGGCGGCATTGCTCATCACTGATGTTTGCCAGCATAACCGCATCTGGTTTCATAAGGGAAGCTGTGTGGTATTCGTCTTCAGGAACGCAAACATAGCAATGAAGCGTATCGCCTGAAGAAAGTGATACGTCTACGTCTATGCCTATTTCTGTAGAACTACATCCGGAATCGCTATATCCGAGAGCTCTGCAAGATGCAGATGAGTTTGCTTCACAGTAATCATAACACGCAAGTGCCTGTCCGTCATATCCATAAACGGAATCTCCGTCCTCGCAATAATTTATATAATTGTTATCGGCCAGATCCGTCGGATAAAGGCCGGCATCTTCGCAATTGTAATATGTTTTTTCACAGCTGTTTACCGCGGGGATATATGTCAAATTTGTCGGGCAGGTAACATTCAGCGTGCATGAAGTGGCGTTATCGGGGCAAGTCAGTGTGTTGGTAAATTTAACGCATTTTTTATAAGAAGTGTCAAAAGGACAATACATATAACCATCGCTGGCACAGTTGGCAACATTGCTTTTGCTAAAGCCGAGCGTGGCGCAATCCGGCGGCGTTTTGCAGTCCATGGCTGCATATGCCGGATTTGCAATCAAAACGGTTAAAATACTTAGCAATTTGTTTTTGCTGATCATGCTGCCACTCCTTAAAATTTTCCAAATATTCTAAATTTTAAGATATTTTTTTACCGTCGTCAATAATTAATCATAATATTAAACCTGAAAAGCCCCGTATGGCATACGGAGCTTTTCAAATTATATAAAATCAACCGATGAGCAGGCCGGTTTTATTAGCGGAAATCTTGACGGTGGAATCATCTCTGATATCGCCATTTAAGAGTTTTACCGCCAGCGGATTTTCCACTTCCTGCTGAATCAGACGTTTTAACGGACGTGCGCCGTAAGCCTCGTCATAACCGTTTTCTGCCAACCAGTCTTTGGCTTTGTCATCAAGTTGCAAAACAATATGCCGTTCGCTTAAACGCTCTTGCAAACGTTTGAGTTGAATATCCACGATTTGGCGGATTTGCTCTTTACCCAAAGCATGGAAAACAATAATTTCATCCAACCGGTTGATAAATTCGGGTCTGAAGAAACCTTTAAGCATTTCGCGCACATCTTTGCCTTTTTCGCCGGTGCCGAGGTTAGAGGTCATAATCAAGAAAGTGTTTTTAAAATCCACCGTCCGCCCTTGTCCATCGGTCAAACGCCCGTCATCCAACACTTGCAGCAAAATGTTGAACACATCCGGATGAGCTTTTTCCACCTCGTCAAACAAAATAACCTGATACGGCCGACGGCGTACGGCTTCGGTCAAAACCCCGCCTTCGTCATAGCCGACATATCCCGGAGGCGCACCGATTAAACGGGCAACCGCGTGTTTTTCCATATATTCGGACATGTCAATCCTCAAATAAGCCGATTCCTCATCAAACAAAAACTCCGCCAAAGCCTTGGCAAGTTCGGTCTTGCCGACGCCGGTCGGACCCAAAAACAAGAAAGAACCAATCGGTCGGTTGGGGTCATTCAAGCCCGAACGCGAACGACGCACGGCGTTGGCCACGGCGGCAATCGCCTCGTCTTGACCAACCACGCGGCGTGCCAAAACTTTTTCCATTTCCAAAAGTTTTTCTTTTTCGTTGCTCATCAACTTGTCAACCGGAATGCCCGTCCATTTTGAAACCACTTCGGCAATCACATCCGGTGTTACCGTTTCAACTGCGGTTTGGGTTTGGGCATGGGCGTTGATTTCGTTTAAGCGTTTTTCCAAATCCGGAATTTCTTTATATTGCAGCTCACCGGCGCGTTCGTATTTTCCGTCACGCAGCGCTTTTTCTGCCTCAATTCTGGCTTTGTCCAAAGCTTCACGCAGCTTTCCTGCTTCTTGCACGCTGCTTTTGCTGGCGTTCCATTTGGCGTTTTCATCAGCTGATTCTTTTTCCAAAACGCTAATCTCATTTTCAATTTTTGCCAAACGTTCTTTGGAAGCCTGATCGATTTCCTTGCGCAAGGCCTCGCGTTCAATTTTGAGCTGAATCAAATGCCGGTCAATTTCATCCAAATGCTCCGGTTTGGAATCAATTGCCATCCGTAAACGGCTGGCGGCTTCATCAATTAAATCAATCGCCTTATCCGGTAAAAACCGGTCGGTAATGTAGCGGTTTGACATCACCGCGGCAGCCACCAAAGCGGCGTCTGAAATCCGTACGCCGTGATGCAACTCGTATTTTTCCTTAATGCCTCGCAAAATGGAAACGGTGTCTTCCACTTGCGGCTCATTGACAAACACCGGTTGAAAACGGCGGGCGAAAGCCTGGTCTTTTTCAATATATTTTTGATATTCTTTTAGGGTTGTCGCGCCGATACAATGCAGCTCGCCACGCGCTAAAGCCGGTTTTAAAAGGTTGGAAGCATCCATGGAACCGGAAGTCGCGCCGGCACCGACCACGGTGTGCATCTCGTCAATAAACAAAATGATTTGTCCGTTGGCGGCGCTTACTTCCTGTAAAACGGCTTTCAAACGTTCTTCAAATTCGCCGCGGTATTTGGCGCCGGCAATCAACGCGCCCATATCCAAAGCCATCAAACGTTTGTGCTGCAGGCTTTCCGGAACGTCGCCATTGACGATGCGCAACGCCAAGCCTTCCACAATGGCGGTCTTGCCCACGCCGGGTTCGCCGATTAAAATCGGGTTGTTCTTGGTTCGCCGTGACAACACTTGAATTGTGTGGCGGATTTCTTCATCACGACCGATAACCGGATCAAGCTTTCCCTGTAAAGCGCGTTCAGTGTAGTCAGTGGCGTATTTTTTCAACGCCTCCATGGTGTCTTCGGCACTGGCGCTTTGCGCCGTGCGTCCCTGACGCATATTGTTGATAACCTGATTAAGCTTTTGTAAATCCACGCCATATGATTTCAGAGCCAACAGCGCCTGCAAAATCCGCTCAACGGTTACATAAGGGTCGCCTGCTTTTTGGGCGATTTGTTCGGCGGAATCCAATACCTTAAAGAAACTTTGCGAACCGGAAATCTGCACGGCGTTTCCTTCCACCCGCGGCAATTTTTCCACATCGGTATTCACGTTCTCACGCACTTTTTCCACATCGGCGCCGGTTTGCGCGATTAAAGACGCCGCAAGCCCCTGTTTGTCATCAAGCATGACTTTGAGCAGATGCTCAGGGGTTAAAAACTGGTTGGAGTTGCGGGCGGCAAGCGCTTGCGCGGCTTGGATAAATCCTTGACTCCTATCGGTTAATTTTTCCATATTCATTGTCTAAAAACTTCCTTTCATATCGTATGATATAGTAAGCATGACGTTTTTCCGCAAGTGTGTGAAACAAAATAAGAGATTACCGCTTAAAAAGTTTAGCTTGGAGATGTTTGCAAAAATATGGTTCCGGAGTGTGTTCACCGGTTGCGATTTATCCCCACAAGACTCTTTAAAATTGCAAAAAAAAAAAACGGTTTATAATTCCATAGAAATTGGTGTTTTTATTGAGTTTGGAGGAGTTTATGCAAGAAAAAGGTCGTTCCATGGTGGAGATGTTGGGCGTGCTGGCTATCATAGGCGTTTTATCGGTCGGGGCGATGACCGGTTACTCCAAGGCGATGTTTAAATACAAACTCAACAAACAAACCGAGCAAATTAATCAGATTATGATGGCTTTGGTTGAATATAAATCAACTTTTTCCGATTTTGCACCGGGTGAAAATATCGTTCCTTTATTTAAAAAACTTAACGCCTTGCCTCCGGAAATGCAAATCCCGAACAGCGATTTGCTTTACGATGTCTTTAATAACTGGGTAGGTTTAAGCCGAGGCAGTGCAACCGGTAGTCAGAGCTCGTACATATACTTCAATGTCCACATGACGGGCATGGCGGACTCTAATCATGATATTTGCCGCAATGTATTGGAAAGTTTTAAAGGTTACGCGGCGGAATTATACGCAATCGGGGTTAATTCCACCACTTCGGAGGATATCAATCAACAAGACTGGTATTATGGCAGTCAAGCCAGTAATACGCTCGGGCATGCTCGAAAGATACATATGCTTGATATTCAAGCGATGCAGACCGTTTGTGAAAAATGTGATTCTAACAACTGCGCTATTTATGCCTTTATGAGAATCTAAACAATATCTCAACCGGAAAGGTAGGTTTTTAAGGAGCGGTCTTGTTCAAACAGATACAGCAAAATCCTTAACGCCTGTCCACGGGGTGAAGTGAAGTTTTTGTCGGTTTGCAAAACAAATTCCGCATCTTTGCGCGCTGTATAAAGCAAATCTTTATGCACGTTCAAATCCGCTAATTTAAATTCGCCGAAACCGGATTGGCGGGTGCCTAAAACCTCGCCACCGCCGCGCAATTCCAAATCTTTTTCGGCGATTAAAAAGCCGTCTTCGCTGTTTTTCATGATATTCAAACGTTCCCGAGAAGTTTGGCTTAATGGGAAGCCATACATCAAAATACAAATTGAGGCTTCAAATCCGCGTTTGATGCGGCCGCGCAGCTGGTGGAGCTGCGCCAGTCCGAAACGTTCGGCTTGTTCTATAATCATGACCGTTGCTTCCGGCACGTTGACACCGACTTCTATCACGGTGGTTGCCACCAAAAGCGACAACGCTCCGGTGCGGAATTGTTCCATTACGGCGTCTTTTTGTTTTTCTTTCATCTTGCCGTGCACCAAGCCGACTTTGTCGCCAAAGATTTTTTGCAGCGAGGCAAAGCGTTCTTCGGCGGCGGCCAAATCGGTTTTTTCGGATTCCTCCACCAACGGACAAACCCAATACGCGCGGCAGCCGGTGGCGAGTTTGCGCTTTAAACCGGCAACAACGCTTTCAATTTTGCTTAGCGGCAGCACACGTGTGTCAACCGGTTTGCGGCCTTTGGGAACTTCATCAATTTTGGAATATTCCATATCACCGTATTGCGTTAACACCAAAGTGCGGGGAATCGGCGTGGCGGTCATGACCAGGACATCTGCCTTGTTGCCTTTTTCGGAAAGCTCCAGACGTTGATTGACGCCGAAACGATGTTGCTCGTCCACCACCACAAAGGCCAAATCCTTAAACGCCACGTCTTCGGTAAACAAAGCGTGCGTACCGATGAGAACGTTAATTTTTCCGGCTTGTAAATCTGCCAAAATTTCATCACGTTTTTTACCTTTGATTTTGCCGGTCAACAATTCGGCGCGGATGCCGACAATCCTCGCCCATGCCGACATGGTTTCCAGATGCTGTTTGGCCAAAATTTCGGTCGGTGCCATGATGGCAGCCTGCGCACCGCATTCCACCGCGTTTAACATCGCTAAAAAAGCGACCACGGTTTTGCCGCTGCCGACATCGCCCTGCAATAGGCGTAGCATTTTGTAAGGCGCGGTCATGTCGGTTTTGATTTCGGTCAAAACCCGTTTTTGCGCATCGGTCAATTCAAAGCCCAAATTTTCCAACAAACGGCGGCATAAATTTCCGTTACCGTTAATGCTGCGTCCGGCTTGTTTTTTGACACGCTCGCGCGCCAAAGCCAAAGTCAGCTGATTGGCCAAAAGCTCGTCATAAGCCAAACGGCGGCGGGTAGGCGAATTGTTATCCAAATCCGCCGGTTTTAACGGATGATGGGCGCCCAACAATGCGGCCTTGAATGACGGAAAACCTTCGCGGTTTAAAAAACGTTCGTCCTGCCATTCGGGCAAATCAGGCACACGTGCCAGCGCCTGTTTTTGCAGTTTGAGCATTAACTTGTTGGAAACGCCGGCACAAAGCGGATAAACCGGCTCAACGCTTTTTAACGCGTCCAGCATTTCCGGCGCGACGATGTAATCGGGGTGGTTCATCTGCAAACGGCCGTTGAAAATTTCCAGTTTTCCGCTTATGGCCTTATAAGCACCGGCCGGAAGGTTTCTGGCCAGAGAATCTTTATAGTATTTGAAAAAATTTAAGGTGATATCCGTCCCGTTTTCATCCACGGCGGCTATCCGATACGGTTGTTTTTTGGTGGGGGGGACATGATGTTCGACAATCTTGATTTTTCCGGTCCAGATACGGCCGGCGGCAGCTTGGTTTAAAGGCACGCCATAGGTGCGGTCGATGATGTTTAGCGGCAGATGCCAGAGTAGATCCACAATTTTTGCACCGCCCGTCAAATTGCATACCAGTTTGTTGTAGCGGCTGCCGATGCCTTGTAAATTTTCAATCAGGCCAAAGAGCGGATTCAAGATTTCCGGACGCATGTTGTTCTCCTCTTTATCGGCAATGTAACAATAAAAATCATGCTTGTAAATAAAGGAAGTGCGGTTGCTGGCGGATATTTTACAATACGTTATTCCATTTCGGCCAAGCGCTGAGCCTGATCTTCGGTAACCAGAGCATCAATGATTTCGCCCAAAGCTTCGCCGGAAACAACTTCGTCGAGTTTGTATAAAGTCAAATTGATGCGGTGGTCGGTAACGCGTCCTTGCGGATAATTGTAAGTGCGGATGCGCTCGCTGCGGTCGCCGGAACCAACCATCAGTTTACGCTTTTCGGAATAGTTGGCGTCGATGGCTTCTTTTTGCATGTCATAAAGTTTGGCGCGCAGGTGATTCATGGCTTTTTCGCGATTTTTGAATTGAGAGCGGTCATCTTGGCATTGGACAACAACTCCGGTCGGGATGTGGGTGATGCGTACTGCAGACTCGGTTTTGTTAATATGTTGTCCGCCGGCGCCCGAGGCTCGATAGACATCAATTTTCAAATCCGCCGGGTTAATATATAAATCGACTTCTTCAATTTCCGGCAGCACGGCAACAGTGGCGGCCGAAGTATGAACACGCCCCTGCGATTCCGTGATTGGCACGCGTTGCACGCGGTGGGCGCCGGATTCAAATTTGAGCTTGGCAAAAACATCTTTGCCGGTGATTTTGGCCGAGGCTTCTTTGTATCCGCCCAAACCGTTTTCGTTGGCGTCAATCACCTCAAATTTCCAACCTTGCTTTTGGCTGTAACGCTGATACATTTCAAACAAAACGGCCGCAAACAATGCCGCTTCGTCGCCGCCGGTGCCGGCGCGAACCTCCAAAATGGCGTTTTTTTCATCATCTTCCGATTTGGGCAACAGAAGAACTTTGATATCACGCTCCATTTGCGGAAGTTTTTCTTTAAGTTCATAATATTCCGCTTCGGCCATGTCGCGCATTTCTTTATCCAAAGAAGCGTCTTCCATCATTTGTTTGGCATCTTCGACATTGCGTGCGCATTTTTGGTATTTTTTGATAGCCTCGACCACCGGTGTCAACACGGCAAATTCTTTATTGAGCTTAACCAGTTCTTCGCCCGTGGCGCCGCCGGCAAGCAAAGATTCTATTTCTTCGTGGCGACGGACGACTCCATCCAGCTTTTCTTCAAAATTCATCTTAAATTTCCTTAATCAAATTATCCAAATTTACGCTTTTTTGGCTGCCGCTGTCCAAATCTTTGACGGTAACTTTGCCGGCGGACAATTCATCAGAGCCGATAATAACGGCTTTATATGCACCGGCTTTGTTTGCTTTTATCATGCGCTTTTTTAAATTTCCGGAATAACCGTGCTCAACCCGAAAACCTGCTTTGCGCAAGTCATAGGCAATTTTGAGCGCGGCGTCTGCGGCGTCGTCGCCGACCGGTACAACGGCTATCGGCCGCGGCAAATCAACATCTTTTTCCAAAAGCATGCTTAGGCGTTCAACGCCGCAAGCCCAACCGATACCGGGAACATCGCCGCCGCCCATCTGCGCAATCAGACCGTCGTAGCGACCGCCGCCCAACACCGTTCCCTGTGCGCCAAGCTTGTCGGTGGTCAATTCAAAAACGGTGTGCGCATAATAATCCAACCCTCTGACCAACCGGTTGTTGACCCGATATTTGATGCCGAGTAAATCCAGCCCTTTTAACACTTCTTGGAAAAAGGCGGCGGAATTTTCATTCAAACTATCGGCGTAAAGCGGCGCGTTTTCAACAATTTTTTTATCGCAATCTTCTTTGGAATCCAAAACCCGCAGCGGATTTTTCTCCAGACGGTTTTTGCTGTCTTCCGACAATTCGTCATAATGTTGTTTTAGGTAATCGACGAGTTTTTCGCGATATGCCTTGCGGCTTTCGGCATCGCCCAAAGAATTTATCTCGACGGTTACCGCGCCGGCCAGTCCCAGGTTCTCCAAAAATTCGTAAGCCATGGCAATCACCTCGATATCGGCTTGCGGTGTGGCGACACCGAGCATTTCCACGCCAAATTGAGTGAATTGGCGTTGGCGACCCTTTTGCGGACGCTCATAGCGAAACATCGGGCCGGCATAATATAATTTTACCGGCAGATTTTGCTGCATTCCTTCAGAAATAAACGAACGGACAATGCCGGCCGTTCCTTCGGGGCGCAGGGTCAGGCTTTCGCCGCCGCGGTCTTCAAAACAATACATCTCTTTGGTTACAATGTCGGTGGTGTCGCCAAGATTGCGCGAAAAAACTTCGGTAAACTCAAACACCGGCGTTTCTATCTCTTCAAAGCCGTATTTTTCCGCAACTTTTGATGCGGTTTCTATGACTTTTTTGGCTTTTCTTTTGGCGGCGCCGTATAAATCATATGTGCCGCGGACATTTTGTAATTTTTCCATATTTTGTTCCTATTTTATTTAAACAAAGAAACGGCACAGCAAAACTGAGCCATTTCTTGCAATGTTGATTATGCTAATGGTTTAAAAACGGATCTAAGGCAATGTTGGTTTGCTTGCGCGGACGGGCAACCGTTGTCAACTTGCCGTCGACGTAAACGTCAACGTTGTAATAGCGCCCGACGGAAAGCCTCAACCCCGGTTGATTGGGTACATTATAAACATATCCTTTTTCAAAAACTCCGGTTACGTATATTTTTTTATCATCACGAACTTCAAACCATGATTCCCCTTTGAACTTGACGACAATGCGCGAATCGGTTTCGGCGACCGGTTCGGCCGAATCTACGGGATAACTCGCATCGGTAATTTTGATTTGCGAATCGGTTGCCGACGTTGTGTCGACGGTGATTGTTCCTTGTTCCGGCGAAGTTTCGGGCGGGGTAAGCAGATTGTCGCCGGCAATTTGCTCAATGATTGTTTGTTCGCCGTTTTCTTCGGTCAATGATGCAAATTCAGAACTTGGCTCGTTGTTTTCCGCGGTCGCGGAAACCGTACTATCGTCGGTGGCGATGTTTTGATTTTCAGGTTTGCAAAAAGCAAGCAGCCAAATCAAGTAAAGACAAACGACGGCGGCGATGCCGATAAGAATTTGCCGACGGTTGGGAATGGATACGATTTTGTGCAAGGAAACGGGAGGTTTGTTCGAAACCGTTTCTTTTTTCTGCGGCAGGGCTTCCTCTTTGTAACATTGAACAATACGGTCGCTGTTTAAGCCCAAATATTCGGCGTATGAACGCACAAAACCGATGCCGTACGGAACAGGGGGCAATTCCTTAAAATCACTGTCTTCAATCGCTTTAATGTAAATTTTGCGAATGCACAAGGTTTTACTGATGGCGTCCAGCGTTTTTTTCTGGTTTAGGCGCGTGTATTTTAAAAACATGCCTACGGTTGCTGCGTCTTCAGGGTTTTTGGCGGGAGTGTTGGTTTGTTTTTCCAATGTGTTTGTCCTTAAATTTTCAAAATTTAGTGTATTTAAGCATAAAAATTATGAGATTGCAATACCATGATCATGCGCATAAGCCAATAATTGCGGTCGAAGGGTTCGCTTGGGCGACTTCAGCAAAGTTTGCACATAATCGGCGATGTCTTGAACGCGTAGAGTTCTTATCATGTTTTTGACGTTGCCGAAAGCCGAACCGGCAACGGACAAGCGCCGATAGCCGAGCCCAAGCAGCGTCATGGCTTCAATCGGGTTACTGGCCATTTCGCCGCATACCGAACACAGCACTCCTGCTTTGTCGGCTTTTTTGACGATTTCGCGCAAAACCCTCAAAAAAGGCGCCGACAAAACGTCATAACGTTCGCTTAAACGAGGATTGCCGCGGTCGCAGGCAAAAACGAACTGTGCCAAATCGTTGGTGCCGACCGAGATAAAATCCGCTTCTTTTAATACGTCATCAAGCTGAAAGATGATGGACGGAACTTCAATCATCAAACCGACATTGACTTTTTTGGGAACATTTTCGCCGCGCTTTCTTTCTTTTTCAAGCTCCAAAAGCAAAGTTTCTTTGGCTTCCAAAAATTCTTCCAGACTGGATATCATCGGAAACATCACATTAAGTTCTTTGCCGGCGGCGGCTTTGAGAAAAGCTTTCATTTGCTGGCGCAAGATGGCGCGGCGGTCAAGCGTGATGCGGATGGAACGCCAGCCGATGGCCGGATTGTCTTCAGCCATATCGCTCCAATAAGGCAGCAATTTGTCCGAACCGACATCAAGGCTGCGAAAAACAACCTTTTTACGACCGGCCTTGTCTATCAGGCGTTTGTAAAAAGAAATTTGATCTTGCACGCCGGGCATTTTTTCCGATGACATGAACGGAATTTCGGTGCGATACAATCCGACGCCGTCGCATTTGGTCGAATCGAGATAGTCAAAGTCAAAATCAAGTCCGACATTGATGTTCAGGCTGATTTTGGTGCCGTCCAGAGTTTTGTTGGGATAGCGTTTTAATTTTTTAAGCTGCTCAAGCAAAAGCGCCATGTTTTTTTGGCGTGATTTGAACTTTTTGACAATGTCATCGGCGGGGTTGATATAAACATAGCCTTCCTGACCGTCGAGCGCTAAAAGCTCTCCTTCTTTGACATCTTTGAAAATGCCGCGGATTTTGGCGATGACCGGAATGTTCAAGGCCTTGGCGACAATCGAAACATGCATGGTGGGCGTGCCGTCCTCGATAATCAGACCACGGATTTTTTTATAGTCATAATCCATTAAATCGGCCGGACCCATGGTTTGGGCAACAATGATAATGTCGTCGCCGGTTTGGCCTGAGCTGATTTTTTTATCATCGCCGCTTAGAAACGAGCGCAGGCGGTCGGCGACATCGCGCAAATCATGCAGCCGTTCTTTTAAATAAACATCGCTGCTGCCGGAAAGCCGATTCCAGGTGTCTTCATAGGCGCGTTCGACGGCGGCTTCGGCGGTCAAGCCGTTTTCGATGTTGTCGGAAATTTTTTGATACCAGCCTTTATCGCGGGCAAACATGCGATAAGTTTCCAAAATGTCGGTGTGTTCGCCGATGCCCAAACGGGTGGTGTTAAATTTTTCATCCAGGCTTTTGTTCATACGCTCTTTGGCGTCTTCCAAACGTGCCAGTTCTTTGGTTTTGTCTTCGGCAAAAATTTTGGTTAAAGCCTGGCGGCGGCGGTGCACCACGGCATTGCCGACGCCGTAACCTTTGTTTAAGATAACGCCTTTTAACCGGTCTTTGAGATTCAGGCCGCGCGATTTGATGAGTTTTTTCTTATAATTGGCCATTTCTTCGCTGAAAAGCGTCGCGGTTAAAAACAGGGCGACGGTTTCAAGCGTTTCGACTTCGGTTTGGTCGTATTGATAAGTTTCTTTGTGGACAATCAAAATAATGCCCGAAGTGCGGTTCCACCGTAACAACGGCGCGCCGAGAACGGCTTTGTACTGTCGGCCGTCGGCGTTGACGCTGAACAGGGAACGGCGGCTGGCGGCAATGTTGCCGATAAGCCCTTCGCCGTAGCGGATGTTGCGTTTAAAAGCCTTGTCTTCAAGACCGTACTGGCTTAAAAGTTCAAGATAGTTATCATCCACCGTGACATAGCACGCCGCGGCATCGGCGCCGAAAGTTTCGGCCAATATGTGCATGGTGTTTTCAAGCTTGACCGCAGGCTCGTCGTTTTCGGAAACGGCTTGCTGTATCCGCTTTAGAATTTCCATTGCTTTGTTTGCCGCGCTTGTTTGCATTATTTCCTCTGATTAACAGAAAATTTGTCTTTGTTTTTCTTTTTATATTATTTATATTTGTTTTCAGCAAGTGTAAACTTTATTTTATGAGGAGTAAAAAATGGCAAATGCGTACAAACGCGGCGAAAAAGACAGCCGTCCCTGGGGAACATGGGAAGTTTTGGACAGCGGCGACAATTACTGCGTTAAAAAAATTTGTGTCAAACCGCAGGGAAAATTGTCTTTGCAGTTGCATAATCACCGTTGTGAACATTGGATTATTGTCAGCGGCGAGGCGGTTGTAACGTTAGATGAAGACAAGTTTGTCCGCAAGGCAAACGAATCGGTTTATATTCCGGCGGGCAGCAAACACCGAATCCAAAACGACGGCGCGGCGCCGGTCGAATTTGTTGAAATTCAAACCGGCGAAAATCTGGATGAAAACGATATTGTCCGGTTGGAAGATATTTACGGACGGGTTTAAGCGCGTCTAAAAGCGGATACAAAAACGGGGCGGAGAGCGCCTCGTTTTTTTGTTGTGTATAAGTTTGTGAAAAAAACATTTCGGCGGTTGCGAATCACTAAAAGTTAATTAATAGTTAACGCAGATTAAATTGTGATAAAGGAATTTTGTTATGGATTTTGAACCGGAATATGTGACGACGCAAACGGATGATATCGTGATTTCGGCTTGTCAGGCTTTTTTGGAAGAAGACGAGGCGGACGGCTGCGGTTATTATTTGCGGATTGAAAACAACTCGGATGACAGAATCCAGATTTTGGGCAAAGATTTTAACGTAACCGACGATCGCGGCAACAATTTTTGCGACAATGCGCCGGGGTTTAAGGGCGAAATTCCCGAGTTGGAACCGGGCGAATATTTTGAATTTGCCAGCAGCGCTCCGGTCAAATCGGCAATGGCGGTTTTGTACGGCAGCTGTCGGATTGTCAAAGAAACGCAAAACCTTGTCCAAGACATAAAAATTCCGGAAGTTCCGCTGGTCGGCAATTATGGCGGCGGCTGCACGCTCAATTAATAATCTGTTTTATCAAAAACCTTCCTTGATAAAAAATTAAAAAACCCTGCCGGTTTATAAAAAGGCAGGGTCGCTTTTTTCAGGGCGTTGTCATTAATATTCGTTTTGAGCAAGTTCGCCCGGAGCCAGCAAAAAAGCCGGCGTTTTGTCGCCGAAAGTTTTGTATTGTTCCATCAGGCGCACGGCTTCCGGATCGATTTTTGCCTCGCGGGAAAGGTTTTTCTTTTCGACTTGGGGTGTTTCGGCTCTTTGCGGCGTGTTTTCCGCCGTTTGGACGACAGGAGATGTTTCCGCCTCATCTTCTTTGGTGCGGTCGATTTTGATTTCGGCCGGCGTCTTTAAGATTTTATCCAAAACGCTTTGCGTTTCCTTGGAGCGGCGGTTGGTAAACACGATGTTTTGTTTTTCAGCCGGAAGCATTGCCAACACTTTTTCCAAGTTTTTCAGTTGATGTTTTTTCTTAATCAGATTGATGTCGTCAACCACCAAAATGCTGATTTTGGAAAGGTCGATTTTGTCTTCGGCGGCGATGTCCAAAAGCAAATCGGGCGAGGCGATAATCACATTGGCCTCGGTGTTGATGTCTTGAGAGTTTTCTTGCAGAGTTTCTTCGTTGATTTCGTGATATTTGTTAAAAACCGCCAGGCGGTCGGAAACAACGACGGCCTGTGCCGAATCCGCAGTTATAATCAGAATGTTGTCGCCGCGGCGGCGGGAAATGATATCAATCAGCGGAAAAACATACGAGCAGGTTTTGCCGCAGCGGCCGGGCGCAATGGCGAAAATGTCTTTGCCGTCCAAAATGGAGGGAATAACGTCTTTTTGCACGGTTGTCGGGCGGGAAATGCCCAGTTCCTCAATCGCCTTGATGGTTTGTCGGCTCAAGCCAAGTTCTTGGAAAGTCATGTTTTAACCTTTTTAAAATTACGATAAAATATGGCAGATAGTATAACATTAAATGTTTAAGTCAAGCGCCTTGTCTTAAAAAATAAAACAAAATTAAAGTTTTTTTAAGGAAACGCCGTGTATGTTTTGCTTAAATTATGCCGTGCAGCCTGCCGTAATGTAGGGTATATATCTCAGGCTATGACTAAAGTCAGGCTTGTCGGGATGGAGGTTCTGCGGTATAGTTTTTATTGTAAACAAATATTTTTTTAGGGGAAAATATTATGAGACACATTAATGAAAACGGCCGTTCCATGGTCGAAATGTTAGGCGTTTTGGCAATTATCGGTGTGCTTTCCGTCGGTGGTATCGCCGGTTATTCCAAAGCCATGAACAAATACAAAATCAACAAAACCAATGACCAACTTTCGATGTTGATTGCCAACATCCGTACGTTGTTTGCTTCTCAGAGCGATTATAGCGGTTTGAACAACGGTACAGCTATTAAGTACGGTGTTGTGCCGAATGACATGTATACAACGGCAAGTAACGGAACGTATGCAAGTAATTACACCATTAGCAACCCGTTTGCCGGTGATGTCGAAATCGCGGTCAGCGGTTCAGACGCCGGTCACACCACACATGCTTTTACGGTTACCTATGAAAACATCCCGCAGGAAGCCTGTGTTAACATCATGACTTCCGACTGGGGTTCCGGCCAAGGTTCCGGTTTGATTGCCATTGCAGTTGCCGGTGCTGATTCGGGTGATCCGACGACGCCTGCTTTGGGCAATGTGTTTGTCGGTGCTGATGGTACGAAGGCAAGTGCTACCGGCGCGATTGCCACACCGGGTGGTGCAAAACAGGATGCGCCTTTGACGGTTTCCGAAGCCATGACGGCTTGTTTGACCAAAAACACCATTGTCTGGAAGTACTACTAATCCTGAAACGGGTGTTTCGCTTACAAAAAAAGCTCTCTTGCAAAAGAGAGCTTTTCTGTTTCTTAAAAACTTATGCGTTCGACGCGGAGTTTGACGTTGAGCTTGGCGAAGTTTACAGCGACGGGGCAGAAAAGAAACGGCAGGACTTAAAAAAGTACGGCTTAGCCATAACAGCGGGAAAAGAGAGTTTTCCGCTCTTGCCTAAGGCTGAGGGACGAGATGCCGCATTTGTGGTCAGGGTTTGCAATTTTTTTTATTTCGGATGAAAAAAAATCTTGCCGAATGCCGCGCCATGGTTTATAAGCAGCATACAAAGAACAGATTTTTTTAGGAGAATATAAAAAATGTCCGGACATTCGCAATTTAAAAATATTATGTATCGCAAAGGGGCGCAAGACGCCAAAAAAGCCCGCGTGTTTGCCAAACTGGCGCGCGAAATCACGGTTGCCGCCAAAAGCGGTTTGCCCGAACCTGATAAAAATCCGCGTTTGCGTTTGGCGATTCAGGCCGCGCGTGCGGAGAGCATGCCGAAAGACAATATTGAACGCGCTATCGCCAAAGCAACGCAAACCGCCGGCGGCGCCGATTTTGTCAGTATGCGCTATGAAGGCTATGCGCCAAACAAAGCGGCCGTTATCGTTGAGGCTTTGACCGATAATAAAAACCGCACGGCCGGCAATGTCCGCACCATCTTCGGTAAACGCGGCGGCGCCATGGGCGAAAGCGGCTCGGTAACGTTCAATTTTGAGCGAATCGGCCATATTCAATATCCGGCAGCCGTTGCAGAGGCTGACAAGGTGTTTGAGGCGGCTCTGGAAGCCGGCGCCAATGATGTGATTTCCGATGAGGAATTTCATGATATCGAAACTTTGCCTGATGATTTGTCGGCGGTTACCGACGCGCTGGAAAAGCAATTCGGCACGCCGTCCGTTTCTCGTCTGGACTGGAAACCGATGGTTAAGACCGAAATCACCGACCTGGAAACGGCAAAGAAGTTTTTGGAATTTATCGACGCGCTGGAAGAAGACGACGATGTGCAGCATGTTTATCATAATGCCGAAATCGCCGATGAGGTGATGGCGCAACTGGAGCAGGAATAAGCGTTCGGAATTTTAAAAAGGTTGAGCGTTGGTTAAAGTGTTGGGACTTGACCCCAGTCTTTCCTCAACCGGCTGGGGTGTCATTGAGGTGGAAAACAACCGTCTGCGCTATGTCGCCGACGGTTTTATCCCGACCGATGCCGGACTTCCGATAGAACAACGCTTGGATTTTCTTTATCGCAGCATTTGCAACGTGATTGATACATACAATCCCGACGAGGCGGCCATCGAAATCGTATTTTTGAACACGAATCCACATTCCACTTTGAAATTAAGCATGGCGCGCGGCGTGGTGATTCTGGCGCCGGGGACGTATGGTATTCCATTGTTTGAGTATGAGCCGAACAAGGTGAAAAAAGCGACCGTCGGCGTCGGCAAGGCGGCCAAAGACCAAGTGGAAACGATGGTGAAAATTTTGCTGCCGGGCTGCAAGCCGAAAAACAACGACTCCTCGGACGCGTTGGCAATCGCCATTACGCACGCTCATTTTCGCAACGCGCCGCGGCGTTAGTTTTTTGCAGCCGGATGATAATAGCGTTTTTTGGCGTTTTCGCCGTTTTTTAAGCGATAATATTTGCGAAATTCACACAAACTGTTTTGCACATCATGCAGGCAGAGGTATTGTCCGCCGCAATATTCCGGATTTTGCCAGCGAATGAGCTCCCAGTCTTTGCCGGTACGGGCTTTGAGCGCGGCAAAAGCCGCGGGCTGCATTTGCCACAGCATACGGCATTTTTCATCGGCGTTTTTTGGGGAGAGCTTTTGATTAAAAATAATGTTCAAACCCCAATGAGCGCCGGGGCCGACGATTAAAAAGTCGTTTGCCGTGTAAGGCACGATGTCGCCGGCATAAGTGGCGTCAAGCAAGATTTGTCCGGCTAGAAACGGACCGGCGAGCGGAATGCTTTGCGTTAGGATTTTTACACCGAGCGCAGGCGGTGAAGAGCGCAGTCTGCGCAGCAGCGAATCCAACTTCGGACACAGGTCGGCAAGCATTAAAAGAATTTGAACGTGCTTGTCATGCGGTCGGTATGTCGGGTTGTAGGCGTGGGCGGTAATCAGATACGCGTTGGAAAAAATATTGCTTTGCGCTTTTTTGGCGTCAAACCGCCGTTCAAATTTTTTGAAATCAAAATCTTCAGGGTCTAAAAGCCCGCCGAACAGGTTTTCAACGGTGTCGCGCCGGTTGAAGAAACGGTAGGCGATGATGTTAAAAAGTTTTTGGCGCGGCGCAATCGGCTTTTTGAGGTGTTCGGTAATCGCCAGCGTGCCGCCGTCGAGTTCGCGGTACACATTGCAAAAGCGAAAGTTTTGCAATATTTTATCATCCGTCCATGGCGCCGGTTGCTGCAAAAAGGTGCGTTTATGCCAGACGGATTGCCGGTCATAAACAAATTCAAAAAAAGCGTTGATGTTTTGTTGGGTCGGGTTGTTTTCAGACATTTTTAAGAATAATCCTCATTTAAAACGTCGCAGACAAGGTCGTAGTCAAAACCGGCGCGGACAAGCGCAGCCATGTCTTTTTGACGGTTTTGCCTGCGGCTTTCGGCATCGGGGCGGAAAGGACCGATTTTTTTCTTGCGGGCGAGTTTTAGAGCCATCTCGCGCGGGTCGTATTCCTGATTGCTCAAAAGGCGGTTGACGGTTTCTTCGGCAATGCCTTTTTGGAAAAGTTTGGTCTTGATATAGCGTTCGGGTTTTCCGGCGCTCAAATAGTCCCGGATTTTGATTTCGGCGTAGCGCTCGTCGTCCAGATAATGCCATTTTTCAAATTCTTGCAAGAGTTCTTCAATCCAGTCGTAAGCCTCGAATTTATCAAAATCCGGCGTTTGGCGGGCATAATCATCCACGCGGCGCTTTAAAACCCGACGCAGGTTTTCAACCGAAGATTCAAAACGCTTCAGATAATATAAACCGATGTTTTTTAAGCGTTGTCGCGTTATTTTACGCAACGTTTTTTGGCGCGGTTTGTTTTGAGTTTCTTCCAACACTTGAAAATTCCTTTTATTTTTCCTAAATTGTACACGATTGTTTGATAATATAAAGGAATTATAAAAATTGAGTAACAAAAATTTTGATAACTGCGTGTCTTTTTATATTCATGACGGCGCATTTGCCGGGCGTTTGGTGCGCTTAAACGATGTTCTGCAAGATATTTTTAAGCGGCATGATTATCCCGTTAACGTGTCGGCGGCTTTGTCCGAAACAACCGCATTGGCGGTTTTGCTTGCGAACGCTTTGAAATATAAGGGCTTGTTTACGCTGCAAATTCAGGGCAATGGTCCGGTTTCGCTGTTGGTGGCCGATGTAACTTCGGAAGGAAAAGTGCGCGCCTCGGCCAAATTTGATGAAGATAAATTGGAAAAAGCCAAAATTTTACGCAAAACGGAAGATGAAATTGAGGAAGTTCCGCATCTGGTCGGCGGCGGTTATATGGCCTTTACCATTGACCAGGGGCCGGAAACCGAACTTTATCAAGGCGTGGTCGATTTGCAGGGGAAAAATCTGACCGAACTGGCGCTGCGTTATTTTAAGCAATCGGAACAGATTGACACGATTTTGAAGTTGTTTGTCAAACGACCGGAAGGCGAAAGCAAAAGCTGGCAGTCGGCGGGAATTTTGTTGCAAAAAGTGCCGGTCAAGGGCGGAAAAGAGTTTTCGGAAGACGAAGACGCTTTGAAAGAAGCGTGGAACGAGGCGGAGGTCTTTATCGGCAGTTTGTCCGCCGACGAGATTTTTAATGCCGATTTAAGCTCGGAAGAAATTTTGTATCGTTTGTTCCATGCCCACAAGTTGGAAACCGGCAAAGAAAAAAAATATGAATTCGGGTGCCGCTGCAGCCGCGATAAGTTGTTTTCCACATTAAGCGGATTTGGCAAAAACGAAATCGAAGAGATGGCCGAAGACGGAAAAATCACCGCCACTTGCAGTTTTTGCTCGGAAAAATATGTTTTTGACAAAGATGAACTGCTGAAACATTAATTAAGTGCTTGCATCGGCTGAAATTTTGTATTAAAAAAAACATGTCACCTTTGGTGACATGTTTTATGTTTAATAACGGATGAAGATGATGAGAAGTTTGAATAAAATTTTTGCGGCGGCCGCAGTGGCCTTTTTGAGCGCTTGTGCCGGCAACCAGGATGTGGCCGAAACCAGACGCTATGTCGAACCGCGTTTTGATGATGAGTTGAAAATTGAACTGGCGGTAAATAAAATTGATATTGTTTCGGAATTTACGCCTTCTTTTACACGGCCGAACGTTGAACATCTTTTCCCGGTTTCAATTGAAAAAGCGGCACGGATTTGGGCAAACGACCGTTTGGTCGCGGCGGATTTTGATTCAAACCGCGTGGCGGAATTTATTATTAAAGACGCAAGCGTAACCGAAGTTGAAGAAAAAGCTTCGCAGTTGTTTTATAAAGATAATTTGAAATATCGGGCGACGCTGGCGGTGGTTTTGAAAATCAGCTCGGCAAACGGACAATCGCAGGCGCAAACTTCCATTGAAGCCTGGCGCGAGCTGACTATGCCGATTGATACCAGCATTGAGGATAAAGAAAAATATTGGAATGAGATGGTGTATAAATTGTTGGAAGAATTTAATACTCAGATGGAAGAAAATATACATCAGTATTTGAATATGTATGTCAAAGACAGCCATCTTATTAAAGAATATTGATGAAATTTGTTTTTATCAAGGCGCCTTTATGGCGCTTTTTTTGTTAAGATGTTTACGGCTTTAACTTAAATTTAAGCCGTGAAGGTGTCTAATAAGACCATGTTAAATAAATTGCAGGATATATGGAAGATTTACGGTAACCGCACCATGCTGGCGATGACGGCGCTGGGCTTTGCCAGCGGTTTTCCGTTTTTGTTGGTCTTCAGCACGTTAAGTTTGTGGCTGAAAGACGCGGGATGGACTTATGCGGCTATCGGCGCTTTTTCATTGGTCAAAATTCCGTACGCATTTAAATGGTTGTGGTCGCCGTTGTTGGATAATTTGAAACTTCCTTTGTTGTGGCGATTGGGACGTCGCCGCAGTTGGGCGCTTTTGATGCAAGTTTTGCTTGGCTTTTTTATTGTCGCGATGGCCGGTGTCGACCCGGCGCAAAGCGCGGCGGCAATGTGGGCGTGGGCTTTTGCCGTGAGCTTTGCTTCCGCGTCGTTGGATATTGTTTTGGATGCGTACCGGGTAGAAACTTTCCAGCGTCAGGAAGACGAACAAGCCGCCGGCGCCGCCGTGTTTGTTTTGGGTTATCGTTTCGGTTTGATTTTTTCGGGTGCCGGAGCTTTGTGGCTGGCTGATTTTTTGAGCTGGAACACGGTTTATTTGTTGATGGCCGGCGGGGTCGCGGTCGGACTTGCAACTATTTTGCTTGTTCATGAACCTAAAACAGATTTTAAATATGCTGCTTACGATAATCAATCCGCAACCAAAAGAATTAAAGAGTTTTTTGCGGCGGCGGTTAAAAACCCGATTGTTGATTTTATTAAAAAACCGCATTGGCTGATGATTGTCTTTTTGATTTTTATTTATCGGATGGGTGATGCTTATTTTGCGCCGATGGCTTTTCCTTTTTATGACGATATGGGTTTTAGCAAAACCGAAATCGCTTATGTCATAAAAATTTATGGCATGGCGGCGGCAATCGCGGGCGGTTTGTTCGGCGGGGTCATGCTTAAAAAAACAGGGCTGTTTAAAGGGCTTTACGTTTGCGGCATCATACAGGGGTTGACGACGTTGTTGTTTGCGTTTCAGGCTATGGCGGGGCATAATTTATGGCTTTTGACCGGCGTCATCACACTGGAAAATTTTTCGTCCGGTATGGCAACGGCGGCTTTTGTGGCGTATCTTTCTTCTTTGTGCAACGTGCTTTATACGGCAACGCAATATGCTTTGTTGTCTTCGTTGATGAGTTTGGCACGCGATGTTTTTGCCGCCACAAGCGGCATGTTGGCGGAAGTTGTTTCCTGGCCGGTGTTTTTTGTTATCGCGGCGATGTTCAGCCTGCCGGGAATATGGGTCGTGCGGTGGTTGTGGAAAAGGCAGAGATAATTATTTGTTTGTCAAATGAAGAAAAATGAGTTAAACTAAAAAAAGTTTTCAGGTCGGAGTTTTGAAATGTCGGCTGCTGATAAAAAAACATTCAATATTTCAGGGATGCGCAACAAACTCAAGTCGTTGCGCGAAGAAGATATTGATGTTGAAAAAATGTATGAAAACAGTTTTTCATGGCAGGCCATATCTCAAGCAACGGGCACACAGGCGTCTTCGCCCAGGATTCCTTTGCAAAACGATGATTTTAATTTCAGCGGTAAAGTTTTGTACGGGGGACAATATAGCGGCGAAGATTTGCGCAAAGCCGTTTTTTCGGGCGCCGATTTGCGAGAAACGAATTTTTCCGATGCCAAATTGGACGGGGCGGATTTTTCCGGTGCGGATTTGTCCGGCGCTAATTTAAGCGGCGCATGCCTGAACGGCGCGGTTTTTTCCGGTGCAAAATTGCGCGGAACGAATTTTACCGGCGCTAAAATGAACGGCGTTGTTTTGGTCGACGCCGATATTCAAGACGCAATTTTGCTTGATGTCGAGATGGACCGATTGGCCATTGAGGAATTGCAGGCTTTGGTGGAATTTCTGGCGGTTTATTATCCGCATAAGTTGAATTTGCGCCGCATGAATCTGACTTTGTTGGATTTTTCGCGAATAGATTTAAGCATGGTTGATTTGCGGGGCGTTGATTTTACCGGGGTTGATTTTACCGGTGTGAATGTTTTTGAACTGGATTTGAGCGAATGCATTATTAGTCCCGAACAAATAGCGCAAGCTTTGGGGCGCATGCCGACGCCTAAAGAACTTAAACAAATTTTGGCGCCGAAAAAGAAAAGAAAGAAATTCAGAGGTCTTGATTTTACGGAGTTTTTTGACGGACGAGGCACCGCCGGTGTTTGGGATTTGACCAAACATCCGGGGATTACGGTAGCACAATTACTCAAATCGGGAAAACAGATTTATAACGCCGTGGTGGGTCGGCCGGAACCGAAAGATGAAGAAATTTTGGAACAATTCCGTTATGTTCGCGACGGAAAGCAAGATGAACAAGCCAAAGAACATAATGAACAAATGCGAAAGGCTATCGAAAAACACAAACAGGAAATTATGGCGGCACGGGCGGAAAAACAGGAAGAACGGCCGCAGAAGCAGGTGGATATAACCGATTATGCCGCTTATGAACAGGCGCTGAAACGCGAACGGGAAGAAAAATTGCGCAAAGCTAAAGAAAATTATGAAAAAAGTAAAGTTTTTGAACAAAACGTTTCAGATAAAATATCCATGATGCGCAACAGAGGACAGCGTGAACGCGGCGGGTAAACCGGTGAATAAAATCATTATATCTGAAAATAAAGGTTGTTGAACGCAAAATTTGTGGTATTATCTCCTTGTTTTATTCCGGCGAATCGCAATGATAATCGTTGCGGTTGTCGGAATATTTTGGCTTATGAAGCTCTAAACAGGATTAAACCGGCGCAAAATTTATGGAAGATACGTTGTTTTCAAATCAGGTCAAAAGGCCTCTGGCTGACCGTCTGCGTCCCCGCACCTTGGACGAGGTGGTCGGACAGAACCACTTGGTCGGCAAAGATGCACCAATCGGACGGATGCTGGCAACCGGTAAAATTACTTCTTTTATTTTATGGGGACCTCCCGGATGCGGTAAAACCACAATCGCCCGTTTGATTGCCGAACATACCAATCTTTATTTTGAACAAATTTCGGCCGTGTTTTCAGGCGTGGCTGATTTGAAACGCGTGTTTCAATACGCACAGGAGCGCCGTGCCAATCAGGGCAAGGGGACGCTGTTATTCGTTGATGAAATCCATCGTTTTAACAAATCGCAACAAGACGGTTTTTTGCCCTATGTGGAGGACGGCACGGTGATTTTGGTGGGTGCGACGACGGAAAATCCCTCGTTTGAGCTTAATGCCGCGCTTCTTTCGCGTTGTCAGGTGTTTGTGCTTAATCGCCTGACGGCTGATGATTTTGAAGTGTTGCTGCAACGGGCGGAAAAAGAGATTGGCAAAAAACTCCCGGTCGACGATGAGGCGCGCCGATTGATGAAAGACACAGCCGACGGCGACGGACGTTATATCCTTAATTTGGCGGAAAGCGTGTGGGCGTATGCCAAAGACGGTGAAATTTTTGATAAAGACAGTATTATCAACGTTATTCGTTCACGGGCGCCGGTGTATGACAAGGGGCGCGACGGACATTATAATCTGATTTCAGCCGTGCATAAATCTTTACGCGGCACGGATGTGGACGCTGCTTTGTATTGGGTGGCGCGTATGCTGGCTTCGGGCGAGGATCCGCGTTATATTTTGCGGCGTTTGATACGTTTTGCGGTGGAAGATGTGTCTTTGGCAGACCCCAATGCGGTAACACAGGCTTTGTCGTGTGCCGAAGTGTATGAGCGGCTCGGCTCGCCGGAAGGAGAGCTCGCCATTATGCAGTTGACGGCTTATCTGGCAACGGCGCCGAAATCGGCAGCGGTGTACAAGGCTATGGACAAGGCTTTTGCGTTGGCAAAAAAAACCGGTTCATTGATGCCGCCGAAACATATCTTAAACGCGCCGACCAAACTGATGAAACAGCTGGGTTATCATGATGGATATATTTATGATCAAGATTTGGATGACGGTTTTTCCGGACAGAATTATTTTCCGGACGGAATCGACCGAGTCAAACTTTATTATCCGGTGGAACGAGGTTTTGAGCGCGAAATAAAAAAACGGGTGGATTATTTTGATAATCTGCGCCGCGAAAAAAACAAACAGAAAAACAAAGGAAAAAATAATGACTGATTATAATCACGTTCTGCTGGTCAGTTCTGAAACGGCAGAAAAACTTTCAGATGAAATCATCACTCATGCCGGTGCTTATGGCGTCGCTGTCGTTGTCAACGATGAAAACGGCCTGACGCCGTTGTCAAAAGATTTTGTGCCGGAAGAAGTGAGCCGGCTCAATGCTGTTTTGCCCAAAGGAGTTGACGCCCGCAAAGCAAATGGCATTTTGCACAAGCTTTCCTATCGGGTTAAAAATACCGGTTCGGATAAATCACTTGCAACCAGCAAAGAAAATTCAGCCATACAGCAGCGATAAGGAAACAAAATGCCCGGCGTTACATTTGTCAAAGTCAAGTCTGAAGATGACGGAATTCGTTTGAACCGGTGGTTTTTGAAAGAATATCCGTCTTTGTCTTTAGGAAGGTTGCAAAAATTGTTGCGTACCAAGCAAATCAAAGTGGACGGGAAAAAAGCCGAGGCAAACCTGCGCTTGTCGGCCGGACAAGAAATCCGGCTGCCGCCGCTGGACAATGAAAAAGCCGTTAAGAATGAGAAAATTTTATCTAAAACCGATGTTGATTTTATCCGCTCGCTGGTCTTGTTTAAAGACGAAAATATTATCGTTTTGAACAAACCGTCCGGTATTGCCGTGCAAGGCGGGACAAATACGACAAGACACATTGACGGCATGTCGGATGCTTTGATGTATGATTTGAATGAACGGCCAAAATTGGTGCATCGGATTGATAAGGACACCAGCGGAATTTTGGTTTTGGCGCGCAATCGCCACTATGCCGAAATTTTGACTAAGGCTTTTCGCGAACATGAGTTACGAAAAACTTATTTGGCGCTGTGTGTCGGTTTGCCGCCGAAAACATCCGGCGAAATAAAAGCACCGTTGGAAAAAATCGGCGAGAAAATGCAGGTCGTGGCGGATGGGCAAAAAGCTGTTACGGAATTTAAGGTTCTGGATGCCGCCGGTGAAAAATTTTGTTTAATCGCAGCCGAACCTCTGACCGGCAGAACGCACCAAATCAGAGCGCATCTGGAATATGCAGGCTGTCCGATTTTGGGTGATGACAAGTATTTCGGCGCTAAACGTTGTCGGCCGCAGGGTTTAAGTGCAAAACTGCATTTGCATGCTTATCAAATTGATTTATCTTCGGTATATCACAAAAAGTTTGTTGTAAATGCGCCGTTGCCGGATTATTTTAAAGATGATGTCAAGTTTCTGGGGTTGAATTTTAAGGAGCATAGAGGTCAATGAAAAAACTGTTGAAAGGTGTTTTTTGGACAATCATTCTCTTGTTGCTGATTGTGTTTGTCGGTGGGTTTGTATTTATTAAGACGTTTGATTTGAATAAATACAAATCGTATGTGGAAAATATTGTATATGAGCAGACCGGTCGGAAATTGTTACTTGCGGGCGATGCCGGGTTAAAAATATCATTGATGCCGACGGTTGTCTTAAATGATGTAGCTTTTGACAACGCTCCTTGGGCGGCGGAACCGAAAATGGTAAAAGCAAAAAGTGTGGAAGTGGCGGTTTCGGTGATGCCTTTGCTGCATAAAGAGGTGGTGATAGATACGGTGAATTTGATTGAACCGGAAGTATATTTGGCCATCAATGCCGCCGGTGAGGCAAACTGGGAATTTTCCAAACCGCAAACGGCAGCTGAAAAAACGTTGGTTGAAGAAACAATCAAAACGGAAGTCAAACCCACGGCGATGCCTACGGTTGAGGCGCCGGATTCTGCTTTGCCGGTTGCAGATGCAGCACCTTTACTGGCGGGTTTTTTGGCTAAACGAGTTAATGTAGAAAATGCCCGACTGGTTTATCAAGACATGGCTACAAATACCGTTACCGATTTGCAGATTAATTCTTTAACTTTGCAGTCCGAAAACATGGACGCCGACTTGGACATTGTTTTTGATCTGGTCTTTAACGGTGAAGAGATTTCCGGTACGGCAACCGCCGGTTCCGTTAATGCAATTTTGCAAAAAGCCAAAGAATATCCTCTGCAAGCGGACGTTACGGCGTTCGGCGCAAAAGCCAAAGCGGACGTTGTGTTAACGAATATGATGACAAATCTTGGTTTTAGCGGGTCGGCAAAATTGCAAAATCCGTCCGGAAATTTCGGAGCGCCGGAAGTTTCTTTAAATGTCGGATTTTCAGGAACGCCAAAAAACATTGCACTTGAAATAAATTCGCTTAATGTGGCGGGAAATGTTATCAGCGGTATGGCCGATGTAGACTTAAACGGTGCAAAACCCAACATAAATGCGGTTTTGCAAAGCAATGTTCTTAATGTGCAGACCTTGACCGCCACCCCGGTAAAAACAGCTTCTTTGGCTTTGATTCCGGCGGCAGCGGCGGCGGAATACGTTCCGGATACCGCTTTGGATTTGGCGGTGTTGGACAGTGTCAACGCCAAGGCGCAAATCAATGTCAAATCTTTGATTGTTAATCAGGAACTGACTTTGGAAAATGTTGCTGCCAATGTTGTTTTGCAAAACGGCAAATTGAGCGTTTCTCCATTATCGCTTAATGCCGGCGGAGGAGTTGTCAACGGTGCGTTTTCAATAGAAAAAAATAACAATGTTTTTGCTTTGAACTTAACCGGAAAAGATGTTGTTTTGCAAAATTTGTGGAAAGGTTTAACGGCTACGGATGCGGGAACATTTGGAATTATCTCGGGCGGAGATGCCATCATTTCTATTAAACTGAACGGACAAGGGGCGACGTTGCGCCAAATGGTTGAAAGTTTGGACGGCCAAGTAATTGCCATTATCGGCGAATCCAAAATTCAAACCGGTGCTTTGAAATATCTGACCGGGAATTTTGCAACCCAGTTACTTAAAGCGTTAAAAATTGATAAACAGAAAAAAAATTTGGAATTAAGCTGTGCGGTGGTTCGTGCCGATATCGGCAACGGGAAAGCTGTTTTCCCCAAAGGTATTGTTTTTAATTCCAAACAGTTGGCAGTTGTCAGCGACGGAGCGGTTAATCTGAAAAACGATAAGATTGATTTTACACTCAATCCGTTTAACGGCAAGCTGGCTGATACCAATGTGGTTCAGGCAATTTCTTCCATGATTAAAATTGCCGGCACGGTTGAACAACCCAAAATAGCCATTGATGATTCTGCGGTGATTAAGAATGTGGTTGGCGTGGCTGCCGCCGGACCTGCGTTTTTGGGTTCGCAAATGATGCTTGATGTTGACGAATCGCCATGTTATACGGCTTTGAAAGGAACGGCGTATCAAGATATGTTTCCGGCGCCGAAAGGGGCAAAGGCCGCCGGACAAGGTGTTTATCAGGGAACAAGCGATGCAATTTCAGACGGTGTGGATGCATTGAAAAATACGGCAAAAGATGTGTTGAATTTGTTTAAAAGAAAGAAATAGCAATGGACTATGATTGGAAGAAAATTGAAGAAGATATTCGTCAGCACAGGGAAGAACTGATAGATCGTTTGGTTGTTTTTTCTCTTAATGATGTTTTGTTGTTTTGGAGCAGTGATGAAAAACTAAAACAAGAACAAGAAAAAAAATGGGCGCCGATTATTCATTGGGTTGATGAAACCGTCAATGCCAGATTCAAAACAACTTCCGGTCTTGAAACTCCGTCGGTCAACGCTGAAACGACACTCGAATTAAAAAAGTATATTAACGGTATGTCAGACAAGGAATTGGCGGCATTTTATGTCGCGGCGCTGAATATGCGTTCGGTGCTTTTGGCGTTGGCATTAATCAAAGGCCGGATTAACGCCAAACAAGCTTTTGAACTGTCAGAATTGGAAGAATTGTATCAGATACAAAAATGGGGAAAAGTTCCCGAAGCGGAAAAACGGCGGCAAAATTTGCAAAAATGTATTGCCGCGGCAGAACAGTACTTGAAACAATGAAAGAAATATATCTGAAAATCAAAGGCAGAGTGCAAGGTGTCGGTTTTCGGTACTGGGCCGAACGTCAGGCAAAACAAATCGGCGATATTTCCGGCTGGGTGCGTAATGCCGAGGACGGCAGCGTCGAAATTTTTATGCGCGGCCAAAGCGACAAAGTTGAACAAATGGTGCTTGCCTGTTATCAAGGGCCGTGGCTGGCCAGAGTTGACAATATTGATTTTTTGCCGGAGAGAACAAATTTTTTTCTGCCGCCGATTGAAGATGGTGTTTTTGAAAGAATATGATATTGTTTCTTAAAATATGAAAAATATGCCGCTCAAAATGTTGCGGCGTTGAATTGAAAAAAAAGCTGCTAGAACAGCAGCTTTTTTACATTTCCTGAAAAACCGAAATGGATGTTTGGCCTCCGGCTTTTATTTCGACCTCGTCGCCAATCCGGTGTTTGCGATGGCAAGCGATGAGGGCGACACAGATTTTGCCGTTTTTGACATACTCGCCGATCCAGATGTTTTCTTCGGCGGTTTTGTATATTAAAACGGCGACGCCTTCTTTCATCGGCGTTTTAATACGCGGAACGAATCCCGTTAAGACTAAAAGCGTGCAGAAAATAATAAATACTGCAAAGAAAAACCAGTCCATATTATGATAATTTTAGAGTAATACAATCAGTGTTTTCATCATAAAAAAACAGGTTTAAAAGGTCAACAAAAAAACTTGGTATATTTTTGCGATTTTTTGTATCGGAAAGCAAAATTAAGAAAATCTATTGGGATTTTAAGAGAACATATATTGGTACTTTACAAATAAAAAATTTTTTCCGATAGTATAATTAAATTGTTTATGAATAATCGCGGAGGCAATGATGTTATTTCCTAAACAAAAACTACAAGGGGAAAGAATTGTTTTAATCAAGGCTAAAAAAAGTTTTAAAATGGCAAAGCTTCATATTGCAGAGGTGCAAGATAGTCTTCCTGAACTTTCGCCTTGGCTTAATTGGGCAACACCGAAATACAAGATTGAGGACAGTTACGAGTATTTACTTGATTGCGAGAAAAAATGGAAAGAACGAGTTGATTTTACTTATGTTATAGCCACAAGAAAAATTCCTTTTATGGGGACAATTTCGGCTACGGTTAATGAAAATAATAAACGTGTAGAAATCGGATATTGGATATCTACTAAATATGCGGGTAATGGTTATATGCAAGAAGCTGTTCTACTGCTTGAAAAGGAATTTTTTGGTTTGGGTTTTAATCGGATTTTTATTCGTACGGATGTTTTGAATACTAAATCTGCTAATGTCGCAAAAAAATGCGGATATGTTTTTGAGGGCGTTTCCAGACAAAGCTTGTGGGTGGTAGCAGAAAAAAGGTATGCGGATGTAAATTTTTTTTCCAAACTTAAAAGTGAGTATGTCGGGAAAGAATAAATTTATAATCGGATTTTGTAATATAAAAACCCTGAAATTTTTAATTTCAGGGTTTTTACAGATTATAACATCAGATTATTCGCGGTCTTCGCCGGTTTCCTGATTGACGCGTTTGGCGGAAAGTTTCCACTTGCCGCGGTTGTCAACGCCCAAGCATTTGACCCACATGGTGTCGCCTTCTTTATAAAAATCAGAAACGGAGGCAATGCGCTCGTCTTTGATTTCAGAAATATGCACCAAACCTTCGGTAGAGCCGACAAAGCGGACAAAAGCGCCAAAATCGGTGATTTTGGTGATAACGCCTTTGTAAATTACACCGGGTTCAGGTTCGGCAACAATGCCTTGAATAATGCTCATGGCAGCTTCGCCGTCAGCGGTGTTGACGGAAGCAATTTGCACCACGCCGTCATCCGAGATATCAATTTTAGTGTTGGTTTTTTCAATGATTTCCCGAATAACTTTACCGCCCGTGCCGATGACTTCGCGAATCTTGTCTACCGGAATTTTCATAGAGATAATCCGCGGCGCTAACGGCGAAACATTCGGACGCGGTTCGGCAATGGCTTTGGCCATTTCGCCTAAAATATGGATACGGCCTTCGTGCGCTTGAGCCAAAGCGGTTTGCATAATCTCTTTGGTGATGGAGGTGATTTTGATATCCATCTGCAAAGCGGTAACACCGTCTTTGGTACCGGCAACTTTAAAGTCCATGTCGCCCAAGTGGTCTTCGTCGCCCAAAATATCGGTCAAAACCGCCACTCTGCCGTCGGCTTCTTTGATTAAGCCCATGGCAATGCCGGCAACCGGTTTTTTGAGCGGAACACCGGCGGCTTCCAACGACAAGGTTGTGCCGCAAACGGTGGCCATGGAAGACGAACCGTTGGATTCCATAATATCGGAAACCACACGCACCGAATAAGGGAATTTTTCTTTGTCTTTGGGCATCATCGGGTGAATGGCTCTCCATGCCAGTTTGCCGTGGCCGATTTCACGACGTCCGGGAGAACCCAGACGACCGCATTCGCCAACCGAAAACGGCGGGAAGTTATAATAAAGCATAAAATCTTGCTTATATTCAGCCATCAATCCGTCCACAATCTGGGCGTCGTCCTCGGTACCCAAGGTGGTAACAACCAAAGCCTGTGTTTCACCGCGGGTGAACAAAGCCGAACCGTGCGTGGTGGGCAGAACATCGACTTCGCAGCTAATCGGGCGGACGGTCTTGGTGTCGCGTCCGTCAATGCGGCGGCCGGTCGATAAAACTTTTTCACGCATAGTTTTGTGCATGATGTGTTCAATAACATCACCAATGTAACGAACTTCAATTTCGTTTTCCGGATCAATCGTGGCTTTGACTTCTTCAGCCAACTGACCCAAAATCGTGCCGCGGGTTAATTTATCAACCTCATTGAAAGCTTCTTCGTATTTTTTGCCGAAGTCTTTTTCAATTCGGGCACACAATTCGTCAAATTCGGGTGGAAATTTCGGTTCTTCCCAAGCCGGTTTGCCGGCTTGTTTCTTTAACTCGTTAATCATGTTGATGACCGGTTGGAAGTTTTCAAAGCCAAACATTACCGCGCCGAGCATTGTTTCTTCGGAAAGCTCGTTGGCTTCGGATTCAACCATCAAAACACCTTCTGATGTTCCGGCGACGGTCAATTCCAAATCGGATGTCTTTTGTTCTTCCAAGGTCGGGTTTAAGATGTATGCACCGTTTTTGTAACCAATTTTAGCAGCGCCGATAGGGCCTAAAAACGGAATGCCGGAAACGGCCAATGCGGCAGATGCGGCAACCATGGCGACCACATCGGAATCGTTTTTCTGGTCGTGTGACAAGGTGGTGCAAACAATTTGTACTTCGTTTTTGAAGGCGTCCGGAAACAGCGGGCGAATCGGCCGGTCAATCAGACGGGAAATTAAGACCTCGCGTTCGGAAGGTTTGCCTTCACGTTTCATAAAACCGCCGGGGATTTTGCCGGTGGCATAATATTTTTCCTGATAGTTAACGGTTAAAGGGAAGAAATCCTGATCGTCTTTGACTTCTTTGGCGGCAACAACGGTGGCAACAACAACGGTATCCCCATAAGTTGCCATAACGGCGCCGGTCGCCTGACGGGCTATTTTGCCTGTTTCTAATGTTAATTTACGGCCGCCCCAATCTATTTCCTGACGGCATGTTTTAAAATCGATCATATTTTCTACCTTTCTCTTTTCCTATAAACCTCACCTGACAAAATGCCAGGATTTTATAAAACTGCGGAGCCCCATGCCCCGCAGTTTTTTAACCTGTCTGTTATTACTTACGCAGATCCAGTTTTTTGATGATTGCCTGATAACGGTCTTCACTCTTGGATTTCAAGTGATCCAAAAGGTGGCGCCGGCGGCTGACCATTTTCATCAGTCCCAAGCGGGAGTGCAAATCTTTTTTATGAACATTGAAGTGTTCAATCAAAGAATTGATGCGGTATGTCCAAATGGCAATCTGGACTTCCGGTGAACCGGTATCGTTCGGCTTTGTGCCGTATTTGGCAACAATTTCTTGCTTTTGTTCGTTTGTAATCGACATCTTAAATTTTCCTTTTTTTAAAAATTAAACACGCGAATCGGAGAAATTTTCCCCGTTTCAACCTTTACGACGGCTGTCAAACAATCATCGCACATGGCGGCCGCAACTTTTCCGATAAGGTTTTTAACATCATAGGATTTTGGCGAAACGCTCTGGCCATGCCTTAATTTGGCAGCATCTTCCGCCGAAACGGCAATCACCGCGATGTCGCGCAGTGATGTCTCAACCGGCAGAAGTAACGATAGTCGTTCTTCTTCATACACCATATTTTTTAAATTTTCCAGCAAAATCGTATCCGAAAGCGTAAAAATCGCGCATTTTGTGCGCCGCAGGGTTTCCAGATGACCGCAAGAGCCGAGTTTTAAGGCAATATCGCGCCCTAAAGAGCGAATGTAAGTGCCTTTGGAGCATTGCACGCGAAAATAAAACGAATCGGCACTTATTTGTTTGAGCAAATCCAAAGTATAAATTTTTACTTCGCGGGGCGGCATATTGACATCTTCGCCTTTGCGGGCAAGCTTGTAGGCGCGCTCACCATTGATTTTGACTGCCGAATAAGCCGGCGGGACTTGTGTGATTGTGCCGGTAAATTGCGGCAGAACGGATAAAATTTGTTCTTTTGAAGGGATAACATTTGAGCGGGCGATGATTTCGCCTTCGGTGTCGTCGGTATTGGTGGCAGCGCCGAATTTTAAGGTAAATTCATATTCTTTGGCGCCGTCGGTTACATATGGAACAAGCTTGGTCGCCTCACCGAATGCAATCGGCAAAACGCCGGTGGCAAAAGGGTCCAACGTGCCGGCGTGTCCGTTTTTGTTGGCGTCAAGCAGCCGACGGGTTTGATTAACCACGTCGGTGGAGCCGATGCCGGCAGGTTTGTCAACAATCAGCCAGCCGTTAATGTTTTTGTGTTTGGTACGTTTCATGTTTTGCCTTTTGTCGTTTTTGCCTGCCGTGGGTGCTGGCGATATATTCTAAAACAGTCGTTGCCTGCGGCAGTGTGTTCTTGAAAAATTAAAACTTTTTACCATATTGCATAAGTTTGTTACGAACAAAGCCACGTAGCGAAACTTCCGGGCGGGCGCCATAATGCGTGATAATTTCCGAGGCGGCAATGCTGCCAATCATGGCACAAGTGCCGAGACTGCGTCCGGTGTTCATCCCGTATAAAAATCCGGCGGCATACATATCGCCGGCGCCGGTGGAATCCACCACATCATCAATTTTTTCAGCTTCCACAAAAATTTTAACTCTGCCGTTGACGATTACTGAACCACGGGCGTCGCGGGTGACGGCGGCAATTTCTACCATCGGTTTAATTAAATCAAGTGTTGTCATAAAATCATTTTCGGCAAACAGAGTTTTGATTTCTTTTTCATTGGCAAACAGAATATCCACATGGTCTTTAATCAAATCCAGCATGGAGGGTTGATGACGGGCGATGCAGCCTTTGTCGGAAAGTGTGAACGCTACTTTTCGGTTGTGTTTATGTGCAATTTCGCAAGCTTTTAAAACCGCTTCTTTAGAGCTGTCCTCATCCCAAAGATAGCCTTCCAGATACACATATTTTGAGGCTTTAATGATGTTTTCATCTATATCGCCGGCGGTTAGACGAGTGGCGGCGCCCAAGTAGGTGAACATGGAGCGTTCGGCATCGGGCGTGACCAAAACAATGCTGCGTCCGGTGGCAGGTCCTTCCAACAAGGGCGGGGTGAAAAAATCTATGCCGGCGGCGCCGATGTCGCGGCGAAAATCTTGCCCGAGTTCATCATCATGGACTTTGCCAATAAAAGCGCAATCCGCTCCTAACGAGGCCATGCCGGCAACGGTGTTGGCCGCCGAACCGCCGGAAACTTCACGCTCGGGAACAATGTCCTGATAAATCTTTCCGGCCGTGGCGGCGTCAAGTAAGGTCATGCCGCCTTTGTGCAAGTTTCTTTCACTTAAAAAGCCGTCGCCGACTTTGGCCAAAACGTCAACCATAGCGTTGCCGATGCCGACGACATCATAAATCGTATCCGTATCTTTCATGTTTATCTCCTTACTCTTTATTTATAAGCACCAAGTCTATAATTGCAAGACAATACCGATAATTGCCGACAGAAGAATATAAAAAATCGGACTTGATTTGAAAAAGCGGTTGGCGAGCAGAATGCCGGCAAAAATGGCGGCGGAAAGCCAGTTCGTGACGCTGATGCGGGCAATTTGCCAACCGGCAAAGATGATTAAAGCCAAAACACCGGGACGAATTGATGAAAGCAAAGTTTGCACACGAGGGTTGTCGGCAAAACGTTTTAATAGTTTGGCAATCAGGATAATAATGATGACGGAAGGCAACGTTAGTCCGAAAGTGGCAACGATACCGCCTAAGACACCGGCGGTTTGGTAGCCGGTAAAAGTTGCCATATTCACCCCCAACGGACCGGGGGTGGATTCCGAAACGGCAATCATATTAACCAGCTGCTCGGTGGTGAACCAATGGTATTTTTCGCCCAAGTCAAATAAAAAAGGAATAGTTACCGCGCCGCCGCCAATGGCAAACAGTCCGATTTTGAAAAATTCATAGAACAAAAGCCAGTAAATCATTTTTTATTTCCCCCTTTGATAAAAGGGATTTTTTTACCGAACAATTCCGGAATAAAACCGAAAACCGCCGCCATAATTACAATCAGAACGGCGGAGACATCGCCGAACATCAGCAAGGCAAAAGCGATGACAAAAATAACGGCGTGCAGACGCCAATGCGGGTTTTGGGTAAAAATTTTTTGGCCCATGTCAAAAATAAGATTTATAAGCAGGGCAGTTACGCCCAAACGTATTCCGGCGAAAGCACTGGCAACAATCGGTAGATGCATGTATTTTTCCAATACGGCGGCAATTAAGGTAATGATAATCAAAGAAGGTAAAATAATGGCGGTGGTGGCGGTGATGGCACCAATGACGCCTTTGAGTTTATAACCGCAAAAAGTGGAAACATTGACGGCGATAATTCCCGGTGTGCACTGGCCAATGGAAAAATAATCCAACAGTTCGTCTTCGGTAGCCCATTTTTGTTTTTCGACCACCTCGGCTTTTAACAGCGGCAGCATGGCATAGCCGCCGCCGAAGGTAAACAACCCGGTTTTGAAAAACGAAACAAACAATTTCCACAAAATCTTCATATCTAAAATCCTTTTATATAAAAATAACAGCCGAAACAAAAACCGCACTATATAACAATATGCCGGCAGGATAAGAAAAGCCGACTTTGAAATCCGTAGCGGAAGGAACGGCGTTTTCAATGATGACGGTTTGCAATAAAATATACAGCAGATAATTGCCGAGTGTAATGTCTATGTTGTTGAAATACCAACGGTTGAAATAAAAACCTATCGGCAATAAAAACAAAGGAGCCAATGCTGCCGGTAGGGCGTTATAAAAGGTTACGTTGCGAAAACCGACGCTGCCCATGACATAGTTGCCAAAACCGTCTTTGTGCGGAATTAAATCAAAAGTTGTGGGGTAGGCATTTAAGGCAAGTCCGACGATAAAATGCATGCTTTCGTGCAAAATGGTGCCGGGAATGTTGATTAAAGCGCTCAGCCATATGCTGGAATAAGTGGCATATTTCATTTTTAAGAGAACGATGACCAGCAATATTAGCAAAAAGCGGTTGTTGACCGCTAGGCTTAAAGTTTCCGGACTGTTTAAAAACAAAGCGATTTTGTGAAAAAATAATCTGGCAAAATCCATGTTGTCTCCGTTGAAATTATAGCTTTTCCAAAACTTTCATGCCGGCAAGGTAAGTGTTTAAGAGCAGTTCGCACAATGAACGTTTGTTAATCTTACTGAAACTGTCCAGCGTGTCGGTGGTTAAAAACGCGCTTAGTGAAAACAGGGATAGCCATAAAACCTGCAATGACAAGATGCGCTCGGGCAGAGGAATGTCAGGGAAGAGCGCTTTGAAGGCGCTTTCGACCAGCTGGGTTATTTGCACCACGCGCCGCAGGTAAATTTTGGAAAAACGGCGGTTGTTGTTGTGTAAATGAAAATTGTGTACCAAAAACCACAAATTTTTGTTTTCCAAAACAAAATCAATAAATTCCTGTGTATACAGATTCAGGCGCTGATAGGCGGTACCCGACGCTCTGAGTTGCGCCAAGCGGTTGTAAAGGTTATCCAAAGTAAGATAATTTTGAATGAGAACAAAATTGTCCATATTGCCGAATTGATTGTAAATGGTGCCGACCGAATATCCGGAGGCTTCGGAAAGTTTCCGGGCAGTTAAAAATTCGGCACCTTTTTCTTTGATGAGCTCACGGCCTTTGTTTACTAAGTTTTCTTGTATGTTGTCTTTATTCATGTTAAATCTTATATCTAAATTAACGAATTTTATGTAATATGTTACACATTATAATAAAAATGAACACTGTTCAATTTTTTTCTTTAAGATACAAGGAGTTTTTTATGAAAAAAGTGTTTTTCTTTATTTTGCCGGTCGGAATTGCTTTTTGCAGCGCCGCGCATGCGGAAGACGATTTTTTCGGAGATCTTATCATGCCCGAAGAAATTCAACAAGAACAGGAAGGCATCAGCGGTCAGTTTGATGCCGGAAAAATTTTGGACAGCAAGCCGAAGGCTTTGCGGGTTGAGCGTAAAAAACTCCGGGTTGAAAAAGTTGAAACCGAAAAAGCCGCACCGATTGTTCGCGAACCGGCGCCGATGGGGTTGAAGTGGCTGGCAACCGTGGATGAAATAGAATATCTGCATGTTCGTTTGCAACCGATTGAACAAAAAGATATGCCGAATTCTTACATCGCGACAAATCTGCCAAATCCGGTTTCGGCTTTTCGTGAAGTTCTTGTCAGCTTCGGAGAAGACGACGCCTTGTGGCGGATAGCGGCATACGGAAAATTTATTGACGATGATGGCAGCGCGACCAAAGGGCTTAAAGAATATGACAAGTATTATGCTTTGTTGGCAAAAAAATACGGAAACGCACATGAATTTTGTACTCCGGCGGCGGTAAACGTCGATGAAACGGTTGTCAATCCCGACGGTACGCAGTCGGTCAAGACTTCGCAACAAGAGCTGCCCAAAGGGGGGGAAGGTTTTTTAGCAAAGCTGGCCGCCGGTGAAACAACTTTATATGCGACCTTTGAAAACGGGACAGTCGGCGTGACGTTGGCTTTGCTTGCAACCGGCGATAATCAAACATATATCGTGGTGGATTATAAAAATTTGACGGCCGGGCGCAAAGAGTTGGAAGAACTATATGACGCGTTATGATTTTTTAAGGAACCGAACGATGAAAAAAGTAAGCTTTTGCGGAATATCCGGCAGCGGGATGAGCGCGTTGGCACAAGTTTTGCAATCGGAAGGATATGACGTGAAAGGTTCGGATCGCAGTTTTGACCAGGGCAAAGATCAAGAAAATAAAAAGGCTTTGGAAAGTATCGGCATCAAAATTTATCCGCAGGACGGGTCGGCCGTGTCCGATGATTTGGATTGTTTGTTTGTTTCAACGGCGGTGGAAGATTCTATTCCGGATGTTAAGGCAGCGCTTGATAAACATATTCCGATAAGAAAACGTTCGGATTTGCTGGCGGAAATTTTTAATACGCATAAGTACGGTGTCGCCGTCGGCGGCACCAGCGGCAAAACAACCGTTACGGCCATGATAGGTTTTGTGCTTGATAAGCTGGGAAAGAAACCGTTGGTGATTAACGGAGGTTTGCTCAAAAATTATGCCGATGCGCCCGGAATTCCGAATGTTATCCTTAATTCAGGCGATATCTGCGTGGCGGAGGCCGACGAAAGCGACGGTTCCATTGAAAAATACAATCCGTATGTGGCGGTGGTCAGTAATGTGGCGCTTGACCATAAAAGTCTTGAAGATTTGCAAAAGCTATTCGCCGATTTTACCGCGCGCGCCGACGGCGGAGCGGTGATTAATCTGGATTGTCCGAATTCCGCAATGCTTTTGAATAAAAATCCGCATGTGATTACATTTTCCACAATACATCAAAATGCGGATGTGTATGCAGGCAATATCAAGCCGGTGGCCGACGGCGTCGTTTATGAGATGAAAGGGAAAAAATTTACGCTCAAAATTCCCGGTCGTTTTAATGTGTCTAACGCTTTGGCGGCGTTTGCCGCTTGTCGGTTTTTGGGGATTGATGAACTTTCGGCGGCAAAAGTTTTGGAGGAGTTTGCCGGGACTAAGCGCCGACTTGATGTTATCGGCAGTCAAAACAATGTAACGGTGATTGATGATTTTGCCCACAATCCGAGCAAGGTTGCCGCTTCCATGAGCGCTTTACGAGATTATGACGGGCGTTTGCTGATTATGTTTCAACCGCACGGATTTTCGCCGATGCGCATGATGGGTAAAGAAATCATACAAAGTTTTGCGCAAGCCATGTCGCCGGATGACAGATTGTTTATACCGGAAATTTATTATGCCGGAGGAACGGTCAGAAAAGATATTTCTTCCGCAGATTTGGTTGATTATGCCGTTTCTTTGGGTGTAAAGGCGGAATTTTATCAGACGCGGGAAGAGATAAAAACACGTATGCGCGAATTGGCAAAATCCGGAGATCGAATCGTTGTTATGGGTGCAAGGGACAACAGTTTGCCTGATTTTTGCCGACAAATTTTGGAGGAATTAAAAAAATGAGTTTAATTTCAAAAAATGACAAAGTCGCTTTTATCGCCCCGTCGTCGGCAATTAATGAAATTGAGTTGACCGAGGCTGTTAAATGGTTTGAAAAAAGAGGAATTAAAGCGGAAAACATGCCGCATGTTTTTTCACGCTGCCGGTATATGGCCGGAAACGCCGATGAACGTGCGGCAGATATTAATGCGTGTTTTATACGAGAAGATATTAAAGCCGTTTTTTGCGTGCGCGGCGGTGCCGGAAGTTTGGATGTTTTGGATAAAATAGATTATTCCGTTGTCAGAAAAACGCCTAAACCCGTGTTCGGCTTAAGCGATTCAACGGCATTGCAAAATGCACTTTATGCAAAAGCGGGCAACGTTTCATACACAGGTTTTTTGCCGGCATATGATTTTAAAGAGAAAACGTTGGATGTGCAGCTCGAAAAATCTTTGATGGGCATATTCAACGATGAACGTCAATGTGTCTGCGGCGGTCAATGCCTTAAAAACGGCGCGGCAGAAGGCGTGATGGTGGGCGGCTGTCTGAGCGTTTTTTGCAGTTTGTGCGGAACACCTTATTTTCCGGATTTGAAAGATAAGATTTTGCTGCTTGAGGATGTCGGGGAAAAAACGTATAAAATCGAGCGTATGCTCAAACAAATCAGCATGCAGCCCGGATTTGCCGAACTTAACGGGATTGTGTTCGGGCAATTTGTTAATTGTGCGGAGGCAGACGCCGGCGACGGCACCGTTGATGAAATTTTGCAAGATTTTACAGCGGATATCAAAGTGCCGATGGTGGCAAATTTTCCTTATGGTCATCAGCAGAGCCGCTTTGTCTTGCCGATTGGCAAAAAAGTTTGGTTAAATGCCGGTGAATGTATGCTCAAGTATTAAAAAAGCATACTCAGAATATATTGAAAGTTTTGCCAGTTGAGGCGGTTTATTAAATCAAAATAAACGACCATACCCTCCCAGCCACGGCTGTTGAATGCCAAAAAACTGCCTATTATCCATAAGTTGGCTCCGGGCAAAAACATCCAACAGAAAGTGTACGTTACTTTGGGCAAATCGGTTTGTTTGTCATGAATTTGCGAGCCGACGGTGTCCGTGTGATAACCTAAAAAGTAACCTAAAATACCGTTGAAAATCAGATTATTGGGGAAAAATCCCATTAAAATCATGTAAAACATGCCAAACAAAGGGAAAAAGTACGGAGCAATGACAATCAGCCAATTACCATCGCCTTTGAAACCCATTTCGCCGCCGCTTTCATCCGGATTGAGGCGGATATGTTCAATTTTGTGCATTGTCAGCAAAGCAAAAAAGGTGTGAGTCAATTCGTGGGCGATAATCTGCATGGAAACTTTAACCGATGAATCCGCCATGGTGCGGCCGATAAAATACATGAAAAAGCCGGCGCCGAAAGCAACGGATTTGAAATTTCTGAAATTAAAAAAGTCAACAGATGAAAATAAGGCCGGTAAAGATACCAACATGTAAACGGCTACCGGCCATTTAAAAAGATTGATTATTTTATCCAACAATTTTGACATGTGTTTTTAATATCATTAATCAAACGCGAATGCAGCATTTTCATCAAATCTATCAACAGGGTTTCAAAACGAAAAGAAAATCTTGTAAAATTATAAATAGTCTTTAATATAAAAACATATTTGAGCCAAAGGAGACAAAGATGGATAAAAATACGACTTATGATTTTGTAGTCAATGATGAAGATGAAGTGATGTTGTTGTTGTATGCAAGCGACACGCCGCCGGCAGAAGCAACGCGGATTGTGTTGGACCCGGAAAATAATTCGGCGGAGCTTGTTCGCAATGAAGACGAATCTATCGTTTTAGATGCTGTTCCGGACAGTATTTTCGACAGCTTGGCGGATGCCGATAAACTTTTGGTGTGCGAGTTGAGCGATACGGAAAATGAAGAAGACAGTAAAATCGTTTACGCTTATGAGGCGGATATAGAGGACTAAACCGATTTTTGCCGCTTCGGTTAACGAGGCGGTTTTATTTTTTTAAAAACGCTTTTAAAGCCTCAAGCGAATCGGCAGCATCTCGGCGGCCGAGTTCATACATCGCTTTAATAATATCCGGGTTTGTTTCCATACGTTTGATTTTGATATAACGCGTCGGGCGGATAACAAAAATTTTCCCTTCCGTTTGCAGCTTGTTGATTTGCGCCAATTCCTGATTATACATTATGTGGCGGTTTTGCAGGGCTTTGATGAATTGAGGGAATTTTTTGTAAACGAGTTTGGCCAGCCATGTTAAGGTAAACGGTTTCTTGAAATAGCCTTCGGGGCGCGTGCAGACAACAATGTTTTTAGCAAATCCCAAATCAAAAGCGGCTTGCAGCGGAATACTGTCGGTGATGCCGCCGTCAAGAAAATGTTTGCGGTCAATCTCAACGATTTGGGAAACAAAGGGCATAGAGGCCGAAGCGCGCAGATAATCCATATATTTGCCTTTCATTTCGGGACAGCGGATATATTCGGCTTTGCCGGTTTCGAGATTGGAGCAAGTAACGTAAAAAGCCGCCGGATTGTTTGCAAAAGTTTTGTGGTCGAAAACATCCAGTTTTTCCGGAAGCTCATGATAAGCAAAGTCGGTGTCAACCAGATTTCCGGTTTTGAGCCAAGATTTGAGACTCATGAAACGATAATCGTCGTTGTATTTTAAGTTGTAACGAATGCTGCGGCCGATTTGTTTTGAAACGTAGGAACAACCGTGAATCGCGCCGGCGGAAACACCGATAACGCCGTCGGTCATAATGTCGTTTTCCAACAAAACATCCAAGACGCCGGCGGTGTATATGCCGCGCTTGGCGCCGCCTTCCAAAACCAAACAACTACGCATCGCTCTTATCCTTATATTTATTCAGCCGAAATTAATATAAGCAGAGTACCGTTCGTTTTTCAAGATTATTTTTTGAGTGGTGAACCGATTAGTATGTTAAAAGATGATTTAATCAAACCGACCGACCATTTTAAGATGATGAGGCCGCCAACCACGCCGATTAACGGATCTAAAAATACCCAGCCGAAATATTTGCCGCAGATTAGGGCGATGATGGCCATAACCGAGGTTAAGGCGTCGGCCAAAATGTGCAGATAAGCCGCTTTGAAGTTGAGGTTTTCTTTGTGTTTGTGCGTGCGTTTTGTATGTTCTTGATGTGTGTGGCAATGAATGTGATTTTCAGACATAATCAAAACGCAGACAATGTTGACAATCAGACCGACGACCGTTACCAAAATCGCCTCATTGAACGAAATGGATTGCGGATGAATGAAACGTTCGACCGATTCATATAAAATACCTAACGAGGTTAAGCCTAAGAACAGAGCGCTGGTATAGCCTCCGAGCGCATTCAGGGTTTCTTCGCGGTCTTTATAGCGGGTAACGACGACGCACACCAAATAAGTGATGGATAAAGCAAGCGCGTGCGTGCCCATATGAAAACCGTCGGCGGTCAAAGCCATGGATTTGGTGCAGATACCGAAACCGATTTCGGCAAACATCGTTAATAAAGTAACAATAATCACCAAGAGAGTTTTGTTTTTTAAGATTTCATTATCCATTTTCTTTTCCTTATTTCATTTTTTCCAAATGTTCTGCCAACTCATCAATTAAAGCGGCGCTGTTTTTGCCGGTTTTTAGGGCGTCGGTGATGCAGTTTTGCAAGTGGCCGCGGACGACCTCTTTCCAGACGCCTTTTAAGGCGGCCTGACAAGATACGATTTGATTTAGGATTTCCATACAATCGCGGTTTTCCGCTACCATTTTGTTGATGCCGCGGATTTGACCTTCTATTCGATTAAGGCGGGTCGCCAGTTTTTTCTTTTCTTCATCATTGCAACAAAAAGACATGAAATACTCCTTATATAGCATATACCCCTATACCCTATATATACATAAACCGGATATGCTTGTCAAGGAAGATTTTTTATTTTTAGCAAGTGGAAATTTTAAGTTTACATTGCTATTTAAAACCATTATGATTTGCTTATGTTATTAGCAAAGGAGGGAATATGCAGCCGGAAGCATTGTTTGCAATTTCTAACGGATTATATATATTGTCAGCCCGGGAAGAAAACGGACGATTTGTCGGTTCTTTAATCGACGCTGTGAGCCAGGTGGCAACAGATCCTGATTTTTTGATGATTTCTTGCATGAACGGAAGTTATACCAAGAAAGTGGTTGAAGAAACCGGCGAGTTTGCTTTAAGCGTTTTGCCGCAAAATATTGATCCGTTGACGGTGGGTGTTTTCGGTTATCAAAGCAGCCGCAACGCCGATAAATGGGCGCAAGTTGACGGAACAGAACATGACGGTATGATGTATTTGCGCCAAGCTTTGGCCAAAATCCACTGTTTGGTGACGGAAAGCTTGGAATATCCGAGTAATACGGTGTTTTTTGCCAAGGTTGTTGATGCCTTTGACAATCGCACCGGCGAGCCGCTGACTTATAAGATGTATCGCGACGGGTTTAAAAATAAAGTTATGGAAGCTTTTGAAAGACATAAAAAACAATCTAACGTTAATCAGAAAGGAGAAAATGTTATGGAAGATAAAAAATGGACCTGTATGGTTTGTGGTTATGTTTATGACGGCGACGTGCCGTTTGAAGATTTGCCGGAAGATTGGGTTTGTCCGTTGTGCGGTGTCGGCAAAGATCAATTTGAACTACGTTAAACTTTGAAATTTGACAAAATAAAGCAAAAGACTCTGATGAAAAATCAGAGTTTTTTTTGCAGCGCTTGAAGTTTGTTTGAGGAGGTCTAATCAACGGTCTGCAAATCTACGGATTGTCAGCCCAGGTTTTTCCGTTTTTTATCATATTGATAACATTTGCTTGCATATAATTTTTGTTATTATTTGTATGGATAAATTTTTCAAAATCCATAACTTTAGAACCGTCAACACCGTTTTCTTTAGCCCATTGTCTGAGTCTTTCCAAGTTTTCCGGCGTAGAAATTATGGCAACAAGCCTTTCCGGATTTTTTTTGAAATCAACATTATCTATCATCCAACAAGACGAAAGATTTTGATATTCTGCTTTATCTTTGGCGGAAACAACAAACAAGCATCCGGCTGGATAACAAAAATTATCAATCAGCCGCATGTACGTTCTTGATGATGTCTCGACAGAGTCTTTATTTGTGACGGATATCTTTCCGGGAGGATCATAGCTCGTTGAACGGCCAAATCTATCCGCGCCGGAGAATATGCCGCCGCTTAATATAATATTTTTTGCACCGATTATTGTTGTGCCGTGAAAACAAAGCATTTTGTCATCAGAGATGCTTTGGGCTGCTTTTTCCGGAAATTCCTGATATTGTTTTAACCGATAGGCAATATCCTGTTTTTGTGGTTCGCGCAGAAGTTCGGATTGTTCCTCATAGCTTTTCAAATCGTATTCTTTTGCATTTAAGATTCTTTGATATTCTTTTATAATAAACTGGTTACCTTTAACAACCGCCGCCGCATATTCTTGTTTAATATCGTTAAGATCTTTTTCCAATACGGATATTTCCAAGGGAATTTTTTTCTTTTCTCTAGCAAAATATTTCAAATTTGCTTGATAATATTCTTCCACAATACCGTTTTCCATTATTTTACTCCTAAGCATAACAACATCAGTGTAACATAATTTTATACCAAAAACAATTTTTAATCAAAATTTTATAAAATCAAATCGTTTTAAAAATAATTCTTGCATTGCGAGAAGAAGTATATTAAAAGGGTAGCAACTTTACAACTTGGTCCCATCGTCTAGTGGCCTAGGACGCGGCCCTCTCAAGGCTGCAACACGGGTTCAAATCCCGTTGGGATCACCATTAAAAAAAGCGCCATAACGGCGCTTTTTTTAGAATTGAATCCGGGAAATCTTATTCTTTCCAGTCAATTAAGTGGTTCAAAAAGGCGTCAACAAAATCGCCGCGGCGGTTTTGATAATCCAGATAATACGCATGTTCCCACACATCTATCGTTATTAAGGCTTCCAACCCATGCGCCAACGGATTATCGGCGTTTGCGGTCTTCATGATTTCCAAACTGCCGTCCGCACGACGTATTAACCACGCCCAGCCGCTGCCGAATTGCGCCAAAGCAGCTGTTTTAAATTCTTTGCAAAAAACTTCATAACTGCCGAAAGTTTTGATAATATCTTCCAACAGACGACCTTGCGGCATGCCGCCGCCATTCGGACGCATGCAATTCCAAAAGAAAGAATGATTCCAGGTTTGTGCGGCGTTGTTAAAAATCGCCGTATGTTCGGACTTTCCGGCCGTTTTTTGCACAATTTCTTCCAATGTCATGTTTGCAAATTCTGTTCCGGCAATCAGTTTGTTTAGATTGTCAACATACGTTTGATGATGTTTCAGGTAATGAAATTCCATCGTGTTTTTTGAAATATACGGCGCCAAAGCGTCCAATTCATAGTTTAGAGTCGGCAATTTAAACATTTTTTTCTCCTTATAAAGTTAATTTTACTCTTAATATACACAAGTTTAGATGCTTTTCAACAAGGATTGCTGCCATTTTTAACATTTCTTGTTAATAATTATTAACAGGCCTTTAAAAAGATTCACAAATAAAAAATATGGCGTTATAGTAAAATTACCATTAAAAAAATTACGGAAGGGTAAAGAGATGAGAGTGTTGTTGGTGGAAGATGATTACGCCGTCTCGCAAAGCATTGAAACAATGCTGAAAAAAGAGGGTATGATTGTCGATGCGACCGATTTGGGCGAAGACGGGCTCGAAATCGGCAAGTTGTACGATTATGATATCATTATTCTGGATCTGATGCTTCCGGACATGAACGGTTATGAAGTGTTAAAAAGTTTGCGTAATGCCAAAGTCAACACGCCGGTTCTTATTTTGTCCGGCTTGTCCGAACCTGATAAAAAAGTCAAAGGTTTGGGCTACGGTGCGGATGACTACTTAACCAAACCTTTTGATAAGTCCGAGCTTTTGGCGCGTATCCAGGCGATTGTGCGCCGTTCCAAGGGACATTCCAATTCCATCATTAAAACCGGCGATGTCGAAGTCAATCTTGACACACAGACGGTTACCGTCGGCGGCAAAGCCTTACATCTGACCGGTAAAGAATACGGCATTATGGAGCTGCTGTCTTTGCGCAAAGGCTCAACGCTTAACAAAGACCAATTCTTAAACCATCTTTACGGCGGCATTGATGAGCCGGAATTGAAAATTATCGACGTCTTTATTTGCAAGTTGCGCAAAAAGCTGGAAAAAGCTTCCGGCGGCAAGAATTATATCGAAACCGTCTGGGGACGCGGCTATGTTTTGCGCGATCCGGACGAAGCCAAATAGTTTATAATGATAAACAAAACCCCGAGCAGCTTTTGCCCGGGGTTGCTTTTATGAAACTGATTTTTTTATCTTCTGTCACCCATAATTCTCAACAAATTAAGAAACAGGTTGATAAAATCCAAATATAATGACAAAGCGCCGGCAACCGCTTTGCGCGTTGCGGAATCTTCCGTGTCGGCAGAATGATATATGTTGCGGATTGTCTGTGTGTCATAAGCCGTTAAGCCGACAAAAACGGCGATTGTAATATACGATAAAGCATAATCCAAAGCCGTGCTTTGCATAAAGAGATTAACAATGCTGGCGATGATAACGCCCCATAAACCCATAATCATAAACGAACCCAAACCGGTCAAGTCGCGTTTGGTGGTGTAGCCATACAGGCTCATGGCGCCAAAAGTGCCGGCCGTGATTAAAAAGACGCGGGTCATGCTGGAGGCCGTATATGCCAAAACAATCGGCGTCAACGACGCGCCGATTAAAGCGGAATAAAGCCAGAAAATGCCTTGGACTTGTGTTGTTGAACCACGGGAAACCGCCCAGTTGAAAGCAAAAACCAAAATCAACGGCGCAATAAAAATCAACCAAGCAAATCCGGACATGGTGGCGGTGTTAGTTGCCGGGTTGAAGTTGAAGAACAATCTGATTAAGCCGGTGTTGGCAATCAGATACGCCACCAATGCGGTTAAGCACAAACCGCCGGCCATATAATTGTATACCTTAAGCATAAAGCCGCGCAAACCTTCGTCAACGCCGCTTCTTTCCACAGCCGAAGTGTAAGTTTTTGTTTCCATAGTTTTCTCCTAAAAAAGTTTACCTGAGAAATAATATAGAAATTTTTTTATTAAAAATCAATAAACGTATAAAAAAACACCCGCCTTTCTCAAGGCGGGTGTTTTCAAAGCGCGGAAAATTAAGCGGCTTTGGACGAATACTGCTTGGCAAATTCATTCATCGTATTGATGATGTAAGACTGTTCGTCTTCTTCAATATACGGATGCATCGGGATGCTCAAAACCGTTTGGGACAGTTTTTCGCAAACCGGAAGCGGCCGGGTGTTCCATTTTTTATAAGCCGTTTGAGTGTTAACCGGACGCGGATAATATACGCCGCACGGAATTCCGGCTTCTTTCAGGTAAGCCATCAGTTCATCGCGGTGTTCACAGTTAATCGTGTACAGGGCATAAGCCGAACGGCAGTTGTTCAAAATCCGCTGTTTGCCGAAATAAGGGCTCAGTTCCGTATCATAGCGTTTGGCGATGCGATAGCGGCTCTCCAGTTCGTTATCAAAAACTGTCAGTTTTTGCAAAATAACCGCGGCCTGGAAAGAATTCATACGGCCGGTCATGCCCAAACGGATATTATCATAATGGTCTTCCGGGCTCATACCGTGAACGCGGCAGGATTTAACCAGTTCGTTTTCTTCGTTGCTGTTGGTAAACACGGCACCGCCGTCGCCGTAACCGGCCAAAGGTTTGGTCGGATAAAAGGAAGTGGCGGTCATGTCCGAAATTGAACCGGCTTTTTTGCCATAATAAACCGAACCGTAAGACTGGCAGGAATCCGAAAGCACTTTCATGCCGTTGTCGTGAGCGATTTTGATGATTTCATCCAATTCGCACGGAGAACCGAAAATGTCAACCGGAATAACCGCTTTTAAGTTAAGCTTGCCTTCTTTTTTGACTTCGGCAATGGCGCGTTTCAAATCTTCGGGATCCATATTGTAGGTGTCCGGTTTTGAATCAACAAAAATCGGGGTAGCGCCAAGCAACACCGGAGCTTCGGCCGATGAAACGAAAGTAAAGGAAGAAACAAAAACCGCATCACCGACTTTAACGTCCCAAGCCATCAAAGCCAAGGTCAAAGCGTCGGTGCCGGAACCGCAAGTCGAACAGTATTTGGTGCCGGAATATTCCGCTAATTTTTGGTCAAGCTCTTTAGTTTCCGGACCTTGGCAATATGCACCATGATCCAAAACTTTTTCTAAAGATGCCATAAATTTGTCACGGCCGATAATGTTTTGTGATGTGGCGCAATCAAACAAATTTATTTTTTTAGAAGGTTTATCCATCATTTTTTTATCCTTTAAAGTTAAAGTTCAAAACTGGGGCTGATAATAAGGGGAATGTTTGCTCGATGCAACACACAAGATGTTTCTTGATTGTAACAAAAAGCGCAATCCATACCAAAATATCAGCATATTTGTGTATTTTTTGTTGATTTAATCCGCATAATTGCTATATTTGTGCTATGTTTTCAGAAATTAAAAAAATTAATGTAAGGAAATTCTGATGAAAAAATTTGGTCTGACGGCATTTTTGATATTAAGCCTTGCCGCGTGTGCCACCAATCCGGATGGAAGCAAACTTTCCGCCGATGATGAAGAATCAAAAGTGGAATATTACAATCGCGCCATGTTCAATTTTAATTATCAGTTTAATAAAAAGGTGATGAAACCCGTGGCCAAAGGCTACAAGAAAATCACCAACCAGTTTTTCCGTGACCGGGTCAGCGCTTTTTTTGACAATTTGGAAGAACCGGCTTATTTTATAAACAATCTTTTTCAAGGCGAAATCAAAAACAGCGGTATTTCCGTCGGACGTTTTTTGCTTAATTCTACGTTAGGCCTGGCCGGAACGTTTGATGTGGCCGCAGGCTGGGGACTCGAAAAAAAGAAAAACAGTTTTGACCAGACCATGGCAAAATATTGCGTGCCGGACGGACCTTTCTTTATATTGCCGATTGTCGGACCGGCAACGCCGCGGTATGTCGCGGGTTGGACGGCAGACGCTTATGCGAGTCCGTTGTTTTGGGCGTTGATAGACGTGGAAGATGACGGCGTCGATGCGGCTGTTGTCGGTGCTACGGCTTTGAAATATATCAATCTGTATGCGGAAAACGAAGGACTGATTGAAAGTTTGGAGGCCGGTTCGGTTGATTTTTATGCCACGATGAAGTCAGCCTTTTTGCAAAATCGGCAGAAATTCGTCAGCCTATGTGCCCAAGGCGCCGACGATGAAGAGACATTAAGTTACGATTTTGATTTTGGCTATGATGACGCCTTTGATGAAGAAATGGAATAATCAACTGTTTTGAAGGAGATTAAACGCTATGCAAAAATTTTTGAGTTTTGTCGTTGCCGTGTTTTTGTTGGCGACAGGGTCGGCACAAGCCGAAGTTAACGCACAACAAGCTGAAGATTTTATTAAACAGGTTACGACACAAGGAATTGAAGAAATCATCAATTCCGATGTGTCAATCGAAGAAAAAGACGCCCGATTTGCCGATCTTTTCAATAAATATCTTGATTTGGACTTTATCGGCCGCTTTGTCTTGGGGCGTTATTGGCGGACATCAACGCCAGAACAGCAAAAAGAATTTATAAACGTGTATCGTGAAATGAACATTAAAACCTGGTCGAAACGGTTTGACGAATTCAAAGGCAAAACCTTTGTTTTCAAAGGCACAACGCCGTCAAATTCGGCAGGGCAGATTTTCGTTAACACCGAAGTGCCGATGGAACAGGGTGCGCCGGCGAAAGTAGTTTGGCGGGTTAAAGAAACAAAAGGCGAATTCAAAGTCGTGGATATCATTATTGAAAACGTCAGTCTGGCGATTACCGCCCGCAATGAATATACGGCTTATATTAAAAAATCGCCCGACGGTGTTGACGGTTTGATTGCTAATTTGCGGCAAAAAAGTCAGCAATAAGGGTTTGAAAACACCGTTGATATTGCCGGAATACTCTGTTCCGGCAATGTTTTTTTTTGTTTTTTCGCTCTTAATGTTTTTTTATAATCCGTTTTTGATTTTCTAAATGTAAGGATTGACATTTTGCGCTTTTTTAGGTAAAATTATCGTATGTATAAGTGTTTTTTTGTCGGGGGCTGTTATGCTTAATATAAAGAGATTTTTTATAATTTTGGCCGGAGTGCTGTTTTTAAGCGCTTCCGCCGAAGCACGTGTTTGTTTCTTGGCGGGAAGCGATGACGCCAGTAATTGTTTGACCATTGCCGAGTTTGAAAGTTCCAGCTGCCCCGGATATACGACATGTGAAATTCCTGATGTTGCGGCGCGCTCTTGTGATGAAGGCGGTGTGGCTGTTTACAAACCTGAAGATTGCTGCACCAACAACGAACATTTTGAGCCTTGCAACGGCGCCGGACAAATCTGCTTGAGCGGCACCAGCTGTAATGGTGTCGACGGTAACGGCGAAACTTATACATCATGCCTTATCGGTAATTGCGTTTGCGACAGCAGCTACTCGGAAAATTGTGCCGGAAACGGCCTGGAAGGCGTCGGCGAAGCTTGCGACGGCTTATATCAAAGTTGCCAATGCGCCAGCAACTATTATACTTGCGATGCGGCGGCAACCGGCGGCGGCAGCTCGTGTAATGACGGAACGCAAAAATACACTTCTTGTACTTGTCCGACTGCCGATGGCAGCGAATGGGTGACAGATCCGGATATCTGCTGTTGGGGTGTGAGCGATACCTGTACATCACAACCAAGCGGCGATAAAGTTTATAAATGCCGCACCGGTCAGGTTTATGATTGTTTCTGCGGATATAGTTATGATGCCGGTAAAACTGGCTCTTGCAAAAACGGTTGTACCGACGATAACTATGAATATGTGGGAAATATTCCCAGCAACGCCACCTGTGGTGATTTTACCCAGGGTATAAAAGGCGCCTGCGGAAATAATTGTTATTGTAATGACGGATATTGGGATTTCAAAGAAGAATGTTCTGTGCAAAATGAAAACATCTGCGCGGAGCTGGGCTATACCGACACGTCCTGTGAAGGTGATTGGATTGCTTGTCCGTATGACGTTTCCGCTAAAAAATGCCTGGCTTCAGAAAAAGAAGAAGTTTGTACGGATGGCTATGCCAAAACGGTTGAAGAATGTGGAGACCGCGGAGCCGAGGCATGGACATTGGAAGCGGTTGCCGGTTCCAGCTGCGGTAAATGTACGCCGAAAGCCTGCCCGTCAGGTTCAAGCACAACGAGTAAAACGGCCAAGCCCGGTATCAGCGAAGTTGTTGTAACGGGATATTCCGGAATTGAGGAATGCACGAAATTGGCCAGCTGTGCGACAGGTTATGCTTACTCCAAAGATGCTTTGGATACCGGTGAAACGCTGGGTACAACTTATTTCGGCACGGTCAACGGTAAAAAATGTTATAAAATAACCTGTGCGTCCAGCAGTTTAACAAGTCTTACCTTTGGTAAGTATGCCACAACTCTTGCTGGCTGTGGAACACAAGGCGCCAAAGGCTGGAAATTTAACACTACAACAGGCAGCAGTAATTTGGGATGCAAACTTTGCGTTGCAAAATCCTGCCCGACAGGTTATTCAACAATGGTGAGCTTCTGCCAATGGGGCTCGGAGACGAAAGGATATTCCGGTGACTTGCCTTGTAGGAAATGCGTATCAGATTCTGGAAACATAGACTTTAACAGAAAGTGTACTCCCGGATGTGATTATGACTGTTCCAATGCCGGAGGGCCGCGTTGTACTTCACAAAGTACTTATAGAGGTCTGGCCTGCTTGAAATGTGTTGAATTTATTGAATAACAATTTTAATGCAGTTCCGGAAAATTTAAAAAGGCACCGTCAGGTGCCTTTTTAGTATAATTTTAAATAAGCATAAAACAAAAAAACAACCCTCTTGCTTTTTAAGAAAAAATATGATATATAAAAGTAGGTTTTTTGAACAGGGTATTGATTTGCCATGATTATCAACAGTAATGATGCTTTGCAAAGAAATATTTTAACAAACAAGTGTTTCTACCAAACAACAGCGCAGATTATGCATGATTTTGAGCAGAAAGGTTATGCTAATTCGGCAGATGAAACCGCCAAAGTGATAGCTGCGTATCATGATGTTATGCAGAAAAAAACAAAAAATAATTATAGCAAGGATTATAACGAAGCTTTTGGTAAAATAGACAACGCCATTAAAAACATGGCAAATAAGGTCTTTTACATTTATGATAAAAAAAGTTTTGACCTTGCTTATCAATCTTTTCAGAGTTTTGACTACATCAACGCCATTATTGGTCGTCAGCGGATGAAAAAATCCCGTTTATAAAAAAGCAAACATATGTCGTTTTTTGTTTAAATTATAAAAAAAGCTCTGTGAACTTTTTTATAATAGCCGTTGCAAAAATGCATTATTAAATCTACACTGCGTTTATAATTTTTAATTATCTGCGAGGATTTTATGAAACAAATATCAGTTATCGGCTGCGGCCGTTGGGGCACGTTTTTGGGTTGGTATGCCGCTAATTATTGCGTGGACAGTGTCGTTCTTTATGATATTCCCACTTCGCCTAATTTTATTGAATTACAAAACACTCGGCGAAATCCTTATCTGGAATTGAGCGACAACATGGTCTTGACGCCGGATTTGAATAAAATCCTGCAAAACGAATATATCATTATTTCCATCGGTTGCCAGCACCTGCGCGAATTGGCCAAACAACTCAACGGTTATGATTTGCAAGGAAAAAACTTTTTGTTGGCGATGAAAGGGTTGGAAGAACCCAGCGCCAAAATTTTAGTGGACGTTTTTAATGAAGAAATCAAACAAAAAATACATGTTGCCTGCTTAGGCGGCCCTGGGCATGTGCAGGATTATATGAAAAAAGTTCCGTCTTGCGCCGTTATCGACAGTTATGAAGAAGAGGCAAAAGAGTGCTGGATTGCGTTGTTGCAAAGCGATTTAATTCGTTTTTATTACGGCAATGATGTTGTCGGCAATCAAATCGGTGCTGCTCTTAAAAATGTTGTGGGTATTGCCGCCGGTATTTTAGACGGTTTGGAATGGTACGGTCTTAAAGGCGCTTTGATGGCGCGGGCGCCGGTGGAAGTCGGACGTTTGATAAAGCATTTTGGCGGTAATCCGTTCACGGCTTACGGTCTGGCTCATTTGGGCGATTATGAGGCCACTTTGTTTTCCAAGCACAGCCACAACCGCATGTATGGCGAAATGTTTGCCAAGGGCGAAAGGTTCGGCAAGTTGGCCGAAGGGGTTGCCACGCTCAAAGCCGTCAAACTGATCGCCGACAAAGAAAATATTGACATGCCGATTTGTCAGGCTCTGTATAAAGTGATTTATGAAGATGCCGACATCAAAGCCACAATTCGGGAAATGTTTGAGCGTAATTTGAAAAAAGAATTTGATTATGTTTGCGCTTAATATTGTAGATAATAAACGTTAAGAAAGCCGGCATTTTGCCGGTTTTTTTAATAACAAAGAACATTCCGGAGGTTTAAATTTTGTTTCCGGTGCTTATATCTGGTAAAAATTGGAGAAAAGCCATGGAAAAAAGAATCACTTTGTTAGCCGGATACGATAAAAATAAAATTATACGGGATTATGTTGTTTATCTTGTGCAAGAACTATCAAAAATCAGCGATGTATATTATTTCGCCGATGGTAAATTGCCGCGGGACGAACTTGATAAAATTCGCCCTTATGTCAAATATGCCGAAAGTTCTTTGCATCAAGGCTATGATTTCGGCTCCTGGCAATATCTTATTCATTTTGTCGGTTGGAACAAACTGAGCCAATACGATGAAATGATTATCTGTAACGACAGCGTTTATGGCCCGATGACCGAATTGCAAGATATTTTTGACTACATGGGGCTTCGCGGATACGACTTTTGGGGATTGACCGAAAATTACACCACTAATTATCATTTGGACAGCTATTTTATGGTGTTCAACAATAACATCTTGAAAAATGCCAAGTTTCGGGAATTTTGGCAGAATATCACTCCCGGTTTTAACCGCAAAACTTACGAAACGGTTTTGACGCCGTTTTTAACCGAGCTTGGTTTTGTCGGCAACAGCTATATTAAAAACTATAAAAAAGATGATATGTTGGCTTATCCGCTGCATTTGCTTGAAATAAAAAACATGCCTTTCATCCGGGTGAAGTCGCTGAAAGAACCGAAATATTATCTGAAAGAAACGGTGTTTAACATAGACGGCAAAATCCACCGTAAGACAGGTTATAAGACGGAAATGATAAACAAACATTTATCCGCTGTCGGAGATTTTTCGGGGTTCGGCATAAAATATTATTTAAAAAATACGATGGATAGTTTGAAATCAAAATTTGATAATTTTATCCCCCGGCTTTAAGATATAAACAGTTGTTGTAAAAAATCACGGAGGATATGATGTCTGAAGAAGAAAAATCACTAAAATCGCCGGTTCGTTTGCCGAATCCGGAAATTTCGGATCCGTTGTTGCAGCTTATCAACAACCGAGTTTCTACCAAAGAATTTTGTTTAGGCAGTTTGGATGAACAGGACGTCAGCAATATTTTATGGTCGGCTTTCGGGCAAAATAAAAAAGGGACTCGCACGATTCCGACAGCCTTAAATGAAAAAAACTTAAAAGTATATTTGCTTAATGAAAAGGGAATTTGGTGGTACAACGGCGAAAGTCATACATTAAGCAAAATTTCCAACGAAAACGCTCTTCCTTTTTTGGAAAGTCAGGAATATGTGCAAAACGGCTCGCTTAATCTGGTTTATACCGGAAGCAACCGCGATTATTCGCCATTGCATGCCGGTTCGGCTTATCAAAATGTTTATTTATACGCTACGGAAAAGGGATTGGGGAGTGTTGTCCGCGGGTTTATTGATAAAGAAAAACTTCATCGCGTGCTTGGCTTAAAAGATGATGAATTTGTCATTATTCATCAATTAATCGGCTATCCCGTAAAAAAAGATTAAAAAAACACTTGCGATTTGTAAAAAAAGATTATAGAAAAGGGGGCATGGATAGATGGCCGAGTGGTCGAAGGCGCACGATTGGAAATCGTGTGTACCCCCAAAGGGTACCGTGAGTTCGAATCTCACTCTATCCGCCATTTACAAGAAACCCCGCTGCAGAAGCGGGTTTTTTTGTAAATGATGAGGGAGAGTAGAGTTCGAACTCACGGAGTAAGTGAGTTTGACTTTCAACAGAAAAGCGGTAAAATTTTTTGCTTTGACTTTTGTAAAGTCAAAAAGTTTTTGTGAGGTTTGTGTGGTATGAAAAAGCGCGGAATTTCCGCGCTTTTGAAAAAAATCAATTACACTTCCAGCCACCGGTCTCTCCTGTTTGGCAACAGCGATTTGTGCTGGTGCTACCGCAAGATCCACCCCATCCAGATGGTGTTGGTGCATTGCTTCCCATGCAAACGGTATCGCAATTATATAGGTCACAGGCATCCATGGCATCCCAATTACACAGCCTATTGTAATAACATGTTTTACGTGTGTCGCCTAAATATACAGAGTAGGATTTGTAAATAGAACCAGAGCCTGCGCTGCTAGAAGCATATCCATAATCGCGGCAAGTTTTAGCCGTGCATTTACCCATCGGTGTGTCGCCGGAGTAGCATCCTTCATATTTCCAGCCGCTTGGGTGAGAGCCGTTTCCGCAATCATTAACGCTGGCATATTGGGCATTGTATCCGACACAATCTTTGGCAATGCATTTGCCGCAGGTAACGGTTCCGCCCAAACTGTTGGAAACGATGGTTGTTTCCACTTTCCAGCCTTCCGGATGGCTGCCGCTGCCGCAATCTGCTACCGAAGTCAAATTCTCGGTAAAGCCTTCCGGACAAAGCGCCTTACTTTCAGCACAAAGCGTATATGACCTGTCGGTTAAACAAGTTACAATGTTGCCGCACCAGGAAGATTTGTCATCGGTGGTAAAACCGAGCGCTTCGCAGCTGGGTTGAATACATTTCTTATAACTTTCGTCAAACGGGCAATATAAATATCCATCGTCGGCACAATTCGCATCGTCGGTTTGACTAAACCCCAAAGCAGCGCAATCCGGCAAAACTTCGCAGTTAACCTGAGCCTTGACCGGAAAAGCGGCGGCGGTTGCTAAAAGTATACTCAGAAAACTGATTTTAGGCATTGTTTACTCCTATCTTAAAAGGCATTTAACTTTGGTTTTGCTGGCAGGGCATTTTAAATATTCCCGGCAATTTCCGACGTCATCGGTGTAGCCCAACGCAGCACAACGTTCGGCGTCGGTTACCAGTTCGTGCAGCAAACCGTTCCAACAGGTTTCGCGGTTGTAATAACCGTCTTCACAAAGGGCAATGCTGCATTCATAACAGATTAAGTCATGATATTCAACCTGAATACAAGAATATCCGTCACTTGATTTTAGCGGTGCGCTGTAGTAGCGCCCGTCTTCACAGGTGTATTGTTTGCACCATTTGTAAGAACTGTCAAACGGGCAGGTGATGTAGCCTTCCGTGCAGGTGATGTTTTGTTTGTAGCCTAATTCGGCGCATGAGGGGCGGTCAATGCAATCTTGTCCGCAAACCTGGGCGGAAACATTGAAAGGAAGAAGTAGCAATGACAACAAAAGGATATTTTTCATCTGAAAGGCACCTGCTGTTTATGTTAACATATATACATTATAAACTATTTTCATGTTTTTGCAATTATATTCTGAAGATATAAAAAATGTGTAAATAAACGGCATGAAAAAATGATTAAAAGCTTGCGTTGAACTGAAAATATTATATTTTAACAACAGCGGAGGTTTTATGAACACAAAATATAAAAATATCCTGATTTTGACCGGTGCCGGCATTTCAGCCGAATCCGGCTTGGCGACGTTTCGGGATGCCGATGGTTTGTGGAACAATCATAAGGTGGAAGACGTGGCCACAATCGAGGCGTTTGAACGCAATCCGGAGTTTGTGCATCAGTTTTACAACGAAATGAAACCCGAACTTTTGCACGCAAAGCCGAATCCGGCACACCTGGCGTTGGCAAAACTTGAACAAGAATATCCGGGCGAGGTGAATATTATCACGCAAAATGTCGATACGCTGCATGAAAAAGCCGGAAGTCAAAAAGTGTGTCATATCCATGGGCAGATTAATCAGGCCGTGTGCCTGAATTGCGGCAATATTCTGGAAACGTGGGATGATGTTGATACGCAAACCGTTTGCCCGCATTGCCGTGTGGCCGGCATGATGAAACCAAACATTGTGTTTTTCGGCGAACCTTTGTTGTATATGGATAAGGCGGCGCATTTGCTTTCAAACTGCGATTTGTTTGTATCCGTCGGAACCTCAGGCGTTGTTTATCCGGCGGCGGGTTTTGTGCAAACGGCAAAATATCGCGGTGCCGAAACTTATGAATTTAATCTGGAGGCGGCTTCCAACAACTATCTGTTTGACAAGCACATCTATGGTAAATGCGGCAAAACATTGCCGGAGTTTGTCGATAAGCTCTTGGCGGAAGTCAAAGAAGGTGAGTAAATCATGAATGAAGAAGATGTAAAAAAGAAAGTCGGCTTGGACCTGATTGTAAAAACCATCGTGTATGCGTTTGCGGTGTTTGGCATTTTGTTTATTTTGATTTTGTTGAGTGTTTTGGGAATTATGGGGCCGGTCAACATGGCCGTCAAAGTGCCGGAAAAAACCGTTTTGACGGTTGATTTTGACGTTCCTTATGCCGAAGTCCGCGGCGATGATTTTTTTGCCGAGTTTGCCGATGTGCCGGTTTATTCTTTTTTTGATTTAATCAGAGCAATTAACACCGCTGCCGATGATGAGCGGGTTAAGGCGCTGGCGGCAACGGTCAATGTTTCGTCGTTGGGGCTGGCGCAGATGCAAGATGTTGTTCAGGCCGTAGAGTTTTTTAAGAGTAAGGGCAAAGAGGCTTATATCCATTCAAACAGCATGGGAGCGTTCGGCGGCGGCACCAAAGAATATTATCTGGCTGCGCATTTTAATGAAATTTGGCTGCAATCAGCGGCGAGCATCGGTATGACCGGTGTGCATATCGAAGTACCGTTCTTTAAGAATTTGTTGCAAAAAATCGGTGTTGAGCCGGAATTTTATGCTCGCCGAGAATATAAAACAGCGGCAGAATCTTTAATCAGAGATGGTTTTACGCCGGCTTACAAAGAGGAAATGTCAAAACTCGGTTCAGGGTTGTTTCATCAGTTGACGGAAGGCATCGCCGAAGCGAGAGGTTTGGAAGTTAATGAGGTGAAAAAAATCATTGATAAGGCGCCGATTTTCAGCCACTCGGCCGTTTCGGAATATAAATTGGCCGAACAGGAAGGTTACCAACAGGATATGGAGGAAGAACTGGCCGAGAAATATGATGCCGAAATTTTGGATATCAACGATTATATGTATAATATCGGCGATTATCAGAGCGGTGATTTGCCACAGGTGGCTTTTCTGGCTTTGGAAGGTTCGATTGAAAGCGGACAGAGTTTTAACAATCCGGTGCGGGAGGCAATTATCGGTTCGGCGACGGTGCGCAGTCAGCTTGAGGAATTGGGCGAGCTTGAAAATTTACGGGCGCTTGTTGTGCGAATCAACAGTCCGGGCGGTGATTATGCCGCGTCTGACGAAATTTTTCACGCGTTGAGAAAATTTAAGCAGGATAAGAAAATTCCGATAGTGATTTCCATGGGTGATTATGCGGCTTCCGGCGGTTATTTTATCGCGCTGGCGGGGGATTATATTGTTGCCGAACCGGCGACGATAACCGGTTCCATCGGCGTTTTGGGCGGCAAAATGGTATTAAACAAACTATGGAAAAAATTAAATATCAACTGGGAGGAACTTAATTATGGCAAAAACGCCGGAATTTTGAGCGTTAATCATAAGTTCGGTCCGGAAGAAAGAAAATTGTTCAATGCTTCGTTGGATATGGTTTACAACGATTTTATCCTTAAAGTGTCGGAACACCGCAAACTTGATAATGTTGAAGATATCGCCGCCGGCCGTGTTTGGCTTGGAAAAGATGCGCTGAAAATCGGCCTGGTTGACGAATTGGGCGGAATCGAGGCGGCTTTGAAAAAAGCAAAACAGCTGGGCGGAATTATTCCCGGTGCGGATTTTGGTTTGACATATTATCCGCGGCAACGGAGCTTTCAGGAAAAATTGGCTGAATTTTTGGAAAGCGGCGGCGGTTTGCCGGCAATTAAAGTTTTGGAAAACAGCGGCATAAACATAAATGAATTCAGGCTTTTGCAACGTCTGCAATATGATGCGGCGTTGCCGCCGTTTAAGCTTGAAATGTAAGATTTTGTGCTTGCAAAAAAATGTTCGTGCTGCTAAAACAAAACGCAATGGTTTTGGATATTTTTTATAAAAATTAAGAGGCAAATATGTCAGTAAACAATGAAACGGTTGAAAAAATCGCATCGTTGGCCAAGCTTAAAATCGATGAGGAAAAGCTTGACGAAGCCCGTAGCGAATTTAACAAAATTCTTGATTGGATGGCTCAGCTGGACGAGGTTGATACCGATGGCGTCGAACCGTTGGTTTCGGTTAACTCCCAACAACTTGTCTGCCGTGAAGACGTGGTAACCGACGGGAATAAAAAAGCAGAAATTCTGGCTAATGCGCCGGCAAGCGAGTTTGGATATTTTTCGGTGCCGAAAGTTGTGGAGTAAGATGTGATGAGCGAATTGACCAAATTAACAATAGCCGAAGCTTTAAACGGATTAAAAGAAAAGAAATTCAGCGCTAAAGAATTGACGGAGGCTTATATCGATAAAATGAACGCAGGTCGCCGTTTTAACGCTTATGTTTCGGAGACGCCGGAAATCGCTTTAAAAGCGGCGGAAGTTGCTGATAAAAATTATGCTTCCGGTACGCCGCGCGCGTTGGAGGGTATTCCTTTGGGAATTAAAGATTTGTTTTGTACCAAAGGTGTGCGCACCACGGCTTGTTCGCATATTATCGATAATTTTGTTCCGCCTTACGAATCAACGGTAACCGAACATTTGTTCAATGCCGGCGCCGTATGTCTGGGAAAATTAAGCATGGATGAATTCGCCATGGGCGGCAGCAATGAAAACAGTTGTTTCGGTCCGGTGATAAATCCGTGGAGCAAAGATGTGCCGTTGGTGCCGGGAGGTTCTTCGGGCGGTTCGGCGGCTGCCGTGTGCGCCGAAATGTGCGCCGGCGCCACCGGAACGGATACCGGCGGTTCCATTCGCCAACCGGCGGCTTTTTGCGGTATTGTCGGTATCAAACCGACTTACGGCCGTTGTTCGCGTTACGGAATTATGGCGTTTGCCTCATCATTGGATCAGGCCGGACCGATGGGCAAAGACGTGCGAGATTGCGCGCTTTTACTCCATGTTATGGCTGGGTATGATGAAAAAGACTCAACTTCCGCCCGTCAAGAAGTTCCGGATTTTGAAAAGGTCTTGGGGCAAGATGTTAAAGGGTTGAAAATAGGTGTTCCGGCGGAATATCGTCCGGAAGGCTTAAATAAAGAAATTGCGGATGCCTGGGATAAGGCGGCGGCAATTTTGAAAGCCCGCGGAGCGGAGATTGTGGAAATCTCTTTGCCGCATACCAAATATGCCCTGCCGGTTTATTATATTATCGCACCGGCGGAAGCGTCTTCAAATCTGGCGCGTTATGACGGTATTCGTTACGGCAATCGTGTTGACGGCGCGCATGTCGATGATGTCTATGTCAATACCCGCAGTATGGGTTTCGGCAAAGAAGTTAAGCGGCGGATTATGATTGGCACTTATGTTCTGTCTGCCGGATATTATGACGCTTATTATGTCAAGGCGCAAAAAGTGCGACGGCTCATTCAAAATGATTTTAACGAGGCGTTTAAGCGCTGTGATGTTATTTTGACGCCGACTTCTCCGGTAACGGCTTTCCCAATCGGGGACAAATCCATGGCGGAAAATCCGCTTAATATGTATCTTAACGACGTGTTTACGGTGTCGGTTAATTTGGCGGGGTTGCCGGCCATGAGCCTGCCTATCGGTTTGTCGGCGGACGGTCTGCCTTTGGGTATGCAGCTTATTGGCAAGGCTTTTGATGAAGAAACGGTGTTTAAGTCGGCTTATGCTTTGGAACAAGATGCAGGGTTTAAGAGGAAATAAAAATGGCGGAATATGTTATTGAAACCCCAAAAGGGAAATGGGAAATCGTGTGCGGTCTGGAAATCCACTGCCAAATTATTTCAAAATCAAAAATTTTCAGCGGCGCTTCCACCGAATTCGGTGATGACGCTAATGAAAATGTTTCGTTTGTTGATGCGGGCATGCCCGGAATGTTGCCGGTTTTAAACAAAGAGTGTGTACGGCAGGCGGTTAAAACCGGTTTGGGTTTGAACGCAAAAATCAACAAATATTCCGTGTTTTCCCGCAAAAATTATTTTTATCCGGATACGCCGCAAAATTATCAAATTACTCAGTTTGAATATCCGTTGGTGGGTGAAGGCGAAGTTTTTGTGGACTTAAAAGACGGTTCGACCCGCCGTATCGGAATCGAAAGAATCCATATTGAACAAGATGCGGCAAAATCCATTCATGATTTGAATCCGAAAAAAAGTTATATTGATTTAAACCGTGCCGGCGTCGGCTTGATGGAGATTGTGACTAAACCGGATTTTCGCTCGCCGGAGGAAGTGGGCGAATTTTTGAAAAAGCTGCGTTCCATCGTGCGCTATCTCGGTACTTGCGACGGCAATATGGATGAAGGTTCCATGCGCTGCGACGCCAGTATATCGGTGCGTCCTTCGGGCAGCAACGAATTGCGTCCGCGGGCAGAGGTTAAAAATGTCAATTCGGTTAAGTTTGCCATGCAGGCGGTTGAATTTGAAGCCAAACGGCAGATTGAGCTGTATGAAAACGGCGAAACCATGCAACAGCAGACGCGCCATTTTAATCAAACGGACGGCAGTACGAAATTTTTGCGGTTGAAAGAGTTTTCGGATGATTATCGTTATTTTCCGGAGCCGGATTTGCCGCCGCTTATTTTGGACGATGCGTTTATTGAAAATGTCAAAAAAGAAATGGTGGAACTGCCGGATGCCAAAAAAGCCCGCTTTGTTAAAGATATGGGCTTGACGGCATATGATGCCTCCGTTTTGTGCGAAAACAAGGAAACGGCAGATTTCTTTGAAAAAGCCGCCAAAGGTCATGACGCCAAAAAGGTGGCAAACTGGATGATGGGTGATTTTTTTGCCATGCTTAACGCCAAACGTCTGCCGTTGGAAAAAAGTCCGGTTACGCCTGAAATGCTCGGGCGGTTGGTGGATTTAATCACTTCAAACGTAATTAACGGAAAAACCGCCAAAGATGTGTTTGTCATTATGGCTGAGACGGGTGAGAATCCGGAAAAAATCGTGGAAGAAAAGGGCTGGAAACAAGTTACCGATACAGGCGCTATTGAAAGTCTGATTGATAAGATTTTGACGGCGAATCCGGACAATGTTGCTGCCTATCAAGCCGGTAAGGTTAATTTGATGGGATGGTTTGTCGGACAAGTGATGAAAGAATCCAAAGGCACGGCAAACCCGGCTATGGTTAATCAGATTTTGAAACAAAAGCTGGGCTAAACATGGCAAAAAAGAAAAAAGAACGCAAAATTCCCGAAGTTCTGGTTTTTACGGATGTTAACCGGTATCCCGATGATTTGGCGTCTTTTGTGGTGTTGGCGTATTTGGCGGATAAAAAACTCATTAATATCAAAGGCATTATTACCGAGTTGGGCACTTATGAAATACGCCGTCGTCGGGCGATTTATGCCAAAGGGGCAATGGTGGAGCTCGGACAACCGTTTCTACGCGTGGCACCGGGCGGTGATTATGAAGTACAAGACGAGGCGGACAATACATTTCCGGAAAACGAAATTGCCGATATTTTTGCTCAGCACGGTATGACGATTTTAAGGAGCGGTACGACTTTTGTGCAAGAGTATATCAAATCGGTTAAAGAGAGGAATGTTTATGTTCTGCTCAACGCGCCGTTTCCGGATTTTGCCAAATATGTTAGAGCAGCATCGGAAGCGGTGAAGAAAAAAGTTAAGAAAATCGTGGTGGGCGGCAATGTTGTGCCGCAAAAAAACGAAAAAGGTTTTTATCAGCCTGATGCCGAAAGTTTTAATTTTAAAGTCGGCTGGCCGGCAGCGCAGGAACTGTTTGATTATGCGCAGGAAAAAGAAGTGCGACTGGTGGTGGTTAGACCGGAAGATGTTAAAACCTTGCAGATGAAATATGAGTTTTTGGAAGATTTGCAAGCAAGCAAAAATCCGGTGGCGCGACAGTTGATTGCCGACAAAAATAATAATCCGGTTTCCATGCAATATGACATGTTATCGGCTTTGGCATTGGCTGACGGTGAATTTAAGCGTGCCGGAGGAGTTTTTGAGCAAGAAGAAGATGCAAAAGTTAATGTTTCTTTTGCTAAAGTAGCGGATGCCGAAACGTTGAGAGCAAAATTTTGTGAGATTTTTAGAGAAAAATTAGCACCAAAGAAAATTTCGTTGGCGCAGTTGATGAGGCCGAAAGAAGAAAATAAAGAGGAAAGCAAGGAGTAATGTTATGACAAACGCCTTTTTTTTCAACGGATTGATGGCGGCACTCGTTGCCGGTTTGTTTACCGGCGTCGGCGGGTTTTTGATTTTTGTAAAAAAACGCTATTCAAAAAGTAACATTAATCTGATGCTTAATATTGCAGCCGGCGTGATGTTGGCGGCGTCGTTCTTTGCTCTTTTGGTACCTTCCATGCAGGAGATTTTTAAGATTGGTCTCGGTAAAAGCCATGCGGCTCTTTGGTATTGTCTGGCGGTATTTTTCGGGGTGGCGCTGATTTGGGTGTTAAATGAGTTTTTGCCGCATGAACATAACAATATGGTGCGACACGGACCGCATTTCAGTTTGCGCAAAGCGTGGTTGTTTATTATTGCCATATCGCTGCACAAACTGCCGGAAGGGTTGGCGGTCGGCGTGGCCTACAGCGCCGAAAATTTGGTTAATCCGGAAAGTCTGGTGTTGGGGATAGCTTTGCACAATATTCCGGAGGGGCTGACAATGGCGATTTCTTTAATCGGTGCTGGCCAAAGCCGTTTGCGGGCGGCGTTGATCGCTTGTCTTATCGGCCTGCTGCAGCCTTTGGGCGCGGTGTTGGGCTTGGCTTTGAGCGGCTTGGGAACGGTGTTTGTTCCGTTCGCCATGGCGCTTGCCGGCGGTACATTGTTGTTTGTCGTTATTAACGAAATTCTGCCGGAAACTTATGGCTATAAGCAGACGGCAAAATCGGCTTTCGCCGTTTTTGCCGGCTTTATTGTCATGACATACTTGTTTATGGTTTTGGAATAGGGCTGTCGGCGTCTTTGTTAAAAAATTCCGCTTTGCTTTTCAAAACCGGAAGCCTGCATTTCATAAAATTTGTAATAGGCGCCTTTTTTCTCAAGCAATTCCCGATGTTTGCCGGTTTCCACGATTTTGCCTTTGTCCATCACTACCAAACGGTCCATTTCGTTTAAGGTAGAAAGCCGGTGGGCGATGGCAATCACGGTTTTGCCTTTCATCAGGCTTTTGAGAGAACGTTGAATGTAACGTTCGCTTTCGCTGTCTAAAGCAGATGTCGCCTCGTCTAAAATCAAAATCGGGGCGTTTTTCAAAATTGCCCGCGCAATCGCGATACGTTGTCGCTCGCCGCCGGAAAGCATGACGCCGCGTTCGCCGACTTTGCTCTGATATCCGTTGGGCAGGCTCATAATAAAATCATGAATATAAGCTTTTTTGGCGGCGGCTATGACTTGTCGGTCGTTTGCCTTGGGATTGCCGTAACGGATGTTTTCCATGATGGTGCGGTTAAACAAAGTGTTTTCTTGCGGAATGACGGCGATGTTTTTGCGTAGGCTCTCTTGTGTTACGTCGGCGATATCTTGTCCGCTGATTAAGATTTTACCTTTTTGCAAATCGTAATATCGGCTTAAAAGTTTAATTAGGGTTGATTTTCCGCTGCCGGAATGGCCGACCAGGCCGACTTTTTCGTTCGGTGCAATATGCAGGCTGAAATTTTTAAATAACGGTTTGCCGTCTTTATAATGATAAGTGATTTTATCATAATCAATGCGGTTTTCTTTGACTTTTAAGATTTTAGCGTCAGGCTTGTCCACGACCTCGTTGGGTATTGCCAACAAGTCAAGTCCGTCTTGAATCGTGCCGTAAACCTGAGCAAAATTACTGGCAAAATAACTCATGTTGCGCACATTGCCAACCAGCGAGAGCACCAGTGAAATGCACAACACCACATCGGCGACGCTTAAATTATGGCGATACCAAAAATAAAGGATAAGCGCGTATGAAAAAATTGTCATCAAGTCAAAAATAAACTGTGATACCGTGCGCACGGTTATGTCTTTGTTCATTTCACGTCTTTGTGCCACGGCGGCTTCACGTGCGGCTTTGAAATAAAGCCGTTTTTCGTAAAAATAATTGGCAAAGCTTTTAACCAGCTGGCTGTTGGTGACGCCGTCCACAAATATGCCGTTGGCGGCGGCGTTTAATTTGGCTTTCATCGCCGAATAAGGGGTAACCTGTTTGCGAAAATAAACCGCCAAGAGCAAAAAGAACAAGTTGACGCCGCCCAAAATCAGCGCCAGTTTTTTATCAGCCGTACCAATAAAGCAAAGGCTCATCACCATTTCTATAATCGGCATGGAAAAACCGAACAAAACGCTGAAGTAAAAATGCTCAACCATATTGATGATGTTGCGCACTTTGCCGGAGATGTTGCCGGAAAGTTCTTCTTCAAAAAAGCGGGCGGAATGTTTGTGTACCATGACAAACAAATCTTTGGAGACTTTCAGCGTGGCGAACGGTACAAAATTTGCTTCCAAAATGCGTCGGAAAAATTCAATGCCGCCGCCGACAAACAATGCCAGCAGCATGTAACTTAAATATTTTATCAGAGTTTGCGCCACGTCTTGATAAGCTTTTGCGTCTGAAATAATACCGATTATTTCGGCGGCAATATAGTTTTGCAGCCGCATTATAAAAGCCGCACAGGAAAAAATCAGGACAAAGGCAATCAGCAGATATTTTGCCTGCATGGCGTACTTCCAAACAAAACGCCATACCGTCAGCCGTTTGCCGCTTGTTATGTTCAAATCGGTTCTCCCTTACTTAAAAGCTATACTTTAAGCCGGCATTATATACCATATTATCATTATGTTCAAGCAGGCGCATGATTTCAGCATACACATTCCAGCCATTGAATTGATAGTCGGTTTTCAAACTGATGACGCCGCGGCTGCGGGAATTGTCATAACCTGCAATTTCGTACAGGCCGTTCATGCCGGCGAACCGCGCGTTGATGTTTTGGTAGGCATCGTCATTTAGCTCGTAATAATACATGGCGCCGGCCTTTAAGTTGAGTTTCCCTTTAGCGCCAAAATCCGCTGCTTTGGAAAGGTAAGCGCCTAAGCCGGCTTCGGCTGAGAACATATTTTTGGCCTTAACCGAAATTCCGCCATCTTCGGCAAAGTCATCTTGATACATGCCGCTTAAGTTTATTTCTGCCGTCGGTTCAATATTGATACCGGAAGCTTGTTTTTTAAGGTAAATGCGGTTGTTCAAACCGTAGTAATAAGCTTTGAGGTCGGCCGTATGCTTTTTGGCATCGTCATAACGCTCATAATCACCGTCGCTAAATCCGACGTATGGTATAATCAGCGCGCCCCAACGCTCATAATCAAACCAATAAGGGTTGTAAACCTCAAATAAATTATCATCGCGGTTGACGCCGTTGTCAAAATCAGTATCGACGCGGTAAACGCCCAACCCGATACCGTAACGGAAATTGTTGTTGATTTTTTTATCAAACAAGCCGCTGAAGCCAAATAGACGCTCTTCATAACCGCTGACGCCGTCGTGCGCTTTGATGTCGTGATAATAATTGTCGGAAACAACGCTTACGCGTTCATCTTTTTCGGAGGCGTTGTTTTGCATTAAATCAGCCATAGTGCGGTTGATGTGGCGCAGTCTCGCAAAATTTTGGTAAGCAAACGCCGGTACAAAATTTGTTCCTAATGTTTCTGCGACCACATTATTGAGTTTTGTTGTGTCTTCCGCGGTTTTGAATGTGTCAAACACATCGATTCGGTTGCCTTGTTGATAGTTGTTTTCAAGATATGAGGCCAGATTTTTATTTGCCATCAGTTTGTTGAAATCATAACGCGTCATCGCAATTTTATCACCGATCATTTCAGCGGCAAACATAGCGCTGTCGGAAGCGGCGGTCGCATTGTTTTCTTCCGCTTCAATCACGCGGCTTTCGTAGTAGTCATCATTGCTGCCGGTGGTCAGGTCTGCACCGCCATACAATGTTCCGCTGACACTGCCGGTTTTGATTATGGAGTTTTTGCCGGCGACAGTCTTGCTTTTTTCATCAGCCAGAGCGTCTAAATTTAAGCTGTCTTCAGCTTCTAAAACGCCGAGATTGTAAAATTTTGCGCCGTTGGTCAAAGCAAATGCTTGCGCTCCGGCAGATTCCGTATCATCAGACAATGTACCGCCGTTTATGGTCTCGGTTTCTTGGCTGCCGCTTCCGCTTACGGTGATAGTGCCTTGATTAACGATAACGGATTTTGAGCCGTTGGCGTACATGCCGACCGCGTTTGTGCCGCTGACGGTGATGGCGCCGCGGTTGATAAGTTTGACATAATTATCGTTTACGCCGTCCACATAACCGTCGGCAAACATGCCGGTACTTTCTTTGCCGCCGGTTAATGTGATGCTTCCCCGATTTTCAAATCCTTCTTCACCGGTTCCGGTAGCGTAAACCCCGTATTGATTATCACCGATTAAAGTGATGTTGCCTTCATTGTATCCGGTTGCGGTTTTTTCAAGATAAATCCCGACCCGGCCGGATGCGCCGGCAGAACGATCATTTATTTTGCCGGTTGAGGAATTGATGACTTGGCCGGAATCGGCGTACATGCCTATGCCGTCTTTTATGTCGATGGATATGGTGCCGTTGTTGGTTAACTTTGCATTGTTTTGTCCCATCATGCCGATGCCCATGTATCCGGAAATGTTAATCACGAAATCGTTTATAATCTCAGCTAAGCTTCCGTCAGCCAGCATTCCTGTGGCGTTTTCCGTTTGCGCTTCAAGCGTTCCTTTGTTGATAAGTTTGCTGAGGTGATTGCTGCCGTTGGCGTACATGCTGACGGCATTTTCTGAATCGATATTGATGCTGCCGCGGTTTTCAAATCCGTCGGCAGATGTGCCTTCGGCATATATACCGACGCCGTCCGCAAAACCGGTGATTGTAATGCTGCCTTCGTTGTAACCACCCGCATCACCGGTAAGATAAATGCCAAAAGCTTTGGATGACTGTTGGTTTTCTCCTTCGGTTTCTGTGGCGGTCAAATTGAGCGCGCTGCTGTTGATAACCGTATTGCCGTTACCGTTTGATTCAATGCCTTTCAGATTGACGGCACCGGTTAAATCAATCGTACCGTTGTTGGTAAACGAAACGGATTGACCGTTGAGCTGCACACCGGCAATTTTGTCGGGATAATCTATGTCGATGCTGTTGTTTAAAGTGGCGTCGACGTAATTGCGGTCGATGACAAGACCTTTTATTTGCGGATCATCGCTTTCTTCTAAGGTATGCATCAACGCTTTTATGTTGTTAACGCTCAAAGAACTGCGCTTGTCGGCCGAAGCCTCATCATTGTACCAATCGGTATAGTGCAAAACCGCTCCTCCCGGAAAGCGTTCGGCATAGATCGTACCGCTGTATTGGTCAACGTTTGTTATGTCGCCGACAATAAAATTATCCTGATAACGCGAATTGAGCTGAAGTACGGAATGTTGGCCGCCGGTGTTGTTTATAATGCTATCGATACTTTTAAAATGAACATTACTTAAATCAACCGTGCCGTTGTCTTTATATGAATAGTACGACAGATAATACGCTTCGATTTGCCCGGAATTTTCAAATTCTTTGGTGCGTATCTGATAGGTTTTTAAGGTGCCGCGATTGATGACGCTTTCAAGGTAGCCGGTTTTGTTTTCATCGGCAATATGTCCTTCAGTACTGCCTAAAGTGCCGATTTCGGCAACTCCTCCTTCTTCATTAACAAACGTGCCGTATTCGGGTCTGGATTCGTATCCGGACAAAGCGCCTATAAACATGTTGCCGCTGTTGTGTGTTTCGCTGATTTCTCCGATGTTGACGTCAAAGACGCCGCCAGCCAAATTGTTGAGGATTGCAGCTCCCATATCGGCTTCGGCGCCGGTCAGCGTGCCGGCGTTGTTGATGGTGGAGCCATATGCCTCAATGTTGCCGTTAAGCGTTGCGCCGGATTGCACGTTTAAGATGCTTTCACCAAGGTTGACGGAATAAAAATAGCCGCCGATTCCGGAAATTTGATAGTCGATGTTTGCGTATTGGTCGATAATTGAATGTTGGGCGACCAGACCGCCGGCAACAAAATTCGGGAAACTGCTTTCATAATACTGGCTGTTCATGTCCACATAAATATCGCCATGATTGGTAAGCTTCACGCCGTCAATTAATAAAGCCTGCATGGTGGCGTTTCCGGTCATGGTTATTTTACCGCTGTTTTCAGCCTTGATTAAAGTGCTTTCGTCTTCTTTGGAAACGTTTTCGCCTTTGTTAAGCACGCTTAATCCCATGGCACGGTAGCGGTCTCGATAAGCATTGACATCTTCATGATTGAGATTTGCAAAATAGGTTTCATCAAAACTGAAGTTAACATCTATGGCGCCGGAATTGTTAACTTCTATTTTATCAAACTCGTTTAACGGGATTGCCGAGACATTCATTCCCGCCACGGTCATATATTTATCTTTTCCGGAAGTGTTTCCTTTTTCAATACGCTCATCGGTTGTCAGTTTGAGCGTAATGTTCCCCTCATTGTTCCAACTATTGATCAATTCTTTTTCAATGTCATAACTGCGATGTAATCCGCCGGTCGACCTTCCGTCAAGCGTTAAGTAAATACCCAGGTTGGCTGTTGAGGGTTCAATATAATTATAGTCATGAGCTCCGTTAAGAGAATTATCTTGGATAACAAAGGTCGCCGTTCCGGTTAAGGTAATGTCGCCGGAATTGTAAACAACGCCATTGCCAAGCAGCATGATGCCTATATTGTCCCGACCGTTCAGGTAAACCGTGCCGTTGTTTTCCAAAGTATGGAGGCTCTCCAGTTTGCTGTTTATAACACTTCCCAAAGTTTCGGTCAGAATACCGTAGCTGTCGTCTGCCGTGATGGTGATGGTGCCTGAATTTGAAATGGCTCCCACGCCGGAATCAATGCTTGTAAAAAATGTTTTATATGTGCTGGGTTCATGCGTTGCCATAATACCGACGCCATCGTATCCATCTGCCAAAACAATGTTTCCGGTATTGTCGACTCCGCCGGAGGACGCATATATTCCGCCCCAAGTTTCGCTTTTATTTGTTCCCGTGTTGGTCAAATTTTCAGAGTTATCGGTTCCGTTGTCGGTTTCGATGACAAAATTTGTTTCAGGTTCGACTTCGGTAATGCAAGATTCACAACCGCCGCAAGAATTGTAACTTGAACAAACTTGTCCGGCGGTGCAGGTAAGGTCGGTGTAGCAACCTTCGGCGCAAGGGTTTTCTTTACAAACATCGATTTGTTCGCATCTTTCGCAGCCGCCGCAACTATTTTGTTCGGCGCAAGTGTAACCTTCGGTGCAGGTAAGGTTGGTGTAGCAACCTTCGGCACAAGGATTTTCTTCACACGTTTCAACCGGCGGATCATTGCAGACAAGACAGTTACCGTTTTCATCCTCTTCGGCGCAACCGAATTCGCAGCTTAATCCCGGAGTTTCGGCCGTTTCATCACCACCGCCGCCGCCACCGCCGCCACCGTTTAAAAGTAGCGCTATGCCGCCGCCGGCAAGAAGCAAACCGGCCAAAGCCCATTTTTTGGAATTTGATTTTTCCATGTTATAAACCGGCGGCACATAATCGGCACTTTGCCATGTCGCACCGGCTTGCACGGCGTCTGATTCTATAAAAGCCTGATAATAGGGAATTTTCCATGTGCAAGGATGGTCAGGGTTGGCGCCCGCTTGACGGAAGGCATTATAAGCCGTGGCATTGCGCCGTTTGGCGGCAACACAAAGTCCCGTGTCGCCGTATGCGTTGGTGGCGTTAATGTTCATGCCGCGATGCACCGCTTCAAGCAACAATCTGACATCGCCTCTGGCCGCGACGGCATACATCTCGTTAAAGTTGCGCGGCGCCAAACGATATGAACTCGCCGCCGCCGGCGATACAACCGTGCTGATTATCAGCGCCGGCATAAGAATAAAACTGATAACTTGTCTGAAAAACCGTCCGGACATGATCATTCCTTATATTTTTAAAACAACATAATCTTTGATTGTTATCATGCACGGTTTTTGCTTAAATTTTGGTTAAGTGGCAGAAAACAGAGCAAAGATTTTTATCCTTGTTGACAAAAACGTCCAAAGGTGCTATCCTGATAAGGTTGAAAATAATTATTAACTAAATAAATTAAAACTATGTGGTATTTATTATTATCTTTGATTTTTGCCGCGGTATTCGTGGCAATGTCATGGCAAAAGAATCGTAATATCTTTCCTTTCATCGGAGGAGGAGTGTTGTTTATCCTGTTTTGGGTAATCAACTATTTTTCGTTGCCGGTTATGAATATCTGGAATAACGGCTTGTGGACGGAGTTCTTGTTCACTATTGTTCCGGCCGCTATCGCCGGCAGCCTTAGTGAAGACAGGTATTATGAACTAGTCTTCCGCTGGACTTGGCGCTGCTGGGTGGCAATCGCCTATGTTGTCATTTTTATCGGTGTCAATCTTGGCTCCGGAGAGATGTTTAACAGCAACAAATATCAAAAGATGCTGTCGGTTGAGGAGGTGAAGTTTGACAACTTCTCTTCTGATGTGAACGTCATACCGGTTGAGAAAATGCTGGTGGCAGATGCCAACATCGCTCGTAAGGTGGTGGAAGACCGTTTGGAAGAAGACCCCGGTCTCGGCTCGCGTTGTCAGGTCGGACGAATGACGCTGCAAAACCTCAATGGTTCATTTACCATTGACGGCGGACGCAAACTTGTCTTTGACAATGAGCTGGTCTGGGTGGCACCGCTAGAACACTCCGGTTTTTGGAAGTGGGTCAACAACGATGTAACCCCTGGGTATATGTTGGTTTATGCCAGCGACCCGACCAAAACATTCCTGATTACCGAGGTAAACGGTGAGCCGCTTAAAATGCGCTATCTTGAAAGCGCTTGCTTTGGCGAAGACATTGAACGACATATCCGTACCCGCGGTTATGCCACCCAAGGTTTGACTGAGCATAATTTCGAGATAGACTTTAACGGTCGTCCTTACTGGGTATTGTGTAACTTTAAGCCGACCATCGGCTTCAAAGGCCGCGATGCCAAAGGTGTGATTACCGTTGATATCCAGAGCGGCGAAGTGGCGCAGTACGGAATTGAAGATGCGCCGGCTTGGGTTGACCATATTCAGCCGGAACAATTCATCTTCCAGCAGGTTCGCTGTTGGGGTGAATACAAAAAAGGCTGGTGGAACAGTGTTTTTGCCCAAGTGGACGTGCAAAAACCGACACCGGGAATGGTGCTGGTTTATTCCGAAGGCCAGAGCTACTGGTATACCGGAATGCAGTCTGCTGGCGGCGATGCGGCCACTTCAGGCTTTGTTCTTGTCAACACCCGCACCAAAGAAGCACGTTACTATCGTGTTTCCGGCGTTAACGAGGAAGAGGCCAAGAAAATTGCCGAAGATCAGAATTTTGCCAAAGCGGCAAATTATTCGGCAACCAGTCCGGTGCTTTATAATGTACGCGGCGTGCCGACGTATTTTATGACCTTAATCGGTCAGAGCGGCAATATTACCGGATACGCTTTTGTGGCGGTAACCAATCGTCAGGCGGTCGGTGTCGGTTCATCAAAGCGCGAAGCAGAAGTTGAATATTTGACCACGCTCCGCCGCACGATGAATGATGGTATTACCGACGGACCGGTTACGTCAATGGCAAAAACCATGACCGTAAGAGCCATAACCCGGGAGGGAAATGTTTATTACATTCTCTTTGAAGGGGTCAAAGGCATTGAGTTTACCGGCTCAACGGAATTTTTCCCAGAGCTTAAGTGGACCAAAGCCGGCGACAAAGTTGAGGTCGCTTACGGTGACGGGTTAAGCAAAGTTGTTCCGCTGGACAGCTTTGATAATCTGGATTTTGAAATCTAACAAGGCCCCGTTCATCTTTAATGATGAACGGGGTTCTTTTTTCTTAAAATTTTAATATTTCCATTCTTCTTTTTCGATTTCGACGACTTCTTCTTTATCCGCCGGTTTTGAAGATTTGCAACCGCAACCACCTTTGGCGGAAGCTTTTTTGGTCTCTTTGGTTGATGAACGCATGTTTTCCTTTTGTTTTTTCATAATTTCCTCCTGATGTTTTGTTTTAAATATTCAAACTGTTTGCAATTTGTTTTTGCGTTCTTAAAAATAAGCCCGGATTTTGAAATTTTAATCTAAACATTCGGTTAGAAACAAAAAAACCGCCCGTATCGGGCGGCTAAAAATTTTATCAAAATTTTATTTGTTATCCAAATCCAGTTTGATGTGCAATTCTTTCAACTGTTCTTCGGTAACAGTGTTCGGCGCTTGCATCATTAAGTCTTGCGCCTTGCCGTTGAGCGGAAAGATTATCACGTCGCGGATAATCGGCTCGTCAAGCAAAAGCATGACCGTGCGGTCAATCCCCGGAGCGCAGCCGGCGTGCGGCGGAGCGCCGTATTTGAAAGCATTAATCATGCCGCCGAACTTGTTGTCCACCACGCTGTGGTCGTAACCGGCAATTTCAAAAGCTTTGTACATGATTTCCGGCTGATGATTTCTGACCGCGCCCGAGGCAAGTTCCACTCCGTTGCAGACCATGTCATACTGATAAGCCAGAATTTCCAGCGGATTTTTGTTCAATAAAGCGTCTAAACCGCCCTGCGGCATGGAAAACGGATTGTGCGAAAATTCCACTTTTCCGGTTTCTTCGTTTTCTTCATACATCGGAAAATCAACAATCCAGCAGAGTTTGAACGCGTTATAATCAAACAAGCCCAATTCTTCGCCGAGTTTGTTGCGGACTTTACCGGCAAACTTGTTGATAAGCTTCGGGGTGCCGCCCATAAACAGCACGGCGTCGCCGTCTTGTATCGCAAATGTTTGTTTCAGTTCATTTAATTTTTCTTCGGATAAAAATTTGGCGATACCTTTGGCGCCGGCGGAAGAGAAGGCGACATAGGCCATACCGCCCATTCCTTCTTCTTTGGCGTAAGCGTCAAACTTATCAAAGAACGAACGCGGCTTGTCGCCGGCATTGGGCGCGGCTATGGCACGGATTTGTTCGCCGTTTGCTGCTTTTGTGTCATACAGTCCAAAGCCGGAATTGTTAAAAAACGCGGTTGCATCGGCAATGACGAGCGGATTGCGCAAATCCGGCTTGTCGGAGCCGTATTTTAACATCGCTTCTTTAAACGGAATCCGAATAAACGGGGCTTGGTCAACTTTTTTGCCGTTGGCGAATTTGTTGAAAATGCCGCCCATGGTGTGTTCCAAAACCTTAAAAACATCTTCTTGCGTGGCAAAAGACATTTCCATATCCAGTTGATAAAATTCTCCAGGGCTACGGTCGGCTCTGGGGTCTTCATCACGGAAGCACGGTGCAATCTGAAAATACTTGTCAAAGCCGGAAACCATCAACAACTGTTTGAACTGTTGCGGGGCTTGCGGCAGAGCGTAAAATTTGCCGGGGTTGATGCGCGACGGCACCAAAAAGTCGCGCGCGCCTTCCGGCGACGAGGCTGTCAAAATCGGTGTCTGATATTCGGTAAAACCTTGTTCGGTCATCAGACGGCGCATTTCGGCAATCACTTTTGAACGCAAGATAATGTTGTTATGGATGCGCTCTTTGCGCAAATCCAAAAAGCGGTATTTCAAGCGCAGTTCCTCAGGGGCGTCATCTTCGCCGAAAACCTGAATCGGCAAAACATCGGCGGCGGAATACACCTCCATGGATTTTGCTTTGAGCTCAATTTCGCCGGTCGGCATATTTTTGTTGATGCTTTCACGCACGGCGACTTCGCCGACAAACCCGACCACGCTTTCCACACGAGTGTTTTCAATTTTTTCAAACAAATCGGACGAGGAATCCACCACGCATTGGGTTATGCCGTAATGGTCGCGCAAATCAACAAAGCACAAATTTCCCAAATTGCGTTTGCGGTGTATCCAACCGGCCAGCTTGACTTGTTTGCCGGCGTCTTCGCGGCGCAGTTCGCCGCAGGTGTGAGTCCGATATTCGTTCATTTTTTCCTCAAATTTTTATTAAAACAGCTTTTTTGTTTTTAGAGCCGTTTTGCAATAAAAGCAACAATAAAATTAAAAAAATATTAAGCAATCCGGCGTATTTTTAAAAACCAACCGAAGAGAGATACTGATGAGAATAATTGAAAATACAGAAGCCTTAAACGCACTTTGTTCGGAGTTGCGACAACAATCGTTTATCACCGTGGATTCAGAATTTGTGCGCGAGAAAACATATTATCCGAAATTGTGTTTGCTGCAAATCGGTTGGGTTGATGATGCCGCGATTGTTGACCCGTTGGCGCCGGATATGGATTTTGCGGCGTTTTTTGAAATTCTGGCGGATGAAAAAATTTTGAAAGTTTTTCACTCCGGCCGGCAGGATATTGAAATTTTTTATAATATGAGCGGCAAAATTCCGACTCCGGTTTTTGATACGCAAATTGCCGCTATGGTCTGCGGATTTGGTCCTTCCGTCAGTTATGACAATTTGGTGCGCGCGATTACCAAAGTTGATTTGGATAAGTCCAGTCGTTTGACCGATTGGAGCAAACGACCGCTCGCCACAAAGCAACTGGAATATGCATTGCGTGATGTGACGTTTTTGGTTCCGTGTTATCAACATCTTGCCGCTTATTTGCGTGAACATGGTCGTGAACATTGGATTGATGAGGAAACAGCGGCTTTGTGCGATGAAAACATTTATAAGCCCGATCCGGATAATGCGTGGTTAAAAATTCGTCATTCGGCACATAGTCCGCAGTTTTTGGCGATGCTCAAAGAACTGGCAGCATGGCGGGAAAGGCGCGCCATGAAATGTAATACGCCGCGGCAGTCAATTTTAAAAGACGAGATGCTTGTCAATATTGCCGCGGTGGCGCCGAAAACGCTTGAGGATATGGAAAAAGTACGCAATATTCATCAAGATGTCATCAAGGGTAAATTGGGAAAAGAAATCTTGGAAGTCTTAGGCCTGGCGCGGCAAATGCCTTTTGGCGGCGAGCTGCGGAAGATTGAGCGTGAACGGCAAACAAACATTCCGAGTTCAGCAGGTGCTTTGATGGAGGTTTTGCGCTTGCTGCTAAAGATTAAAAGCGAACAAAATAATGTTGTTTCATATATTATCGCATCAGAAAAAAACTTACGGGATATTGCCTGCGGCACCGATGATAAAAACAATCCGGCTTTGAACGGCTGGCGTTATGAAATTTTCGGGCAGTATGCTTTGGCTTTTCGTAAAGGATTGGCAACCATTCGTTATGATACCGTCAACAAAGAAATCGTCATAGATATAGTAAAAAAAAGCCGCGGACAATTAAAGAAAACAAATGAAAAAGAAGAAAGCCCCGCCGCAAATCCGGACGAGGCTTGATAGAGAAAATCAAAAAATATATCTATGATAAAATCCGGATATCGCCGGCTGCGCTACGCCCTCTGTCATCATAAATTTCATAACTGACTTTTTGTCCGTCATATAATTTTTTAATGCCTTTTTCTTCCAACTTGGTAACATGAACAAAAATATCTTTGCCGCCGGTTTCAGGTTGAATAAAGCCATATCCCTTTTTGGTGTTAAACCATTTTACAGTACCCGTAGACATAACGTCTCCTTTCTTTGTTTATATATAGCTTGTTTTACAAAATAGTCCGCCTATATATAGTAACAAGAAAAGAATATGACAAAAAGGCAACTCTGTCAAGTAAAAATATACGTTTTGACTGACACACACTCTAAAGTTGCTCAAAGATTGGTGTCTTCTATCTTAAATTTTATTTTCATATTGTTGATGTATTCCGCGCGGGATGGAAATTTCTTATGTTCTTCGGCGTAAGAATCCAAAACGTGAAGTATGGCTTTTTTATATTTCGGTTCATTGGCGGCGATGACGCACAAGTAAAAAACGGCGGCTTCAAACACTTGTTGCTTGTCGGTGCCGAGTTGGGCGGCAACCGCGACATACGGCGGCGTGCAGCTTTTTTCGAATTCCTTTTTGGAGATAATGTAGCTGGTTTTCTGGATGGCGTTGGCTTGACGAGGGGTAATTTCATCTTCCGGCGCGTCTTTTGCCCACCACAATTTGAAAAATTCTATAATTTTTTTATTTGCACTTTTGAACATGGCTTTCTCCTTTAATTTTATCTGAAGAATAACAGAGTTTTTATGAAAAAGATACTAAAAAAACATTTGACTTCTTAAATAAAAAAGCGTATGAAAGTTTCACGATTTGCTTATTGCTTTGTCGTCTAATGGTAGGACAGCGGACTCTGACTCCGTTAATCTTGGTTCGAATCCAGGCAAAGCAGCCACTAAAAAACCCTCTTTATGAGGGTTTTTTAGTGGCTGCTTTGTCATTGGACGAGAAGCAATGTTCGGAATCGCGATGCCCGCCGGAAAATGTCGGCGGGCGGAAAGATGGCGGCTGCCTTTGGAAAAGGTCAGCCGCCTATCCAGGCAATTATGCTTGAGGCAAGTAGATTTATAATGAAACACAAACCCTCTTTATGAGGGTTTTTTAGTGGCTGCTTTGTCATTGGACGAGAAGCAATGTTCGGAATCGCGATGCCCGCCGGAAAATGTCGGCGGGCGGAAAGATGGCGGCTGCCTTTGGAAAAGGTCAGCCGCCTATCCAGGCAATTATGCTTGAGGCAAGTAGATTTATAATGAAACGTTCTCAATACCTATCCGGTTTATTCCTTCGGCGGTATAAATTTCAACTTGAAAATGATTAAGCGACAAGCGTTATAGAAAATCAGATAGTTAAAGGTTTGTCTTGCAAAAAATGTAAATATTCACCATTTTATGTTGTAAAAAATGTAAATATTTGCTATTTTATGTTGCAAAAAATGTAAATAAGCGCTATATTTATGTTGTAAAAAATGTTATTTCGCTCATTTGGAGAAAAAATTATGAAAAGAACTGTCTTTAACGGCCTTGTTAAATGGAAGAACAAGCCAAATCGTAAGCCTTTGATTTTACAAGGTGCAAGACAGGTCGGCAAAACTTGGCTTATGCAGGAGTTCGGCAAACAAGAATATAAAAAAACCGCTTATATCAATTTTGATAAAAACGAAAATATGAAAAATTTATTTTCTCAAGATATGGATGTGCAACGGCTTTTAAGAGGTTTAGCGCTGGAATCCGATACACAAATAACTCCAAATGACACATTGATTATTTTTGATGAAATCCAAGAAAATCCTAATGCTCTTAATTCCTTAAAATATTTCTACGAGCAGGTTCCGGAATATCATATCATTGCCGCAGGAAGTTTATTGGGTGTTGCGTTGACACATCACGGACAGTCTTTTCCGGTCGGTAAAGTTGAATTTATGAATATTTTTCCGATGTCTTTTTATGAATTTCTGGGAGCTATCGGCGAAGATGATTTTTGTAAGATATTAAAACAAAACGATTTTGAGATTATTAAGAGTTTTAAAAATAAATATGAAGATTTTTTGCGGCAATATCTCTTCGTTGGCGGAATGCCGGAAGCTGTGGCTCATTTTGCACAATATCGTGATTTTAACGAAGTACGCAACATTCAAAACAACCTGTTGCGCGCATACGAAGAAGATTTTAGCAAGCATATTGATAAATCCAATATCGCCAAAGTTAATATGATTTGGAACGCTGTTCCTTCGCAAATCGCTAAAGAAAACCAAAAATTCATTTATGGACAACTTAAAGCCGGCGCTCGTGCTGCTGAATTTGAAAATGCCTTAACGTGGTTAAAAGAAACCGGCTTGGTCTATCCTATCACCAAAATATCAAAACCAGATTTGCCATTGTCCGGTTATGAAGACAGAAGTTTTTTCAAACTGTATATGTTAGATGTCGGACTTCTTTGTGCAAAAAGTTTGCTTCCGGCAAAAGCACTATTGGAAGGCAATCGTATATTTGAAGAATTTAAAGGCGCACTGACAGAACAATATGTATTGCAACAAATAAAAACTTTAGACAACACTCCTGTTTATTATTGGACTGGCCGGACTTCTGAGATTGACTTTGTTATTCAGAAAGATGATTTCGTTATACCAGTAGAAGTAAAGGCCGGAATTAATCTGAAAGCACGAAGCCTGACAACCTATCAAGATAAATATCATCCTTTGAAATCCATTCGCACTTCTCTGGCTGATTTTAAAATAAACGATAATTTATATGATATTCCTCTTTATCTTATTGAAAATCTAAATCAGATTATTGATGAATACTAGTGGTTGTTTCTAACAGATGTTGTTTTTTATGACCAAAGGCATATTACCTTTGTTTTCTTGACTTTGACGCGTGTCTTTTTTATCCTGAAAGCAGGATGGCCGGGTTGGCTGTCTCGGAACTAAACAATTCCTTGATAAAGCGTCTTATTGGTATGGGACGTAAAATTTTATGCCTGCCGGTCGAATGACCGGAAGGCGGTAGAATAAGCCTTGCGGTCAATATACCGCGCTATTTCTTTATCATAGTTGTTTACTTCCGGTCGCTTTTGAATTTTGAAAGCGATTTTTTTTAAGTTTCACTTACAAAAAGGAAGGTTACTATGAAATATATTAATGAAAACGGCCGTTCCATGGTCGAAATGCTGGGCGTTTTGGCGATTATCGGCGTCTTGTCCGTCGGTGGTATCGCCGGTTATTCCAAAGCCATGAACAAATACAAAATCAACAAAACCAACGATCAGGTTTCAATGTTGGTCGCCAACATCCGCACCCTGTTCTCCTCGCAGAACAACTATGAAGGTTTGAATAATGCCCAGGCGATTAAATTCGGTGTGGTCCCGAATGATATGTATGAATCAAGCACAAGCAGTACGGTAACTGTTGATGATATAAAAAATGCTTTTGGTGGCGCGGTCTTTATTAACGCGAGCGGTACGGATGCTGCGCATCTAACTTCGGCGTTTATCGTTGAATATCAAAACATTCCGGAAGAAGCCTGCGTCAACATTTTGACCTCGGACTGGGGTTCCGGTCAGGGGTCCGGCTTGATTGCTATCGGTGTTGAGGCAACTGCAACCGTTGCTGCTGGAGGTTCTGCTTCAGCGGGAGATTTGTTGAATGATATCTATGTCGGCGATGCCGGTGCTTCCGGTGATGATGGTTCTATTGGTACGCCGGGTGGTACGGCACAGTCCGCACCGTTTGCGGTCAGCGAAGCGATTGATGCTTGCGGTACGGCTAATACCATTTATTGGAAGTACTATTAATATAAGCAGGTTTTATGCTTAAAAGCGGCAATCCCTATAAGCGGCTTTCGGGCATAAAAAAACGAAAATATTGTTTCAAAGCGGTTCCCTAGCCGCGGCAAAATAATATTTTCCCCTAAAAAAACTCCCGTAACAAACGTTGCGGGAGTTTCCTTTTGCCCCTGCCGACCATCCGTTCGTTCGGTAAAAATATGACAGGGAAAAGAACACGGCTGTTCGGTGGCCGCCTGGCGGAAAACAAAAATTAAAGGCTTTTTGAAACTCAAAAAGCCTTTTCAAAATGGTTGAGCTTTTTAATATGCTCGGGCGTAAATGACGTCTAAGGTGGCGTCTTCGCCGGTCAGCAGGCATTTGCCGGTGGTGCCGCTTTGGTCAAACGGAATGCAGCGGATGTTGATTTTCATAGATTTTAATATTTCTTCGGTTTCCGCTTTGCCGTTCCACTTGCCGCGTACAAACGCGACTTTACCCTGTTTGCCGTCTTCAATCCATTCGTTGTTGTTGGCAAAATAAGCCTTAAATTCCTCCGGCGTTTTAATGTCGGTACGGATGTTTACGTCTTGGCGCGCTTTGGCGCGGGCAAACATTTCATGCTGGATTGTTTCCAGACGTTGTCCGATAGTGCCGATAAAATCTTCAGCCTTTGCGATTTCTTTGCCTTCGGGCGTGCCGAGCTTGATGCGCTCTCTTACCATCATGCCGTTGTTGTCAACGTCGCGCGGGCCGATTTCGCAAATCAGCGGTGCGCCTTTGCGCGTCCATTCCCAAAACTTGTCAACGCTTGTTTTGTTACGCTTGTCAAGTTTGATGCGGATTTTTTCGCCAAAGGCAGTTTGCGCGCGCAATTTTTGATAAATTTCGTTGACGTAAGACATCACTTTGTCTTCGTCTTCGGGCTTTTTAATCACCGGCACCAACACCACCTGATACGGTGCAACTTTGGGCGGAACGACCATGCCTTCATCATCGGCGTGAGTCATAATCAAGCCGCCGATGAGGCGGGTGGAAACACCCCAAGAGGTGGTGTAGGCAAACTCGGGTTTGTTGTCTTTGTTAATAAACGTGATGTTTGCCGATTTGGCAAAATTCTGCCCCAAGAAATGCGACGTGCCGGCTTGCAGCGATTTGCCGTCCTGCATCATGGCTTCAATGCAATAAGTATCTATGGCGCCGGGAAATTTGTCATATTCCGGCTTGCGACCGACTACCACCGGCATGGCCAGACTTTCTTCCGCCACTTCGCGATAGACTGCAAGCATTTGTTTGGTTTCGTCTTCAGCCTCTTTTGCCGTGGCGTGCGCGGTGTGGCCTTCCTGCCACAAAAATTCGCGCGTTCTTAAAAACAGACGCGGACGCATCTCCCAACGCACAACGTTTGCCCATTGATTGACCAACACCGGCAAATCACGGTAGGAATGAATCCATTTGGCAAAAGAATCGGCAATAATCGTTTCACTGGTAGGGCGGACGATTAAAGGTTCGTCCAGCTCGGAATCCGGCACCAGTTTGCCGTCTTTGGCGGTAAGGCGAGAGTGTGTTACAACGGCCATTTCTTTGGCAAAGCCTTCCACGTGTTCGGCTTCTTTCTGGAAAAAAGAAAGCGGAATAAAAATCGGGAAATAGGCGTTTTCGTGGCCGGTTTCCTTGAAACGCTCGTCAAAAATGTCACGGATGCGTTCCCAAATGCCGTAGCCCCAAGGTTTGATGACCATGCACCCCGGTGAAACGGAAGTTTCGGCCATGTCCGCCTCGGAAACGACGCATTGATACCATTCGGGATAGTTGGTTTTGCGGTTTGTTTTAAGTGCCATTTTTTTAATTCCTTTTCTTTTTAGTTTCTTAATTCGCCGTTGGTTTTTTTGCCGACTTCCACAATCACTTTGTTCATAAGGTTTTCAATGTCCTTGTCGGTAAAAGTCTGTTCTTTGGGTTGGAAAGTAACGCTCAAAGCCACGGACTTTTTGTTTTCCGGCAGGTTGGAACCTTCATAAATATCAAAAATGCGGACATCGCTGATGTGCTCGCGGTCGGCGTTTTTGGCCGCGGCTAAAATGTTGGCGGCGGCGACGTCTTTGCCAACGATGAAAGCCAAGTCTTTATCAACCGGTTGGAACGGCGAAAGTTCAAGTTTTTTCTTGGATTTGTCGTGTGTGTCGCGCGGCAGCGGTATGTTGTCAAGATATACCTCGAAGGCGACGACGCGTTCTTTTAAGCCGAGTTTTTTGGCTACGGCCGGATGCAGTTCGCCAAAATATGCCAGCACGTTTTTGCCCAAGCGCAAAGCGCCGCTGCGACCGGGGTGATAATACGCCGGCGCGTCGCGGGTGATTTGCGGGTTTTCATACGGGCCTTTGGCGGCGGCAATCGCCGCTAAAGCGTCGGCTTTAACGTCAAAAACATCAAAGTTACGCGCGGAACCCGACCAGTCTTTTTTAGAGGTTTGCCCGACGCGGATGCCGGCGGCAACCGTGCTTTGTTCGCCGGGATGACGGCCGTAAAATTCCGGTCCGACTTCAAACAAAGAAAGGTTGGCATAGCCGCGGGCAATGTTGTTTTTAGCGCCTAAAAGCAAGTTTGGCAATAGCGACGGGCGCATTTCATCCAAATCCGCGGCAATCGGGTTTTGCAACAAAATCTTTTCCGCTTGATTGTTTTTGTGGAAATATTCGGCAATTTGCGAATCGGTAAAACTCCAGGTTACCGTTTCATACATGCCGCGGTCGGCCAACTCATGCCGGACGGCCACCACATTGTTTTGGCGGGGCAAAAGCGTTTGTTTCGGGAATTTGTCGTGCGGCAGGCTTTCGGCCGGAATCTCGTCCAAGCCAATCATGCGCACCACTTCTTCGACCAAATCATGCTCACCTTCAATATCGCCACGCCAGGTTGGCGATACGGCTTTGATTTTATCGCCTTCAACCGCAGTTTTGAAACCGAGATTGTTTAAGATTTCAAGGATTTTTTCTTGTGAAACCTCAATGCCGATAAGGGTTTTAAGCCGGTTCGGACGAATATAGGCCACGCGTTCGGGCGCATCCTCATTGCCACAAACGGTCATTTCCGCCGCTTCGCCGCCGCAAATGTCTAAAATCAGCCCTGTGGCGTATTGCGAAACGGAAACGTTTGATTTCGGGTCAATCCAGCGTTCGTTGCGATAGCGCGAATCCGACTCAATGCCGTATTTGCGTCCCGTTCGGGCAATGCATTCGGGTTTGAACCATGCGCTTTCCAGTAAAACATTTGTCGTATCGTCCGAGCAGCCTTTGGCCAAACCGCCCATGATGCCGCCCAGGCACTGGATGCCCTCGTCATCGCAAATGCCTAAGCATTTATCGTCCATGATGTATTCTTTTTCATCCAAGGCAGTGAATTTTTCGCCGTTTCGGCACATGCGAATCGTCAAACAGCCGCTCAGCTTATCGGCGTCAAACACATGCAAAGGATGCGACAAATCATAGTTGATGTAGTTGGTTACATCCACCAGCGGCGAAATGGAACGCAAGCCGATGGCGGTCAGGCGGTCTTTCATCCATTTAGGGGTCTGAGCTTTGTTGTTGACGCCTTTAATGTAACGTCCGACATAAGTCGGGCAGTTGTCCGGACATTCCACTTTTATGGCAATCGGGCTTTTGAACGTGCCTTTAATTTCTTTGATTTCAAGCGGTTTTAAGGCGCCCAAGCCCGCCGCCGCCAAATCACGCGCGATGCCGCGGACGCCCAAACATTCGGCGCGGTTGGGGGTGATGGAAACTTCAATCACCGGATCAATTTTCAAGACATCGGCGGCAGCCAGACCAATCGGCGTGTCGGTCGGAAGCTCAATAATGCCGGTGTGGTCTTCGCCGACGCAGAGTTCTTTTTCCGAGCACATCATGCCGAAACTTTCCTGTCCGCGGATTTTGCCGACTTTCAAAACTTCGTTATAGCAGGGAATGAGTGTGCCGACCGGCGCAAACACGCCGACCAAACCTTCTTTGACATTCGGCGCGCCGCAAACGACCTGCAATTTTTCTTTGCCGGTGTTGACGGTCAACAAATGCAAATGGTCGGAATCCGGATGCATGGCGACGTTTTCCGCCCGCGCGGTGATAAAACCTTTTAAGTTTGCCGCCGGATTGAAAACTTCTTCAACTTCAAGGCCGATTTTGGTTAAAGTGTTGACGATAGTTTCTAAATCTGCCGTTGTTTCCAAGTGCGATTTCAGCCAAGATAACGTGAATTTCATCGTGTCTGCCCTCCGTTGTTGCTTAAGCCGCCGGTCATGGAAGAGAAATCCAGCGGTGCGAAGCCGTAATTTTTTAACCACCGGACGTCGGATTCAAAAAACGTCCGCAAATCAGGAATGCCGTATTTGAGCATGGCCAGACGGTCAAGCCCGACGCCAAAGGCAAAGCCCTGATATTCGTCAGGGTCGATGCCGCCGGCTTTTAAAACATTGGGGTGTACCATGCCACAGCCCAAAATTTCCAGCCAGTCGCTGCCTGCGCCGACTTTTAGTTCGGTTTTGGTTTTTAAGCAGCCGATGTCCATTTCCGCCGACGGTTCGGTGAACGGAAAATATGACGGGCGGTAGCGCACCGGAATTTCATCTAACTCAAAAAAGGCTTTGACAAAGTCATACAAGCAGCCTTTCAAGTGCGCCATGGTGGTGGTCTTGTCAATCACCAACCCTTCCACCTGATGAAACATCGGGGTGTGGGTGGCGTCATAATCGGAACGATAAGTGCGCCCCGGAGCAATAATGCGAATCGGCGGTTTTTTGTTTTCCATGGTGCGAATCTGCATGCCCGAGGTGTGGGTGCGGATAACATAGGATTTGTCCATGTCAAACGGTTCGTTCGCGTCATGGGGAAGATAGAAAGTGTCTTGCATTTGGCGTGCCGGATGATTGGGCGGCATGTTCAAGGCGTTGAAGTTGTGGAACTGGTCTTCAATGTCGGGACCTTCAGCCACGTCAAAACCCATTTGGCCGAAAATGGCGACAACTTCTTCATAAATTTTGGAAACCGGATGCACGCGACCCTGAATTTCCGGCCGTATCGGCAAGGTAACATCCACGATTTCGGTTGCGAGCTTTTGGTTCAAAACTTCGTTCTCCAAAATTTCGCGGCGGTTTGCAACGGCTTGTTCGATTTCGTTTTTCAAAACGTTGAGTTTTTTGCCGGCTTCAATTTTTTGTTCTTGCGGCAAAGCGCCCAAGCCTTTCATCATTTCGGTTACCGCGCCTTTTTTGCCCATGGCGGCAACCCTGACCTCGTCAAGGCTTTTCAAATCCGCCGCTGCGGCAATGTTTTGCAAAATTTGCGTTTTCAGACTTTCTAAATCTTCCATGGTTTAAAACTTTCTCATACGTAAAAAGAGCCTTCTTGGACTGCCAAGATGACTCTTTTTATTGCTTTTTTAAGAATACGGTATTTGCTTACTTATTAAGAGCCGCTTTGGCAGATTCTACCAGTTTAGCAAAAGCTTGGGGCTCTTTTAAGGCGATATCAGCAAGGACTTTACGGTCAAGCTCGATGCCTGCCTTGACGAGCCCGCTGATAAATCGGGAATAAGTCATATCATGCAAACGGGTTGCGGCGTTGATGCGCTGAATCCACAAAGCGCGGAAGCTTCTCTTCTTGGCTCTGCGGTCGCGGTAGGCATATTGCAAACCTTTTTCAACCTTTTCAACAGCAACTCTGAATACATTTTTGTTGCGACCTCTGTAACCTTTGGCCATATCAAGAATTTTCTTGTGGCGGGTGTGAGCGGTCATACCTCTTTTAACACGTGACATCTTTTATTCCTCCTTACAAATACGGTAAAAACTTTTTGACAATCTGAACATCGGCTTCGTTCAACAGAACAGAACCGCGAGCCTGTCTTTTCATCTTTTGGGATTTGCAGAAGAGGCAGTGTCTCTTATATGCATAATTTCTTTTAAGTTTTCCGGTTCCGGTAACGCTGAAGCGTTTTTTGGCGGAACTCTTGGTTTTTAATTTAGGCATTTTAAAAATCCTTTCTTTGGTTGTTGGATTAATGTTAAGGGCTGTCAGGCATGCCGATTGGCCTAAACCGCCCGTTCAAAAGCGTTTATATACTCTTCCGTTTTAAAATGCAAGTAAAAATATCATAAAAAAACCGGTTGCTTGTTGTGATAAACAACATTAAAGCAACACGGTTCTTTAATTATAAAGAGAAGTCGGCAGATATGCCGCGTCTCTTGAACTCCTGTTCAAGGGCGTCATACCTGTCCCTCGTGTCAATTTCTGCATCCTGGCGGCGCAGAAGGTCTGACACGCTTTCATACTCCTCCCATAATTTTTCTTCCTCCAGCGTTGGGAGAGAATCTTTCCACGCTTGAAGTTTTTCGGCTTCTTTCTTATTGAAAGCAATGGCAGCAAGAAGCAGAACCGCCATCGTTATCCAAACCAGTTCCATAATTATATTTTTTTAACCTTTTTTAGAATACCGCAAAACAGCGAAAAATGCAAGCAAAAGATTTTCCATAAACAAAAGAGAAAGATTTTGATTTGGCGTGTTCTTAAGGTTTGGCCTTTATCCGTCGGAAAAAGGTATGTTTGTCGGCGGCGCCAAAAGAAGAGTTTTAAAAAAATCGACTGTTATGCAGCCGTTTTTTTTCTTGATTTTTGCAAATATTATGCTAAATTATAGACAAAATTTATATTATCATGAACACTATTACATTCATTACGGCAGCGGTGATGATAGGCCTGATTGCCGTTGTGGCGTACATTCGTCACAGAAGAGAAGAAAAAAAAGAAACAATCCCGGCCGGAAGTATAAAACTCCCGTCGGGACAGATGATTCCGAACGAGACCGAGCTTTTGAAGTTCGGGATTCCGGAACTTGATGAAATGCAGCAGCGGGATTCATACTATTTGTCCGAGTATGTCCGAAAACGGCTGCTGAAATGCCGGACGGAAGAAGAAAGAGCCCCTTGGGAGGCGCTCTATGACCGGATAAACGATGTTTGTTTTGGTCAATTCTGAAAAAAACAAAACGAAGAAAAAGCTCTCTTACACAAAGAGAGCTTTTTTTGTTTAAGAATCTTGAATTTCTATTTTGAGGATTTTTGCCATGTTGCGGCGGTATTCCTCAGCCCAGGCAACCATGGAATCAATCACCGGTTTGAGCTCGTAGCCGAGCTGAGTTAAGGTATAATCAACCCGCGGCGGAATTTGAGCATAAACTTTGCGTACCAAAATCCCTTTTTCTTCCAACAAACGCAGGTTGGAAGTCAAAACTTTCTGGGTGATGTCGCCCAGTTCTTTTTTGAGTTCGCCGAAACGTTTGGTGCCGTCCATCAAGTTTTGAATAATCAAAACTTTCCACCGGTCGCCAATCATTTTCAGCGTCATTTCCGCCAATCCGTCAGGCAAATATTCAGACATTCTTTTCCTCGCAAATCATTATAAACCGGCAATAGTTTCCCGCCGGCGCCTATCGCACTTTAAAGTGCGTACTATCTTTTTATAGCAGAACGATATAATTTATCAAGCAAAATATAAACTTATTAAATAACGGAGGTAATTTATGAACAAAAGCAAAATATCGGCGGCTATTGTTTTGACGGCAAGCCTATGGGGGTTTAATGCTCAGGCGGCGGGTTATCAACTCAATGAATATTCGGTAACCGGCCTCGGACGCTCGTTTGCGGGTGCCGGTATCGTCGGCGATGATTATTCGGCGCTGGCTTATAATCCCGCGGGTATGACACTTAAGCAGGGCGCCGGCATGCAGGCCGGTTTGACGGTGGCGCAGATTCACTCAAAAGTGCGTGATGGCGATGAGCGCACCAAAATGAATTTCGGCGTGCCGTTGCCGAATGTTTTTGCTCAGTATCAGTTTAATGACCGTTTTTTTGCCGGTTTGGGCGTTTATGCTCCGTACGGGTTGAAAACCCGCTATAAAAGAAACAGTTTTGTGGCTGCCGACGGGGTGGAATCTCTGTTGGAAATTATAGATATTGCGCCGGCGGTTGCTTACAAGGCAACCGACAAGCTTTCGTTGGGCGCTTCGGTGATTGCTCGTTATATTCACGGCAAAATGACCAACACCGTGCCGGCAATTGGGCAGAGCGGATTTAGCGAGTTTGACCTTGACGGATGGACGGTGGCGTGGAGCGTCGGCGCAATGTACGAGTTTTCAGACCGTACGAGAGTCGGTGTGTCATATAAAGGTAAAAGCATGCAGACGGTCAAAGGCGACCACACAGTCAGCGGCGCGGATTTGCCCGTGCTCAATCAGGTGGTTAATAATGGCGAAGCTTCACCTGATTTGCCGCAAAGCATTTTGGTTTCCGGGTATCATCAGCTTAATGACAAATGGGGGCTTTCGGCTTCGGTGCGCTGGACCGACTGGGAAGACAGCTTTGAGGAGTTTACGCTAAAATCAAGTGCGCTGATTTTGCAACCGACGGGTAAAAACACCACAAAAGAAAAATGGCGTTCAACGTGGACGATTTCTTTGGGTGCGGATTATTATCTGAACGAAAATTGGACATTGCGCGCCGGTACGGCATGGGACCAAAGTCCGGTCAGAAATAAATATCACCGCACCACGCGTATTCCGGACAGCAACCGTATTTGGCTCTCTTTGGGCGCCAGCTACCGCCACGGTAATATGCAGGTTGATGCCGGCTTTGCCCATTTGTTTATGCAAAACTCCACGGCCGAGCATAATATTAAGGCGCATTACAAGAGTTACAGCAATATGTTGGGTTTACAACTGCAGTACAAATTTTAAGATAAAAAGGTTTTTATTTCAGAGCCCGCAACAAGCGGGCTTCTTTAATGAAATTTTTACTCATGCGGGCGTATAAAGACATTGTTACAGAATTATGAATATTTACCCGGACGCTTCATAAAAACTGGAAAACGAGGCGTCTTTGTGCTATGATACATTAATAAAACGGTGTAAGGTGAGTTAAAGATATGTATTTATGGGTTGTTTTGGCAACATTTATTGTTGCATTGTATTCATATAATTTGTCGGTGCGTTCCGACTTAGACCGGGTTTTTGCCGAAACCAAGGCAAGCGTTGTCATTGCCAAATTCAGAGCATTGCATAACGGCGTGAAAGATTATTTTAACTCACAGGCGCCTTCTAAAACGGGTTTAACCCATGTGACATATTATCCCGGCGACGGAGTCAATATTACCTCGCAAAGCGAAACGGAAGAGGATGTTTTGACACTTGATGATGTGGTGGATTATCTGCCGGTCGGTTATGCCAAGGCGGGCGATACGCTTGAAGATATAGCGACTTTGACCGGCGGCGGAGAGATTGTGAGTAAAGTTTTTTGTTTTGAGGAAGGCGACACCACAAAACAATGTGTTTCAAGCATAGACGGCAGTTGCTGCAGCAATGATTGTTTGGAAGACGGCAAATGTTCCGGTATTTATGCGGTTTCGTTTGCCGCCATGCCTTCACGCTGGATAAACAAAGAAACACTCAACCCAAACGCCGATATGAAAATGGCGGTGGCAAAAGTCCGCGGTTACGGCGAGACTTTCGGCTATACGCAAAAAACGGACGGAAAACTTGTTTTAAGCGGCGGCCATATGGTGCAGGAATATGACGCTTCCGGCAGTCCGGTCGGTGATAAAAAATTTGAATATCTTGAAATATATAAAGCAATTCAAGATGATGAGGATTTCAAGCGAATCGGCTGCGACCAAGATGACAAACATTGTTTGTTCGCCATTCAGCAGATTTATGGTTAGGAGAAAACACATGAAAACGAAATCTAAAACCTTTTTACATAAAATAAGCCAGGCCGGCAGTATGATGGTTGAGGCCATGGCCATGCTGGCTTTGATTTCTTTGGTGACGCCGACGCTGTATAAAAAATCCGCGGAGCGGACAACCGAGTTGCAAGATATCAACACGGCAACGCATCTGCGCACGATTATGAAGGCAGTGGACAGTTATGTGTCGGCAAACTATCAGAGCTTGCTTGAAGATCAGCTGAAATCGGAAGATGCTTCCATGAGCATAGATTTATCAAGTGAACAAGACCAGATTTCCAAAGGTATTCATGACTATTTTCCTTATGGTTACAGCTTTGACCAGGTCAAGAACTTCGGCGCGCCGAAAGTTGTTTTGAAACGACAGGGTATGTCTATCACCTCGTTTGTGGAACTGCCGAAAATGACCGACATCGGCGAAATGCGCGCGGCGCGGATTGCCTCCATGGTCGGCAGCAACGGCGGTTATGTCAATGCTGACGGTGATGCCCAAGGTGTGGGCGGCGTTTGGAGTTTGGACAGTTCCGAGCTTAATTCTTTGGGACTGGGTAACACACAGGGCTCAATCGTGGTGGCTTCGTCAGACGCCATTAACTCGGCAACATCCGGTGCGTTGGAAAATGAAAAATATCTGCAAAGAACGGAAGTCGAATCTACCGACCAACTGTGGCGCAACACGATGGTGACGGATCTTTACATGGGCGGCGTGCAAGATGCCGATGCCATGCATAAAATTTTGGGTGTTGACCAGTTGATTTTGGGCAGCACAAATTGGGAAGATTATGACGCCGATTTGGTTTTGACCGATGAAAACGGTTATGAAGGGTCGGCATGGCTGGCAGGTACGTTTTCGGCTTTGAGCGACAGCTTTACGGTAAGAGGCACGGCCGACGCGCCGGAATTGGCATTTGGTGCCGGTGATGGCGATTTATTGTATGTCAATGATATGGAAGCTTCTATTTGGGGCAATGCCGATGATGGTAATATCGGCTTGGCTTTGCATAAAGGGACAAACGAAATGGAAACCGATTATGCGACGACAATCCGTAACAATTTGGACGTCAGCGGCAACACAAAAGTGGCAAGCGGCGGCACCGATACTTCTTTTGAGGCCGGTCCGGACGGATCGTATATCACGGCTGATGCCAATCAGGTCAGACTGCTGAACAACACCGTGGAGGTTTTGCGCAATGCCGGAACCGGAGGCGCCTCCACCACCAATGTGAACACGACGCAGACAAACATCAGCGGCGATACGACAATCGGCACGGCGCCGGACACCGGCAGAGGCGGTCAGGTGGTAACCAATCCGAAACTCAGCGTGCAGGGCGGCGGATATGTCCGAAATGATTTGGAAGTCGGCGGCGCGCTTTATGCAAACGAATTTAACACTTTGGAATTGCATGCCGGCGGAACGGATTTTAACGATAAAGATGCCCGTTGGCTGCATGCAACCTCTGACGGCGTGACCGTGACAAATCCTAATAATATAACAGATCCGATTTTGCAAATAACCAAAGGCACAGATACGCGGATGTTCGGTCCGGATGGCGATAACGGCGGGATGGGCAGTGCCGTTATTTTGGGCAGTGAAAGAGGCCAGTTACGAGGTGTTGATGAGGCCTCCTTGTATACCACGGAAACGGATGGCGTGGTAAACATTCAAGATGGCGCGCTTATATTGGATAATAAGCCCGGGGCTACCGGCGGCAATACGGTGGATATTGATGCTGATGTTACGACAGTTAGAGACGGTGTCTTCCGAGTTACGAAAGGAGCATCGGTGGGTGGCGAGTATACCGTTACCTCAGAAGCATTATATGTCGATCCGACAGGTGCCGGCGAAGTTATAGCTAATGCCGACGAAACGACGGTGCGAATGGAAGGCACTGACGGAGTCTTTCAGGTTGTACAAAATTCGGGCGAAGGGGATAAAGGACTGTTGAAAGTCGGGCCGGATTTGGATGGTACTTCCGCTGCGACCGCTACGGTTGACAATCGTTATTTCAGATTGTCGGACACTTCGGTAGTTGTGGATCCGGATGCCTCTACAAACAAGATATTGGAAGTCAATTTGGATTATAATGACACCACGGACTGGGAAAACAAGGGCAGTGTGTATATTCGGCGCGGCGCCGTTGAGCTCGAAAGCCCTTCAGGCACCGGATATGACGCCGATTCCGGTTATGGCTATGTTGAGATGGGGCGTTTTGTTTCCAACGCCATTGATACAATCGGGGATACCATAGAAGGTACGGAAATTGCAAAGCCGGTATATGCTACCGATGGAGTTAATGCATTTCCAGGCGAGAAGTATGACCGTTACATGGTAAACCCGGCTTATACTTCGGTGATGCATGATATCAAGCTGACCACCCGCGGCGGCGCGCGTTTGAGCGATATTTTGCCGGATTTCATTAATAAAGGGATTTATGTGGTTAATAACAGTTACCGCGATACGGGAATTGATTTGAATAGAATTACCGCATCGGGCGATGGTAAAAAGCAAATAACTCTGACAGATAATAATAACTATGATGATACGGCTTCCGGCACTTTAAGCGGAGCAGCGCAATGGGGCTCGCCGTTCATGGGTGTGGTGCCGGCGCCGCAATGTCCGCCGGGATATGCCCGGGTGATTACCATCACCCCGGCCGGTTTCCAGATGGCACAGGCCGGTCAGATTGTGCGGACACCGCACGACGTGTCAGATGATTACAATAACAATCGTTTTGTGGTTGATGAGCATTCAGAAATCAACAAATTAGGACAGATTGTTGAGAGTACGTTAAGTTCTTCGACGACGGTAACCGGCGCTCAGTATACGCCGACGAGCATTCGGGATCAAGCGGGCAATCCACAGCCGTTGTATTATCTCGGTCACGCCTCTGAGCCGACAGTACGAATAAAGATTGGTGATAGTCCAGAAGAACCGTATTCACCGCAACCGATTTATTTCCAACAAAGTACCTGGCTGCGAAGCAAGGTGCAGCCGCAGGCCGAAGGCGTCGCCGGAAGTTGTAACCCGAGCGCCGGCAGCGGAGAAGGCTGCGGAAGCGGTTTTCTGGGTTGGTCGGCGATTATGGGCTTTATTTATCCGTCAAGTTTTTACGGAGATTTAATTGATAAAATAAAAGGTACGGCCGATGATGATGACGGAAATGTTTACTGGAACGTGTTTCCGGTTCGGCGCAATACCTTGGAAGCTTACGCAACGGTTTATTGCTACTTTGACCGGACAAATTTATACCAATCCGGACAAGATGAAAGATACGTTGATCCGTATGATCAGTTGAACAACTTTAGATTCGGGTATACAAAACCTGATTCGGATTATGTCAAACGGTTGAATGACCCGACGTTGAAATATACCGAACCATGGTAACAAAAAGAAAAGGGGATGAAAATCCCCTTTTTTCATATTTGACAAGTGCTTGTTTTTTTATTCTGACGACTGCCGTGTTTTGTTTTTTTCCGGACGGGGCAAGGCTAGCAAACTTGTTTATATGTTAGAAATTTTAGCTTGCAAATTTGTGAGCTTGTCTTATATTTTGCATAGATTTTGTGGTAATTTTTTTAAGGAGAAAATTATGCCTTTGATTTCTATGCGTCAAATCCTTGACCATGCCGCTGAGAACGGTTACGGCGTTCCGGCTTTCAATATTAACGATATGGAGCAGATTATTGCCGTTTTGCAGGCTGCGCGCAAGGTTAATGCGCCGGTGATTTTGCAAACCTCGACCGGCGCGCGCAAGTTTGCCGGCGACCCGATGATTCGTCATATGGTCAAGGGCGGAATCGAAATGTTTCCCGAATTGCCGATTTGCTTGCACCAAGATCACGGTTCGTCGGTTGATATTTGCCAATCGGCTTTGGTGAACGGTTATTCTTCGGTGATGATGGATGGTTCTCTGGAGGCGGACGGTAAAACCCCGTCTTCTTATGAATACAATGTTCATGTGACCAAAGAGGTGGTGGCGCGCGCTCATGCTGTCGGCGCTTCGGTGGAAGGCGAGTTGGGTGTTATCGGCTCTTTGGAAACCGGCAAAGGGGATAAAGAAGACGGTCATGGCGCCGAAGGTGTGATTGATAAGAAACGTTTGGTAACTGATCCGGACGAGGCTGCGCGCTTTGTGGCTGAAACCAATGTGGACGCTTTGGCGGTTGCGGTCGGCACCTCGCACGGGGCATATAAATTCACCCGCAAGCCGGACGGTGATATTTTGGCAATCGACGTGATTGAAAAAATTCATCAAAAACTGCCGAACACGCATATGGTGATGCACGGTTCGTCTTCGGTTCCGCAAGAATTGCAGGATTTAATCAATGCATACGGCGGCACCATTCCGCAAACTTACGGTGTGCCGGTGGAAGAAATTGTCCGCGGCATTAAATCCGGCGTGCGCAAGGTCAATGTCGATACCGACTGCCGTATGGCCATCACCGGAGCCATCCGCCGGTTGTTTAGCGAAAATCCGAAAGAGTTTGATCCTCGCAAATACTTAAAGCCGGCAATTGAAGAAATGCAAAAGGTGTGCGAAGCACGTTACATTGCTTTCGGCGCGGCCGGGCATGCCGATAAAATCAAAGTTATTCCGCTTCCCGAGATGGCAAAGCGCTATTAATTTTTTGCTATAAGATAAAAAAACATCCCGACAATTTTATATTGCCGGGATGTTTTTTGCCTTAATTTTTTTTCAAAGATCTGCCTTTTCTCCTTTGGCGCAATAAGCTGCGGCGAGGCAGATTAAAGTTACGACCAAGGAAATGCCAATTCCGACAAATCCGTTCGCCGGAGAAATTGAGAAAAGTTCAACCACAAAATAAATTACCGTGATTGAAAAACCCAGACCGATACAGTCAATAACCATGACTTTTCTTTTTCCATCAGCCCTGCGGCTAAAAGAAAAACAGTAAATGCAACACATGGCTACATTCCCAGAATCATATCCCATTCCATAATTAGTATTTTTATCAATGGGATTCTAGCAAATAGCTGATGGTAAAACAAGTGTTTTTTATTTCAAACTGATTAAAGGCAGAATTTAAAACAAAAAATGCAGAAACAACGGTTTCCGCATTTTTTATACTATGATTTGGGGTTATTTTGCCAGAATATCTAAAATCTTTTTGTTGGCAATATCAAGCGAAGTGTTGTCAAAAACGGCAACTTCGCTGGCCAGACGGTCAAGCGCCTGTTCGTAAATTTGACGTTCGCTGTATGATTGTTCGGCCAGATTTTCGTTGCGGTATAAATCGCGGACAACTTCGGCGATGGCAATCGGGTTGCCGGAATTGATTTTGTTCTCATATTCCTGTGCGCGGCGCGACCACATGATTTTTTTGATTTTCGGTTTGCCTTTTAATGTTGTTAAAGCATCGTTGATGGTTGAGGCTTCCGAAATTTTACGCAAGCCGACATGCTCAACTTTGGAAACCGGAATTCGCAAAGTCATTTTATCTTTATCGAAATTAACGACCAACAGTTCCAGCTCGCTTCCGGCAATGGTCTGTTTGGAGATGTCGGAAACTTTGCCGACGCCATGGGTCGGGTAGACAACATATTCTCCGGCGTTGAAAGCCAGAGACGGCGTTTTTTTGGTGCTCATAAAGCTCTCCTTTATCAGATTTTTTGTTTAAGACACTTTGGAATATACCACATTTTTGGCTTCAAATCTACCCCTAAATTTAAAAAAAATGATTTTTTTTAAATTATCCTTGTTTGGGGAACATTCCGGTCTGGCGCAGGGCTTCGCCGATAACCATAACCGCAGAAACCGCCACGTTGATGGAGCGGGCGTGAGGCGTCATCGGAATTAAAAGCCGGGCATCGGCAAGCTCGTGAACTTCCTGCGGGACACCGGCGCTTTCGCGTCCCATTAAAATAATGTCGTCGGGACGGAAAGAAAACTCCGTGTAAGGCTGAGAGGCATGTGTGGTTAACAATACAATGCGTCCGTATTCCCGAGAGTGCGTTTGTCGGTATTCCAAAAAATCCGCCCACGAGTTGTGGCGGCGGTATTGTGCCAGATCAAGATAATCCATGCCGGCGCGGCGCATGGCCTTTTCGTTGAGGATAAAGCCGCACGGCTCAATGATGTCTAAAGGCAAATCCAAACAGGCTCCCAACCGCAACAGTGTGCCGGTGTTTTGAGGAATATCCGGTTGAAAAAGAGCTAATCGCATTTTTTTAAGTTCCGAATTTATGAAAAAAGCGGTCGAATGTTTCCAGAACGACCGCTTTTGCAAGGTCAGGCGTTGTCGGCGGTGTTGTCCGTCGTTGGAGCGGCGGCGTTTGCGGCTGCCGCTTTACGGGCGTTGTAAACCGTGGCAAAATCAATCGGGTTTAACATAAACGGAGGCAAACCGCCTTCGGTTAAACACTGTGTCATGATGTTGCGGGCAAACGGAAACAACAAACGCGGAATTTCTATGCCTAAAACCGGTTCAATGTGTTCTTCGGGAACATTTAAGCTCACGACCGCGCCATAAGAAAGTTCGAAAATAAATAATTTTTCATTTTCGAGCTCGCCGTTTACGGCAAGATTTAACAATACGTTATAATTTGAATTTTCCAGTTTTTGCGATTGAACATCAATGTCGACCTTTAAATGAGGCGGTTTGTTCATCTTGCCGAAAATTGACGGTGCGTGCGGAATTTCCAGCGATAAATCTTTAATGTACTGAATATTAATCATAACGGCCGGTTGTTGGTTGTTTCCCGGATTGTTTTCACTCATGTTTTCCCCCTGATTATTAAATAACAACAAAATACTGCCTAATTACATAGCGCAAATATTCTTATCCGTCAAATATAATAGTTGATAATGTGAAGAAAAGTCTTTATATATAAATTAGTCGTAAAATGAAGAGGTATGAATATGTCTGCTTATCTGGATATAATTTTTTTGCTTATTGTCGCAGTTTTGATTTTTGCCCGCTTAAGAAGCGTTTTAGGCACGCGGCCGGAAAACGATAAACCCGAAGTGCGCGTGGTTTCTCGTAAAGAGTTTGAACAAGCTTGTGAAAACATGCGGCGGGAAATTGAAGAAAAGATGAATTTGGCTTCAACGATGCAAAAAAATCAAAATATTGAAAATGCGGAAGGGGTGGATAAAGTTTTGTATTCTATCCCGCATTTTGATCGGGCTGATTTTTGCCGTCGGTGCGGTAAGGCTTTTGAAATGATTTTAAGTGCTTTTGCCAACCGCGATGAAGAAACGTTGAAAATGTTAACCGGCAAAAAGTTGTTTGCCAAGTTTCAGGAAATAATTAAGCAACGCACCGAACAAGGCATTACCGCCGAAACGGATTTGATTAAAGTTGACGAATTAAATATTGAAGACGCCAAAATTTCTTCCAAAGGTATTGCTCGAATTGTGGTCAAATTTATCAGTGAGCAAATTAATTTGTTGAAGAATGCCGCCGGAGAAGTGATTGAAGGTGATGAAAATTTTGTGCAGAAAATCACGGATGTATGGACTTTTGAACGCGACCTCAATTCAAAATCGCCGGCATGGCTTTTGGTTTCAACCAAAAAATAGATTTAAGCGGCGGGCACCATGAAACGAATCGGACTATTGTTGTTGGTTTTAGGCTTGTTTTCCTGCAGCGTGAAGGAGCAAACAAAACCGCAGGTTATTGTCGGCACAGAACGCGGTGTGGAGTTGCAGCCGGCTGTTTGGTCTGATTTGCGTCATTTGGCTGAAGATGATTTGTTACAAATCGTTCCGGCATGGCGTTTGAGTTGTGAGGCCGTGCTTGAGAAACCGGAATTTTTGAATACGGCGCAAATTAAAACAGAGCCGGAGGCTTATCTTAAAACCTGCCGACGTTTTTTAGCGGAAGATTTTAGCAACAATCGCGATATCAGGCGTTTTTTGATTGAAAATTTTCGTCCTTATCTGGTGATGGAAAATCTTAATCCGCAAGGCAAATTCACTTCTTATTATGAGGCGGAAATCAAAGCTTCAAAGCATAAACACGGCAAATATCAATATCCGATATACGGTCGGCCGAATGATTTGCTGGAAATCAATTTACGCGATTTTGATGAAAGCTTGCCGCGTCAGCGTTTGTTGGGACGGGTGAAAGACAATCAAGTCGTACCGTATTATACCCGTGCGGAAATCAGCCGCAACGGTGTTGATGCGCCGGTGGTGCTGTGGGGCGATGACGCGGTTGATATTTATTTGATGCAGATTCAGGGTTCGGCAGTGGCAATTTTGGATGACGGTACGGCCGTGCGAATCCGTTATGCCGACAATAACGGACATAAATTTGTGGGAATCGGCAGCATTTTGTTAAAAAAAGGATTGCTGAAGCCGGGGCAGGCATCCATGGATAAAATTCGGGACTGGCTCAAAGAGAATCCGCAAAAAGCAAAAGAAAGCATGGATGAAAACCCGCGCTTTATTTTTCATAGGTTATCAGACGCGCCGGGGCCTATTGGCGCTTTGGGCGTGCCGTTGACCGCCGGCAGAAGTCTGGCGGTGGACAATCGTTATATCCCGCTTGGCAGCCTGCTTTGGTTGGAAACAACCGGTCCGGATAAAGAACCGATTGAAAAACTGGTAACGGCGCAAGACATCGGCGGCGCCATTAAAGGTGCGGTGCGCGGCGATTATTTTTGGGGACACGGCGAGGAGGCTCTGCTTTCGGCCGGAAAAATGAATGCGGTCGGGCGTTATTATATTTTGTTGCCGCGTCATGCCGAGGTGAAAATCAGTGACCGATAAAGAAGATGAAGAATTTTGGCAGGAAGCTGTCCGAGGTGTTCGGCAGATGCCGGAAAATAAAATTGCCGCGCCGGTAAAACAAAAAAAGTTGCAATTACGGGAACGGGAAGAAACCGTGCCGCTTAAATTGGTTAGGCACGATTTGACGTTAGGCACGCACGCGGATATTGACGGCAACACCATGCGGCGTTTCAAACGCGGCGAGTTTCCGGTGGAAGGCGTGCTGGATTTGCATGGTTATACGGAAGACAAAGCTTATGAGGCGGTGCGGAGGTTTGTAACCGAATCGTATCTTTCAGGCAAGCGTTGCGTGATGATTATTACCGGCAAAGGTCTTTATCATGCCGATGAAGATGTGTTTCAGCCTAAAGGCGTGTTGCGTGAGCGAGTGCCGCAATGGCTTAATCAGGATAATTTAAAGCAGCTTATTCTGACTTATATTCATCCGCAGGAAAAAATGGGCGGTAAAGGTGCATTGTGCTTGCTTTTGCGGCGTAAACGCGGTTGATTTTTATCAAACCTTGTAGGGGAGTTTGCCATAAATAAAATTACTGATGCAGTTGGGCAAAATTGCGCCTAACCACGCAGCCAGCCGCATCGGCCACGGGAAAGTTATCAGTCCGATGTTTTTTTCTATGCCGGCGGCAATGATGGCGGCGGCGTTTTCGGCTTCCATAAAAAACGGCATCGGGCAGGTGTTTTTGTCCGTGATGCGCGACCGTACGAATCCGGGGCAGACAACGCTTAATTGGATGTTTTCTTTGGCTAGGCGAATTCGCATGGCTTCGCCGTAAGCTTTAACGCAGGCTTTGGATGCGCTGTATGACGGGCAACCGGCCAAGCCATGATAACCGGCAATGGAGGAAACAATTGCCAGAGCGGCTTTTTCTGCAGAGTTGCGACGGCGGTATATTTCAATACCGGGGGTAATGGTGTTTAAAACGCCAAAAATGTTGGTATTGAAAGTATTGTATATATTTTCGGGCGTTTCTTCGCCGGTGGAAACGCCGGCGTTGGCGATTATCAAGTTAAGCGGGGAATTTTTCTCGCATTTTTCAATCCATTCGGCGGTTTTTTGACGATTAACGACATCCAAAATTTCGGTGTGCACATTGACTCCGAATCTGGCGCAAGCGTCGGCGACGTTACTTAATCTTTGCGCGTTGCGTCCGCATAAAAACAAATTCGTTACTTTTTGTTCGGCGTAGTATAGGGCCAGAGCTTCGCCGATGCCCGATGAAGCGCCTGTTATTAAAATGTTTTTTATGTTTTTATTCATGAGAATTTCCTAGTAATATATTAACCGATACAAAATATACTACAAAAAATCAAAAATAAAAGGAGAAAAGTTTTGCAGTTGTCCAGCATGACCGGATTTGCCCGCAATAAAACCGATTTTGTTTTTCAAAACAAAAAGTATGATTGGGTGTGGGAAATCAAAAGCGTGAACGCTAAAAACGCCGATGTCAAAATCCGTTTGCCGCAGTGGTTGGATATGCTGGAAACAGATGTTAAAAATATATGCATGCGTGTTTTTTCGCGCGGCACGTTCAATGTCAATTTGATGTTGGAAGTTGAAAACACGAATCCGGTGTTGAAGGTCGATGAGGGGCTTTTGGCGTCGTTGGTTGACGAAGCGCACAACATTTATAACACGTCGCCGGATTTTTTTGCCAAACCGTCGCCGGTTGAGTTTTTGAAAATAAACGGTGTGGTTAAAGCCGCCGAAAATATGCCCGATGATGAAGAAACAGCAGCATTAGGAAAAGTTTTGTGCCAAAGTTTTGAAAAGGCAGCTCTGGCGTTGAAAGAATCGCGGCGCCAGGAAGGTGCGAAAATCGGACAAGCTTTACAGATGATTCTGGCACAAATCCGGGAAAATGTTTCGGCAGTTCGGGAAATCAGTAAAAAATCGCCGGAAAAAATCAAAGAAAAAATTTGCAGGCAGATTAAAGATATGGTCGAAGATGCCGGCATTTCGGAAGACCGACTCAATCAAGAAGCGTTGCTTTTGATTATGCGGGCTGATGTTAAAGAAGAGCTGGATCGTCTGGACGCTCATCTTAAAACCGCGGAAGAACTTCTGGCAGAAAACAATCCGGTCGGTCGGCGATTGGATTTCTTGTGTCAGGAACTCAATCGCGAGGCGAATACGTTGTGTTCCAAATCTATGGATATTGAGCAAACAAAACATGGTATGGCTTTAAAAGCTTTAATTGAGCAATTTCGCGAACAAGTACAAAATGTGGAGTGAAAGATATGGCTGATGTTATTGATGTTTTAAGAAAAACCCGTAAAGGCGCGATGTTTATTATCGAAGCGCCGTCCGGAACCGGCAAAAGCACGGTGATTAAAGAATTGCTGAAAAGAGATTCAAATTTGAAGTTTTCGGTATCGGTTACAACCCGCGCCAAACGCGCCGGTGAACAAGAAGGTGTCGATTATTATTATATCACCGATGAACAATATGATGAATATCTGGCGCAAGATGCTTTTTATGAGTATGTCGATTCACAATACGGTTCGCGTTACGGTACGTTGCGTTCGGAAGTGGACAGTTTTATCAATGTCGGACAAGATGTTGTTTTTGATATGGACTGGGTTGGCGCCGAACAGATGCGGCAAAAGGCGCCCGATGATGTGGTGACGATTTATCTATTGCCGCCTTCGGTCAAGGAAGTGCACCGCCGGCTTATCAATCGCGGCACGGATTCCAAAGAAGTGATTGACAAGCGCATGAATATGATTATTGAAAAAATCGAACATTGGAATGAATTCGATTATGTCATTGTGAATGAAAACGTGGAGGACACGATTTATAAAGTGCAAAAAATTATTTCCTGCGAGAGAATGAAACGCGTGCGGCAAACGGGGTTGCCGGCGTTTGTTGAGTCGTTAATCAAAGAAGCCAAAGAAGTGTTGTGAGGTTTTTTAATCCGGAGATAAGGTTATGACGCAAATATATCAATCCGTAACGGAGCTTGTCGGCCATACGCCGTTGATACAACTTAACCGGTTGGCGGAAAAACATAAGATTAAAGCCAAAATTTGGGGCAAATGCGAGTTTTATAATCCGGTTTTTTCGGTTAAAGACAGGGTGGCGTTGATGATGTTGGAAAAAACGAATGCCGATAAAATCACGCCGGAAACGGTTTTTGTAGAGGCGACATCGGGAAATACCGGAATCGGATTGGCGGCGATGTGCGCGGCCAAAGGTTATAAGTTGGTCATTGTCATGCCGGAGAATATGTCAAAAGAACGAATCAAACTGATGAAACATTTTGGCGCGGAAGTTATTTTGACTCCGGCAGAAGACGGTATGGAGGGCGCGGTTAAAAAAGCGGAAATTTTGGCGGAAAAAAATCCGAACGTTATTTGGCTGAAACAGTTTGAAAACAAAGCCAACCCAGGTGCGCATACTTTGGGTACGGCGATGGAATTGATGGAAGACACCGGCGGTAATTTTGATGTGTTGGTTTGCGGTATAGGGACGGCCGGAACAATTACAGGTGTTGCCAAAGCGTTAAAAACTTGCAATCCGGATTTATATGTTGTGGCGGTTGAGCCGTCGGAAAGTCCGGTTTTGGAAGGTGGTAAAGCCGCCGTACATGAAATTGAGGGAATCGGTGCAAACTTTGTTCCGCCGCTTTATGATGAAAAATTGGTTGACGAGATTGTTCATGTGAACAGTCGCGATGCGTTTGCGACGGCAAAAGAAACGGCTCAGATTGAAGGATTGCCGGTCGGCATTTCGGCCGGTGCGGCGTTGCGTGCCGCTTTGGAGCTTGCCAAGCGGCCGGAAATGCATCATAAAAATATTGTGGTTATCTTGCCGGACGCCATTGAGAGATATTTATCATTAGGCTATTTTGACTGAAATTTTGAGATAAAAGGAAACGTATGCGGTTAAATTCAATATTGGGACGATATCTGGCAAAACAAATTGTCGTAACCTTTTTGTTGGTGCTGATAACCATCATGGGTATTATCATGATGTTTGACGCCATTGAGGCTTTGCGCCGCATATCCGGTCGTGAAGATGTCGGTATGAGCTATGTCTTTGAGTATGTCATTACCCGCCTGCCGCAGACAGTGGACAAGGTGTTGCCGTTTGTGATGATGGTGGCGGCAATGATTACTTTTTGGCGTGTGAGTAAGAGCAACGAATATGTGATTATTCGTTCGGCCGGTGTTTCGGTATGGGGTTTTTTGGCGCCGGTTTTGCTGTCGGTGTTTATTGTCGGCGCTATTAACGTTGCGTTTGTTAATCCGATTTCTTCAAGAATGTATGAGTTGCATGAAACAATTAAATATCGTTTTGCCACGCGCAATCCCAAGGCAATGTTGTTTTCAAGCAAAGGGCTGTGGATACGCGAGGCAACGGATGATGACAGAGTTTTGGTTATTCAGGCAAAATCTTTGCGGCAGGAAGAAAACGAAGTTTTATCCATGCGCGATGTCAGTATTTTGGAGATGGACCGCAATTCGCAAATCGTGCGGCGAGTGGAAGGTTTGGTGGGCGAGTTGAAAGACAATGTGTTCCGCTTGCGCGCCGTTAAGGTTTATGCCGGCGGCGAACCGACCAAGACGCTTCCGTCGGTTGAGTATAACACAAGTATAGATTTACAACGCATCAAGGAGAATTTTATTGACCCTGACGCCATTTCCGTTTGGGATTTGCCGGATACCATACATTTTTACGAATCTTCCGGGTTTTCCGCTCAGCGGCACCGCATGCGCTATCTTTCGCTTTTGGCTTCACCGTTTTTGTTGGTGGCAATGGTGCTGGTGGCAGCAATCTTTTCACTGAAAGCAAATATGCGTCAAGGCGGGGTAATGTTTATGATTGTGGCCGGCATTACCACCGGTTTTGTGGTGTATTTCAGCTCGCAGGTAGTCTACGCTTTTGGCATAAACGGTTATATACCAGTATGGCTGGCGGTGTGGACGCCCACTTTGGTGGTCGGGCTTTTAGGTGTTTCGGCTATGTTGCACTTGGAAGAAGGCTAAATTTTTCTGGTTCTTCCGGCATATGGATTTTCGCCTTTGCGTACGGTAATGCGAATTGGAATCCCGCCCAAATCGAAAGTTTCTCTTAAACTGTTTGTCAGATAGCGCAGATATGAATCCGGCAGTCCTTCCGGGTTGCTTGAGAAAATGTAAAATGCCGGCGGGCGGGTTTTGGCTTGAGTGATGTATCTTAATTTGATGCGGCGCTTGTTTTTGCCTAAGGGCGGTGTGTTTTGTTCCTGCACATCGGTGAACCATTTGTTTAACGGCGCCGTCGGAATGCGGGTGTTCCAGCGCTCATAGACCTTAAATACCGCACTCATTAATTTATCAAGACCTTCACGTTTTAGAGCGGAAACAGTTACGGTCGGGATGCCGGTTACCTGAGTTAAAGATGTTTGTAGTTTGTCATTTAAACGTTGCAGTGCTTCAGAACGTTTGGCAATGTCCCATTTGTTGACGGCAATGACCAAAGCACGCCCTTCGTCAATGACTTGTCGTGCAATAGTTAAATCCTGCTTGTCCAAAACGGCATCGGCATCCAAAACCAAAATAACGACTTGAGCCATGAAGGCGGCGTGTTTGGTGCTGGCTGCCGACATTTTTTCCAATGAATGCGTAATTCTTGATTGACGGCGCAGACCGGCGGTATCAACCAAATTGATTTTTCGACCTTTCCATTCCCATGCGGAGGAAACGGCGTCCCGAGTGATGCCGGCTTCGGGACCGGTCAACATTCTTTCATCTTTGAGAAGGGCGTTGACCAGAGTTGATTTACCGACGTTTGGCCGACCGACGATAGCCAGCTGCAAAGGTTTTTCAACGGTTGAATCTTCTTTGCGCGGCTGTTCTTTATTTTGAACGTCGTCATTCAGACGAGCTAATTCGGTATATAAATCTTCAAATCCGAGACTGTGCTCGGCGGAAAAAGGAATCGGCTCGCCCAAGCCGAGTTTGTAGGCTTCATAGATGCTGTCTTCCAGAAGTTTTCCTTCGCATTTGTTGGCTAACAAAATGACAGGTTTGCCGCTTTGCCGAACCATGGAGGCAAAGGTTTCGTCATGAGGATGCAGGCCGCTGCGGGCGTCAATCATGAACAAGCAAACGTCAGATTCGTGTATTGCGCGTTCGGTTTGTTTGCACATGCGTTGTTCAATACTGCCATCTTTCGCGGTTTCGAAACCTGCCGTGTCTATCAGGATTAAATCAAGTCCGCGGAATTTTGCTTTGGTCTCCTTACGGTCACGGGTAACCCCGGGCAAATCGTGAACAATGGCCAGTTTGTTTCCGGCAAGACGATTAAACAGAGTAGATTTTCCAACGTTCGGACGGCCGATTATGGCAATTTTTAAGCTCATTTTTGCTCCTTATTTATATACCAGCAAATCCGCCTCGCCAGTGGCAAAAATAACGGAATCGGCAGCGGCTATCGGCGCCAGAGGCAGCGAATTTCCGATGTTGCGGCGTTGCATAATGTTTCCGTCCGTTGCGGAAATTTTATAAATCGTACCGTCAGAGGCGGTAACAATCAACTGATTATTTATCATCATCGGACCGGTTAGATATATGTCGCTGCGTTCTTCCAAGGGATATTCGGTTAAAAGAGAGGTCTGCCAAAAAATTTTGCCGTCGCTTTTGTTTATGGCAAACAATTCATTATTGTTTGCTAAAACAAAAAGATATTTTCCGGCAATCCACGGCATGTTTGTTCCCCCGATTTTCAAGGTCCATTTGTTTTCGCCGGTGCGGTAGTCAATGGCAGCCAGCAAATCATTGTGTCCGATGGCATAAACGGTATCATCGTCGATGACCGGCGCCGCTTTTATGGCGTTGATGTCGGTTGAGATGTTGATGCGGCTGTTGTCGATTAAGAAAGTTGACCAGAGCGGATAGCCGATATCGGCGTTGAACGCTTGAATTTCACCATTGGAAAACCCGGCAATCACGAGGTTTTTGTCAGGAAGACAAGCAGGTGTCGAGCTGCCGGCCAAAACGGTGTCTTCGGCGGAAATGTTATATTTCCAGATTTCGCCGCCATCCTTGGTGTCTAAAGCCAAAATACGATTATCCAAAGTTTGGATAATAACTTTGTTGTCGCAAACCGTTGGTGCCGTACGCAAGGGGGAGTCTATATCTTTTCGCCATAAGACATCGCCGGTTCGGCGATTAAGCGCAAAGACCCCGCCAAAACCGGCGGATGCAAATAAGGCAACATCGTTAACGGCGATACCGCTGCCGTTTAATCCGTTGTCGCTCTCATGTTTCGTTAATGGTTTTAGCTTTTGCCGCCATATTTTTTTGCCGTCGTTTAAATTAAAAGCACTTATGGTGCCGTTGACGTCTTGCGTGTAGACAACGTTTTCAAAAACAACAGGCGCGGCCAAAAGCAAATTTCTTTTGGAAGCTCCTTGGCCGAAATTTTGTTCCCAGATTTGCTCTGCTTTATCGGATACATGTATATTTCCAATCACATGGTGTGCCGTGGCGCCGGTTTGTGACCAATCACGGTTGACGGCGGCTGTCGGTAAGGATGCTTTCGGAATGGCGTTTGTTTTGACATTTTGCGGCGCTTTGTCGGTCAAGACGGAAACACGTGTTCCGACGGGAAGTTCTTTATCATCAGAGAATATCCCGCATGACGACATTCCTGCCGCCAAGATTAGCAGTCCCAATGCTTTAAGCTTGTATGACAATATTTTTCTCCAATTTCAGGCTTGAGCTTTCCATAGGTTGAGTTATGTCCGAAATTACATATCGTTTAAGGCGGATAACATGTCTTGAATGCGGCTTTTGAAATTTTCCGAGATGTTTTCGGTTTCAAGCAAAGATTTGTAAATTGTGCGCGCGGTTTCAATGTCGCCGTCACGAATCGCGGTCATGGCAAGCATCTCTTTTGCCAACGGCGCCCAAGAGTTGCCACTTTCCGCAATCGGCTGAAGCAAAGCCTGAAGTTCTGCGCTTGTTGCCGTGTCGATTTTGTATGTGGCGAGTTTCATGGCAGCCAAGTGACGTATTCTCGGGTTTAATTCTTCGTTATCAACAGTTGCCTGAAGCATGGCCTCGGCTTCGGCATTTTTGTTTTGTTCAAACAAAATGCCGGCAATTTGGATGCGGGCCAATTCGCTGTACAGGCCTTTTCCCGAGGCGGCAATTTTTTCCAGGGCTTTTAAACTGTTTTCATAATTTTCATCAGCTTCCAAAGCCATCAGATAATTTTCGGTCCGGGTTTGATATTGTTTTTCTTTCCAACCTTTGATGGTCTCAAAACTGACCGCGGCGCTGACGGCGATTATGACCAACAATACGGCAAACAAGCCATATTTGTTCCAAAAAGCTTTCCAGTTGTCGTTTTTGACTTCTTCGGTAACTTCCTGAATAAAAGCGTCGGCGGCGGCATCATCATACGCGGCCGGATGTTTGTTCGGAAAACCGGTTGTTTTGGCGGTGGAACTTTTTTTCTTATCAAAACTTTTCATGGCAAACTTCCTTTAATTAAATTATTTTTTTAAATATAAAACAAAAAAACGGTATATCAATCAGTTTATATCACTAATTACCAATTATTTCATTAATTATCACGGCTCGTATCCATCGCAAACCTTCCACCGGAAGTTTGTTACCGACAAAAATGGTATCCTTATCGGAAATCATGGCTAAAAAGTATCGTCCGGATGTGGGGGTATAGTTAATATCAAGGCTTTTAAGGTCTTTAAACGGGATTGCTCCGTCGCGGATTTTTAAAAACCAAATTTTGCGAAAAACAATAATTCTATCAAGTGTGAGAATAATGATATCTTTGATAATCAAATTCAATAGGCAGTATAAGACGATTGAAAGCGGTAAAGCATAAAGCAACAGCAACAGACCGCCCGAAACATGCATTTCTATAACACGATGATTAAAACCAGCATAAATGAGCAAAGCTCCGAAAACAACAATGGCAAAAACGCTTAGAAAACCGTATGCGTCAAAAAACGTTTTGCGGATTTTTATCATTTTTTCACCGGTTTTGCGGCTTTTGAACGTAATATAATCCGGTTTTTCTTGGGCAAAAGCAAAATTTTTCGGCAAATGCCAGTCGGAGATGACTTCGGCGTAAGGCTTGTTTAAATCATTAAAATTACGGGACACCATACTTTTTTCGGAAATGGTGATGGCCGGCATTTTGAGCTCCTGAGCATAAGTCTTCCATATTCTGCGTAAGTGGCGTTTGCTGGTGCTGATGTAGAGCGGGATGGTTTTTTGAGGGTCTTTATGATAAAGCTCAACAATAAATTTGTTTTTATTGAAAATGCCGAACTGGTAAAATTTTACACGCAGGCGAACGCCGGTGTAATTGTAAAGCGGTTCGGAAAATGTTATGTCCGGCTTAAAGAAGTAATGCTTTTTGACATGAATGTTGTCGCCGTCAAAAAAAATGATTTTATAGCATGTCAATTTAAACAGCACGGCGGCGATGATGCCGCAACCGATTAACAGCAGCAACGCATTAAAGACCAACGGCGACACTAAAGTATGTACTTTGATGTGTGTGCGGGGAAGATTTTTTTCGATATCGGCAATGCCGGCAATTTCAGGACTTAAAAAATGATAAAGCCCCAGAAAGCATAATAAAAGACCGCAAATTAGGGCTGTCAACAAAATGCTTCTGGAGAAGCAGTCGACCGCCTTGGTCGGTAATTTATCTATATTGAGCTTAAAACGATGGCTGAAATGATCGGGACAATTATTTGACATTTGATGTGCTCCGTTACATAATTTTTTTTAGATGCTCTCACATATTTTATACAATTTTAAAAAACAATCGTCAATTTTTTTGTTCTTGCTAAAGTTTTCATTGTTTTTTTTAGTTTTACCTATATAGTGAATATACTAAGAGAGTTTAAGAGTAGTTAATATGCTGTTTTTTGATATTTTTGAAAATTCCGCACGATGGATTTTGAGCGGCTTAGCATTCCTTTTTTTAGCTTTTTCGACTTTTTATGTCCGGAAACTTAAAGTCGGGCACGGACTGTTGCTTTTGCTGGGCGGTCTTGCGTTGGTTTTCGCGACTTCTTTGTTGCAAAGTTATACCGGCTTTTTTTACGAACATGCCGTTTCGGCTCAGGTTTTGACTTTGGCGGAAATGCTTTTGGTTTTGACCAGCGCGGTTTTGCTTATTATGGCATCGTCGTGGATATTGATGAACACGGCTTTGAACGTCAATGTTTTGTTTGCTTTTGTCAGCGTCGGTTTGGTTTTGATATTGTACGCCATTTTTATTGCCAATGATGCCAATATTGTCGGGAATATCCGGCAAATTTTGCCGATAATTGGTATGACGTATGTTTTTTTGAGCTTGGTATCGCGTTCGCATATCTGGCGTTGTCCGGGCGAAATGACCGCTGCTCTGGCAATCGCGGGGTTGATTGTATTGATGATATGGCCGATGCTTTTTGTTGAAAAATATGCCTGGTATGTTCCGGTTGATTTAATTGTACTGCTTGGTTTTTCTTATTATCTTTTATATCAACAAGAGTTGCGGTATAAGATTTTGCGGCAAAACGAAGTCCGCCGCCGAATGAGTCAAAATATTGAGAATATTATCAAATCATCGCCGTTTCCGATTATTATTTCCCGCTTGAGCGACGATACCCTGCTTATGGCAAACAATAACGCGATTAAGCTGTTCGGTCTGACGGAAGAGCAGTTGCCGCGTTATCATTTTAAGGATTTTTTGGTGGATGCCGACAATCGAAAAATTTTGACCGAGAGGTTGGAAAAAAGCAAAGAAGTACATGATTTTGAGATTTTGGTTAAAACCGCAACCGGAAACACACCGTTTTGGCTTTTGGCTTCGGTCAATATCGTGGATTATAACAATGATGTTGTTTTATATTCGGCTTTTCAAGATATTACGGCGCGCAAACGCAGAGAGAGTATGTTGCAGTCGCAAGCCGACCGCGATCCGCTGACTTCTGTCTTCAACCGGCGGTATTTTGAAAACAAAGCCGAAGAAAAAATCAGTCAGGCACACCTCCAAAAAGAATCTTTTGCGGTTTTGATGCTTGATGCCGATCTTTTTAAAAATATCAATGATGCCTACGGGCATAAAACCGGCGACAAAGTTCTTATGGAGTTGGCGGCAATTTGCGAGCGTTCGCTGCGTCCTGAAGATATGGTTGCCCGCTATGGCGGTGAAGAATTTGTGGTGTTTTTAAGCAAAGTAACGCCTGAGATTGCCGAGATGGTGGCAAACCGTCTGCGCGAATCGATTTCTAACGCCGTTGTGTATTCCGATGACGGGCGGCCGGTTCGCTTTACGGTGAGCATCGGCGTGGCGCCGTCAGGCATTGCCGATGACATCAACTTGATGATAAAAATGGCAGATGATGCAATGTATCAGGCTAAAGAAAACGGCCGAAACCGTGTGGAGCTTTATGACAACAATACGGAAAATAACAAAAAAACGATAAAACCGGTTCATCAAAACAAGACAAGAATGATTCATCCGGCGTTTTCGCAAGAGGATAATCAAGAAATTTCGTTGCTTGACGGTATAGAAACGAATCATATGGTAGAGGACTGAAACATGGGCTGCAGTTATCAACCGGAGTGCGGAGGGTGTTGTTTTCGCGATAAGGCAAAAGAAGAGTATGCCAAACTCAAAGAAAACAAAGTCCGGCACATTCTGGATACGGCGTTGAGCCAAAAGGATTATGCTTGGGAGCGGCCGATCTTTTTGGCGGACGGATTGCGGCGGCGGGTGGCGTTGGCTTTCGGACGTCAAGAAAATAAATTTGTTTTGGGTTTTAATGAAAACCGCAGCAATAAAATCGTTGATTGCCAACGTTGTTTTGCCGTAACCGAAAGTATTAATGCCGTCTTGGCGGATTTGCGCTTGTTTTTGGAAAAGTTTTGCGCCGCCGGCAAGGAAAGTATAAAAACAAAAAAGAACAACAAAAAAGTTTTCAAACCGGTTGTGGGCGGCGATGTTTTGCTGCTTGATGCCGACAATGGTCTGGATGTGGTTTTGGAATACGACGCCGAGTTGAATCTTGACCAGAAAACGGAGGTTTTTGATTTTGTCAACCGCGAAGAAAAAGTTGTTCGTCTTTCGCATCGGCGCAAAAATTCCGACCAAGCGGAACCGCTGGCGGAAAAAAGCAAACCGTTTGTAAAAATCGGCGGCTGCGATGTTTATGTGGCGCCGGGAACTTTTTTGCAGGCGTCCAAAGCCGGAGAAACGGCCATGACTGAAACGGTGGTAAGATATCTGGGGGATACGAGAGGTAAAATCGCCGATTTGTTTTGCGGCATTGGGACTTTTTCGTATCCGTTGGCCATGATTTCGGGAAATAAAATTGTGGCAGTTGATGTGAGCGAAAGTTTGTTAAAAGGGTTTCGGTTTTCGGTTAACCGACAAATGCTGCATAATATCGAAATCAAACAACGCAATCTGTTTAAATATCCGCTGACGGAAGATGAGCTTCAAAATTTCGCCGCCGTGGTTTTTGACCCCCCGCGCGCCGGTGCCGCCGCACAAGTTAAGGAGCTGGCAAAAATTTCCGTTGACGGAAGACCGGAAAAAATCATTGCCGTATCTTGCAATCCGCATAGTTTTGTAAATGACGCCAATGTGCTTATTGAAGGCGGTTACAAGCTCAAAAGCGTAACGCTTATTGACCAATTTGTGTATTCTAATCACAGCGAGTTGGTTGCCTTGTTTACAAAATGATTGTTTGTGTTTATACTTAAAAAAACAAAAGGAGGAATTATGAAAAAAAGCATTTTAAGTTTGGCCGCCGCGGCTTTGCTGGCGTCTTGTTCTTTTAATGATAATGAAGCGGATCATTATGTCGTGGTTTCCGGCGCCGATGATACGTCTTATTTGAAAGATGTGGAAGGTTGCCCAAAGATTCATATTCGTGAAGATGATGTCAAAATCGTCCAAAAAGAAGATTATCAAGAATTGTTTGAAATCAAAGCTGTCGGCTATGAAGGTTTTTGTTATTTCAATGAAAAAGTTGAAAAAGACAGAGCCGTGGTTAAACCAAAATTTAAGGTGATGCGTTTGAGCGACAGCGATGTTACCGATGTGCAGTTTTCATATTATCTGGAAACGGTTGAGGGATCGACAAGCTTTTTAGGACGTAAAACTTATTTCGCTTCGGCAAATATGCCGGTCGGGGTTAATGAAATGGAATTTACGGCAGATGCCGGCGAGTTGACGATACCGGTTCCGGGAACGTATGATTTGGATATTTTTTTGGGATTGATTGCCAACGCCTACGACCTTGAATACAAGAAAAAATAAAGGAGCTTTTTGATGCAGAATAATTATCGGGATATGGCCAATGCCGTTCGTTTTTTGAGTACCGACGCCATTGATAAGGCAAATTCCGGACATCCGGGAATGCCGTTGGGTATGGCGGACGTGGCAACGGTTTTGTTTGCAAAATACATGAAAATTAATCCGGAGCAGCCGCGTTGGTTTGACCGTGATCGTTTTGTTTTGTCGGCCGGCCACGGTTCCATGCTTTTGTATTCGATTTTGTATCTTTTGGGTTATCCTGACATCGATATTGAAGATATTAAAAATTTTCGCCAACTAGGCGCCAAAACCGCCGGTCATCCGGAATACGGGCATCTTGCCGGCATTGATATGACGACCGGGCCGCTCGGACAAGGGATTTCTTCAGCCGTCGGCATGGCATTGGCGGAACGAATCGTCAACGCCAAATTTGGCAACGAGCTTTGCGACCATTACACATACGCAATTTGCGGAGACGGTTGTCTGATGGAGGGAATATCCGAAGAGGCAGCAGCTTTGGCGGGTCATTTGAAATTAAACAAGTTGATTGTGTTGTGGGATAATAACAACATCACGATTGACGGTTCGGTTGACAAGGCAAGCTCGGTTGACCAGCCGGCGCGTTTTAAGGCATTGGGCTGGAACACGATAGACATTGACGGGCATGATTACGCGCAGATTGAAAAAGCGATTAAAACCGCGCAAAACTCCGACAAGCCGACTTTGATTGCCTGCAAAACCAAAATCGGGTTCGGTGCGCCGACCAAGAGCGGAACTTCCAAGTGCCACGGTTCGCCTTTGGGCGCGGAAGAAACCGCCGCCATGCGTCGCGCGCTTGAATGGAATCATGCGCCGTTTGAAGTGCCGTTTGAGGTTTTGGAGGCGTGGCGAAAGGCCGGCAAGCGTAATCAGGCAAGTTATGTCGCATGGTGCGGATTTGCCCAGAAAGCCGGCCAAGGTTTTGAGGATTATATCTCCGATGTTCTGCCACAAGGTTGGAACAAAGCTTTGCAAGAAGTTAAAGCAAAAGCCGTTAAGGAAAAGACCAAAGTTGCCACCCGCAAGGCTTCGCAAATGTGTTTGACGGCGATTGTGCCGAATGTGCCGCAAATTGTGGGCGGCTCGGCTGATTTGGCGGCTTCAAATCTGACGTTTGTCGAAGGCATGAAGACCATAACCGCCGATGATTATAACGGCAACAACGTGATGTACGGTATCCGCGAACATGCTATGGCGGCGATTATGAACGGTATGGCTTTGCATGGCGGGGTGATTCCGTACGGCGGAACGTTTTTCGTGTTTTCGGATTATATGCGGCCGGCGATGCGGTTGGCGGCATTGATGGGAATCCGAGTGATTTATGTTTTGACTCATGATTCAATCGGCGTGGGCGAGGACGGTCCGACGCATCAACCGATTGAACATTTGGCCTCATATCGGGCGATGCCGAACATATATACTTTCCGCCCGTGTGATGTGGTAGAAACCGCCGAAGCTTGGGAAATCGCCTTAACAAACGAATCGACGCCGAGTATTTTGGCGTTGTCGCGTCAGGGTCTGCCGCTTTTAAGAAAATCGGCTAAAGAAAATCTGACAGCCAAAGGCGGTTATGTGATTTCGGATGTTTTGAGCGGCAAAGAACGACAGGTAACCCTGATTGCCACCGGTTCGGAAGTGGCGTTGGCGGTTTCAGCACAAGAAAAATTACGCGAAAAAGGGATTGAGGCGGCGGTTGTTTCCATGCCGTGTACGGAATTGTTTGATTTGCAAACGCCTGAATATCAAGACCAAGTGTTGGGCAAGTGTCCACGGATTGCCATTGAGGCGGCTGCCAAGTTTGGCTGGGAAAAATATGTCGGCCTCGAAGGTGATATTATCGGCATGGACGGCTTTGGCGCGTCGGGGCCGGGGGATAAGCTGTTTGAGCACTTTGGCATCACAGTTGACGAAGTTGTCGAAAGCGCCGAAAATTTATTAAAATAATGAAGTAAAATAATTTCGTCTTTTTGTTGTTATTATAAAAAAATCAAACCTGCGTCGGCAGGTTTGATTTTTGTTTCAGTACCAATTATCAGTTAATAGTTACAACCTACCAGATACCGAACCACCAGGTACCAAGCTACCAGAAGAACTACTGGATTTGCAGTTCCAACCGCCATCTGTAACAGCAGATAGATATCCATTTACTACTGCCGTATTGCAGTTGCTTGTGGCGTTTATATTATCTGTTACTTGATATGACGGACAAAGTGTGTTGTGTGTGCTAATCTCGCTTTTCACGGAATTTAAAGCTACAATACATTGCTCTTTCCTAGCCTGCAAGGATGTTGATAGTTGTGGAGAATGGAAGGCGTACGGGAAACAGCCATCTGAATAAGAGCCATAATAAGTATAATCGGTACACTTTGTTCGACACATTGCGAAACTATCGTTATCACAACAATACAAGTAAGAATTCTTTGCCAATTTGGCTTTGTTGGTTAATGTTGTTTTATTTGTGCTACAGTTATAACAGGTGTTGCCACTTTTAACGTAGGGTAAATTACAGCTGTTAAGCTTATATTTGGTTGAAGAACCCGAGATGCAGGAAGAGCAGTTTGCTCCGGTTGGACAGCTGCTTAAAGTATAACCTGTGCAGGCGTTGACGGTACAGGTGTTGCCTGACAATTTATAACCTTCTTTACAGGAATCTACTTTATAAGATACATCCGTGCCGATACCGCAGGAAGAGCAGTTTGCTCCGGTCGGGCATTTGCTTAACGTGAAGTCATCACAATTTTCGGTTGCGGCGCACAGTGTGTAAGAAGAATCTGTCTGACAGGTAACAGTTGCACCATTCGGATTTATCGTCTTGGGTAAAACCTAATTCGGCACAGTCAACTTTCCCCGTTATGCATTTTTTATAAGATGTATCGAAAGGGCAAAGGATGTAGTCGTCGCAATTTGCATCAACGGATTTGGAATAACCGAGTTGTTCGCAGGTCGGCTGCGTTGTACAGTTAAGAGCGGCGTAAGCGCTGTTAGAACTTAAAATAAAGGGTGCCGCCACCGCTGCGGCCGCGAAAAACAAACGGCAAGGGTGTTGAGATGCCGTTGAAGAAGTGGC
>CALXTI010000002.1 GCA_944391395.1 uncultured Alphaproteobacteria bacterium
GATGATTTTTTGTCGGGTTCGGAGGGATTTATGCAAGAAAAAGGTCGTTCCATGGTGGAGATGTTGGGCGTGCTGGCTATAATCGGCGTTTTATCGGTCGGGGCGATGACCGGTTACGCCAAAGCCATGGAAAAATACAAGCTCAATCGCTATGTAAACACTTATGTGCATTTTTTTAATGATTTGTTGACATATCGCGATCAGCTGATTAGCCATGACAGCGTTAAACAAACGCAGCTGAACGAACTTATTTATAAACTGAAACTGGCCGATGATTTTGATTATGCGGCAAATTCATATTTTTATGATAATTTGAGCGGTTTTTTCACTGTTTATACCAGGAGTTCGACGATTGTCGTCGATTATCATCTGGAAGGGACGGATTCTTTTAACACAACCGCATGCGAAAATATGGTGTATCAAGTGCTCAAACCGATGTATGCCACAATTTTGAGCGTCGGTTTATACCGAAGTACAGACGGTTTCGGCGATCTTTCTTTTAAAGGGGCGGCGAAATGCACTGCGGGGGCAAATTGTTTGCATGACATGTCTTTTTCGCAAGCTGAAAATTTTTGTTCCCAATGTGTTGAAGAAAAACTGTGCGTTGTTTCCATCAATTTATAAGGATGTCTGATTAAGGCAATCCAAAGCCCCTTGCAAAATATAAGCCGCGGCTGATGCGTCCAGAACCTTTTTACGTTTGGCGCGCGACATGTCGGCTTGCTTGATTAAAAAACTTTCCACGGCAGAAGACGAAAGCCTCTCGTCCCAAAAAGCATAAGGCAGGCCGGTCGCCGCAAAAACTTTTTCGGCAAAAGCGCGGACTTGTTTGGCAATATCGCCTTCCGTGCCGTCCATTTGCAACGGCAGGCCGTAGATGATGCCGCCGATTTCTTTTTCCGTGATGATTTTTTGGATTTGCGGCAAGTCATGTTCCATGTCGCTGCGGTTGATGATGGTGTGCGGCGTGGCAATGGTGCGCATTAAATCGGATACGGCAACGCCCAAGCGTTTTTCGCCGTAGTCAAATCCCAAAAGCGCCTGATAAGGTTTGAGTTGTTGTTTGAGTTCTTTTAATTCCATTTTTTTGCGCCCTTTTTATTGTGCCTTTTCGGAGAAAGTTGCGGTGGTAAGAAAACGACTGACTGCATTATAAAGGTCAAGCTGATTTTCCTCAAGCTCAAAATTATGTCCGCTGTCGGCAACGGTTGTCATTTGTTTGACGGATTTGAGTTTTTCATACAGGCGGTCGATGTCTTGCGGAGGAATAATATTATCGTTTTGAGCGGCGATTAACAACACATCGGCCGCGATGTCGTCGGAAATTTTGAGCGCGTCAAAGTTTTTGGCATCTTCAACGGTTTGATAAGAGATTAAATATTCTTTGCCGTCATATTGATAGGTATAATTGCCGTTTTTTTGCCAATTTTTACAAAAACCGGTCATGTTGGCTAGGCATGAGTCTTCCCAGGCCTGACCGCTGATGACGGGAGCAACGGCCACGACGACGGCGGTTTTTTCCGGGTGGTTTGCAGCGTATTGCAAAACGGACGCGCCGCCAAGCGAATGGCCGGAAAGCGCGAACGGTTCGGCGTAAAAATCTTGCGTTTTCGCCCAAGAAACAACATCTTCCAAATCTTGTTCAAAAGTTGTTAGACGGGCATTTTCAACATCTTGACCACTTTTGCCGAGCGAATGGCGGCTGTCAAAAGTAACGACCACATAACCCGCGTCCGCAAAAGCGCGGGCGGTTTGTTGCACAACCCGATGATTGCGGTCGGTGGCCAGACCGTGTTGAATAAAAACGAGTTTGCCTCGGCTTATGTTATCACGATTTTCAACATCCACACTCAAAGTATCGCCGGCAGCGGTTGTGATGTTAAACTCCTCGGCCAGACTATTTGCCGTTTCAAGCAGAAATAGCGTTAAAACGAAAACAATAAAATGCAGACATTTCATCACTGCTCTCCCAATAACAATAAAACCCTTGTCAAACAAGGGTTTTTAAGTGGTAGCGAGGGGGAGATTCGAACTCTCGACACAAGGATTATGATTCCTCTGCTCTAACCAACTGAGCTACCCCGCCATGAATTTCGTGTACTTTAATAACCTTAAACATTTTTAATGTCAACAAAAAAATTGCAATAATTTGGATATAATGATACAATGTATTTAAGTCTGTGTGTAAAAGGAGAAGGGAAATGCCCAGTATTGATGAATTGAGAGGGGCTCCAGAAGGTAGTACGAAAAATTCTGCTGCGGCATCAAAAACCTTGAGAGAAGCAGCGGCAACCGTTGGTCTGGCAATGACAACCGTTATGCCGGTTGCGGCGGAAACCTCGGAAAATCAGCAACAGGAAGATTCTACACACAAGATAGAAGTTGTCGTTGAAAATCAGACACCGGAAAAAAACGGTGAAACTTATTATGTGCCGGCAGAAGGGGACGAGGTTCAAAAGGCAGAAGAGCTTAAAGTGATGTCAGACGCGGAAGCCTACGGTATTGAGGGTGCTGACGGTGAAATGTTGATTTTTACGAAGAATGAACTCAACGGACGTAAGATTGAACGGGAAGAAAACCGCGCACATCGGGAAAGTTCTTCGCAACCGCTTCGGTTTGAAGAAGTCAGGATTGATAAGGTTGAAGATTTGGCTTCTCAGACGGCATTGGCAGATTATCAGGAAGAAAGCAATACAATCACCCTTTATCATACCGATCTTACGCCGGAAGACCTCAAACAAAAAGTTGAAAACTCCGTTGAAAAAAACGAAACTGTTGATACGCATGCATACGATGCCGCATATCAAATGGCATCAACTTTGGAACAAGTTGAAAATACACCCGAATTAAGAGAATCTATTATTGAACATGAGAAAACACACGGAAGAGACCATGAATCGGGAGCCATGAAATCGGCACAAATTACACGGGAACATGCCGCTTGCTTGAATATGGCGACGGAAATTAACGCTACGATGACACAGGTTAAGCTGAGTTATGACAAATACAAAGAAAGCGGAAATGTTGATGATATTATCGGTTGGCATGCCGGTGATCTGAAAGAATTTAAAGAGTGGTTGAAACAAAACCCCAATTCGCCGGATGCCGAATTAAAGTTGGCCGCAGCTGTTTATAAAGGTTGGCTTGACAGCAACAATCAACCGGGCACGCAATATTTTTCTCAAGCTCAACAAAGCGCCGGTTTGAACTCTTCATTAATTATGATTGATGAGCGGCAAGGCGGTGCAAAATTTGAAAATGATGCCAGTCTTGCACAATATCATAAACAATGGGACAAGATATTTGCCAATACGGCTTTGGGTGATGTGCGGAGTGTCGTAAAACCGGATTTTGATTTAGGAAAAGGTAGTCAGCTGCGGAATTTTACTCAAGATAGTGTCGAACAATCCGCTGCGGAAAAGTTTTTGAATAAGGTGGTCGATGGCGCTAAAAATGTGCGTCAGGCCACAAGAAAACTTAAAAACTTTTTTCATCAAGTGAAAAAAATCGATAAAGACGGGGTTCGGACAGAAAAAGAACAGCAAAAATTAAAAAAGATATTTATGCTTATTCAACAGAAAAGAGGCGTTACAAAATATGTTCAAGCCGGAGTCCGAACAGAAAGTAAAGAACGAGTCCAATCAAACACCAATGCGGTCGTACAGAAAGCCGTTCAAGAGTCGGCGGTGTCTTCGCGTTGATGCCAGATGATAATTGTTTACGGCATGTTTTAATCTTCTGATTTCAAAAAAAAAGTGGAAAGAATGCGGTCGATATTTGACAGGGCGTTTTGGACTTGTCATGATAAATTATCTTGTTTAATGTAAAAAAGAGGGGCTGTATGAAAGTCTTAAAACAATATCCGTTGACGGTTTTTCTTTGTCTTCATTTTTTGGTGTGGAGTTTGATTCCGCTTTTGCGCACCAGTCTGCCGATGGACAGCATTGAAGCCATCGTTTGGGGACAGTATTGCGATTGGGGCACCAACAAGCATCCGCCGCTTTCGGGCTTTTTGGCATACTGGGCTTATACTTTCGGGGCGCACAGCCATTTGGCAATTTACGCGTTAAGCCAACTGTGCGTGTTGTGCGGTTTTGTTTATATTTACAAACTTGCCAAGTGTTTTATGGCTCAAGAAAAAGCCGTGCTGGCGGTGATGCTTCTGGAAGGCGTGATTTATTACGGCTACAGCGCGCCGGAGTTTAATGTTAACGTGGTATCGCTTGCCTTGTGGCCGGCCACCGTTTATTATTTTCACAAAGCACTTAAAGGCGGAAAATCTGCAGATTGGGTTTTAACCGGTGTTTTTGCCGGCTTAAACCTGTTTAACAAATATGTGAGCGGGGTTTTGCTGCTTTCCATGTTGTTTTATATGTTTTATGATAAAAACGCCCGGCAAAAGTTCAAGACCGTCGGTCCGTATTTGTCGGCATTGACTTGCATGTTGGTGGTTTTGCCGCATGTGTGGTGGCTTTATTTGCATGATTTTTACGTGATTGATTATTTTTTGGGTCGCGGCGGCAAAGCCGGTTTTGAAGATTTCCCGTTGCTGCGGCATATTGTTTATCCCATAAAGTTTTTGGGTGCGCAGGTTTTGTTCGGGCTTGGTGCGTTGCTGATTTATTTTATCGGAACGTATAAAGCGCCGCAAGAAGATAACAGGCTTGCCGTTTCTGATAAGAAATTTTTGCTTGTCAACGGTTTGTTGCCGCTGGCGTTAATGGTGTTGGTCAGCCTTGCCGGCGGCATCAAGCTCAAAAGCATGTGGGGTTTTCCCGCACTGTATATGACCGGAATTTTATTGTTGGCGTTCTTTCCGCGCCAGCTGACAGATGCCGTACGGGCGCGATTGATAAAAGGCGTGTATATCATCATGAGCTTGATGGGCGTTGCATTGATTTGTGTGTATATTTTCAACAAAAGCGACAAATTGCATATGAATGCGCCGGCTTATGGCGCCAAAATGGAGGAAATCTGGCGTCAGGCAACCGATGGCCGGCCGTTTAAATATGTGGCGGGCGATGTCTGGTGGGCGGATAACCTCGCTTTGTTCGCGCCGTCAAAACCCAAACCGGTGATTTGGGGCGACATCAACAAAAATCCGTGGTTTGATGCGGCTGATTTTGCCGCCTCGGGGGCTTTGATTGTAACGGCGGGCGAGTGGGAATATAAAAGTGCCGCTGAAGCCTTGGGAAACGCAACACCGCCGCAAAAACTTGAATTGGAATTTGTTAATCCGGCGGGAAAAATCAAACGCAAAACCATTTATTACGGTTTTTATAATTTATAACGGAGCAGCCAATGAAAAAAGTCAGTATTGTTATTTCGGCTTATAATGAGGAAGGCAATGTTGCCGAGCTTCATAAAGAATTGGATAAAGAATTAAAAAACGTCAAAAATGTAACGTTTGAAATCATTTTTGTTGACGATGGCAGCAAAGACGGAACCTTAAAGGTGGTTGAGAAACTGCAAAAAAAGGACAAGCGGGTCAAAATCGTGCAACTAAAGCGTAACTTCGGTCATGAAATCGCCATGACGGCGGGCATGGATTATGCCAAAGGCGACGCGGTGATTTTTATGGACGCTGATTTGCAACATCCGCCGGTGTATATTCCGCGGATGATTAAGGCGTGGCAGGACGGCGCGGAGATTGTTTTGACCAAGCGGGTGGATAATGTGGCAACCTCAAAGTTTTACAAATTTTGCGCCAAGAGTTTTTATTGGGTGCTGAATATGCTTTCGGACACGAAAATTCCCGCAAGTATGCCGGATTTCCGTTTGATAGACCGCAAATATGTGGATTTTTTGAAAGGCTTTAATGAGCAAGACCGTTTGTTTCGCGGGCTGTTGAGTTGGATTATGCCCAATGACAAAGTGGTGGTGATTGACTTTGTGGCGCCGGAACGTTTCAGCGGCAAGACCAAATATAATTTTATTAAGAGTTTGCAACTGGCCATCAACAGTATTACGCAATTTTCGGTGCGGCCTTTGCATTTGGCAACTTATTTGGGAATTGCCGGCGGCGCGTTGTCTATGCTGCTGGCAGTATATGTGGTGATTGAGCGTTATGTGCGCCATAATCCGACCCCGGGCTATGCCACCATTGTGGCGGCTGTCGGGCTTATCGGCGCGGTGCAGCTGGTAACGCTCGGAATTATCGGCGAATATATCGGCAAAATTCATATGGAAGTGAAAAAACGTCCGTTGTATCTGGCCGATTATATCGAAGCAAAAGATAAAGAAGAAAAAACAAAAGAGAAAAAATAATGGCGGGACGTATCATTTTTAACGCTGATGATTTTGGCATCAGCCGCGGTGTCAACGAGGCAATCTGTCGGGCGCACAAACAAGGAATTTTGAATTCCGCCAGCTTGATGGTCAATCAAAAATATGCCAAAGAAGCGGTTGAGGCAGGCAAGGCCATGCCGAATTTGGAATTGGGGCTGCATATTAATCTGACCAACGAATATCCGACGCTTCCGGCAAAAGAAATTCCGCTTTTAACGGGAAAGGACGGCAAGTTTAAAAACGGGTTTGTCAAACTGCTGTTGCTTTCAATATTTAAATATAAAGATTTTTCGGCGCAGGTTAAAAAAGAGATTGAAGCGCAAATTCTAAAAGCACAAAAATTGGGCGTGACTCTCAAACACATTGACGGCCACCGCCATGTACAGATGATTCCGGCAGTGTTTGCCGCTGTAAAAGAACTGGCGGAAAAGTACCATATCGGCCGTATCCGTACGGTTAAAGAATGCGGGCTGCTGACGGTCAAAAACAATAAAGGCTTGGGTTTTCTTTTTGACGGCGGTGCGGTTAAATATTATTTGCTGCGCTTTTTGGACATTATGAACGGCTATCCGGCAAAAACATATTTTTACACCATGCTTTATACCTGCAAACTTTCTAAAGACAGGTTTGCAAAAGTTTTGGTCCCGGAAGGTTTTGACGCGGTCGAGGTGATGATTCATCCGGGGCTGCCGGAAGTTGATGCAAAATATCCCGAAGATGTTTTTGATGAAAATATTTTATCGCCGTGGCGCAAGAGGGAATTTGAAACGCTGATGGATAAAAATATTTTAAATAATTTTGTTTTCGGGGCAAAATATCCGTGGCCGATTGCCGCTTATTTGTTTTTGGAAAACATCTGGTTCAAACTCAATCAAAAAATCCGTTTTTTGTTGGTCGGCGGATTTAACACGGTTTTGGCGTACGGGATTTTTGCGCTGCTGTTTGCCGCGGCAGGGCTGCCTTATATATGGGCGTTGGTGGTGCAAAATATCGTAACAATCAACATTTCGATTTTTACCATGCGTTATTATGTGTTCCGAAGCAAAGGCGATTTTTTGAAAGAATATTGCAAATCCTGGGGTGTTTATTTGTGGATGTTTTTGTTTAACAGCGTGGCTTTGACGTTTTTGGTGGAAGTGTGCCGTATTTATGAATTGTGGGCGCAGGCCATATATTTAACGGTGGCTACAATTATGACTTATCTTTTGCATAAATATTTTTCATTTCGTAAGAAAATTAAAGAAAAATAAAGAGTTGGTCAGTTATGTTATGGATACAAATGGTTTTAAATAACGGACGACTAATATGAAAATAATTAAACCGATTGTAGCAATATCGAAAATCATTGATAATCATGACGCTGTTTTATGCGGTTTTAACGGTGTGTTGTATGACGGTAAAAACGTTAACAAAGAAGCTTTGCACGCTTTGCAAAAGTGTGCCGAAAACGGCAAAGAAGTCGTTGTCTTGACCAATTCGCCGCTCAGGGTGCTTTCAATTATAGAAATTTTACAAAAAGACGCTGATCTTGCGTTTTTGTCATCGGTTATTTCGGCCGGCGAAATTTTGCATTATCGGTTGAAAGATTATGAAAGCCTCGGTTTGCCCGGGTCTTCCTATTATACTTTGGGCAATGCAAATGCAGAAGCGGTTTTTGCCGGAACCAGGTGTCAAAAGGTTTCGACGCTGCAAAAAGCCGATTTTTTATATGCGGGCATGGTGGAAAACGAAAACGACACGTTGGAAAAATATATGCCGGCTTTGGAACACGGTTTTGCTCTGGGATTGCCGCTTTTGTGCGTCGGCAATGACATATCGACTTATTATAACGGCGAAATTTCATTGGGTGCCGGTGCTTTGGCCGAACAATATGCGGTCATGGGCGGAAAAATTTTAACGTTCGGCAAGCCGGATGCCGTTTTTTTGGATTATGCGATAGAATCTTTTTCCAGCCGGCCGAAAAGTCTTTTATGCATCGGCGACAGTTTTGCCACCGATATCAAGGCCGGAAGTTTGCTTAATGCCTCTTCGCTTTTGATATCAAAAGGCATTCATGTCAACTATTTGGGCGAGGGATATATTCCGGATGTGGAAAAAGCCCGCAATCTGGCACTGAATTTTGACGCTTATCCGGATTATGTCATATCCGGTTTGCGATGGTAGAAAGATAAAAATTATCCGGTCGGGGAAGATATATGAAACCATGGAAAAGATATCTGATTTTAGGGTTGGCCTTTTTGCTGTTGATTAAGGTTTTCAGCTGCCGCTTGGTGGATTACGATACTTTTTCCATAAAAAAAGATTGCCGGCCGATGGCGTCTTCAACGGAAATTACGGCTCCGGAACTGGAGGAATTTTTGCCTTTGTGGTCGGCGTATGTGGCTGATGGTCTGAACGATATGGTTTCTGATAAAATTTCTTTGCTTTCCGGCGATTTGGAATCAGCTTTGCCGTGGCAGGTAAACTTTTGGCTGCACAAACGTTGCTGGACGGCCGACCGTTTTTATTATGTCGAACAACGCTTGCGTTCTATCATACATGCCTTGTATTTGCGTGAACACACCCGCGCCGTAAAAGAAATTTTGACAGAACGCTTGGAAGGCGAAACGGATGAAATCAAAAAAACAAGTTATCAGAACATGATTGACATGCAAGATGCGATTGCCGGCGTTGAGGCGGTGAGCGATGAGGAATTACAAGCCGTTCGCGGTCGTGAAAACGAAATCGAAGAAGTCTTGAACGGTAAACGCCGTTACGAATCAAAATAAATTTCGGTTCTGTTTAAAATTTCATTTTTTTTGGCTAAATTTTGTTTGTTAATAAATTTATAACCATCTTCAATTATGATGAAACTCGTCTATGAAGAAAATAAAGGTAATAAAACAAGATGGCCGATATCATAACAAAAAAAATTCTCAATACCATTATTAACGATGATTGTATTAAGATTATGAATGCAATGGAAGAAAATTCCGTTGATTTGATTTTTGCCGATCCGCCGTACAATCTGCAGTTGGGCGAACATCTGACCCGGCCGGACAATACACATGTTTCCGGAGTTTATGAAGAATGGGACAATTTTGACAGTTTCGCGGAATATGACAGTTATACGCGTAAATGGTTGTCCGCGGCGCGCAGGGTCTTAAAAGAAGACGGCAGTATATGGGTTATCGGCTCATATCACAACATATTCCGTGTTGGATATATCATGCAGGATATGGGTTTTTGGATTTTAAACGATATTGTCTGGAATAAGGTTAATCCGATGCCGAATTTCAAAGGTACGCGTTTTACCAACGCGCATGAAACGCTTATCTGGGCAGTTAAAAATCCAAAGGCTAAATATACTTTTAATTATGAGGCGATGAAAGCCTTAAATGAAGACACGCAGATGCGTTCCACGTGGGAGATTCCGCTTTGCACCGGTAAAGAAAGACTCAAAGGCAAAGACGGCAACAAGCTGCATCCGACGCAAAAACCGGAGGCGCTTTTGTACCGCGTGATTATGGCGTCTTCCAAAGTCGGCGATGTTGTTCTGGATCCGTTTTTCGGCACGGGAACGACCGGAGCGGTTGCCAAAAAACTGGGTCGTCATTTTATCGGTATTGAAAAAGATCTGGTTTATGTCCAAGGTGCGCAGGAACGAATTGACAATATCGTTCCGGTTGAAGACGCCGCTTTGGAATACAGCTGTAAACGCAAACAACCACGGATACCGTTCGGAACGGTTATCGAACGCGGATTGTTAAAGCCGGGGACGGTTCTTTATGACGCCGGACGCAAGCATAAGGCGTTTGTTCGCTCGGACGGAACGGTCAAGGGCGAAGGTTCGGAAGGCTCGATTCATCAGGTCGGTGCGGCTGCACAAAGCGCCGCGGCTTGCAACGGCTGGGTGTATTGGTATTATGAAAATGAAGACAATCAACTGATTTGCATTGATGAATTGCGGAAAAAAGTCCGTGATGAGATGTACGGAGCAGAATAAGAGGAATGGCAGGCGGCAGGCACATAAAAAAAAACTTTCCGACACCCCGGCAAGAAAACGCGCTGGACGGAAATTATGCCGCCATTGACTTAGGCACAAACTCTTGTCGTCTGGTGATTGCAACACCGACAACAACCTCGTTTCATGTCGTGGAGACATTTTCCAAAATCACCCGTCTGGGCGAGGGAATTATCAACGATAACGAACTTTCAAAAGCCGCCATTCGCCGCACGGTAACGGCGTTAAAAGTGTGCCGCGGCGTTATAGACGAGTATGCGCCGATTGTCAAATCGCGTTTTGTGGCAACGGCGGCTTGCCGTCGGGCGAAAAACTGCAAAGAATTTGTTGATTTGGTTAAGAAAGAAGCCGGTATTGATTTGGAAATCATCTCTTCAAAAGAAGAATCCAGATTGGCGGTGGTCGGTTGTGTGCCGCTTTTGAACCGCAACATCAAAAGAATGTTGGTATTTGATATCGGCGGCGGGTCGACGGAAATTTCGCTGGCGCGTATTACCGACAGCGGCAAAACGATTATTGAAGGGTTTGTTTCTCTGCCTTACGGCGTGGTTACGATTTCTGAAGCGTTCCCAAAAGACGATATGACCAGGCTTGCTTACACAACCATTATGGAGCGCACGCAAAAACTTTTAACGGATTTTGATGAAGAGTTCGGTGTTTATGAAGGTATTAAAAATCAGGAAATACAAGTTATCGGAACTTCGGGAACGGTAACGGTTTTGGGCGCGGTGCATCTTAATCTGCCGCGTTATAACCGTTCGGCCGTGGACGGTATTTCAATCTCGGGACCGGATTTGACCCGGGTGATTAACAAAATTAAAAATATCGGCGATGAGGGGCGGCGCAAACATCCGTGCATCGGCCCGCTGAAATCGGATTTAACAATTGCCGGATGCGCCATTATCGAATCGTTGTTGACTTTTTGGCCCATTTCTGAAATAACCGTAGCCGACCGCGGCATCAGAGAGGGAATATTGCTGGATATGATGCATCATGAACGCCGGCAGGGACGTCAACGCCGGCTACGCAATATTTATCATCGGCGTCGCCATTATGCCCGCAAAGACGGTCGCGCGGAAAAACATGTCAATTTAAATTAAAGGTACAAAGCTTATGATTGAAAAAAAATATGCCGCCATAGATTTGGGAACGAATTCTTGTCGGTTGATGATTGCCGACGATAGCGGAAAATGTTTGTACCGCAATTCCATTCCCACTAAATTAGGCGAAGGGCTTTATGCCGAAAAATGTTTTACGCCGGCGGCGGTTGAAAGAGGTTTGCAGGCGTTTGACGTCTATGCCGGCATCATGAAAGAGTATGAGGTTGAAACTTATCGGGCTATTGCCACCGCTTCATGCCGGATGGCAAAAAACGGCGCGGATTTTGTGAAAAAAGTTGAAGAACGGACGGGGATTAAGCTTGAAGTGATAGACGGCGTCGAAGAGGCGCGGTTGAATTTGAAAGGCGCATTGTTGAACGCTCCGACTTTTGCAAAATATGCCGTTGTTTATGATTTGGGCGGCGGGTCGACGGAAATTTCGCTGGCAACCAATGAAAACAATCCGCGGATTTTGCATACGGTTTCTGTTCCGTGGGGCGGACGCAACGCGGCGGAAGCTTTTGAGTTGGAAAGCTATAATCCGGAACGGACATGCCGTTTGGCCGGAGAAATAAAAAAATACGCCGATGATTTTGTTAGCAAGGCGCGTTTGACGGAATGCAAAAGCAAAAGCTGTCTGTTGGCAACTTCCAGCACGCCTTTGCGGTTGATTGCCCTGGCGGAACAATGGGAAAGTTACGACCGATTCAAGGCCGACGGCAAGACAATCTCATGTTCGGCGCTGGATGAAGCTGTTGAGCGTGTTTATCACATGAGCCCGGCGGAACGTTTGTCTTCGCCGTGCATCGGCGAAAATCGGGCGCCGATTTTTGTGGCGGCCTGTGTGATTTTTAAAACGATTTATGACGTTTTGGGTTTTGATGAACTGACGGCATCTTTAAAAAGCGCTCAAGACGGCATTATACGGGAGTTGATTGAAAATGGCAAAGCTGACTAAATCCGCCAAGTTGGTGCGCGGCAGAAAGAGTTTGACGGTTCGTGTCAAAACCGCCAAATATCACAAGCCTTCGTCCAATCGTTGGTTGGAACGGCAGTTAAACGATCCGTATGTGGCCGAATCCAAACGTTTGGGTTATCGCTCGCGGGCGGCGTTTAAACTTATTCAATTAGATGAAAAATACAGGTTTTTGGGCAAAGGCAAAACGATTGTCGATTTGGGCTGCGCGCCTGGAGGATGGACGCAGGTGGCGGTTATGCGCAACAAAGGCAGCGGTCAGGTGGTCGGTATTGATATTTTAGAATGCGAGCCGGTGGAAGGGGCAAGTTTGATTTGTCAGGATTTTACCGCTGTCGACGCACCGGACAAGTTGAAGGCTCTGCTAAACGGTCCGGCTGATATTGTGATGAGCGACATGGCTGCCAACACGACCGGACACCAGCAGACCGATCATTTGCGGACGATTGCCCTGGTTGAAGCGGCTTATCAATTTGCCAAAGAAGTGTTGGCCGAAGGAGGCATCTTTATTGCCAAAGTTTTTCAGGGCGGCGCCGAAAGCGGACTTTTGGCGGATATGAAGAAAAATTTTGCTAAAGTGTCGCATTTTAAGCCGGATGCCAGCCGGCAAGGGTCGCCGGAAACTTATGTGGTGGCGCAAGGATTTCGCGGAAATTAATTACCGCTTGACAAATGTACAAAAATAGCGTAAATTGTTCTTGAATAAAATATTTTTTAGATATGAAAAATTGTATTATAGGAACGTTTAACGTTCCGGAAGAATTGACAGCCCGCCTGAAGGGGTTGAGTGAGCTCAACCCGTATGATTTTGTATCACAAATGTTTTGTGGTACGGAAGAAAAGGGCATCCGCCTCAACAATGGAGGAAATGAAGTGATGCTTGATAAGAATAAAGCCTTTTACGGAAAAATTCTTATCGAGCCGGAATTTTTCCACAGCTTGCCGGCGGTGGAGCAAAAGCTTCACGGCGTGGAGGCTTTTATCATCAGCGGGACGCTGGTAGCCTCTAAAGAAAGGGTCTATGCGCTTTATAGGCCGTTTGAGGAGAAAATTTCGGTTATCGTAGAGAAATACGTGATACCGGAAGAAATCTCATATCGTCTTTTCAGACGGGTACGCTGTGTCCTTAGTGAAGACGGGGAGGGAAACCTCAAGCTCGAAATCATCAGGGTTTATAGCCTGATGCAAGATGGGCTTGGTCTGAAAGCCAAGCGGGACGAGGTTGTCGTTCGCAAATCTAAAGACGGCGCCATCGTCAAAGAGAAAAAATGGCTGTATAAACCGATGCATTTTGCAACTCGGGCGTATCCGGAAGTTGGCGAATATATCGGGAAGATATAACCGTTGACGTTGAAAAAAAGGGGGAAAGCAAAAGCTTTCCCCCTTTTTTATGAACCATATTGACAAAAAAATGATTTGGTATAATATGACCATAAAATTAAATTATTCAGATATGGATATACGTAGAATACAATTACCAAATGAAGTTCGCCTCCGTCTGGAAGGTCGAAAGGAAATGGATGCTTTGTATATTGCCGGCTTAATCAAGCAGTATTGCAAAGAATATCTGTGCATTTCAAAAGGTTTTTTTGGCGAAATGTCGGTAAAAACCGAGTTTTATCGTCTGGTTCCGGAAAAACTTCGTTATCTGGAAAAACAACCGGGTTTTGTTTTTGTCGGGCAGGGTTCTGCTCCTGAAATTGCTTTTTACGTGCCGTTTGCCGAGTATGTTTATTTTGTGCCGACGGATTATGTCGATACAAAAGTCGCTAAAAGTTCATTTTTACATTCACAAAGAGTGATGTATGAGCTAAAATCGACTTATTACGGCAGAGTGTGTGTGAAGGCTAACAGAGTTTTTTGCATCAGAAAAAAAGGCCTAAAAGCTATTTATGATGTGTTGATTGCGCATCATGTTACAACAGAAGAAATTCTCAAAAGAGAATTTTTTGAGCCGATGTATTTTGTAAAAGAGGATTATCTGAGTTGTTATGCGGAAGATTTTCCTTGTCATTGCGTCAGGAATTATGAATAATGTTGACAAAATGAACAAAACAGGGCAATATAATGCAGACAATATAAAAATATGTTAATTATTTAGTTATGAAAGTAGAAAAAATAAAATTAACGGGCATCGCCCGCAGAATGTGGGGCTACAAAATCCTAACACCGTCAACTGTCGGCAAGTTTGTTGAAAGTCATAAACTCGCTTTGGATCGCAGCCGTCGGGTTGTTTTTGATGCGTTCGGGCGTTTTGCATCCGTTCACATTTGCCCGGAGACGTACCAGCTGCTGGGTGAAGATATCAGAGCGATGCATGGTCGCGTCGGCTTTGTTTATCACGCCTGGATACAGTATTGTGCCGACGGAAAATGGCTGACAGACTGGGAGAATGATTTTCTGCTCTATTATGAACCGCTGACGGAAGAGGCTTATGTCTTTCCGAAACGGGTGGCGGAACTTAAAACCGTTCACGCCTGGTGGCGTTTGAAAAACAAACAAGTTGAATATCCCTTGTTTGAAAAGGACGGTGTTAAAATCAGCCGCAGTTTTCTTGTCAGAGGAAACTTGTTGTGCGCCTATCGGGACGTGGCTTCTTATCAGCCTCAGGAAAATGTCTGGCAGTGGAAGTATTTTCCGCCGCTGCACTTTGTCTATGCGAAAGTGCCGACCCTCAAAGAACTTGAGGCCATGGCGCCGGAAGCATAAGTCGAAACTTAAAAGAAAGGAGCTTGTTTTTAAGCTCCTTTTTTGTTGCGTTTTTTTGTAAATCATATAAAATTTCTGTTTTGAAAGGGAAATAAAATATGCAAATCAGCGCGCGTTATCAGGCGGTTTTTGAAATATTGAGCGAGGTATTTAAAGATGAAAGGCCGGCAGATCATATCATCAACGACTATGTCCGCAAACGAAAATACATCGGTTCCAAAGACCGGCGCTTTATCATTGATGCGGTATGGAACATTATCCGCCGGCGTTTAAGGCTTGCTTTTGAAACCCAAAGCCATGACGCGCGGCAGATTTTGCTGACGTATTTGCAAGACGAGGATTTTGACCTTGTCGCCGACGGTTCGGAATACGGTTTGGCGGCGTTGAACAAAGAAGAAAAAGCACGGCTTAAAAACTTGACAGATGACAAAGTTTATCCGAATTATGTTGAAGATGAATGTCCGAAATGGCTTTATGAAAAAATAAACAATCCGGCTTTGGTGCAAAGTTTGAACCAAACCGCGCCGGCGGATTTGCGGGTGAATATGGCGGACAGGCAAATGATAAAAAACCGTTTGCAAGGCGAGGGGTTGTTTTTTTCTATAACGCCTTATTCGCCGTTCGGTCTGCGGTCGGAAGAACGGATAAATCTTAATAATTGCATGAGCTATCAGGAAGGGCTGATTGAAGTACAAGACGAGGCTTCGCAACTGGCGGCGTTTTTATGTTCGGTAACACCTGACGAAAAGGTGGTGGATTATTGCGCCGGAGCCGGCGGCAAAAGCCTGGCCATTGCCGCGTATAACCGCAACGAAGGCGTGATTTATGCGCACGATGCCGATTGGAACCGCATGGATGCGATTAAAGAACGGGCGGCGCGGCTCGGTATTCGCAATATCAGGTTGTTGAAAAATGTTGAAGACACGGATTATGATTGCTTTATTTTGGACGCGCCGTGTTCGGGCAGCGGGACATGGCGGCGGTCGCCGGATGCCAAGTTTCGCTTAACGCCGGAAAAATTGCAAGATTTGAATAATGTGCAGGCTGAGATTTTGGAAACGGCTTATTGCCATACCAAAAAAGGCGGGCGGATTGTTTATATGACCTGTTCGGTCTTAAAAGATGAAAATGAAAATATGGTTGAAGCATTTGCCGCACGGCATGCGGATTTGATGTTCGCCGACCATGCGGCGTTGTGGCAAAAGCGGTTGGATATGCCGTATCCGTTTCATGAAAAAAGATTTATCAGATTTTCGCCGCTTGCCACCAACACGGACGGTTTTTTCTTTTGCATGATGCGCAAAGCCTGAGTATATGCGCGCGGCAGTTGTTCGGAATGAAATTTTTTGTAATCATTCGTGTGTAGACATTTTTTGACAAGTTATGCTATTTTTTTGCCATCAAAAATTTAATATGAAAGGAATAAAAACATGGCAAAAATTCATCCCTCGGCAGTAGTTGAAAATGGCGCGCAAATCGCTGATAGCGCGGAAATCGGTCCTTTTTGTTGGATTAGCTCGCGGGCAAAAATCGGCGAGAATGTTAAGTTGTTGGCGCGTGTCAGCGTGATGGGAAACACCACCATCGGTGAGGGGACAATCGTGTTTCCGGGGGCTTGTCTGGGCGGCGGGCCACAGGATCACGGCAATGAATTTCAGGAAGAAGCCAAGTTGATTATCGGCAAGCACAATATCATTCGCGAAAACGTGACAATGCAATGCGGCACGCCGAAAGAACACTTTACCACCACGGTGGGCGACAACGGCATGTTTATGGTCAACTCGCACGTGGCGCATGACTGCGTGGTCGGCAACAATGTGATTATGACCAACAACGCGGTTATCGGCGGTCATGTCCGTTTGGGCGACGGGGTTATCATCGGCGGCAACTCTGCCGTGCACCAATTCTGCCGAATCGGCCGCAAAGCGATGATTGGCGGTATGAGCGGCGTGGCGCGCGACGTTATTCCGTTCGGCATGGTAACCGGCGACCGTGGCAAATTGCGCGGATTAAACGTTATCGGCTTAAAGCGTAGCGGTATTGACGAATCGGCGGTTAAGGCGGTTACACGTGCTTATATGTTTTTGTTTAAGGGCAAAAACGGCACGTTTGAAGAGCGTCTGGCCGAAGCCCGTGAAAAATATAAAGACAATGAAATGATTATGGAACAAATCAGGTTTATTGATGAGGCTCTGGAAAGCCGGCGCAATTTGATGACGGCGGAATAAAACCCAAAACATCGTTTTAAGGAAACAAACACCTTGCATTGATGCTGATGCAAGGTGTTTTTTTGTGCTTTTTATATAACCGATTATGAACATTGCGGCATCGGTAATACAAAAGATAAAATAAAGGTTGCAATATCGTTTTATTTGAGTATTATTTTGTATATTTATAACCTATGTTTAAATTTAACACAATTCGGAAATTGTTCAATGGCGCAGGTGTCCGTTATCATACCGGTTTACAATGTGGAAAAATATCTTTCGCGGTGTTTGGATTCATTGCTGGCGCAAACATTTACCGATTTTGAAGTGATTTGCGTCAATGACGGTTCAACCGACGGCAGCGGGCAGGTTCTACAAACTTATGCCGAAAAAGACGCCCGGATAAAAATCATCACACAAGAGAATCGCGGTGTTTCCGCGGCAAGAAACGTCGGTTTGCGGGCGGTTGATGCGCCTTACGTTTGTTTTGTCGATGCCGACGATTATGCGCATCCGGAGATGCTTTCCTGCCTGATTGAGGTGATGGAAAAGGTAAAAGCCGATATCGCCAATTGTCTGATTGTCAAAACAAGCGCCGAAGAGGTTGTTGCTTTTCAGCCGCTGCGAGCGGATAAAATCAAAACACGGGTGTTTGCCGATCCGTTGGAAGCATTTATGAAAAACCGGCGGATACAGACGGGTTCTTATGCCAGATTATATAAAAAAGAAATTCTGTCCGGCATTCGATTTGAGCCGAACACCCGTTATGAGGACATTCCGTTTGCCGTGCAGGTGATGAACAAAGCCAAAAGTCTGGTGCTTGTGTATGCGCCGCTTTATGTCTATTACCAACATTCGGAATCGTTTATTCATCAGCCTTTCAGCGAAGAAAAAGCGGCGGATTATTTTAAGGTGATGCGCTTGGTGTGGGCGTATTGCCAACAGAATTGTCCGCAAAGGGCAGCGGATGTCAGGCGCTATATTTTAAACAGCCGGTTTAAGATGCTGACCAATCAGGCGGTACGGCGGCAGAAAGACAAAGCCGTGCAGCGGCGGATTTTTGCGCTTGTGCAGCAAACTGTCAAAGAAATGTATCAGGAAAAGATGCTGTCTTATGAGGGCTTAAAACTAAAACACAAAATCAGATTGTTTTTATTATTGCATTGTCGCACGCCGGAGCCATGCCGGGTGTGGTCAAATTTGATATAGGAGAAAATAAAATGGCGACGTATTACATCGTAAGCGGCGGGTTTGACCCGATACACGAGGGACATATCGAGATGATAAAGGCCTCGGCTGAGGCTGGCGACGGTGTGATTGTGCTGGCGAATTCAGACGCGTGGCTGTGCCGCAAGAAAGGCAAAAACTTTCATAACATGAAAACCCGCAAAGCGATTTTGGAAAACCTAAAAGGTGTTATCGACGTTTTGGAATTTAACGATGACGACAATTCGGCCTCGGATGGCATCCGTAAAGCACGGGCGAAATATCCCGATGCGCATTTGGTTTTTGCCAACGGGGGCGACCGAGGCAAAGACAACATTCCGGAAATTCCGGCATGTCAGGAATGTCATGTTGATTTGGCATTCGGCGTCGGCGGCGAAAACAAGGCCAATTCTTCTTCCTGGATTTTGGAAAGGTGGCACAGCTTTGAAGCGGCGTAAGCTGAAATTGTTGTTTGACATGGAGCAACTGGCGGTTTCCGACGGCCGCGGCACGGGCATTGCGCGCGTGGCGGCGGCGTTGTTGCACGGCCTCAAGGATTGTGCCGAAATTGAGCTTTTTCCGCTGGTAACTTCAACGCGCGGCGATGCGGCGGCTTATCTTGAGCGTGCCGGGTTTCAGGATTTGGCAAAAAAACTTGTTTATATGCCTTTTTTACGCAAAACCTGCAAATGGGATAATTGGTATAAAGCTTTGGTTTCAAAATTTTTAAGCGCTTGCTGCCGTTTGAAATACGGCAAAGCGCTTAAAACTTATGACGCGTATTTGTCGGTGTTCAGTCCGGTTTCGCCCGTGGTTTATGCAAGCGGGCTTAAGACATTTGCCTTTGTGCATGATTTGATTCCGATAAATCACCCCGAATTTTGCGATGCCAAGTTTGCGCGGAAGTATCGGCAATGGCTGGAACATCTGGCGGCAGATCAGGTGTTTGTCATTTCCGAATCGACGAAAAAGGATTTGCTCTCGTTCCGGCCGGATATGAAAGCAGATAAGATTAAGGTGGTTTATTTGGGAGCAGATGCGACGTTCCGGCCGGTTACGGACGCGGCGGCGATATCCGCCGTGCGGGCAAAATACGGCATTCGGACGGAAAAATACATTCTGGCGGTGTCGGAGATTTCGCCGCGCAAAAATTTCGGGCATTTGCTGGAGGCGTTTGTCGCTTTTGCCGAACGGCTGAGGAAAGAAAAAATTTCGTTGGTGCTGGCAGGACCGGTGCGGGAAGGTTTTTCTGCCGTGGCAGAAAAAATTAAAAATTTGAAAAAATATCAAGACATGATGGTGCAGACCGGATTTGTCAATGACGCGGATATGCCGGCGCTTTACGGCGGGGCGGAAGTTTTTGTTTATCCGAGTTTGTATGAAGGATTTGGCTTGCCGGTTCTGGAGGCGATGCAATGCGGCGTTCCGGTGATATGTGCCGAGAACAGCTCGCTGCCGGAAGTGGGCGGCAAAGCGGCGTGTTATGTCAGCGGCCGCGATGTAGGGGAAACGGCTGACGCTTTGTATGAAATCTGCTCAAACGATGCTTTTCGGGCGGAATTGAAACAAAAATCCGTTCGTCAGGCGCAAAAGTTCGGCTGGCAGAAGTTTAATGAAAATGTGATAAAAACGATTTTGGAGACTATAAAATGACAAAACAAAAAATTGCAATGATATCGGGTATCACCGGCCAGGACGGCTCCTATTTGGCAGAACTTTTGTTAGAAAAGGGCTATGAGGTTCATGGACTTGTTCGACGCAGTTCTTTATATAATGTTTCGCGTATTGAACACATTGTTGACAGATTATATTTGCATTATGCGGATTTAACAGATTCCGTTAACCTGGTTCGACTGGTCAAAGAAATTGAACCGGACGAAATTTATAACCTCGGAGCTCAATCACATGTAAAAATTTCGTGGGATTGTCCGGAATTTACGGCAGAAACAGATGCATTAGGGACGCTGCGGTTGCTGGAAGCAATCCGGATTAACGGATTGGAGAAAAAAACTCGTTTTTATCAAGCATCCACTTCAGAATTGTTCGGACTTATTCAGGAGCCGGTTCAATCTGAGAAAACGCCGTTTTATCCGCGTTCGCCTTATGGCGTGGCAAAGCTTTACGGCTATTGGATTACGGTCAATTATCGCGAAAGTTTCGGCATGTTTGCCTGCAACGGCATTTTGTTTAATCACGAAAGTCCCCGCCGCGGTGAAAATTTTGTTACCCGTAAAATTACTTTAGCCGCGACGCGTATTAAAGAAGGATTGCAGGATTGTTTGTATCTTGGCAACTTGGATGCCAAGCGTGATTGGGGGCATGCCAAAGATTATGTTGAAGGAATGTGGCGGATGTTGCAGGCCGATAAGCCGGAAGATTATGTTCTGGCAACAGGAACAACGACTTCTATTCGTGATTTTGTTAATATGGTTTTTGATGAGTTGGGTATTGAACTTGAATGGCAAGGAAAAGGCGTGGATGAAAAAGCAATCGATAAAGAAACGGGGAAAGTCATTGTTGCCGTCAGTCCGGAGTTCTTCCGCCCGGCGGAAGTGGAACTCCTGCTCGGAGATTCAACAAAAGCCAAGACGAAACTTGGTTGGAAACCTCAATATGATTTAAAAGCTTTGGCAAGAGAAATGGTCGCCGAAGATTTGAAATTGGCTCAAAAGGAAAAAATCCTTAAAGCTAACGGCTTTGAAATCAATACTAACTATATTGCCTAAAGGATACAAGTATGACAATTTGGATGGATTTGACAAATAGCTTAATGTCTTATAAGGGCAACGTCATCGGTATAATCCGAGCAGAACTGATGCTTGCCAAAGAAATTCACAAGATAGATTCGCAAGTACGTTTTTCAATATGTACCAAGTATGGTCTTAAAGAAATTTCTCCCGATAAACTTGATTGGCTGTGGCAAGCTGATGATTTGAACGATGCTTATCGAAAATTTCAAAATAAAAAGAAAACATTTATCGGAAAAGTTTCACAATATGTTACGCGTAAGATTGATTCTCGTCTGTTTAGATTTTACAGAACAAAGAGAAATAAGTCCGTTTCGAAAAAAAGTTTTATTATATATCCGTATAAAAACGGTGATGTTGTTTTTTCGTGCGGTTGGTACGGAACAAAAAAGGAAGAATATTTTTCAAGGGTCTGCGCTCTTCTGCCATCGTTAAAACTGGTATATACCATATACGATTTATGTATGGTTAAACCACAACTTCGTTATTTATATTATCCGCATGATATATATTTTGATCAATATTTGCTTTGGATTGTAAATAATTGTGATTATATAATTTACGGTGGCCACACGGCTCAGTCAGATGCTAGAGAATATTTTGGTAAGGCAAAATTAAACGCACCTGAAAGCGGATATGTGAAATGGGGCTGCGATATTAACCGGAAGAAGAAAAACGTTTCTGCCGAGCCAAAACAAGTGTTTGATAAATTCAATATATCCGTACCGTATGTTTTGGCTATCGGGTCGTTCGATTATAAAAAATTGGCTGTCGGGTCGTTCGATTATAAAAAAAATTATGAAGTTTTATATCAAGCTTATTGTATGCTGAACCTGGCAAAAAAAGAAAATGTTCCGCAATTGGTTATTGTCGGGCGTTTTATTAAAGATGTTGAACAAAATTTACAAAATGCATTTCAGCAAAATCCGCTTGTCGAAAAGTGTGTTAAGATTGTCAGCTGCAGCGATGAAGAACTGGATGTTTTATATAAAAACTGTTTGTTTACCGTTTTGCCGACACTTTATGAAGGTTGGAGCTTAACACTTCCGGAAAGTTTGAGTTACGGGAAATTGTGCTTGTGTTCAGATGTGGCTCCGTTGCGTGAAGCTGCCGGAGATTTGGCAGTATACGTAGATCCCAAACATCCTAAAGAATGGGCGGAAAATATTATAAAATACAGCAAGAATAAAAATCTTTTGGCTGAACGTGAAAATTTGATTAGAAAAAATTGGAAGCCGGTTTTATGGAAAGACAGTGCTCAATCATTATATAAAAAACTTGTTAAAATTGCGAAAACAAACAATTCTCACTTATATTACGAATTGGGATTGTTTCACATGCAAGGGGGTTTGTCGGGAATTCCTCGGACGCAGTTGATTTTGGCAAGACAATTATACAAAATAAATAAAAATATTACATTTTTCTTTATGAGCAAAGGACGATATTATGAATATTCTCATAAACAGTTAAAACATCTATTGGGTCAAGAGCGCATTGATTTGGCATTGTCTTTGGATCAACAGGCTTATCGTATTTCTTTGCCGGAAGATATTCCGTTTAAGAAAGGCGATGTTGTTTTATCGGTAGGTATCGGTTATGATAAAAAATCATATGAAGCTTTGGCAGCAAAACATAAAGCTGCCGGCTTTAAGTATATTCAGTTAATTTATGATTTTACCCCGATTACGGTACCGCATACGCATCCGCAAGAAAGAGTTAAAGCGTACCCAGATTTTCTAAATAAAATGTATACTTTATCTGATTTTGTTTTGTATGGCGGAAAAACGGCACAAAAAGACGGTTTAGAGTATCAGAAAAAAAACGGATTTGATGTTAAACCATCTGCGGCAGTCAAGTTCGGTTCTGATTTGGTTTCGTTAAAAACAACCAAGGAGCGTAAAGAAAAAGTCTTTGAAAAATATGGAATTACGGGTGAGTTTTTGTTGACTGTCGGAACAATAGAAGCGCGTAAAAATCATGCGTTGTTATATGAAGCTTATATTGAATTGATGCGTGATGAAAAATTTTCTGATAAGCTTCCTCAATTGGTGATATGCGGGCATCCCGGTTGGCGGACAGAGCATTTTCGACATGTTTTGTCAGTTGATACAAGGATTTTCAATAAAGTTATCATGATATCGCCTTCGGATGATGAACTTGATGTGTTATATCAGACTTGTAAATTTACATTGTTGGCAAGTCTTTATGAAGGATGGAGTTTGACGCTTCCGGAAAGTTTAAACTACGGAAAATTCTGTCTGGCAGCGGATACGCCATCTTTGACGGAAATCGGTGAGGATATTATTGATTATGCTAATCCGTATGATCCGTATGATTGGGCGGAAAAAATTCGATATTATGTAACAACCCCGAAAGCTTTGTCTCAAAAGGAACGAGCTATAAAGCAGAAATGGGTGAATACGACATGGCAACAATGTGGTGAAAATATTAATCACATTATTTATGACTTTTTACAAAAGGAAAAGAGCAATGACTAAGGTGTTTGTTACAGGCGCCGGCGGATTTGTCGGTCGACAAATTATAAAAGAGTTGGCATCGTCAGGTGTTGACATTATGGCAATGGATAAATCCGACAGACTGGATAACATTGAAGGAATAAAGCTTTGTAAGATAGATTTGTCGGAACGTGATAAGTTAAAAGAAAGTCTTGCGGATTTTAAGCCGGACAGCATTATACACCTGGCTGCGATTGCTTCACCCGTATATGACCGGATTGGTGAATTGTATGAGATAAATGTCCGGGGTTCAGAAAATTTGCTTGATGCTGTTAAAAATTCTTGTAAAGCGGGGACGAGGGTTATTCTTACCAGTACTGCCGGGGTATATGGCAATTCTGACAAAGAATTTATATCGGAAGATACGGAATTTAATCCGCAAAATCATTATTCATATAGTAAAATGGTTATGGAGTATCTCTCCCGGTCGTATGCCGACGATCTTGATATCAGAATAATTCGTCCGTTTAATATCATTGGGTATGGTCAAAGAGATGATTTTTTAATTCCAAAACTTGTCAAGGCATATGCCTTACATCAGCCTGTCTTGCAAGTGGGAAATTTGGCGACGGCGCGTGATTATGTAGATATTTTTTTCGCGGCAAAAATCTTTTGTAAAATGGCTTTGGATGATAATGTTTCCGATAAATTGCTAAATATCTGTTCAGGGTATGGAACAACAGGAAATGATGTTTTAAGAATGTTGGAACAAATAACCGACTTTCGACCTAAAATAGATGTTGCGGACGCTTTTCTGAGGAAAAACGAAATTATGCGTCTGGTCGGTGATGCTTCCTTATGCAATCGTTTTATCGGCAATGATATTCGTCCAATGGTTATGTATGACATTTTATATTCAATGATACAAGGATATAAAAATGGGAACTAATGGTATGAAGTTTAAAAAAGCATATAAAAAGATATTTATATTTGCCATTGTTTGTTTATTGTTTTTACCAATGACGTATTTACTGGGGGTTAAAGATAAAACGGTTGTTTATGGTGTTGAGGCAGGTGAAAATTTGCCAAGCCTTCAGGCATCTTCTTTTGTCAGCCGCGAATTTCAAACGAAATTTGAAAGGTGGTGGAATACTCATTTTGGGTTTCGTAAGTTTATGCTTAAATCAAAAAATCAATTCTATGATTGGGCTAATTTCGGAAAGATGCATACGGGATATTTTAATAATATTATAGAAGGTAAAGATAAATATGTTTTTGGGCGGTATTTCTTTTATTCAATGGCAAAAAATTGTCCGTCCGTACCATCCTTTTCAAAATTATTACAATTTTACGATATTGCTCGGCATAAAGGGATTGAACTTTATTTTATTGTTGCGCCGAGCAAAGTGGTGACTTATGCGGAATATTTGCCGTTTAGATATAAATATTTTCTCGGTCAAGATTGTCATTTAAATCAAAAAATAGCTGCAAATATTGCTAAGATTGGTATTCCCGTATATGATTCCCAACCGATGATTAATTATATGCATTCGACAGACGGGCTTGAACCGTTTCCGATAGGGGGCATACACTGGAATTTATACAGCGCCGGTTGGACTTTGGTTGAAGCTGCTAAAACTTTTGGTTGGGGTAAAATAGAAATTACTAAAATGGAAAAACAAGATACGCCGTATTTTTCGGAACAGGATTTAACTAATTTGATGAATTTGTTTATTAAAAAGAAAAATGATATTGCGTATTATAGGCCGATATTTTCTTCAGAATTTGTTTTTGACGGGCAGACCACCATTATCGGAGACAGTTTCTCTCATGGCTTTAGATTGTCTGTCGAAAATGCGCATTTAATTGGCAAAGATGGTTTGTTGCACTATGAAAATGCTCCATTGTCAGATGCTGATGCAATAAAGGTGTTGAATTCAAAACGGATTATTTTTGTGTATACGGATAATATATATCAGTCGAATCATCAATTTTATAAAAAGCTTGATGTTCTTATTAAAAATGCAGGTTATATTTCAGAGAGTGCCGCAAAATGAAAAAATATGATGTGGTTATTCCTTTGGGACAGTATTGTGCAACGGCCATGGCCTTAAAAGCTTGCGGTGTACGAAAGGCAAGCTATCCTTTTGATTGGAGCGCCGGCGTTCGGTATGAAAAATGCGGCTTTTGCGGTTTGGAAGGAAAAGTAAATTTAATTTGCAATGATTTTAAGGATGCTTTTAATTTTGAAGATTATGAAGAATTTTGGTCTCCGGAAAATAGGTCAAGAAGTGTTTTGAATACAAAGACCGGATTACAATATGTGCATGATTTCCCTTGGAATAAAACCGTTAAAGATTTTTTTCCGGAATATCTGGAAAAATATGAGCGGCGTGTTGAAAGGTTGTATCACGATATAAAACACGGGAAACATATTTTATTTGTTTTTGCAACAAGGCATAATCATGTCATAGGCTACGATATAATAACAAAATGTCAGCAGATGCTGATGCAAAAATTTCCGGATAAGGATTTGAATTTTTTGTATCTTTTCAGTGTCGAAGAATGTGGAGAAAAAGATTTTTACAATTTTGATATGAGTGAAAATATTCGTATTGTTTTATATAAAGATATAAACAAAGGAGAAGGCAATGGTTCCGTGTTGCAAAAAATATTTACCGCTTATATTAATCACAATATTACTTATGATTTTGTGAAAGAAGATATTATTAATTATGGTCTGTCTATAAAAGAAAATTGGGGCAGATGGACCGATGGCGAATATGTCACATTAAAACTGCCGATGCCGTTTGTCCGAAAAGAAATACAAGTTGAATTTAAAATATTTCCTTATTTTTCGGAAAAAAGAAAAGAACAAAATTGTCAGCTTTTTATAAATGATGTTTTTTTTACAAATTGGCATTTTGAGCAAGGAAAGAAAAACCATTTTTCGTTTAATGTGTCTTCGGAAATAAATAATCGGGAATTTCTTGATTTGAAATTTATTATAGATAATCCGATTTCGCAGGCAGAACAAGGAATTAACAATGATATGCGAAAGCTTGGTATCGGTTTTCAAAATATCATAATTGAGGAAATCTAAAGATCTCCCCATCGTAAGTTATTGTAACGAAGGGATAGAGGTGCTGAAGCGACCATCAAACGCGATAAGCCTTTGCTTTTAATTTGTTTGTACCATACTCCCGAAGATTTTTTTGGCATAAAACCGTTAATCGAAAGTTGGAACTTAGGGTATAAATTCAAAATCGCAGATACGGAACCATGTAATAACGTTATCGGTATGCATTTAACCCTGATTGCTTATCAAGAATAAATATAGGGTTTCCGACCAATATAGACGCCATATCAAGTGATATAAAATATGGAAAATTATATAAGTGAAAATCATTGTTTTTATAAGCCAAAACATATTCATCATGCAGGTGCTTGCAATATTGCAGAGACGGAAAATCTTTTGAAAATGCGGGGAGTTCTTTTTCGGTTTTTTTATGCAAAAATCCAAAGCACTAAACATCATTGTAAGTTGACATACTTTGCGGGGCGTCATATTACCGTAATTAGGCGTATGTGCATCATTAAAACACTCATTTTCTGCCTTTCAATCAAAAACAGATGATCCGGTTTAGATATTATCATTGCAGATTGGATATGTTGCGATTGCTACTTTTTGTAAAATGTGTATTGTATAATGTGTCTAGTATCATTGCAGACCGGATATTTGCAATCTTTTTATCTTTGGTACGCAGAAAAATCCAAATTTGTTTTTTGCGGTATATGGGAATGAGGTCGCAAGGAACGTTAACTACCAAGTAATATGAGCTTCCGCGATTGTATAAATGCATGAACAAGCCTCCGATGATTTAAGGCTAATTCCAATGAGATTTATTAGCAGAAGTTATTAGCAATTATTGATTTATAAAGAAAAAACCGCCAAAAATGACGGTTTGCATTCTGTGGCTGGGGTGGCTGGATTCGAACCAACGAATGTCGGCACCAAAAGCCGATGCCTTACCACTTGGCGACACCCCAATCTTTCAAGGCATGCGCTATATGTAGAATAAAAAAATATTAAATGCAAGAACTTTTTTTATCAGAGAATAATTTTTTTGCTTTATGATTCAAACATAACACACATGCGTAAGCGAGTAGCTGTAGGCACACCAATCCAGTCGTTGGGTATCATGTTCATGTTGAAGTAAAACGGCAAGCGAGTAGATATAGGTACATCGGTCCGGCCGCAGGATTGCGAAGCTTTTGGGTCGGGTGAGCGCAGTCCGGAACGATTAATGCTTCTTACATAAACCAATGAAAGTTTATTCTATTTTTGGCTTTTAAAATTAAAGAAAGCGGATTAAGGTAAATCTCCTTTAATCCGCTTTTTCATTGTGGCGTTACCGACCGTAGACGATGATGTATGCTTTTTCTCCCTTGTGAGAAAATACATACTTTACTTTTGTATCGTCCCGCCATGGCTGATCACATTCCGCCCAGCCGGCGATTCCTTCTTCATCCTTGAACTCTTTTTTTGTGAGTTCGGGATAGGTTACAAAGACCATTTCTTCGTTGTTGAAGAAAGCATCAAAATTGTCGTAACTTATACCGAAAGTTCCGTCGGCATAGGAAAAAAGGGTTGCCCAGTCTGCACCGCCGCTTTTGGCAATCTCCAAAACATAGGCATAGTGAGCCATCTTAAGCTCCTGCACTACATTTTTTTCTATGGGGTAAGAAACTTCGTTTAAGACAACGTTTGAGTTTTTTACCCGAATGTCTTTAATTGCCGGCACAGCATTGGCTGTATTGGCTGCTGTAAGGCCTATGGCGGCTATACAGCATATCATAAAAATTTTTTTCATAATTGTTTTGTTTTAATATGTTACCTTTATCTGTATATCATATTTTGAGAATAATTTCAATATAAAATTTTGTCCATTCAACAAGGCGGAAATTATTTCAGATAAAGACGCATGTTTGCAAAACCATAAACTTTTACAGGCTTACACAAGCGGTATTAATTGTTCCGAGCTGTGTTCACCCGACCCAAAAGTTTCGCAAGCCTAACGGCTGGGCTGGTATGCCTACATCTACCTGCTCACGTAGGTGGTGTTATATTTGAATCATAAAAAAACCGTCCTTAAAAAGGACGGTTTGAAGTTACTCTTTTTTCAACAAGCTGACTATGGCTTCCAGGATTTTCTTTCCTTCTTCGGTTGAAGCAAGGCTCTCGAGGAAACCGGCTGCAGCGTATCCGCCTTTGGGCGAAAGCGCGTCGGCTGCATTTTTGACACCGTCGGCAACGTTTCCGGCACCGGCAATGATCTTAATGTCAGCTTCTTTCAGGTTATCCGCCTGTTTTAAGCCAACACGCTCATTGGCCTCAATTTGGCGTGTTTTAACCAGATAATCCTGGTAACCGGTATTTGAGCCGATCTCTTTGGCAAGTGCGGTTTGAGCCGTAACGGATGCCATTTGCATACGCTCCTCGGCATTTGCTTTGGCTTCGCCGACGGCCTTAATACCTTTTGCCTCATTTTCAGAGGCAATAAGCTGACCTTCAGATTCAACCGATTGCTTGGCTTTGGTCGCTTCGGCTTCAATGACCTGGGCTTTTTTGGCAATTTCGGCATTACGGGTCTTTTCGACTTCGGTAATGTCCATTTCTTTTTGCTTGGTCACTTTTGCCTCGTCTTTTATCTGTTGGTCTGCTTTTTCATTTTTAATACCGACAGATGCTTTGACTTCGGCTTCACGTTGACCGACAATTTCAAAAGCGTCTTGTTTCTTTAGGTCAACGGCCTGTTTTGCAAGAATTTCAGCTTCCTCGGCCGCCTGAGAGTTTTTGGCCACCGTGATGCGTGATTCTTTTTCAATATCTGATTTTTTCTTTTTCATGATATTTTCAATCACGGTTTCATCTCTGGCATCGCGAATATCCATCAGTTCAATATTTTTAACGGTTTGGACACCCCAGTTGGCGAGCTGTTCACGAACGGCATTCGTGAATTTTGAGCCATATTCGGCTCGTTCGCCCATAATCAGTTCCAATTCTTCGTTAGCCAATAAAGAACGAGATGCTCCTTCCAGAATTCCGGTCAGTTGGCTGCGCAGTTCATGAAAATCTTTAATGCGCGTTGCTGCCATTTTGTAGTTTGAAATTCGAAAGAACGCCTGGATATCGACCACAAAAGGCAGACGATCTTTGTCATAGGCGTTGTAATTGTTCAGGTCTATGTCAAAAACAGACAAAGGTAGAACCGAAACATTAACGCCTAAGATCGGTATCCATACCGGCCATTCATAGTAACTGTTCCCTGCGGAGACGTCGACCACTTCAGGCGTATCGTCAATATTACCATAGATTAGGGTTTTCTTGCCTTGTCGAACGATATGCACTTCATTGGGCGCAACAACGCGGCGCAATGAAAACATCCATTTGCAAAAAAACAAGAAAAGGATAAAAACAACAATCCCAGTGCCAAGCAAAATCCAGCTTGCTGTACTCATAATTAACATAATAGATATTTTTTTAAGGGTTAATAATAAATAAAAGTGAACCATATGTATCATTTATATGTAATTTTGTCAAGCTTGTTTTCGTCCAAATTTCAAAATTGTTTGTCGGGCTTTGATTTTTTTACGAAAATTAAAGAATAGCGATGTATCATCATAAAAACAATTTTTTTAGACGGGGAAATTTTATGCTGCTTTTAAAACATTTGCCGATTCATTCATTTAATGAAAATGTTGCCTATGTTAACAAAGAATGCACGGCATACAAAGTTGATGACATTCGGACGATTACCAGGGTGGAAATTCACGGAGGTGCGGTTCCGGTCGGGGCGTTTTTGCACGTCGTGGAAGACAACAAACTGGTTAAACCAGGCGAATTGGCTTTGAATACTGAGGCTTTTCGCGCGCTTGGTCTTCCCGAAGGGGCGAGAGTTTCTCTGGTCTTGACCGAAAAGCCGCAAAGCCTGTCAATCGTGCGCAAAAAAATTCGCGGCGGCGTGTTGGGTTTGAACGAATACCAATCCATCATCAATGACATCAAAATGCGCCAATATGCCGATATTGATGTTGCAGCATTTCTGACGGCCTGCCATTCGTTTTTTACGCCGGCGGAAGCTGTCGCATTGATTAAAGCCATTGCCTCGGAAAGAAATTTGTTTTGGGATGAGGAAGATATCGTAACGGATAGTTATACACTGGGCAATGTTCCGGGCAGCAATACGGATGTGGTGGTAACTGCCATCGTGGCGGCGTACGGCTTACCCATACCAAAAACCGTGGCTTTTGAAAACGGCAACGGCGGAGTGTCGGGCATTATGCATATGTTTGCCGATATTGATAAAAAAACGGTGGAATTGCAAAAGCTGATTAAAGAGAATCGGGGAGCGGTCGTCAATGACAATATTTTGTCGGCGTGGCGCAGCTTGTCGGTTTTGCGTTCGGTCAGCCGTTATCTGGATTTGGATGATGAGTTTTTTGCCGTGGTGGAAATGCTTGCGGAAAAAATTTCAGCCGGTGTGACGCATTTGGTGGTGGACATACCGGTAGGACCAAATTCGTTGATTAAAAGCGCCCGACGGGCTGTTTACATGCGGAAGTTTTTGGAAAGCACCGGCGATTTGCTGAATGTTCGCATTGACGTGGTGGTAACCGACGGTCGCGAACCGATTGGTGCCGGCGTTGGTGCTTTGTTGGAAGCCCGTGATACAATGCAAATTTTGCATAACAAAGAAAACGCTCCTAAGGATTTGCGGGAAAAAGCGTTGTTCTTGGCCGGAAGAATCCTGGAATTTGATCCCAAATTGCGCGGCGGGCAGGGGTATAATGCCGCCAAAGAGATTCTGGCTTCCGGTCGGGCGTTGGATGCGTTCGAAAAAATTGTTAACGCTCAAGGAAAGACGGTGTCGGTTGCCGATGTCGGCATGCTCAGCCGCGATGTTTTGGCGCAGTCAAGCGGAACAATTTCGGCGATTGATAACAAAATTATTCAAAAAATCGGTATGTTTGCCGGTATGGCGCAATATGCCGGCGCTGGTTTGTATTTGATGAAAAAGAACGGCGACAAAGTGGCCAAAGGCGATGTTTTGTACCGGATTTACGCCTGTGATGCCGGCGCATTTGCTTTGGCGAACTCGTTTGCCGAAGCAAATTGCGGTTACGAAATCAGCCGGGATTAATTTTTGTTATTGTCCATATCTATCGCCCATTGGCACACTCAACCAAATGTTGCAAGTTTTGGCGTCATCACAGAATTGGCAAACTTCGTGTATTTCAGACAAACTGGCTGATGACAAACATTTTCCTATGTGACAATATGTGTTCCCATAAAAACTGCTGCTTTCGCTGTAATCGGAATTTTCTCCTGCCGTTTTGGTCATGGCGATGCGAAACAAATCTTCAGAAAATCCCTTGCTGGTTTGATATACATTTTGGCATATTTCGGCAGCGGAATCAGAGCTGATGGCATACGAAATTCCCATTGTGAGTCGGGTTCCGTCATCTTTAATACCATTGGTGGTTAAGAGAATTTTGTTGTTAAAAGCATCATAAAGATAATCGGAACTATCTTTATCCATATTTTCCGGAACAAGTCCGAGTTTAATAAAATAATTCTTTAGACGTACGGTTCCTTGAACGTTTTTCCATTCATGACGATATTGAATGAAACCGACCAGTATGGAGTTTAGTTGCTCCGTTTGTTTGTTGAGCTTGTATTTAAGCATGGCCTTGGCATAACCCGACATCGCCCCGACGCTTAATACTCCTATGATTGCTAATACACCAAGCATTTCGACCATACTTCTACCATTTTCCCGCATTATTTTCTCCCAAAATTGCAAAAAACACCTATTTTCCCGATATTCTAAACCGTTTTTTTTTTTTGCAACTTTAAAGATTCTCCGCCCAATCTTTTCTTTATCCCAGGTTGTGGTTCTTATTATAACTTCTTGTTTTTTAGGATTATGTTTTTTTAAAGCATAAAAAGCTTTTTCACCGCTGAGGCGTTATAATGTTGGTTTTGTTTAAAAGTATTTGTTTTAGTGGTAATTACGGATAATGGAGCTCAAAACACCTTGAACTTTAACGCGTTTGGCATCAAGTTTACGCGTTTCGTAATCTTTATTGCAAGGAACAAGCCAGACTTCCGATCCTTTTTTTTGCAGAATTTTTAAGGTGGCCTCGGTGTTATCTACCAATGCAACGACAATTTCACCATTTTCGGCGTTGTCGGTTTTTTTTATCACGGCCGTATCTCCGTCCAGAATTCCGGCGTCTTTCATCGAATCGCCTTCTATGCGCAGGGCATAAAACTGACCGCGGGCGACCATGTTGTACGGAATCGAAAGCGTTTCCGTCCGGTCGGCAATGGCCTCAATCGGCGTTCCGGCGGCAATTTTGCCGTAAAAAGGGATTTCTGCGGCGGCATGTTGTAAAGCATTCTCGCGTTTTTTTTCTTCTTCTAAGATGGCTCTGGGTTTGAATTTCGGCATTCGGATAACTTCAAGTGCACGGGCTTTGTGCGGAAGTTTGCGGATAAACTCACGTTCTTCCAAGGCGTTAATCAAAGTATGGATGCCGGATTTTGATTTTAAGCCGATGGCGTTTTTCATCTCTTCAAAAGAGGGAGAACAACCGGTTTCTTTGGTGGTTTTGTTGATGAAAAGCAAGAGTTTGTACTGTTTTTCGGTTAACATCGGCGCCTCTGTTTGGTTGATTTTGTTCTAGTTTAGTTCTTTTTATGCGCTTGTCAACTTTTTTCTTGTTATTTAAAAATGGTCTTATTTATATAAAATGAGTTGAAAAATATGAATCATGCTTTTATAATCGCAAACCGAAAGTTTAATTATAGGTGAAAGATAATGTCAACAGAAACAACAAATATTCATCGCGAGTCAAGATTAGCCAAACTGAAAACACTGCAGGAAAAGGGGTATAATCCATATCCGTACAAATTTGAACCCAACGCATATGCCGCGGATTTGCAGGAAAAATATAAAGACCTTGAAACCGGCGCCGATACCGAAGACCGGGTGACCATCGCCGGCCGCGCCATGGCCGTGCGTAACAGCGGCATGTTTATTGATTTGAAAGATAAATCAGGAAAAATTCAGGTTTTCTGCCATAAAAATCATTTGCCGGAAGAAGATTTGGAGCGTTTGAAATGTTTGGATGTCGGAGATATCGTCGGTGTAACCGGGTATATCCGCCGGACACCCAGGGGCGAACTTTCGGTCGCTGCCGAAAAATTTGACATTATCGCCAAGTCTTTGCAGCCGCTGCCGGAAAAATTCCACGGTTTGACCGATGTTGAGGCGCGTTATCGCCAACGTTATGTTGATTTTATCATGAATGACGACAGCCGCAAAATTTTTGAAACAAGATGCCGGATAACTTCGGCCATCCGCCGCTATTTTGAAGAACACGGCTTTTTGGAAGTGGAAACGCCGATGCTGCACCCGATTATGGGCGGCGCCAATGCCAAACCATTCATTACACATCACAACGCGCTTGATATGGATTTGTATTTGCGTATTGCGCCGGAACTTTATCTGAAACGTTTGGTGGTCGGCGGTTTTGACCGGGTTTTTGAAATCGGACGAAACTTCCGTAATGAAGGCATTGATAAGAGCCATAATCCGGAATTTACGGCTTTGGAAGCTTATCAGGCTTATGCCGATTATAACACCATGGCCGAGCTTATTCCGGATTTGTTGGCATATGTCGCCAAAAGCGTTTTGGGAACAACGGAGGTTGAATTTAACGGTCATAAGATTGATTTGGGCAAACCGTTTGCCCGCAAGTCTATTGTTGACCTGGTTAAAGAGTACGCCGGTATTGATTTGATGCAGGCTCAAACCCTGGAAGAAGCGCAAGCCATGGCCAAATCCGCCGGTGTGGATGCTTCCGATTGCACTTCCTGGGGCAAAGTGGTGCAAGAAGTTTTTGATGCCAAGGTCGAGGCTAATCTGATTGATCCGATTTTGGTGATGGATATGCCGCGCGATGTTTCGCCGTTGGCTAAAACACATCGCAGCAATCCGCGTTTGGTGGAACATTTTGATGCATATGTTGCCGGTATGGAAATGGGGTGCGCTTATTCCGAACTTTCCAACCCGCTGGAACAAAAAGAACGATTTGAGGCTCAGGTTGCCGCGCGCGAAGCCGGTGATGACGAGGCGCAAATGCTTGATGAAGATTTTGTAACGGCTTTGGAAAACGGTTTTCCGCCGTCAGGAGGCATGGGTATGGGTATTGACCGTCTGGCTATTTTCTTAACCGGTGCGGAAACCATCCGTGACGTGATTGCTTTTCCGACTTTGCGCAAAAGGGATTAAAAAATATGGCAAGCAAGTGGCAAAGCTGTTGGAATGTCGTGGCTCCGTATTTTTCGGCGGGGCTTTTGGCTTTGCTTTTGCTGCTGTTTTTTGTTGCCGGGATTTTTGTCGGATATTTGAAGTTTAAGCCGGAAGAAAAAGCGCCGACATCGGCGGTGTTGGTCTTGCCCGATGAAGAACTGAGCGAAGAATATGTTTCGGAAGATGCCATCGGTGATTTTATTTTGCATCATGAATATTTTGCCGCTGATCCGGAAGTGTTGGAATCCGCGACCGTTCTCGATGAACCGCATGTAGAACAGGTTGAAAACAATCATCAGCGGATTATTCTGAATAAACTCGAAACAGATGTGCCGTTGGTGGCGGTTGTGATTGATGATATGGGGATTAATCAGCCGCGCAGCAAGGATATTATCTCTTTGCAGGCGCCTTTGACATCTTCTTTCTTAACATACGGCAAAAATTTGGCGCAGTTGGCGGCGGAGGCCAAGGCGGCCGGGCATGAAATCATGATTCATGCGCCGATGGAGCCAAAGGTTAGGGCAAATTTGGCGCCGGATACTTTGATGACGGATATGGATGCGGCGACTATCGGCAATATGTTTGGAAACATGCTTAATCGTTTTGAAGGCATTGCGGTTGGCGGCATTAATAATCATATGGGAAGCAAATTTACCGAAGATAAAGAAAAACTCGGGGTTGTGATGAATATCTTAAAACAACATGATATGTTTTTCTTGGATTCAAAAACGACGGCTTCGTCTAAAGGCGAAGAGCTGGCAATGGAAGACGGGGTTAATTATGCTGCACGCGATGTATTTCTGGACAACGAAAATGATTATGAGTATATCATGAAACAGCTTGAGTTGACGGAAAAAATTGCGCAAAAAAAAGGATTTGCCGTGGCAATTTGCCACCCCAAAAGCCAGACTTATTTGGCTTTGAAGGAATGGTTAAAAACCTTGGGAAGTAAAAATATTGAGTTGGTGCATGTCAGTGAAATCGTGCAGGCAATCAATACGGCGCGGTAAAAAATAATTTTTTTTAAATAAAATGCAAAAAAGTTCTTGACCTAATCAAAAAATACCTTTATATATGCCTTTGTCTTAAAACATGTGGTCCCATCGTCTAATGGTTAGGACATCACCCTTTCACGGTGGTAATATGGGTTCGAGTCCCGTTGGGATCACCAATACAAACGGCAGGTACAAAAACTGCCGTTTTGCTTTATTTTCCAAGACTTTCAGCGAGTTCGAAAGTCGTATTTTTGAAAATTGCAATTTGGGAAGTTTTTACGAACTCGTTTATAAAAAAGTCTTTATTTTTTAATATGTTGAGTAATTTTGAATTGCGCTCAATTTTTGTGTATAACCAGCAATTTGGTTTCTTTTTTTATTTTTTAGTATATAATTAATTGAGGAGTCACTATGAAGATTATAAACATTAATGGGCCGATGAATGCAGGAAAGACAACGATTTCAAAACTGCTGGTTTCGGAATTGAAAGTAGCGTTGTTTATAGAGGTCGATGATTTGCTTTCTGATGAAGAACAAAAAGTTTTAGGGTTAAGCAGAGAAGAAGGATGGCGTGAAAGGATTAAAAGACTTAATACGATTCTTAGCCAAGAGAAAGAAAAAGCTCAATATGAATATATAATTTTTGCTTATCCGATGACTGAAAAACTTTATTGGCAGTGGAAATCATTAGAAAATACCGAAACTGCGTTTATTAATATCACATTAGCTCCGCAACTTGAGATATGTTTGCAAAATCGTGGTGATAGAGAACTGAATGATAAAGAAAAAGACAGAATAAAAGAAATGTATCAGCAAGGTTATCATAATTCTGTTTTGGCTGATTTAATTATTGATAATAGCGCGCAATCGCCTAACGATACCTTACAACAAATTTTAGCGTTTTTGGGAAAATAAAATGATCGTCAGAAAGTTTAAAAAAGAAGATTTAGCGCAAGTGTTAGAATTATGTCGTGAAGTCAGGCAACATCATATTGATATTCTTAATGGTTATTTTACACAGCAAGATGATCAATTTGAGCAACTTGGATTTCTTCAATCGCTTGAAGATGATAAAATGTGTGCTTTAGTTGCGGTTAATGATGATATTGTTTGTGGTTATTTGTTGGCTGAGAGGAAGTATTCGCCTTATTTAGAAGGTGCCAATGTTGTTCATATTGCTAATTTTGGTGTACAGAAAGATTTACGAGGTAAGGGTATTGGAAAAGAGTTGATGAACGCATTATTTGAAATATGTAAACAATGGAATGTGGATGAAATTCGGCTTGGGGTGTTTAATAAGAATGTTGATGCGTATCATTTTTATGAACAATATGGTTTTGAACCGTTTGAACAACGAATGAATTTGCAGATGAAGAAAAAATTATAATTTTTAGCTCGGAAGCTGTGAGTTAAGCATCACCAATAAAAAACCTCTCTTGAAAAGAGAGGTTTTTTTGTTGACCCTAGGGGCTCGAACCCAGGGTTCGTTCAATTCCGACTATGTTTCGCCGCGCAGCGCTGCCGCTTGCCTGCTCAAACAAGTCTCATTGCGTCTCCTTAAAAAAAACTTTCCCCGGAAGTTTTTTTGCGGCTGTCCGTTGGAATCACAAAAAAACAGAAGCTGTTTTAAGGCTTCTGTTTTGGAGATTCTGTTGATGCTTTTATAACAGGGAGAATGCAAGTAAAAGACAAGGTGAAAGCAAATGTTGCCGTTGCTATTGTTTCAAAGAGTCCCGTATAAACCCCAAGCATTCCTTCCGTTGCCATAAAGGCAAAAAGCACGCCTGAAAAAATCCAGCCTATCCCGGCATCGATAAGTTTCTCAGGTTTTATAAAAGCCAGCACTATTCCTAAGGCTGTAATTACGGCTACAAAGAAAATGATGCCTTTCCAATTAAACTCATGTGCTATTGATAAGCCCCATGCTACAAAAAGTGTAAATAAAGGAGCCATTAAAATTAACAATATTTTTTTCATACGCATAAAAATTTAAATTATACAATAATCCTAATTTTGTATCATTATAGGCAAGTTTTTTTTATATGTAAATGAAATTTATTTTGAAAATTGTGAGATAAGCATCGCTTTTTAAGAGAGGTTTTTAGATGCTAACGACAATGTTTTCGGATTATTGCCGTTAAAGGTATTGTCCTTTTATTTGGTGTTTTCTTTCGTTCGTTTAATTCAAACAGCAAATCTTCTTTACACTGTTTTATTCTTTCATAAATATTGGTGCGCAATTCTTCTTTTTTATCTGATTTGCATTTTAGCAGTAATTTTTCCACCATGTCGTCAACATTATTTGGTCGGACGGGTGGCGGAGGATTGTTTCTTGATTTTTCGGCGGCTTGCGTTATTTTTTCTTCCGGTAAAGTTAGGTTTTTATTTCCGCCATTCACATTAGGGATACAGCCAACAATGTATTTGCTATCTACCGTTCCTTTTATGAGACTACCATATTTTTTCAGCAAACAAAATTCATCCATCGGTATGTCAAAAACGATTTTTGTGTCGGCATACCGCGCATTATCATAACATGAAAAATCATCATGACGCATGCTTTCCCAAAACGAAGTTTCATTATAAACGGAGACCATTGATGTAATGTTTGAATAAGAACCGCCTTTTTGTAATGAAGATAAATGTGCGGCGTTTCTATTAAAAACAAGACCGTTTTTTTTGATACTGTTTACATGATCTTTATATAGACAGCGATGCACCAAACGAACCCATCCTTTTTTCAGAGAGGGCAGGGTTTCTAATTTGTCGTATTGTTGCGCATTGTCCATATCGTTTCTCCTTTAAGCTGATAATAACATAAAAATATAATTTAGTCTATTGAATTGGTTTGCAAACCGTGAATTAAGCATCGCTTTTAAAGAGAGGCATTTTTTAATTCGGACGAGATTTTTTGCTCTGTTTTTGTTTGTTTTCCATTTATAAAAACGGTTGTTAAATTGATGTAAGATTGAAGTCCGTTGGTTGATTTAGTTTTTTTCTTTTGGTGATGCCGGTCAACCCTAATATTAAACTTGATTTGTTGAAATAAATTCCATACGATGTAAACCAAGGAGTTGGATATGAAAAAAATATTTTTTATTTTATCTTGTTGCATCATTGTTTCTCAAGCTCATGCCTATGTTAATTGTTATGAAGATGGTTATGGAAATAGGAATTGTTACGGAACGAATTCTGACGGAGACTTCGTAAATATTCGTTCTTCCAGAGATTCTTTTGGAAACACCAATACGTTCGGCACCATAGGCGATGACTTTATGGACACACGTTCTTCCAGAGATTCTTTTGGAAACACCAATACATTTGGCACAATAGGCGATGACTTTATAGATGTGCGTTCTTCCAGAGATTCTTTTGGAAATACCGATACGTTTGGCACCATAGGCGATGATTTTATAAACACACGTTCTTCCAGAGATTCTTTTGGAAATACCAATACGTTTGGCACCATAGGCGACGATTTTATAAACACGCGTTCTTCCAGAGATTCTTTTGGAAACACGACCATATATGACTTTTAATAATTAATTTAACGAAATACAACATATAAACTTTGATATTATATTTTGCCTTATGATAAATTGAGAAACGGTAATACATGTGTGAATGTTAAAGAAATATCATAATATGAAGATTGTTGAAATAAAAGAACGGACGCCGTTGTTGATTGAGAAATTGTTATGTGTTTGGGAAAATTCGGTTAAAGCGACGCATTTGTTTTTATCCGATAATGAAATAAACAACATTAAGCCGTATGTGCCGCAGGCTTTAAATAGTGTTCCTGTTTTGGTGATTGCGGAAAATGAAAAAGGAGAGCCGATAGGTTTTATGGGAGTTTCCGGCCAGATGCTTGAGATGTTATTTATCGCAAATGAAAACAGAGGGCAAGGGATAGGAAAACAGCTGCTGCAATACGGTGTTGAAAACTATGCCGTAAACGAACTTACCGTCAATGAACAGAATCCTCTCGCCAAAGGTTTTTACGAGCATATGGGGTTTAAGGTTTATAAAAGAACGGAATTGGATGAGCAGGGAAACCCGTATCCGTTGTTATACATGAAAAGGGATTAATAAAATCCGGTTTGAATACCCCTTTCGCAGCAAATATCGTATCAGCGATTTTACAAAAATTTTCCGTGATTTAATCATACAATTTTAATATTTCATCAATATAATTTTATCCAGCTTGTAATTATAAACGTGGCTATTTTACAGAAAGGCGGGGTTTGTGTCAAATTAGCCAAAAGTAGACGCATTTTTAAATGGAAAGAATTAACTTGCTGTTTTGCGTATTTTTTCATGAAAATAAGTATTAAATTTGCAAAATCGAGTTGATTTTATCGTTGGTTTGTGTTATTCTGCATATATGATTTACAAAATTTTGTCTAAAGGAGTAAATAAATGACACAGTTTATGTACGTTAATCCGGCAATGAAAAATCCTAAAACCGGAGATAATGTTCGTGAAACAGAAATTGCAAAATTAAAACAATTAAAAGAAGACGGTTATACCATTATCGGTTTGGAGATGACCGTTTCCGAGTTGGCTGAATTGTGCGATAAAAACATAGACCCTCAACATACGGAAGGAAATGCTTTGCAATGTTGTGCCAAAGAAATTTATGAAAAAGCACCTGAGTTGTTGGGTTGGTTCAAATCAAAAGATCCTGAAAAAGTGGTGTTTGTAACAAATCGTGTGGACGTGGACTCTGTCGCGTCATATGTTTTAGCCGACAGATATTTGCAAGGTCAAGATTTGGGACCTAAAGAAAGTATTGAAAAAATCAATGAACATGATGCCTTCCAGGGATCCAAATGGGACGGGCCGAAACCGATTGAACAAGCTTTTGATCCGGAAAATAAAGTTGCCGCCCTGGCTTCATCTGTTAAAGTATTCATGGTAACGCCTCAAAACATTGAAGATGTCAAATCTTTTATTGATACAGGAAGTGTTAACGATACGATTATGAATAATTACAGGACGGTTCAGACGGGTATTATTGACCGCGTAAAATCTGGAGAAATCAAAACAGAGGTTGTGGGCGGTGTTGCATACGTTGAAACAACATTGCCTTGCGCCACCAATGTCGGGTATTCCATGGCTCCGGTTGTTGTGGCGGTTAATCCGGCGATGAAGCTCGGTTCGCAGGGTGAGCCTTTCCGCAAAGTCAGTATTTGTCAGCACGAGGTTGGATATGCTGATTTGAACGCCGTTGCCGATCAACTCAATCAAATAGAAGGCGGTTGGGGTGGAAGCCCAACATTTAAAGGTTCAAAACAAGGTGAAAACTGTAATGTCAGCTTATCTGACATCAAAAAAGCTGTTTTTGCCAATTTGACACCTGAATATAAAGAAAAAGTTTCTTCCAATACCGGTCATACCAACGACGGTAAGAGCTTGGGAGAGTAACATTCTATATAAAAGGTGCTGATAACCAATCGGCACCTTTTTGATAAAAAAAACGGGGCAATAAAATGAGTATAAGTGTTGATTTAGCAAAACGATATGAAATTAAGAGTGAATATTATAAGGATTATGATGGGAAGGGCGAATATGATAATCATGTTGTGTCCATTGAGCCGAACGAAGATGATGTGGTTTCTTTCAATGGTGCAGAAGTGTGTCGCGGTCGTTTTTTAGGCCATCCGAATGATGATAAATCCTTATATTTGATTAAATCAAACACAAAACAATATCTCTACGAAGATGATTGGTTGCTTATGGAGGGAGATAATCTTTTCATATATGGAGATTTGTGCATTCAGCAATGTGAAAATAAATGCTACATCGTTAATCTTAAAGATAATTCGGAAATTGCCTCTATTGATAACGTTTCTTTTAAAGGTTATGATGCCGAACATAAAGCATTTGCTTTTGGCGATAAGGTTTATGTGCTTGATGGTAATGAATTAACGGAATGTCAAGGTGAGGCCAAAGTACTTAAGTTTGATATGCCGACTTATGATATTAAAGCCGAAGCGTATACTGTAGGACTAGATGTTCGTCAGACCAATCAATACGAGTCGATTGCAAAACACACTTATGCGGCTGGCATACAAGATGCTAACGGAAACTTATTAGTATTTGAGCCAATATCCCAAAATACAGAAATAGACAGGCAAGCATTAGTTGATATTTATGTGGGTAAATTGCTTGATTACAGAAGAACGCCGCAACAAAAAAAAGAGATTGACGGGATAAGGACGGCATATTCAATACTGTATAACGAAGATATTTCTCGGCAAAAAGATGAAGGGGGATTTACTCCCTTTGAAAGACTATTATGCCATTCGCTGGAGAGATGTTTTCCAGCTTTAAAAGATTTTTATTTGGATGATTTAAAAAAGGCAACTGATGTAAACCCGAATATAGAACTAAATGTAGCATTCGTATCAAGATCATTGTTTTCTAAATCTTCCAATGACAAGTTGTCTGATGATGATATAAAATTAATGGCTGATTTTATCGCACGGAATCCGCACATAATATCTCGTTTTTCCAATGTAGAGTTTTTGCCGCTGGCAAAAGCATCGCCTGAAATGGTCGTCAATTGGGTTAAAGCTTCCGATTCATATGATAAGACAATCGAAAAATTGGAGAATTTAAAGGCGCTTGAAATACCGGCGCGTTTATTAGCATTTGAAATTTTACAGAAAAATGGTATAAAATTTTATTTTAAAGAAGATTTTGTATTGGCTCCTAATAAAGAGTTTTGGGAATGTGTTAAGGATAACGGGTTTGGTGAGCCATATAAAGCTTTTAATAAACTTTGTAATGCGCTTAAATGTTGTCATAATAAAGATAGCTTCTTCTATGTTACGACAAAAGAAATGCTTAGAGAGTTTTTGCAAGATAATCCTAAGTATGCTACCGGTTCCGGGCCAAACTGGTCTGAGGATGAATATGCCAAGTTTCTTGTTGAACACGGTCTCACAACAGATGAAAAGATGATCGCCAGGACGACAGAATTTGCGAAAATATCAAAAATTCAGCGTTCTCTTGATGCCATTCAATATGGTAAAAGAGATATTTCGTTAAACTGCAGACTTGAGGATATAGTTGATTTCACCGATTGCGATTACGCAGCACCGAGATACCATTTATCAAATGAGTCGAAAACAACGTTTCTTAATGAGATGCTGATTTATGGTAAAGGTAAAGAAGCCGCATATGCTTTGTCGCATGGTGCCTCGCCTTTTCAGAAAATTGAATTTTTCAGAGGTAAAAAAACGGGGATGCCGTTTGCGGGAGTGTTTTTGCGCACAATGAAAGATAATTTTTCCGGTGTTCAATCTTTGATGAACGAGATTGCCCGAAATCTGGATGCCAAATCAGGTCAACAAATTATTGCCGACATCGAAAAATCTTTGGGGCAGAATCTGCGACAAATGCCGGAGGTTGTTCAAATTATGAAAAATATGCGTGAGACATTTATGCACGCTAAATTTGAATATGAAAAAAAGCACAGAGAAGATCAAAAATATCAAAAGGAGCTGGATGAAAGCCGAAAGTTTAAGGCAGAACATCAGCAGGAAATAGATGAGTTGGATAAAGCGTATCGGATTGCAACCCGACAAAAAATTGATGAATATTTTCCCATATTTGATGGCGAAAAAACGTTTGACTTGGGAACACATTCTGTAAAGCTTGTTTTATACACTCAAGAAAATTTAGATCAAGTCAAAGAAAAAATCGTGGAACTTGAAGCTCATCATCAGCTGGTTGATGAGATTGTTAAGAAATTGGTTGAAAAAAATGAAAATACCGGAAAATCGTTGGCTAATCGCTTTAATGAGCTTGGATATGATGTTGAGGTGGCAGATAACGGAGTTACGTATCGGCCAAAAGATAATCTCTACTATCCCGCTACGACTATACCTTTTTCCCAAGATACGCTTACAGATTTAGATGAATTTGTTGCGAAACAGGAAAAATATCGGCGGATTGAGCAAGAACAAAAGCTTGAAAAATTACGTCAAATAGCAACACAAGAAAAAAAACGGCAACAGAAAGAGCAATATGAAGCCATGGGCTTGCCTTCCGATGTGCAGGTGTGGCATCGTGTCGGTGCGGGAACAATGTGTGGAGATGGTTGGGTAATAAAATCTGACGGCTCGTTTAGAGAACCGGATACATTTACTCCTAAAAAGAAGTTCAGTTCGGACGGGTTTAAATGTTGGAAACAAATTCTTCCCGGCGAAGTTGCGTTATCTTGGAAAAAAGACAGTGCTGCTTCAGAACATGATTTTGAGGTTATTTACGTGCCACAAGAAGGTTTGAGTAATCAACAGAAAGAACAAATATTAAAAATTGAAGAGGATATACAGGAAGAATGGAAAGACCGTAAGGGAATTTCATCCGGAGAACCATCGCCGTCCGTTGGTTATGGTTGGAATATTTGCGGCAGAAAAGAGCCTCTGTTAAGAGATGAGGAATATGAGTTTTCGCAACAAGATACGCAAGATGTTAAAAACATAAACACATCTGCAGACGAAGAAGCGGCAGATATACCGGATCGCCCTGCCACGACTGAAGATTTAGCCGCACTTATGAAACATTTTGGAGGAAATGGTAGAAAATAGGTACAAAATTTAAATCGTTACAAGCAGAAGTTATATCATTTTTTTAGAATATAAGAAACTCCCCGAGTTGTTCCAAGTTTTGTTAAAAATCCTTTTTTAACCAGATTTTGAACTGATTTTCGGATTGTTTCTGCATTTTTGCCTGTTTTTTGAACAATTTCAGGCATGCTTAATTCAGTTTTTTCGGTAAATAAGCCTAAAATTTCATGCGCTGTGGAAGATAATTTTTCTATATTTGTTTTTTGCAAATTTTGAATTTTATCTTCCAAAGCTCTTTTTTGTTTTTGCAAAGACGTTACAAAAAATGACAGCCATGGCTCATAATCTATTTTATCACGCCATATTGTTTTTTGTGTGCCGCGAAGCGCTCTATAATATGCCTCCTTACTCGTCTCGATAATGGATTCCATAGATGCATAAGGCATGTAGCTGTAGTTGTTTTTAAGCATCAAAAGAACCGTTAAAGCACGAGACAGGCGCCCATTTCCATCTGTAAACGGATGAATGGATAAAAAATGTACGATAAACACACCAATCGTGATGATAGGATGCAAAAAGCGATCCTTAAATGTGTCATTTGTCCATTGTATTAATTCCCGCATGAGCCTTGGTGTGTCAAACGGAGTAGCCGTCTCAAAAATAGTGCCAATTTCTTTACCTGATGCATTATATGCCGCAACTCTGTTGGAATCTGTTTTATATTCCCCGCGATGACGTTCATCTTTTGATGAATATTTTAAAAGTATTTGATGTAACTGTTTGATATAGTTTTCCGTTAAGGGAATATCTTCATAGTTTTCAAATATTGTATTAATCAAATCCGAATAGCCGGCAACTTCTTCTTCATCTCTGGAGCTAAAAGATTTTTTGTTAATACGGCTAAACAACTCCTCAATTTCGGCATCACTCATCTTGTTGCCTTCTATTCTGTTGGAAGATCCAACAGATTCTATTGTGGCAATTCGTTTCATAATCCTTAGCTCTGCCGGGGTTAGTTTTAACACATCCGAACGCCAAGAACCAATAAATTGATCTATCTCGGCAATTTTGTTTAACATATCCGGAGTTATTGTAATATCTTTTATTTTGGGCATACTATCTCCTTTTGTTTTACCAGATATTACCAGATATTACCAGATAAGTCAAGATATAGTTACCAGATAGCGTAAAACAATTACCAGATATTCCCGGATAAGGGTGTTTCAGCTAGAGAGCCTTGCGTGTAAAGTTTCTATTTAAAACTTATTTGCAATGATAGCGCTTTTGATTTTTGAGACCAAAGATTTATCGATACTTACGTTTTTTACTTGTGATGGGAGTGTCGTATCAGCTTTTTGAGTTTTCTTTATGATACAATGTTTGGATTAATCGATCGTTTAATGTTAACATCCACATTGTTACCATAACATATTTTTGTCTAATATGCAACATTTTTTACGCATTATCTATACAGCTTTTTTATTAATATTTTCTTAGTATCGTTTTTATTTTCTTTTTTTATTTGGATAAAAAATTGTCAATTTAAACCGTTAACATTAAACGATCTTTTAATGCTGCATTGCATGTAAAAGTCGACTATTTGGGAGGATAAAACAATGAAATGGGATCCATATGAAAACGGTTATCTTGGGGAATTCTTTTCCGTAGATCAATATGATTCGAAAGACGAACCTTGCGTGGTCAAAGACGCGAGAGAATTAAAAGCCGGTACATCATATTCGGAACACATGCTTGATTTGAACGAATTGATGGAAAAAGGTGTTGTTCACCGCGATGATAAAATAGATTTGTCCGAGATGCCGGAAATTGAAACCATTCAGGCGGCCAGCCAAGAGCAATTAGATATGTTAACGCCGGAATCTAAAAAGCAAATTAAGGCTATTCATTTAAGCAATAACACGCCGTTTGGTTGGAATGAGGAACTTGATTATAACAACATTTACGGAATGGATACCAATTTGGATTTGTCTTCTTATGAAAATGTGAGCGAAGTTCAGACACATTTTTATGTAAACAATGATTTGGAAGATATTGTTTTGCCCCCAAAAGTTACCGAGATTTTGTGTCAGCATTCCAAGATGGAAAATTTGCGAAAACACGGTAATCTTGAAGATATTAAGGTTGAGGCATCTTCTACGGAAACAGCATTTGTTAGTTATTATGGCCGGGAAAAGAAAGGATGGGAATTTGCACAGGATTATTTAAGGACCGGCGATATTGAAAAACTTCATGCGTTTAAGGAACATGGCGGGGATATGCAGCTGCTTTTATCGGAAGCAATCAAGAAAGGCAGTATAGATACTGTTCAGGAAGTCGTGGAAAACGGAGCGGATGTCAATAAAAACACCGTAGATTATTGCGGTGATACATTAAATTATCCGTTAGAAGAAGCCGTGTCGGAGGATACAAGAGATTATCAGCGCAGAGATATTGTGGAATATTTGATTGCTCAGGGCGCTAAGCTTGAAGGGCGGGAAGGCTCTTATTCTCCGTTAAGCATACAACTGCGACAAGAAGTTAAAGATTATAAATGTATTGATTTGTTGCTTAAATCCGGTGCGCCCGTAACCTCTGAGGATGTCAAATCCGCTCTTAGTGATGCTAAAGCATTTGAGGTGTTGATGAAAAACGGATATCAACCAACCGACAGAGATATGAGCACATTTGTAAGGAGAAATTATGACGGTGCTCACGAGCAAGACCTTGAGGATAAGATAAAAATTGTGAATTTAATGGTTCAAGCTCGTCCCGATGCTTTAAAAGAAGGTGGTGCGTTGAAAGACTTTGAATCTAAGTATCCAGAATTGCAACAATATCGCGCCAATATGACAAAGGCTGCAGAAAATAGCGCGACACGCGATAATCGGGAATATTTGAAAGCCGTCATGGAAAAAGAAAAACAAAGACGTTATGTCCAACAAGAGCAAATCGGTGAAAAAGCGGAAAATAAATCCGTTGCACCGGCTCAGAAAAATGCCGGTCTTCATGATTTGAAGAATCACAAAGACGATTTGGCAAAGTAGTTTGTTGCTCATAAGATTAAAAACGCATTGGTTTTGCAATCAATGCGTTTTTAATTTGGCCATAACATCGAAAATAAAAAAATATTGACAAAAAGCCCAAAAAGAGGTGTATTGATTTTGTTTAAGAAGTTATTGTGAAATTAAATTGCAAAAGATATGAAAAAAATGAAAAAAGAAGCAGAGCTTGAATTTTTGATGAGCTCTGCCAAAGAAGAAAAAAGAGAATACTCAAAACAATTCGGGATTTGCACGCCGAATCTGAGTTATCTCATGGAAGAAAACCGTGAGATTTTTGACGAGATTATCTCGGAGTGCAAGAGAATTCCGGATACCGTCATGGCGGCTATGATTGAAGAGGAAAAATATCTTGACGTCATTATGGCAAGATGTCTTTCCGAAGACAATCAGGTAAAATTTGTAGAATATTGGCCGGAGAAGGTGGCGCAATATTTGCAAATTTTGGAGGCCAATCTTGAAGACGGCCGCGGCGCGTATCTCTGCCGGGAGGCAGAAGAAATATATGAGGAGATTCGGGAAGAAGATTCTTCTCTGCCGGAACTGAAGGTTCGCCTTTCCGGCACTCCGGCGATCAATTCGCCATTTGCCGTTCTGGCAAACGCGTTTTGATTGAAAAAAACGAATGAGAGAAACATCGTGTAAACGATGTTTCTCTTTTGTTGTCTTTAAAATATCCTTTTTATGATTCGAACGTAACACTACCTGCGTATGCAGGTAGAGGTAGGCATGCCAACCCGGCCATAGGTTTGCAAAGCTTTGGGGTAGGGCGAACGAAGTTCGGAATGATAACACTATTTGCGTAAGCCAGGGGAAGTTCATTTTGTAAACATAATCAATTAGCATCTTTTCTTATGGCGGTATTGATTCAATATTTTCCACAAGCCGATAAAAACCCTTGACTTAGGGTTAACTCTAATATTTATACGTGTATATGTCTTAATGATAACATTTTAGCGAGGTTTGTATGAAAATGATTGGAGTTTTAAGTTCGTTTATTATCGGAGCTTTGGCGGCGAGCGCTGCTTTTTATTATTTTTGCCCGGGCAAGAAGGCGGAAATAAAGTCGCAGCCGGTTAAAGCGAATCCGAATGAGATTGTTTTGAACAACGACTGGGACAAGACATTTGCAAAAAGCGACAAGGTGGATACGCACAAAGTTGTGTTTAAAAATCGTTTCGGCGTGCCGTTGGTCGGCGATTTGTATATGCCCAAAAACAGAGGAAACAAGCCGTTGGCGGCGATTGCGGTGTCCGGTCCGTTCGGTGCGGTCAAAGAACAGGTTTCCGGCCGTTATGCCCAGACATTGGCCGAACGCGGTTTTGTAACGTTGGCTTTTGACCCGTCGTTTACCGGTGAAAGCGGCGGGGCTGTTCGTGATGTTGCCTCACCGGATATCAACACCGATGATTTCAGCGCCGCGGTTGACTATCTGACCACGTTGCCGGAGGTTAATGCCGATGCAATCGGCATTATCGGTATTTGCGGTTTCGGCGGTTTCGGTTTGAATGCCGCGGCGCAAGATACGCGCATAAAAGCGACGGTTACTTCCACCATGTATGACATGACGCGGGTGTCGGCACACGGCTATAATGATTCCATGTCGGACGAAGACTTATATAAAATGCGTGAGGATTTGAACAATCAGCGCACGCAAGACGCCAAAACCGGCACTTTTGCCAAAGCGGCGCCATTGCCGGATAAATTGACCGGTGATGAACCGCAGTTTGTAAAAGACTATGTCAATTTTTATAAAACGCCGCTGGGTTTTCACAAACGTTCCATCGGTTCCAACGGGGCGTGGAACGCGACATCGGCTTTGTCTTTGATTACGCAGCCGATTTTGGCTTACAGCCATAGCATCAAAAATCCGGTGTTGATGATTCACGGTGAAAAAGCGCACAGCCGTTATTTTTCGGAAGACGCGTTTAAAAAACTGACGGGCGATAATAAAGAGTTGCTGATTGTCCCCGGTGCCAATCACACGGATTTGTATTATAAAATGGACGTGATTCCGTTTGACAAGATGGAGCAATTTTTCAGAGATAATTTGAAATAAGCAAAATCTGAACGAAAGATGAGCGGGCGCGGTTTTCAGGCTCGCTCTTTTTTTACTTTAAGTGTCGGTATGGGGAAGTAATTTTTGATGTCCGGCGCTACAATGTAAAATTGCGAAGTTTGTACCACCAACGCTTGAAAAACGATAGTTTATGATTCAATATTTTGCAAGGTTGCCAACCTTTTTGTAAAGCACGGTCGCCGGTCATTATCATGTCAACGCTGCCGAGTTTGTTAAGGTTTAAGGAGGTGCGGTACGATAATATGCGAGAAGTTTTCCGGTTTAAAAAGTTCTTCCGTTCAAGCAAGCGGGAGATTTCCGCAGCGGTGATATCTTAAAACACGGTGTTTTTAAAAGTTATTAAAAAAACGGATTTATATTTAAATATCCGGGGCAAAAAATTCCAAAAATTTTTGTTTGGCAGTTTGGTTGATTTCGTGGCGCATACCGGCAATGATTTCGGTTTGCGGATAAATACCGATGCTTTCAAGAGCGGATTTGGTCAAGTTGATGCTTGACGGCGGAATGGCGCTGTCGTTGTCGCCCTGAATCAGCAAAATTTGCGGCGCGGAAACAATCAGACCGGTGTCAAAATCTTCGGTAATGACAAACGGAACTCCGGAAAACGATATGGCTTTATTTAAAGGGTGCGGCGTGGTCAGCGCGGTCAGAACCGCCATCAACCCGCCTTGGGAAAATCCGGCGATACTGATGTTTTCATAGGGCATTCCTAAATCATTATGAATATTGTCTATCACCTCTTGCAGCACAGGCACGTTGTCAAGTGCGCCGTCCAACATTTTTTGATATATTTTGACATCAACCATTTGCGGACCGTAAACCGGTAAATCAAACCATTGATGTCCGCGAAACGGGGTTTTATCCGGCGAAGTCGGATAAAAAAACGCGGTGTCGGGAAGTTTGTCCTTAAACGAGGCAGCCATTGTCTGCATCCGGGCGCCGTCTTGTCCGAATCCGTGAATGAGAATTAACGCGCGTTGCGGATTTTCGGGAATGTCGGATATAACTTCGGCGGCTTTGCTGCTGCTCAAATTAAGGCCGATGAATAAAGCGGCGGCGATAAGTACGAGGGCGAAAAGTTTTTTCATAATCTTTCTCCATATTTGACCCATATTTTGAATTATACGTTTTTTTTCTTAAAATCGGATTAAGACGATCTGCCACATTTATTAAGCTAATATCTGTTTTTTTAATTTTTAAGATGAAAGGAAAACAGATGATATACGGCTACATCCGCGTCAGTTCGGATAAACAGACGGTTGAAAATCAGCGTTTTGAAATCAATGAATTTATCAAAAAGAATGATTTACGGGTCGACCGTTGGGTACACGAAGTGATAAGCGGAGTTAAAAATTTTGAAGAGAGAAAATTAGGAAAGTTGCTTAAGGGGTTGAAAAAAGGCGATGTTCTCTTGTGTTCGGAGCTTTCGCGGTTGGGTCGCAATCTTTTACAAATCATGACAATCTTAAACATATGCATGCAAAAGGAAGTGCAAGTATGGACGATTAAAGACAATTATCGTCTGGGTGCTGATATTCAGAGCAAGGTTTTGGCGTTTGCTTTCGGGCTTTCGGCGGAAATCGAGCGCAACCTTATTTCGCAGCGCACCAAAGAAGCACTGGCGCGTCTAAAAGCCGAAGGCAAAAAACTGGGTCGAAAACAGGGAACGCGCATTGCCAACAAAAAAATCAGCGGCAAAGAAGAATGGATTTTGCGGATGCTGGAGCAAAAAACACCGAAGGTGAAAATCGCGCAAGCGCTCGGAATATCCAGAATCACGCTCTATTGTTTTTTAAAAAGGTTTGAACGGGCGTGAGGGCGGATTTTGCAATCATGCTTTATATCTGGGGACAATGATTTAAAGTCGTTGTCCTCTTGATTTGAACTTGATAAAGTTTTTAAAAAATATATGGCATTGGAGTTTGATGATGTTGCAAAAAATCGCTTATGGCTGGGTATGGATTAAAAAATGTTTCTTTAGACTTGTTGTTGCCCTGTTGTTTCAAGATAAGAAAATCCGTAAACAAAAACTTAAAGCTTGGACGACGGCGGCCGAAAAGAAATATCTCAGACGTTATCTGTATGTTTTACAAGATGAGGGCGAACTTCCGCCGGCAAGATGCGATGATAAACGGATATGGGTATGTTGGCTGCAAGGCGAAGACAAGGCGCCGGAAGTCGTTAAAAAATGTCTGGAAAGCATCTGCCGCCATTGCCCGGATTATACGATGACGGTTGTTTGCAACGATAATATCGCACAGTATGTTGATATGCCGGATTATATTTATGAAAAACATCGCAAGGGATATATTACAAACACGCAATTTTCAGATTTGCTCCGACTGGCGCTCTTGAGCCAAAACGGCGGCATCTGGATTGATGCGACGGTTTTCCTTACGCAGGAACTTCCTGAAAAAATTTCCGGGGCGGACTTTTTTGCTTTTCATGCCCGAGCATATCTGCACGCCAACAGTTGGCTTTTGAAAGCGCAAAGAGGCAATGTGTTGATGCGCAACATGCGAAAGCTGATGTTTGAATACTGGCGGTGCGAAAATCATATGCTGAATTACTTTCTGTACCATTTGTTTTTTGATTTGATGACGGAAAATGATGCCGAAAGCAAGGTTTTGTGGAACAATGTTCCGGTTATGTATGACGATGTTTGTTACGGGCTGGAACACAATTTTTTCACGCCGTTTGACGAGGCGTTGTGGCAAAAACTGCAGGCAGAAACCACAATTCATAAACTGACTTACAAGTATGATAAAAAACGCGATATCGCCGGGACTTTTCTGGAACGTTTTTTAAATGGTGATTTGTCCTAAGTTTAGAAAATGGAGTGTTCGAAATGAAAATCGTTAATGTTATGACAAGTCGGACTTTGGGCGGTATTGAACAAGCTTTTTTAGATTATAACGCCGCGCTCGGTTTAAAAGGGCATGAGGTTTTGGCGGTGGTTTCCCGAAAGACAAAGCTTAAAGACGAACTGAGAAAACAATCCGGAGTGCGGGCTGTGTTTCTGCCGTTTAGCCGATATAATTATTTTTTGGTGCCGGTGCTTTATTTCAAGCTTAAAAAATTTGCGCCGGATTTGATTATATGCCACTCTAAAAGAGCGCTGCCGATTTTTGGACTGGTGGCAAAAATGTTAAAAATTAAAATCGCGGCGGTGGCGCATAATTCAAGATTTAAGCTTATCAACAAAGCCGATGCGATTTTTTCAATCACTCAGTATCAGAAAAATTTGTTTGCTGACAAAGGCTATCCGGCGGAAAATATTTATGTTATTCCCAATATGATGGTGGAAAAACGCGCGTTCAAACCTTTTCAAGGATTGCAAAATCCTCCGGTCATCGGCGCAATCGGTCGTTTTGATCCGATGAAAGGTTTTCCGGATTTTATCCGGGCGTTGGCGCTTTTGAAAGAACGAAACATTGCGTTTAGGGCAATTCTTGCCGGCAGCCGGCAGGAGCAGTATCCGCAGGAAGACGAATTAATCCGCCGCCTGATTCAGGAAAACGGTTTGGAAGACGTGGTGGCGCTTCCGGGGTGGATCAGCAATAAAGATGATTTTTATGCCAAAATCGACGTGTTTGTATTGCCGTCCGTTTATGAGCCTTTCGGCATCGTTTTGTTGGAAGCGATGCTGCGTTCGCTGCCGGTGGTTTCGTCCACGGCGGAAGGTCCAAGCGAGATATTTGCCCGTCATCCGCAAGCGGCTTATTTGTATTCCAAAGGGGATTATGAAGCATTGGCGGCACGTCTGGAAGAAGTGTTGCACAATCCGGAACAGGCGGCAAAAACGGCGCGGAAAGGCTATGAACTTTGCCTGAATACATATTCGCTTGCGGCGGTCGCCGAAACGCTTGATAAGAGTATTCGGCACGTTGTTGGAAAATAACCCGGGAGAAGATTTGTGCAAAAGCAGAATCCTTTAATTTCAGTTATTATTCCGGTATATAATGCCGGAAACTTTCTTGAATACACGCTTGAGGCTATCAAAAATCAGACATTCAAAAATTTTGAGGTTATCTGTGTCAATGACGGGTCAACAGATAATTCTCAGGAAATTTTGGAAAAATATGCGGCAAAAGATAAAAATTTCAGAATTTTTTATCAAAACAACCAAGGCGGAAGCGCCAGCCGTAATTTTGCTTTGGACAAGGTAAAAGGGCAATACATCGCTTTCTGTGACCATGACGACATCTATCATCCGCAATATCTGGAAGTTTTATACCGGCATATGTGTGATACGGGGGCTGATATCAGTTGTTGCAGCTACCTTAAATTTGCCCTCCGGGGGGGGTACAACTTTAAGGAGCGGTATACGGCGCCTTTTCCGGTTCGTTTCATGAGCGAATCTCCTTTTGAGGATAAATTTTGTCATAAAAAGAAAATCGGCACCTTGATGTGGCAGAAGCTTTATGCGGCTCCGTTGCTTGAAGGCATCCGCTTTTCTCTTAAACTTCCCGCCATTAACGATATTTTGTTTAATATTGAGGTTTTGCTTAACAGCCGGAAAGCCGTGGTTTGTACGCAGGAGCTTATTGCCTATCGTCAGGGCGAAACTTCTCAGACATTGCAAAAGCTTTCGGAAAAACGTATTCAGGAGTACAGGGATTTGTTTTCGGAAATTGTTAATTTGGGCGAAAAATACCCCGGACGGCAAAAAGTTTTGGATAAAATTGCCACCCGTTATGCCTATGGCATGTTCGTCGACGAGGTGTTGCATCGTTACAACCCGCTTACGGAAACAGAGTTGTATGACACTCTTCGTCGATATCTGCAAGAAGTTCTTTCCGAACGGCATTTCAGATTTTTTAGCTTGGGAATCAAAAGAATGTTTTGGCTTTGGGCTTTTTGCCGAAAGAAAAATTCATTATTGCATCGAGGTTATTCTCATTTTAACAAAAAGGAGAGATGTCAATGAGAAAAAATTTAATCAAATTGCTGACTTCTTTTATTGTCTATCGGCCGTGGCGCAAAAAAGCCAGAATGTTTTTGATGACGTTTCGTTGCAGAATGATTTTTGATTATGGTCTCTTGTCTTTCGGTGCCGTTGCAAAGAAGTCGGTTTTGCTGATTGAACCGAATATTTGTCATGGCGAAGTGCTGCCGGGGATGGCAAAATATTTTATGGATTTGGGTTATAAAGTCAGCGTTGTGTTGTCTGCCGAAAATTTTGCACAAAAGCCTTTTTGCCGTATGCCGGAAATTAAGGTATTTTGCCTGAATGAATTTTTGTTGAAAAGATTTTTGCAAAAACATGCCGATAAGGCAAAAACTTATGATAAATTGGTTTTGACGACTTCTGCGTTTTACAATTATCCGTCCGGTCATAAGAATTTTTGCGCACTGGACGCTTTTCTGTTGCGTAAGTTTGATAATCTGTACGTTGTTGAACATGAGCTTGCTCTGTGCAAAGATTTTAACGAAGAAGAATATTTGCGGCGGAACAGACTTATCGTATTGGGGAATTTTGACAAAGGCGTGATGGTTAATCCGCATTATTTCGGCAAGCTTTCCCTGAAACCGAAAAATCGGAAGACAAATTTTATTGTGGTCGGGGGTTTATCGGCTCGGCGGAAAAATCATGAACAACTGTTTGAGGCGGTGGCGGCATTGATTAAAAAAGGCGCAACCGATTTTAAGGTGACGGTTGTCGGCCGCGGAGCGTTGCCGAAACTTCCGAAAGAAATTAAAAAATATATTGATTTTAAAGGAATGCTTCATTTTCCGCGTATGTATCGGGAAATGGAAAAAGCGGATTTCTTTTTGCCGCTGTTGGACGGAACAAATCCCGACCACGAGCGGTATATTACAACCGCCGTGACCGGTTCGGCGCAGTTAATATACGGCTTTTTGACGCCGCCGCTTATTGAGCGGAAATTTGCCTCATTTTACGGATTTGATGATAAAAATGCATGCGTTTATGACGCGGGCGATTTAGCTTTTGCCATGCAGACAGCAATGATGATGACGCCGGAAGAATACGAAATCATGAGAATTGCCTTAAAAAAACTCGCTGATGATGTTTATCGGCAATCCTTGAAAAATTTGAAGAGAATTTTATAAGCTGCGATTTGTGTCGGAATATTTTATAAAGGACTATCTTGATGTTTGAACTATCTTCTGAACATTGTACGGGGTGCGGCGCGTGCATGAATATTTGTCCGCAAAACGCTATTCAAATGCAAGCAAACAAAGAAGGGTTTTATTATCCGGTTATCGGCAAAGATTGTGTCGGCTGCGGTTTATGCCAGCGGGTGTGTCCGGTGTGTGCATCGTCGTCCGAGAGTTGTGCGGCGGTGCCGGCTTGTTATGCCGCGCAGGCCAAGGATGAAAATTTGCGCGCCGAAAGTTCTTCCGGCGGCGTATTCAGTTTGTTGGCGCAATATGTGTTTGAACGCGGCGGTTATGTCTGCGGTGTCAAGATGACGGCACCGGACGAAGCTTCACATGTTTTGCTTAAAGATGAAAAAGAGTTAAAAGCATTGCGCGGTTCAAAATATGTGCAGAGCAAAACCGGATTGGTCTTTCGTGAAATTAAAAAACTTTTGGACGCGGGAACGGCAGTGCTGTTCAGCGGCACGCCGTGTCAGGTGGCCGGTTTAAAAAGTTTTCTGCAAAAAAGTTATGACAATTTGTTGACGGTTGATTTGGTCTGCCATGGTGCGCCCAGTCCGTTGGCGTTGAAAAAGTATGTTGAGGAACATGGCTGTCGGGGGATTATTAATTTCAGAGATAAAAGCCAAAGCTGGAAACATCAGAACATCAGTTATGGCTCAACACGTTTTTTGTATGACGAAGATGATTATATGCGGGCGTTTTTATCCGATTTGAGCACGCGCAAAAGCTGCTCGTCGTGTCCGTTTGCCCGCTTGCCGAGGGAAGGGGATTTTACGCTCGGTGATTTTTGGGGAATCGGAAAGTACAATAAAAATCTGGATGACGACAAAGGCACGTCTTTGGTTTTGCTCAATACGCCGAAAGCGGAAAAGATATTTAAAACTCTGCCGTTGAAATTGAAAAAGTCGGTGCCGTTTAAAATCGCCGTTAAAGGAAACGCGACGTTGCAAAAGTCGTATCCGGCACATATCAACCGCGAAGTGTTTTTTGAAGTTTTGCAAAATGACTCGTTTAAACAGGCGTTGTCGGCCGGGTTTGACGTGTCCAAAAACGTGGCGGTGTTGAACTTTTGGTCAACATTAAATTATGGTGCGATTTTGACGGCGTATGCGCTGCAAGAGGTTATTAAGCGAAACGGATTCAGGCCTTATCATGTTTATTATGTAAAATCTTGGGCGAGGGAAAAGTATTCGGAAAGTTTCAGCCGGCGTTTTGCCGAAAAATATTTGCAGATGACCCCCTATGTTGAGACGGTTCGTGATTTCAAAAAACTTAATGACGGTTTTGCCAGTTTTATTGTCGGCAGCGATCAGGTTTTCAATTTGGAATATATGGCCAAAGATATGGAAAAATATCTGCTGGGTTTTGTCCGACCGGAGAAAAGAAAAATCGCATTGGCGGCAAGTTTCGGCGATATCAAGCCCGACTTGATGAAAATAAATCAGAAATTGATGCAAATTTGTTTTGACCGTTTTCAGGCTTTGTCGGTACGCGAAAAACAAGGTGAAAGCGTTTTTAAGCAATGGTTCGGTTTGAAAGCAATGGCGGTGTTTGACCCGGTGTTCGCTTTGGATAAAAAAACATGGCAAAAACCGGCGGCAGATTCTAAAAAAGATTTTCCCAAACGTTTTATCGCAGCATATGTGTTGGATGACAATCCGGAATTTGAGGCGTTGTTGCAAAAACAAGCGCAAAGCCATCGGGCGGAAATCGTGCGGATTGACGAAAGTTTTGAAGTGGAAGATTGGTTAAAGGCTTTTGATAAAGCCTGCTTTGTGGTAACGGATTCTTTCCACGGGGTTTGTTTTTCACTGATTTTTGAAAAGCATTTTATTTGTATCGGTAACAAGAGCAGGGGATTGGAGCGCTTTTGCTCGTTGTTTGCCGCTTTGGGGCTTGATAAAAAATTGATTGCTTTAAGCGATTATGCGCAAGCCAAAACGATTGCGCCGAATTATCGGCGCATAAAAAGCAAAATCAGCGAACAAGCGCTTAAGACGGAAAGTTTTTTGCTTAAGGCTTTGCAGACATCGGTTGAACCGGCAAAGCCGGGTGAAACGTCTGCAATGAGAAAGCTCTTGAAGAAAGAAGAAATCAAAAATAAATTATGTTACATCTTTCGGCGCTTATGTTCAAAAATATGTTTCGGTCAAAAACGAAAATATCATAAGAGTATGGCTGGAGCATTTAAGGCAGCCGGAAAAAATTGCCGAAAGTTGCGGAAATTTTTAAAGTAGAAATGAGAGGAGACAGAGATGTTTAAATATTTATTGTACATAGTTGTTATTGTTGCGGTTGTCGGGTTGTTTTCCGGCGGGTTTCATTTGTATCGGGTGGCACAAAAAAACAAAAAAGAAATGGCGCCTTATCAAGGAGCGCCGATTGCGCTTAAAGGCGATTTCGGGAAAGTTCTGGTGGTGTATTATTCATTGACCGGCAACACCAAAGATATTGCCGAACGCATCGCTTCCAAAACGCAGGCGGATTTGTATGAGATTAAAACCGCTGACAAAATAGATACAACCCCTTGGTTTTATCTTAAGGTGCGTTCCCAGCTCAAAAACGGAAAGTATCCGGCATTAATCGGAGATATGCCTGATTTTTTGAAATATGACTGGGTTTTTGTAGGATTTCCGGTCTGGTGGTATACGGCGGCAACTCCGGGGCTGGCTTTTTTACAAGAAGCCGATTTCCAAGGCAAAAAGGTGGTGCCGTTTTCAACCCAGGGCAGCAATGCGGGAACGTTTTTGAAAGATTTTACCGCGCAGGCGAAAAACGCCGATATTCAACCGGCAGAATCGTTTAATAATCTGCCGGATAAATATGATGCGGCGGTGGATAACAAAATTGCCGTGTGGTTGAACAATCTACTTGAGTAATAAAAAAAAACCGGAAACATCTTCCGGTTTTTTTATAATTGCCGCGGCGGGGTTATCGGGCATAACCCAAATCTTCCAACCAGCTGCCGATGCCCATGGTGCGGCTGCCGTAGCCTGTCCATGGATTGTCGGAAACTTTGCAGCCGTTGCATTGAGCGGTTAAGTCTTTGACCGTGTTCTGGACGCCTCCTCCGCCGTGGGTGATGAACGGTACAACGGTTTTGCCAGACAAGTCGTTTTCTGCCAAAAACGAACTGACAGCCGGCGCGATGGTTCCCCACCAATTCGGCGAGCCGATGAAAACCACGTCATATTGAGCGATGTTGTCAACCTTGCTTTTCAGCTCGGGCTTGAAACCTTCGTTGATTTCTTGTTTGGCTTGAGTGGTGGTGGCGTGGTATTCTTCCGGATAAGGCTGTACGGTTTCAATCCGGAAAATGTCGCCGCCAACTTCTTCATGGATTTTTTCGGCCACTTCTTTGGTGTTGCCCGACCATGAATAATAAGCGATTAAAATTTTGGGCGCGTTTTGGGTCATTGTTAAATCCTCCGTTGCTGTTGCGGTGTTTGCGTTGCCGGTTTCGGTGGCTTGGGCGGCGGCGGAAGCCAGCAGGGCGCAAAACAGAGCCATAATTTTTTTCATATTTTTCTCCTTTATATCAGTTTATATTGCGTTTTTTATTATTATTTTGTTTTACTCTAATCTTTAGAGTTGACTTTAAGTCAAGAGTTTTTTCATACTCTGTATATAAATCTTGAATCGGATAAAAAAAGATTGGAGTTGGCTTTAAGTTAAACAGGCGTTGACAATAAGGGCGAATCGCGTTATATCTTTCCCTCAAGGAGGAGAAAATGGGTTACACAATCGGGCAGGTTGCCAAAAGAATGGGGCTGACGGCTCATACTTTGAGATATTACGACAAAGAAGGGTTGTTGCCGACCATGCGCAAAAGCAGTTCCGGTTTGCGGGTTTTTACCGCCGAAGACATTGAATGGCTGATTATCATTGAATGTTTAAAGGGTTGCGGTATGCACTTAAAAGACATTAAGCATTATATTGATATGTGCCGCGAAGGGGACGCTACTCTTGCCGAAAGACTGGAAATGTTTAAAAAACAGAAAGAACATTTGGAAGAGCAGTTGGCGCAGCTTAAGAAACATATGGAAAAAGTGGATTATAAAATCGCTTATTATACGGAGGCGGTTAAAAAGGGCAGTATTGATAAGGCGAAGAGCAACGCCTGTCTGAAAGCGGAAAAAGAACGGATTTTTGGTCCGGAGATTAAAGCCGTTACCAAAGCTTAAATTTTTTATGATAAAAAAAACGGCGGTTTTCCGCTGTTTTTTTAATTTAGAAAAAGAAAAAATCAGGGGAAAAACAAAAAAAATATTTTCCTTAAGCGTTCCTTAAGTTTGTAATGTTGAATTGAAGATGTAAACAAAACAACATTAATTTTATTTTTTAGGAGAAAAGTTATGAAAAATGTTTTATCTGTTGCGGCAATGGCTGTTGTTTTAGGTTTTGCTTCCGCTTCCATGGCACAAGGCTTTAACGGTCCGGCTCAGACCGGCGGTTTTCAGGGCCCGGGCTTGTCTTCCACCACGGTGGCCGAAGCTTTGAAAATGGGTGATGATACGGCCGTGGTTTTGGAAGGCAAAATTGAAAAGAGCCTTGGTAAAGAACAATATATGTTTTCAGATGCCACCGGTTCGGTTACGATTGAAATTGATAATGACGACTGGCGCGGTGTGACGGTGACCCCGAATGATACGGTTATCATCCGCGGCGAAGTTGAAAAAGATTTCTTCAAGACCGAAATTGACGTGGATGCGATTGAACTTAAAAAATAAGGTGAAAAGTTCATGAGAATACTCCTGATTGAGGATGACAATTTAATCGGCGACGGGATTAAAACCGGACTTGAAAAAAGTGGTTTTCAAGTGGATTGGTTTGATAACGGAACCGATGGCGAAGAGGCGCTTTTTCAAGCGCCTTACGCCGCTGTCATCCTTGATTTGGGGCTACCGGAAGTGGATGGTTTGACAATTTTGAAACATTGGCGTGACAACAACAAAACCGAGCCGGTTTTGATTTTGACTGCCAGAGGCGACGTGGACAGCCGGATTTTAGGCTTAAACAAAGGGGCAGATGATTATCTGGCAAAGCCGTTTTCCTTAAAAGAAGTTATTGCCCGCTTGAACGCGCTTATCCGCCGGCAAAGCGGTTATGCCGCGGCGGAGTTGGCGTTTAAGGACATTCGTTTTAATCCGGCGACAAAGCAGGTCAGCAAAGACGGTGTCGGGGTGGAATTGGCGCCGCGGGAAGTTGCGTTGTTGGAACTGTTGTTGCTTAATAAAAATCGGGTGTTGTCCAAAGCCGTTATTGAAGAGAAACTTTATTCTTGGGATGATGACGTGCAAAGCAACGCCGTGGAAGTGCATGTGCATCATCTGCGCAAAAAATTGGGCAAAGATGTGGTCAAGACCATCAACAAAATCGGCTATGTGATGGAGGAGTAACTATTGCGGCGTCTTGTTTTAACGGCGGCTGCGGGAAGTGTGTCATATGAAAAAGTTTAGCCTGAAAACTCGATTGATGCTTATGTTTACGGTGGTGTTTGTGCTTATCGGCGCTGCTGCCGGCGCTTTGTCGTGGAAGGAAACCAAAGAAAGCGTTGATGAGTTTTTTGATTCTTATCAGATGGCTTTGGCACGCAGTCTGGCTTCCGCCGATTGGAGTCATGTCAACTCTGAAATCAGGGCGCAGACACACAGAGCCTTAAAAGATATCCGTGATGCCGATGATGATGACGATGCCATCGGTTTTGCCGTGTTTGACAATCAAGGGCGGCGGATTTTTGATGATAACGAAGAAGGCAAGGAGTTTTCATTTAACACGCAAACGGGCGCCTTTTTTAATGAGATGAACGATGATGATTTGTGGCGGGTGATACGGGTAAAATCCGCTGACGGAAAGTTTATCATCGCGGTCGGACAGGAGTTGGAATACCGCAGCGACATTGCCTGGGATATGATTGAAGAATTTATGACGCCATGGCTGTGGGGACTGGCGGCGCTCTTGATTTTGATGCTGCTGGTGATTGTGCGTGAGTTTCGGCCGTTGCGGCGTTTGGTGGGCGATATTAAGCGGCGTCGGCCGGAAGATTTGTCGCCGCTTGCCGCCGATGGCCTGCCGACAGAAATTACGCCTTTAGTGGGGGCGGTTAACGGTTTGTTGTTTAAGATTGAAAACACGTTTCAACGAGAAAGGCGTTTTGTGGCTGATGCGGCACATGAATTGCGCACGCCTTTGACAGCCTTAAATGTGCAGTTGGAAGTTTTGGAAATGTCGGCCGATGACCAAAAAAGCAGGGAAAAAGCGGTGCAAAATTTGTCACAAGGCTTAAAACGCGCCGCGCATTTGGTGGAGCAGTTGTTGGCGTTGTCAAGGTTGGATGCGTCGTTGGCTGCCGATGAGCAGAAAAAAGAAGTTTTGGAGTGGGGCAAAATCTGTCGTTCAATTTGCGATGAATATGCCGAAGCGGCGGCTGAAAAGAATATCAAATTTGTTTGCGAAGTCGGCAAAGAGGGACCGATTGACGAAGGTAATCCGGCGTTGGCGGCGACAATCGTGCGCAATCTGGTTGAAAACGCAGTCAAATACAGTTCGGAAGGAGCAGTGGTGTCGCTTAAAACAACAAATGGTAGATTGAGCGTTACCAACAGTGGTGTTAAGGTGGATGAAGAGCATCTTTCCAAACTCGGGCAGCGTTTTTACCGTCCGTCCGGTCAAAATGAAAAGGGCAGCGGGTTAGGGCTTTCCATCGTGAAATTGATTGCGGAATATTACGGCTGCGCTTTGTCTTTTAAAAACACGGAACCGGGCTTTTGCGTTATGGTTGAGCGCGCCTGAATAAAAACAAACAGCCGTTGCTTAAAGCAGCGGCTGTTTGTTTAATCCCACGCAGGCAGCATCAGTTTGTGGTTGTCAGCTCTTTTGAGGAAAAAAACTTTTTCATCAAAAGTGATTTTTGCAAACCTTCCGCACGGGCTGTCACAGGAAAAAACCCGGATGTCAATTTTGCAGGAACGGTTTGCATCATTTGGATCGCTTAGCACCTTTTTTTGATGCATTATCATGCTATAACGCCTGGCTTTCATTGTTTTGACGACACACAAATTTTCATTTCTTTTGGCAAACCTGTTTAAGGTTTCGGCAAAATTTTTGAGGTAAGTGTGTTCAAAACAATTTTCATCATCCGGTAACGTTACTCTGGAGATAAATGCTTTTACCTCCATTGCATCGTTTGATAACGATGGCAATTTTTTTGTTAAGTATTCTTCTTCCATGCCTAATAATATTTAAATTTTTACATTTCTGAACGTATTATATCTATGATTTGGCAAAATGCAAGTCTAAATCTTCAGCGGCGGAGGAAGCTGGATGCGTTTGAACGCCATGGCGTGGTAGCGGTTTATGACCCACTCAACGGTTTTTTCTTCCGCACCGGCAGAGATGATTTCTTCTTTCGGCAGGTGTTTATCAAGATAAAGCGTCAGAATTTTATCCAACACCGAATAAGGCGGCAGCGTGTTCTCGTCTTTTTGATTGAGCGCAAGTTCGGCGCTCGGGGCGCGTACAATTACTTCGCTCGGCAGTACGCGGTTTAGATTGTTGCGCCATTTGGCAAGTTCAAAAACCTGGGTTTTGTATAAGCTTCCGATTGGCGCTAATCCGCCGCAGGTATCGCCGTACAAGGTGCAATAACCGGTGGCGATTTCAGAGCGGTTGCCGCAAGCCAACACCAAACCGCCGAACTGGTTGGACCAAGCCATCAGGATTTTGCCGCGGGCGCGCGCCTGCAGATTTTCCAGCACGATGCCTTTGGGTTGTTCACCGAATGCTTGACGTAAGAAGTCGGTTTCGGCGGAAATCAGAGCATCTATGTCCAGCTCGTGATATTGCAGTTGATTAAGATGAGAAATCTCTCGAGCAATTTCCAAACTTAACGGCGAGGTGTATTTGGTGCGCATCATGATTGCGGTTACGTTTTGTCCGCCCAAAGCGTCGGCGGCAAGCACCGCCGTCAAAGCGGAATCAATACCGCCGGAAAGCCCTAAAATAACGTTTTGAAAGTTGTTTTGCCGGCAGTATTGCCGCAAACCGTCTTTTAATTTTTCCCAAATTTGTTCATGCATGGTTTAACGCTCCTGATGTTGTTTAATTAAGTTTTGCCGCAAATCATTTAAATTCTGCTCCAATCCTACGCCGTAAAGATGCGGGTTGGCAAGGCGTTTGTAGGCTTTATCCAAACGGTTGAGGTTTTGCGTTGCCGTTGTTTGAATCTCGATTAAAGAACGGTTGATGTCATCGGCAATCACTTTGCCGTTTGCCATCACCGGTTTTAAGAGGCTATAAGCTTCCTGATTCTGCGTAAACGCAACACGCTCGCCGGTGGTGCTGTTCAAACGCCATGAAGTGAGCGTGCGGGTTAGGCGTCCGTCTTTAATTGGTTCATCGTTTTGTCGGGTGATGATATCGCCTTCAAACATGCCGTTTTTGACAATACGAATAACGTTTGTGGCGCCGGGAATGGTGGTTTTGCCTTCGGCAATTTTGATTTTCGGCACGCCGTTATACTGTTTGGTTTTATAAACCCCGCCCAAAGCCGGCGTGTCATAAGCGGTTACCAGTTTGGTGCCGGCGGCAAAGGCGTCATACGGCGCACGTTGCACTATGACAAGATTTTCTATCAAGTGCTCATCTAAATCGTTGGATGCCAATAGCTGAACATTGGGCATGCCGGCGGCTTCCAACATGGCTTTTGCCTCTTTTGCCCAATAGGCCAAATCACCGGAATCTATGCGGATGCCCTGAAGTTCAATGCCGGTTTCCTGCGCGGCGCGAATGGCGTTTTTAACACCTTGGCGGGTGTCATATGTATCTACCAATAAAATGGTATTGCCGACGGAGGCGCGCATATACGCTTTGAAAGCGTCAAGCTCATCGGCATAGCTCATGACAAACGAGTGCGCCATGGTGCCTTTGGGCGGAATGCCGTAATATTGTGCCGCTTTAACGTTTGAAGTGCCGCAGCAGCCGCCGATAAAAGCGGCGCGTGTGGGCAGAAAACAGCCGAAATCCTGCGCGCGGCGGAGGCCGAATTCCATTACCGGACGTTTGATTCCGTCGGCCGCGGCGGCAGTTACCATGCGGGAAGCTTTGGTGGCAATCAGGCTTTGGGCGTTAAACGCATTTAAAAAAGCCGATTCAATCATATCCACTTGCCAGCAGGGACCGCTGACGCTTAATACCGGTTCGTTGGGGAAAACAATTTCGCCTTCGGGAACGGCGCGGATGTCAAGCTGCAGGCGTTGTCCGTTTAAAAATTGCAGAAAGTCTTTGGCAAACAAACGGTTGCCGTCGCGGTTTTTTAATGATGCCAGATAGTCAATGTCTTCCGGTTTGATTTGCCAGTTTTCCGTCCATTGTAAAAATTCGCCCAAGCCGGCGCTTAAAAGATAACTGCCGCCGAATGGGCATTTACGGAAGAAGGCTTCGGAAGTTTTGGGTTCCAGATGTTTGCTATCTTTGAACCAGGATTGAGCCATGGTCAGGTGGTATAAGTCACAGAAAAAAGGTGTTCCGGATTGTAAAATATCGTTTCTCATTGGTCGTTCCTTTCACTAAAATGAACCAGGTTATGTTGTGTCTTTTTTTCTAAAAGGTAGGTGCGAAAAAACTGGGCGCTGGTGATACTGTGCAATTTGCCGGCGTTGATGAACGGGCGGTAAACTTCGTCGTTCAAGATGTCGCCGATTTGGCGGTTTAAGCCCAAACACAAGTCTTCCAAAATGCAGACTTCGGCACCGCGTTTGAGAAGGCCGTCCATGGCTTCTTTAACGCACACGTCGCTTAATACGCCGCAAAGATAAACTTTTTTGTTTTGCCATTCGGTGCTTAAAATTGCGTAGTTGTGTTTTTCATGCCAGATGTTGGTGGTGCCCTTAAAGATTTTGATAAGTTCTATATTGTCCTTAAACGGCGCGGCCGATTGCCAGTCTTTGGTGCCGAAAATGCAATGCGGCGGATAAGATTTGGCCTCGTTGGTGTTGAGATAGGTTTCCAAAAAGTGCGTGTCATATGAATCTATGACGGCATCAAACATACCGCGCTGGAGATTGGCGGCGAACTTTTGATGACGTTCAATCAAGTCCGGCGCGGCAACGGAAAGTTTCCCGTTCGGGTGAACGAAATCGTTTTGAAAATCTATCCGCATTAAGATACGGTTGTTCATGATATTTTCCCTTTCAGGCTTATTTAAGGGTTGAAACGACCGCCTGTCTTTCATAAGCCCTGCGAAAGACGCAGACGGGCAGCGCATTGTGCGCTAAAATTAAAGATTAAATAATTGCTTTTTTCCGATAAAAGTAATCTTCAATGATGTGGCAATTTTCCGGATGCACAAAATTTTTCCAGCGTTCATCGCCGTATTTTATCATGTCGCGAATCATGGAGCCGCTGACAAACGGAAAAGAAGGGTCGGTGCGATCCACCAGCTCAATATGTTTAAAACACTCCTTAAACCAATGGGCGTCGTAAGCACTGCCGGCATAATAGACATCGGGTTTTGGTAAATCCGGAAAAGTTTCGTTGATGAAATCCAAAACATATTCGCCCCATTCGGCGGGGTTGTTGATGTCAAACAGGCCGATGATTTTTAAGCGTTCATATTCCGGCCGGTGGCGGTAGACGTTTTGAATCATTTTTTTGCGGGTGGTGTAGTTAAACGGGTTGCGGGATGTTCCCTGTTCCTGAATGGAACCCAAAATGATGGTGACGCGTTCGCATTCTTTTAACATACGGTCAATCAGCATGGCGTGTCCGATGTGAAAAGGCTGGGCCCGCATGATGCTTAAACCGTGACGATATTTGAAATCAGACATTAAAAAAACTCCTTACAAAGGAGCCGGCATATAAAAAGGGTATAAAATTTTCCCTGATTAAACAACCTGGCTCGGGTTAACGTCCTTGAGCTTATAAGCCCTGCAAGCTCCAAGAACAATTTTAAGATATAATATTTGGAAAAAATGTCAAGCATAAAAAAACACCGCCTGCGTATAAACGTTCGGGCGGCGTTTAAAAAGACACGGCCGGCGTCAGTTTTGTGTCTGCAAAAACTTTTCCGCTTCCATGGCGGCCATGGCGCCGCTGGCGGCAGAGGTTATTGCCTGACGAAATTTAGAATCCTGCACATCGCCGGCGGCAAAAACACCCGCGATATTGGTGGCGGTGCCGTCCGGCGCGGTCAAGATGTAACCGTTATCGTCAAGTTTGAGAAAGTTTTTGAACACTTCGGTGTTCGGATGATGACCGATGGCGACAAACAAACCGTCTATCATAAGTTCGCTCACGGCATCGGTTTTGACGTTGCGGATTTTGATACCGTTAACGCCCAAGGGCTGCTCACTGCCCAATACCTCATCAACCACGCTGTCCCAAACGATTTCAATTTTCGGATTTTCTTTGACCCGCTTTTGCATAACGGCATCGGCACGCAGAGAATCGCGGCGGTGAATTAAATAAACCTTGGTGGCAAATCCGGTTAAATAGAGTGCTTCTTCGGCTGCCGTATTGCCGCCGCCGACCACGGCCACATTCTTGCTGCGGTAAAAGAAACCGTCACAAGTGGCGCAGGCCGAAACCCCGAAACCGATGTATTTTTTCTCGGAAGGAAGATTAAGCCAACGAGCGGAAGAACCGGTCGAAACTATTACAGTGTCGGCAGTGAACTCATTACCGTTTTCGGAACTGCAGACAAACGGGCGGGCGTTAAAATCCACCTCGGTGATTTTGTCATCAATCATGCGTACGCCGACGTTTTGTGCCTGCGCGCGCATATTTTCCATCAGTTGCGAACCGGAAATCGGTTCGGCAAAACCGGGGAAGTTTTCAATGTCGGTGGTCATGGTCAACTGGCCGCCGATTTGCGGGCCGGAAACCAAAACCGGATTTAAGCCGGCGCGGGCGGCGTAAATACCGGCGGTGTATCCGGCGGGGCCGGAGCCGATGATAAGTACTTTTGTTTTGTATTCAGCCATATTTTTTCTCCTTTTTCTTAACATACGGTTTTGAATCTTTTTTGCAAGCAAATAAATTACTTATAAAAAGTTTTATCATTGGCTTATTAAGGGGATTTTTCGGGTAAATTAAATTTTTGATTGTAAACGGTCAAAACATATTTTATGATAAGGTACAAAATGTTTGTTTGTTAATGAGGTTGTTATGCGTTATATATTGTTTTTGTTATTGATATGTGCGGCCTTACCGGTGCAGTCTCGTGTTATTGGGCGGCTTTCTGCCAACCGTTACGATGCCGATTCAACGGCAAATCCATACGGTGCCGGCAGCCGCTATGATGCAGACAGCATCAACAATCCGTACGGGAAATACGGCAGCCGTTACAGCAACACCTCGGCAAATAATCCGTATGCAACCGATGCGCCGAAACTATACGACAGCGAGGGAAATTACCGCGGTCGGCTTTCAGCCAACCGTTATGATCCGGATTCAATTTCCAATCCTTACGGCCGTTACGGAAGCAGGTATTCGCCCGACAGTATCAACAATCCTTACGGTGCCGGCAGCCGCTATGATGCAGACAGTCCGAACAATCCGTATGGGGATGGCTGGTATATCGTTGTTGATGATTGATTTTTGCGTACGGTGGAAAAAGCTTTGTTTATAAAGCAGAGGAATAGCACTAAACGATGTAAATTTTTTATTGACAATAAAAAAACCTTCCTTTATAAGAAAATCCGTTACGCCGACATAGCTCAGTTGGTAGAGCAGCTGATTTGTAATCAGCGGGTCGGGAGTTCAAGTCTCTCTGTCGGCACCATAGAGTTTTCAAGGCTTTGCGATGAATCGGCAAGGCTTTATTTTTTGCCTTGAAAATTCGTTTCATTTGATAATGTTGGATAAATTCAAATTTTAACGTCCGTTTCGTATGAAGATTATAAAAATCAAACGAACGTTTTTTTCTTATCTGTTTATTGTTGTTATCACACTTGTATCAAATAAGCAAGAATTAAATAAGCGTTTATTCTTTTGACCTCACTCAAAAGTGTCTTTTTCTAACATTAAGAAAAAATATTAAGAAAAAAACGTTCGTTTGATTTTTATACAGGAGAAAACATGCTAAACAATAAAACCATTTTGATAACCGGCGGAACGGGAAGCTTTGGTAAAAAGTTTACAAAAACAATTTTAAATAAATATCCCAATATTAAAAAAATCATTATTTATTCAAGAGATGAATATAAACAATTCGTTATGCAAAATATGCCTGAATTTCAGCCTTATAATGATAAATTAAGGTTTTTTATCGGCGATGTTAAAGACAAAGAGAGGATGATGCGGGCTTTCGAAGGCGTTGATGTGGTTGTGCATGCGGCTGCTCTGAAACAAGTTCCGTCTTGCGAATATAATCCCTTTGAAGCAATAAAAACGAATATATACGGGGCACAAAACGTGATTGATTGCGCAATTGATCGCGGTGTCAAAAAAGTGGTAGCTTTGTCAACAGACAAAGCCTGTGCGCCGATTAATCTTTATGGGGCAACCAAGTTATGCTCAGATAAGTTATTTATTTCAGGAAATTCATATTGCGGCGGAAAAGACACGCGACTTTCTGTTGTAAGATATGGAAACGTTGCCGGTTCACGCGGTTCGGTCATTCCATTCTTCCAAAAATTGGTCACGGAAGGAGCAAAGGAATTGCCGATAACGGACCTTCGCATGACGCGTTTTTGGTTGAAACTTGAACAGGCCGTGGATATGGTGTTAAGCGCTCTGGAAAATATGCGCGGCGGCGAGTTGTTTGTTAAAAAAATTCCCTCCATGCGTTTGACCGATTTGGCGAAAGCAGTTGCGCCTGATTTGAAAATTAAAGAAATCGGCATCAGACCGGGAGAAAAAATTCACGAACAGATGATTACCAAAGAAGACGCGCCGAACACAATTGAATTTAATGATTTTTATGTAATTCTTCCGCAAATTTCATTCGCAGGCATAAAGTATGATTATCCCAACGCTCGAAAAGTTGCGCCGGATTTTGAGTATCATTCCGGAAACAATGACAGGTGGTTGACGGTGGAAGATATGAAAAAACTAATCAGCGAGTTAGATGTTTAATTGCAATCTTATATAGTTGTTTTTTAACGGAGATAACAATGCAAAAATATAACTACGGTCGACAATCTATTGACAATGACGATATTGATGCTGTTCTTTCGGTATTGAAAAGCGATTATCTGACTTGCGGGCCGAAGATTAAAGAGTTTGAAAATGCCGTTTGCCAATATACCGGAGCAAAATATTGCGTGGCTGTGTCAAATGCTACGGCAGGGCTGCATATTGCGGCTCTTGCTATAGGGTTACGGCCCGGAGATGAAGCGATAACATCGCCGATTACGTTTTTATCTTCAGCAAATTGTATGTGTTTTACCGGTGCGACTCCGACATTCGCGGATATTGACGAACAAACCGCCAATATTGATCCTGAAGAAATCAGGCGTAAAATCACAAGTAAAACCAAAGCAGTTATTCCTGTTCATTTTGCGGGACAAAGCTGTGATATGGCGAAAATTTATGACATCGCCAAACAAAATAATCTGTTTGTAATAGAAGACGCGGCTCATGCCATCGGTTCGGAATACAAGGGAGATAAGGTCGGATCTTGTAGATATTCGGATATGACGGTGTTTTCGTTTCATCCGGTCAAAACCATCACGACCGGTGAAGGCGGCGCCGTTACGACAAACAGCAAAGAATTATACGATAAATTATGCGCATTACGGGCTCATGGCACGCATAAAGACGGTGAGATGCAAAACACATGGGAATATGAAATGCGCGAACTCGGGTATAATTATCGCATGACCGAGATGCAGGCGGCTCTAGGAATCAGTCAGCTGAAAAAAATTGACAAGTTTAAAAAGCGGCGGCGTGAAATTGTTGCTTTTTATAATAAGGAATTAAGGCTTCCTCATTTGATTGAGAAAGATTTTTCCGATGCCTGTTTTCATTTGTATCCGATATTGGTGGAAAACAGACGGGATTTTTATTTTAAGGCCAAAGAAAAAGGGCTGAATTTGCAAGTGCATTATATTCCGGTACACACGCAGCCTTATTATGCCCGTTTCGGATATAAAAAGGGGGATTATCCTAAGGCGGAGGCGTATTATGAAAAATGTATTTCTCTGCCGTTGTATCCATCGTTAACAGATGAGGATTTGATGGAAATCGTCAGAAGAATAAAGGATATATTGTAATGTCATCGGCGGCAATAATAACGGCGCGCGGCGGAAGCAAGCGAATTCCACGCAAAAATATTAAGAAATTTATGGGTAAGCCGATGTTGGTTTACGCAATAGATGCCGCGCTAAAATCAAATCTTTTTGACGAGGTCATGGTTTCAACCGATGATGCGGAAATTGCCTGCGTGGCCGAGCGGTACGGCGCAAAAGTTCCTTTTATGCGTTCTGATGCCATGGCCGGTGATTTTGCGACGACCAAAGATGTGTTGGCAGAGGTGATTAACGAATATCAAAACAGAGGGCAAACTTTTGAAAATATTTGTTGTATCTATCCGTGCGTACCGTTTCTGACAGCGGAGGTGTTGCAAGATGCATTCAAAAAATTTGTATCAACCGCAGCGGACAGATTGATCCCCGTGGTTAAATTTTCTTTTCCGATACAACGTGCTTTCAGGATAAACGATAAAGGGTATTTGGAATATCGCGAACCTGAAAATGCCTCGAAACGTTCGCAAGATTTGGAACCTATGTATCATGATGCGGGGATGTTTTATTTTTATAAACAAAATAAATTAGAAAGTCCTAACATAATGTTCTACGAAATGAAAGAAGAAAATGTTCAAGATATTGACACGATGGAGGATTGGAAGTTGGCAGAACTCAAGTATAAAGTAAAGGAAACGTTATAAAATGTTTATTAAAAGAGAACAATCTTGCGGCGTCGTAAAATATAAAATTTTCGGAAAAACGATATTTAAGCAGGGAAATAAACAAAAAGGACCTTACGGTATGCATTCCATATTGGAAGCGTATACCGGGATGAAAATAAACAGAAAAAAAGTCAGATTACAGCACGGATGGTCGCCTTTGGACGGTGCTTTTCCCAACGATTTGAAAAAAAAGACGAAAGTTGCTCTGGCTTGGAACAAACGTTATTGCAATGATTGGAATAAAAAAAGTGATGTTCCGTGCTATATTTGGGGTTCGCCTTTTATATATTACAGAAAGATGAACAATATCGTTCAAGATGCCGCGGCAAAAGGGACGATAGCCTATCCTTCGCATTCCACGGCGACCACGGAAGCACGGTTTGATATTGATGATTATTGCGCTCAATTAAAAGCCCTTCCCGATGAATTTCAACCCGTAACAATATCTTTGCACCCTATGGATATTGAACTCTATCATATGGATGAAGAATATGAAAAAAGAGGCTTTAAGACCGTTTGCGCCGGTTTGGATATGAAAAAACCGTTTTATGAACTTTTTTATGACAATCTGAAGAAATATAAATATTCCACCTCTAATGAGCCCGGTTCCTATACTTTTTATTCCGTGGAAATGGGAATTCCGTTTTTTATACTCGGACCCGTCGCTTCAAGTTGTGATACGAATAAAGCGGAAGAAAACCGCGAGCAACGTAACACGAAAATTACGGATTATCAATACGGTCAAATCGCTTATGATTTGTTTTCAAAATTTCCCAAAGGCATAATTACCGAAGAACAGAGGAATTTTGTTTTATCCGAAACAGGCGCAAACGATTGTGTTTCTAAGGATGAACTGATTAAAATCTTGGAAAAAATAAAATGAAAGTCGGGTTAAAACTTTGGTCGGTAAATACGGATTTTTATCTTAAAGAAGCGGAAATCCTTTTTGATAAAGGTGTTTTTGATTATGTGGAACTTTATGTTGTACCAAACACTCTTGACACGCTTAACCAATGGAAAGCGTTAAAAACTCCTTTTATTATGCATAATGCACATTTTGCACACGGGTTTAATCTGGCTAAAAAAGGGAACAAAGCCCGAAACAGAAAAATATATGATGAAACAAAACATTTTGCCGATGAGTTAAAAGCGCAATACATTATTTTTCACGGCGGAATTGACGGAACACCGGAGGAAACGGCTCAACAGCTGGCAGGGTTTGGGGAATCCAGAGCATTGATTGAAAACAAACCTTTTGTCGCTTTGCCCAACAAAATGGGCGGTAATTTTTGCCGGGGTGCTACTTTTACCGAATTGCGTTCTATCATCAATGAGGTCAAGTGCGGCTTTTGCCTCGATATCGGTCATGCCGTCTGTTCCGCCAATTCGCAACATAAAGAACCGTATGGCTTTATAAAAGAATTGCTGACTTTAAATCCCGCCATGTTTCATTTGTCCGATGTTACGGATATGACATCTCCTTACGATGCCCACCCGCATTTGGGGACGGGGCGGTTGGATATATCGTGGCTGAAAAATAACATCTTTCCACATAATGCCGTTATTTCAGTTGAAACAAATAAAGATAACAAACAAAATTTAGATGATTTTGTAAAGGATGTGAAATGGCTGAAGAGTTTATCATAAGACTTGCAACAACAGACGACATGAAGAATGTTTTTGAACTTTCCAATGATAAGCTTGTCAGGAGAAACTCAATCAATCAGGAACAAATCGGCTGGGATGACCACGTTGTCTGGTTTACAAACCGAATAACCAAAATCGGCGAGCCTTTTTATATTGTTGAATCTTATGATAAAAAACTTATTGCCCAAGTGCGTTTTGACAAGAGAGATGAGTTTGTGATTTCAATAAGCATTTCTTCCGGGTTCCGAGGGAAAGGACTGGCGGCAAAAATTATTAAAAAATGTTCCGAATTTTCGGGAATTAACAAAATTACGGCCTGGGTTAAAGAAGAAAATACGGCATCGCAAAAAGCTTTTTTAAAGGCTGGCTATAAGTTTGATATAAAAGATGGAGATTATTTGAAATATGTTTATAAAAAATCGGTTTATATAATCGCGGAGATGTCGGCCAATCATTGCGGGGATATTGAATTGGCCAAAAAAATTATTTCCAAAGCAAAAGAAATCGGCGCCGATGCCGTCAAAATACAAACTTATACGGCCGATACGATTACGATAAATTGCAACAATGCGGAATTTCAGATAAAAGACCAAAACAGTCTGTGGAAAGGCGAAAACCTTTATTCCCTTTATCAAAAAGCATATACACCGTGGGAATGGCAGGGCGAGTTGAAAATGTACGCCGATTGTGTTGGAATTGATTTCTTTTCGACACCGTTTGATTTCACCGCGGTTGATTTTTTGGAGAGCATCAAGGTCCCGATGTATAAAATCGCCTCTTTTGAAGCGATAGATTATCCTTTGGTAAAATATGCCGCCTCAAAGGGAAAGCCGATGATTATATCCACCGGCATTTCTTCTTTTGAAGAAATGCAAGAAGTTGTCGATGTCTGCCATAGTGTTGGCAATGATGACATTACTTTGTTGAAATGCACCTCGGCTTATCCGGCACGTCCCGAAGATATGAATATTTTGACTATAAAAGACATGATGGAAAAATTTTCGTTCCAAGGTGTCAAAATCGGTTTGTCTGATCATTCCATGAGTATTATTCCTCCCGTTGCGGCGGTCGCGCTCGGCGCCAGAGTCATCGAAAAGCATTTTACTTTGGACAGAGCCTTGGGTGGTGCAGACAGCGCTTTTTCGCTGAACATCGAAGAATTTGCCGCCATGGTCCAGGCTGTCAGGGAAACGGAAAAAACTTTGGGCGTCGTTGATTATACGGTTAATGAACAAAATCGCAAATTTGCGCGCTCGTTATATGTCGTGAAAGATATAAAGCAAGGGGAAGTTTTTACTTTCGAAAACATAAAATCAATTCGCCCGGCAAACGGATTGCATCCCAAATATTACAATGAGGTTTTAGGCAAAAAAGCGGCTTGCGATTTGACTTTCGGCACGGCGCTGCAAAAAAAGCACATTAAAGATTGAATAAATATGCTTGTGCCTTTTTTTAATATTTGAGGACAAGATGCAATAAATTATTTACATTTTTATGATACGTATATATCAAAATAATATATTTATGTATTTTGAGGTGCACCATGAAATTTCTTACTTCCCGTTGTTGCAAGGCAGTTGTCGCGTTTGTTGCGGCAATGTCTTTGAGTGTCAACACATTTGCCGCGTCGCCGCAAGTTGTTAATTCGTTTTACAACTATGCAAAAACCAATCAAATAAGCAAAATCAGGCGTTTGCAAAGCATGGGTTACGGTATTGATGTCCGAACCGATGACGGGATATCGGCTTATTGTCTGGCTAAAAATGATGACAACACGCAAGCCATGCGTTTGTTGGAACGTTTGGGCGCCGATAAAAATCAAAAATGTACGACTATTGCCTGGGGCAAAACCGCAGCCGTCGCGTTGGGCGTTGCTGCCGTGGGCGGCGGTGTGGCTTTAGCTGCCGGCGGCGGTGGCGGAGGCGGCGGGGGAGATTCCGACCCATGCGCCTCAAAGCCGAATTCACAATGGTTTGTGGATCATTGTGAATGTGTGCCGGGGTATGAAGACCCGGGAGATGGCATTTGCTACAAAATCTTGACTTGCGGTGCAAACCAACATCAAGACAAAGACAAATGCGTCTGCAACGATGGTTATATTGATCAGGGCGGTGTCTGTTATGTGGAATTGACTTGCGGCGCCAATGCGCATCAAGAAGGCAACGAATGCGTCTGTGACGGCGGTTATATTGAGCAGGGCGGTGTCTGTTATGCGGAATTGACTTGTGGCGCCAATGCGCATCAAGAAGGCAATAAATGCGTCTGTGACGGCGGTTATATTGAGCAGGGCGGTGTCTGCTATGCGGAGTTGAGTTGCGGCGCTCACGGTACGCAAGAGGGAAATACCTGCAAGTGCGAAGAAGGATATAAAGGGTCATCTTGTCAAGAGTGCGACATAGGGTATGATAGATATGGCGACGATTTATGCCACAAAACGTTGGATTGCGGTCAATACGGTCAACAAAAAGGGGGAACCTGCGTTTGCTATGATAATCACGTTTATGACGGAACTTCCTGCGACAATAAATGTGCAGAAGGTTATGAACGTCAGGAAGACGGAAGCTGTTTGAAAGTTCTGGATTGTGGCGAACATGGTGAATCGGTGGGTGGCCAGTGTGTATGTAAAGACGGGTATGCTTGGGACGGTACGACTTGTGATAACAAATGTGCCGGCGATTATCATATGGGTGATGACGGTGTTTGTTATGCAAAGTTGACTTGCGGCAACCATGGCAGTCAGGTAAATGATCAATGTGTGTGCGAAACCGGTTATGCCTGGGACGGCACAACTTGTGATAAACAATGTGATAAAGATTATATTATGGGTACTGACGGGGTTTGTTATACGGATTTGAAGTGTGGCGAACACGGGAAACAAGTTCTTGATCAATGTCGGTGTGATGCAGGATACGGGCGAGATGCCAGCGGCGCTTGTGTTGAAAAAAATGTTGTCGATAAAGTCGGATTTGAAGAAAATGCGAACCATAATGACGGGGAAGTTAAAATCGAGAACAATGATTTTGTCGACGTTTATGGCATGAAATCTACGTTTCCCGCTGAAGATTGGGTAGGGTCCGACAGTAGTTTATATAACCGACACGCAAAGGTGGATGCGGGAGTTACTACCGGTGAATGGCATTCTTTGATTGACATTACCAACAACAGCGACGCTAATGTGTATGGTATGTATTCGGAATTAAGCGGAGGTATCTATAATTTATATGTAAACATTGAAAAAGATATCAAAGGCGAGATTACGGCGGCGATTAATATTAAAAATCACGGAAACGGCAATGTCTATGGCATCCGCGGTAATAACAACGTTTATAATCTGTATGGTGACGTAGGTGTTGATTTGGAGTTAATGAAAGTAAGCAGCTCAATTAATGTTGAAAATGACGGCTCCGGGACAGCTTACGGTATGTATGGAAAAACTGCTGATAACACTGGTGATTATGAATCGGCTGTGATAACTGTTAAAAGCATATATGACTATATGAAAGATGCTTTAAGCATGAGTGCAAGCGGCGGAGACGTGTACGGATTGTATGCTACTAATATTGCCACAAACAACGGCGGAAGGATTGATGTCTCTTCTGTATCCGGTGATGCAATAGGAATGTCATCAAACAATACGGCTGATAATAGCGGGAATATCACATCAACGAGTGTTACGGGCAATGCGACAGGAATGGTCGGAGAAAATGTGAGGCATTCCGGAACCATGACCGTTAGCTCCGAAAAGGGTTCGGCTTATGGTATTTCAGCCAGTGGCACCGGGGTTACGGTTAAAGAAAAAGCACAGATTGACGTATCCAGCAAGAGCCAAGATAATACGGATGCCGCTTACGGTGTTTATGCGAAAGGCGGATCGGTCGAGATCGAAAACGGCGTTCAATCCATCGGAATTACGAGCGAAGCCGGCAATGCTTATGGCGTGTATGCTATAAATGGTACGACGATAACCAATGCATTCGGTCTTGAAACTCCGGAGGAAGGCGAAGCAAACGAACCGGCCAAAGGAATTGTTGTTACGTCGACATCGGGCGAGGCGTATGGTTTGTACGGAAACTCCGGCAACATAACCAACAACGGCAAAGTCGATGTTAACGGCGGCAAAGCGGCATATGGTATTAAGGGTGAAGGCGGCAGTATAACGGTTACCAATAGCGGTAGTGTCTTGTCTCATTCGGATGGCGGCGATGCCTATGGCATGCATTCGGAAAACAAAGCTTCAAATAGCGGAACGATTGAAGTGTCTTCCGTATCGGGTAATGCCGTCGGTATGGTTGGGGCTGGTGTAAATAATACCGGAATCCTGAATGTTTCTTCAACCGAAAATAACGTGTATGGTCTGCAATGGCATGAAGTGCTTATGTCAATTCTGAATCCGGGTACAAACAAAGGTACAATCAATGTTTCCGGAAACAATGACACTTACGGATATTACGCATCGGGTGCGATATCGGCTTCTTTTGTTAACGAAACGGGTGGCGTTATTATCGGTAACAACACTTCCGGTAATTTATACGGCGTATATGCCGGTAATGAGACTTCCGTCAATAATCCTTCGCATAAAAATGAAGGAACGATAGAGTTGACGGCAACGACCGGCAATGTCTACGGTATGTATGGTGAAAACGTGACGCTTGACAATACTTCCGGAGAGGAAAGTTCTGAAACCAATAAAGGAATTGTTGTTACGTCGACATCGGGCGAGGCGTATGGTATATACGGTAAAAACAGCGTAATAACCAACAGCGGTAAGATTGCTGTTAACGGTGGTTCGGCGGCGTACGGAATATATGCCGACGGCGGAAGCGTGAACAACAGCGGAACAATTACGGTTGATGGCAACACTGCATACGGCATATATGCGACCAACGGGGCGACGGTAACCAACACCGGAACGATAACGCTTAACGGAACACTATGTGACGGTGATTGCTATGACCGAGCGAGCAACGGCAATTATATTGTCTTGGCTGAAGGTTCAACTTTAGTCAATGCGAGCTTAATGTCCGTTGCAGGTGATTTTGATTTTGATGATTACGGTTCTTCTTTCCGGATGGGCAAAAGCGGTGTGGTTGAAGCAAGCGGGGAAGTGAGTGGCACTGCGGCGGTAGACGCGTCGGTGGTTCAGGGCGGATTTGAAGACGAATATCGCGAAGAAGGAGCGATTAAAGGTCAAAACCTTGGTGTTGCGGCCGCTTCGCAGTCGGCGATGTTTGAAGCGTCAATTGAGGAAGGCGAAGACGGTGCGGCCGATATTGTGATGAAGAGAGAGTCGTTTAACAATCTTTCGTCGGCAAGTTCAATAGCCGCATATTTGGAGCAGAACTACAAAGCCGAGAAGAACGAGCAACTGTTTGACGCGTTGAAATCAGCGCCGAATGCGGCGTCATATCGTTCAGCCGAGGCGGAGCTATTGGGTTATGGCTTGCTGCCGAACTTCAGCCGGGAGAACATGACGGTGTTGCGGAGCCTAAACAATGCGTTGAACAAAGAGCTGTTTACGGCGGAAGGCAAAGAACGCAAGATGGTTGGTTATGATTTTCTGTATCAGGCGCGTGATACGAAAGGCACGCTGACCGGTTATGAGAACTATGCCAACACGATGTACTTTATGTATGATAATGAGCATGAGAATGGTCTGCGCAGCGGTTTGGGCATGAGTATCACGCAGTTTAACAGCAACTACGATGATGATTCATCGCGCAAAGAAATCATGATTCAAGCGTTGGTACCGGTATCGTACAAAGCAGAGAACGGTCTGAAATGGGCATCGGTTGCACGTTTTGGATACGGCGACGGCGAATATAAGCGTCGGACGTCATCGGATGTGTTTGAATCGGATTTGAGCGAATGGATATACGGATTGAGCAACGCCGTTCGTTATGAAATGGATTTGAGCTTTGTCAAGGTAGAGCCGACGGCGGAGTTCAATGTGTTGGGTTATTATCAAAACCGTATTCGCGAAGACAAGAACAAAGCCAACGCGATTAAGGCGGATGCGGTCAACAACTTGTCGGTTGAAGGCGGATTGGGCTTTAATTTGAGCAAAGAATGGAAGCTTAATGAACGCGATAAACTCTCGGTGCATGCGGGCGCGATGTATTATCATGAATTTGCCGAACCGTATCACAGTCTGGATGCCAGCATTTACGGCATGACGGGCAGTTATCGGATTACGGATTACGAAGGCATTTATGATGATGATCGCGGCGTATTGAGTGCCGGCTTTGATTATGACATCGGCGATTTCACGATTTACGGGCAATATAACCAGTATATTGAAGATGAAAACCCGATGAGCATCAATGCCGGTTTGAAATATCGTTTCTGATTATAAACCGACGCGGCAAATTAAAACCGGCTTTGATAAATATCAAAGCCGGTTTTGTAATAAGAGAGCCCCGTTAGTTAGACCAGTAGTTTTTTTTGAATGTTATTTGGATTTTTTAAGCTCAAAATAAATCACCAATTAAAAAAACGTTCGGCAAGACTTTCTTTTTGCGGGGAAAGTTCGTCCGCCGCCAGCATGATTTTTTGCCAAATCAAGGCCGGAAGCGTGCTGCCGCCGATTTTATCCATCGGCGAATTGTCATCGTTGCCGACCCAGACGGCGGCAATGTATTGATCCGTCCAACCGACAAACCATGCGTCGCGGAAATCTTGCGAAGTTCCGGTTTTGCCGGCGGCAAAAAACGGAAGTCTGGCACGCCGTCCCGTGCCGTTTGTTATAACGGCTTCCAACATGGCGGTAATGTTTTCAACCACGTCTTTATCCAAAATCCGCATCGGTTCGGCCATGTCGCGTTGGTAAAGCTGCATGCCGTCTTTGGAATACACTTCACTGATGGAATACGGCCATGCGGCATATCCGCCGTTGGCAATGGAAGCATAAGCCGCCGCCATGTCCAAAACCTTGACTTCCGCCGTGCCAAGCGCCAAAGACGGAGCGTTTGGAATGTTTGTGGTGATGCCCATGCGGCGAGCGTTGCGGATAATGTCGCGCCGGTTTAAGCGTTCGGCAAGATTAATCGTCGCCAAATTGTAAGAATGGGCGAGCGCTTCGGTTAAGCTGACTTGGCCGTGGGTTTTTCCGTCGGCGTTTTGCGGCTGCCATTTGCCGATTTTGAGCGGAATGTCGTCAATCAAATCTTCCGGTTTCCAACCTTGCTGCAGCGCGGTAATGTAAATAAACGGTTTGAACGCAGACCCCGGTTGGCGCAGCGCCTGCGTGGCGCGGTTGAAATGACTGTTTTCATAATCAACGCCGCCGACCAGAGCTTTGACGGCGCCGCGGCGATCCAAAACGACAACGGCGCCTTCGCTGACATGGCGATTTTGGTATTGCGCAATCATTTCTTGTAGGATTTGTTCGGCTTTTTGCTGCAAATCTTGGTCAAGCGTGGTGCTGACGTATATGTCCTGATTGCGCTCGCCGATGTAGGCGTTGACCTCGTTATAAACCATATCGGCAAAATGCCGTGCGCCTTCAACTTTGTATTTTGTGATGTTTTCCAATGGTTCGGCGGCGGCTTGTTCCATTTCTTGTTTGCTGATGGTGCCGTGTTCATACATCAACCGTAAGACAACTTTGGCGCGTTCCAACGCCTTTTCGGGGTTGGCGGACGGATTGTAACGCGACGGCGCTTTGAGCATGCCGGCAATGAGGGCGGCTTCTTTTAAGCTTAAATCACGCGAGCTTTTGCCGAAATATTTGTTGGCGGCGGCTTCAATGCCGTAAACGCCCGAGCCTAAATAAACACGATTGATGTACAGGGTTAAAATTTGTTCTTTGCTGAACTTGTATTCCAGCCAAAAGGCGATTAACAGCTCCTGAACCTTGCGTTTGATGCTTTTTTCGGGCGTAAGGAAGATGTTTTTGGCCACTTGCTGGGTGATGGTGCTGGCGCCCTGGGCATAGCGCTGTTTGATTAAATTTATGGTCATGGCGCGGGTGAAAGCAATGACGTCAAAGCCGAAATGCGAATAAAAACGATGGTCTTCGACATCAACCACCGCCGCCGGCACATAATACGGCAAATCTTTTAGGTAAACAACTTCGGCAAAACTGTTGCCGTAGGTGGTGATTTCATTGCCGTTTTCGGCAATAATCGTGGTGGAGGGGCGCCGTGTGTGCGAAACGGCGGTTTCCATATCCGGCAGCGTGAGGGCGCAATAACCGATATAAACCGCTAAAACGGCGGCGACACATCCTCCGGCAATAAAACCAAGCTTGAACCAAAAGTGCTTGGTTGATTTTTTGCGGCGGCTTTTTTTGCGTATTTTTTTTGTAGTTTTCTTGACCATTATTATGTCCCGTATGTTAAATTTATCATATTTTATACGCATTCGGTTAAAAAAAAATTATACGGCATAAAATTTTTATTTGCTTGGCGGCAATAAAAAATCAGACTATATTAGGGTATTAAACGGAAAAATGAAAGGAAACAAATGGCCAAAAAAGTTTGTCTGATTGACGGGTCGGGATATATTTTCAGAGCCTTTTACGCACTGCCGCCGCTTAACACGCAGGATGGCACGCCGGTGAACGCGGTTTTGGGCTTTATGAACATGTTTATGCGCTTAACTGCCAAAATTAAATGCGATTATTGTTTGGTGCTGTTTGATGCCAAACGGCAAAATTACCGCAATGAGATTTTTGCCGATTATAAAGGCACACGCAAAGAAATTCCCGAAGAGCTGATCCCGCAGTTTCCGATTATTCATCAAGCGGTTGAGGTTTTGAATCTTAACCATTTGGAAATGGAGGGTTTTGAGGCGGATGACCTGATTGCTACTTACGCCCGCAAGGCTCTGGAAGAAGGCGACGAGGTGGTTGTGGTTTCCGCCGATAAAGATTTGATGCAGCTCATCCGGCCGGGGGTGGAATTTTATGACAGTATGAAAGACAAATTTTTCACGCCCGAAGATGTTAAAGAGAAATTCGGCGTTTATCCGGACAGGGTTGTGGATGTGCAGGCTTTGGCCGGTGATGCAACCGATAATGTGCCCGGGGTGCCGGGCATCGGGCTTAAAACGGCGGCCGAGCTGGTTAATCAGTTCGGTTCGTTGGACGAGGTGTTAAACCACGCCGATGAAATCAAACAAAACAAACGTCGGGAGACGCTGCTTGCCAACATTGAAAATGCGAAAATATCGTTACAGCTCGTTAGGTTAAAAGACGATGTTAATGTATCACACGAACTTAAAGATTACACCTGCAAGGCGCCGAATTTGGATAAAGTTTTGGCGTTTGCCGATAAATATGAGCTTAAAAGTATTCGACCGAGGGTTGAAAAGTGGGTCGTTGAACAAACCGAACGCTGCGGCGGGGCGGTTGTGCGCAAACCGGCAGAAGTGGTTAAAAAATATGAATTGGTGCAAGACGAGGCAAGCTTAAAACGCTGGTGCGATATGGCTAAAGCAGCCGGACGGTTTGCTTTGGACACGGAAACAACGGGGCTTGATCCGTTTCATGATAAAATTGTCGGTTTTTCGCTGGCGGTGGCGCCCGGGGTGGCCTGTTACGTGCCTTTGGTGCATCAAACGGCGGAGAATAAAGCTGATTTATTTGCCGAACCGATGGGTGTTAATGTTAAACAATTACATAAAGATATTGCGTCTAAGTATTTGAAAGAGATGTTTAATTGCAAATCGATTTTAAAGATTGGACATAACATCAAATTTGATATGCACTTTTTGGCGCAAGTTGTCGGCACGGAAACGGAAATTTTTCCGATTGAAGATACGGCGGTGCTTTCCTACGTGTTGGACAGTTCGGAACATGGGCACGGTTTGGACGAATTGGCGGCGTTGTTTTTGGATTATCAGACCATCAAATACGAAGAAGTTTGCGGCAGCGGGCGCAATAAAATCACTTTTGACCAAGTACCGCTTGATAAAGCGCTGGATTATGCCGCCGAAGATGCCGACATTACTTTGCGGCTTTATGATGTCCTGAAGCCACGCTTGACGGCGGAAAAGAAAACGTCGGTCTATGAAGATTTTGACCGCCCGCTGATTGGCGTCTTAAAAAATATGGAAGATGCCGGCATTATGCTGGATACCAAAGCTTTGATGCAGCTTGACGCGGAATTTGATCAAAAGCTTAAAGCCGTGGAACAAGAAGTTTATGCTTTGGCGGGTGAAGAGTTTAATTTAGGTTCGCCCAAGCAAATCGGCGAGATTTTGTATGTCAAAAAAGGCTTGAAAGGCAAGAAAAATGCCTCGGGCAGTTTTCAGACCGGCGCCGATGTTTTGGAGCAGTTGGCCGAAGAGCATGAATTGCCGGCAAAAATTTTGGAATGGCGCGGTTTTGCCAAGTTGAAATCTACTTATACCAGCGCGCTTTTGGCGCTGATGGATAAGAACAATCGGGTGCATACCACGTTTAGCCAAACGGTGGTTAATACCGGCCGGTTGGCCTCCTCCAATCCGAATTTACAGAACATTCCGGTGCGCACCGACGAGGGCAGGCTTATTCGCCGTTGTTTTGTCGCTAAACCGGGTTGCAAGCTGATTTCAGCCGATTACAGTCAGGTGGAGCTGCGTTTGCTGGCGGCGGTGGCCGATGTCAAAGCCTTAAAAGAGGCTTTTCGTCACGGTGTTGATGTGCATGCTTCAACCGCTTCGCGCGTGTTCGGCGTGCCTTTGGAGGCGGTTGACGCAAATTTGAGGCGTCACGCCAAGGCTATCAATTTCGGGATTGTTTACGGCATATCCCAATATGGTTTGGCGCGGCAGATAGACACCACGCCCGAGGTGGCCAAGCGCTATATCGACTCTTATTTTGCCACCATGCCGGAAATTAAAGATTATATGGAAAAAACCATCGCTTTTGCCCATAAAAACGGCTATGTCTTAACGCCTTACGGGCGCAAATGTTCGGTTATGGGAATTAATGACAAGAACAAACGCATTGTTTCTTTTGCCGAGCGGGCGGCGATAAACGCGCCGATCCAAGGCGGGGCGGCGGACATTATTAAGCTGGCGATGCAAAAGGTGTGGCATCTTTTGCAAGACGGCGGTTTCAAAACGCGGATGTTGTTGCAAGTTCATGACGAACTGGTGTTTGAGGCGCCGATTGACGAGGTGGAAAAAGTTAAAGTTTTAATTAAAGAAGCGATGGAAAGTGTTGTTGATTTTGATATTCCGTTTGTGGCGGAGGTCGGTGTCGGCGACAACTGGACGGAAGCGCATTGATATAATAAATTTTTTATCAATACTTGTTGAAGGAATTAAAGATGAAAGTGGCTTTTCAAGGCGTGTTGGGCGCGTATTCTCATCAGGCGGCACAAAATATTTATCCCGATGCCGAATATATCGGTTGTGAAACCTTTGCCAAAGTTTTGGAATTGACTGCTAATAAAACGGTTGATTATGCGGTGGTGCCGATTGAAAACTCAAAGGCGGGACGGGTTGCCGACATTCATTTTCTACTGCCCGGAACTGGATTGTTTGTTATCGGGGAATATTATTTGCGTGTGCGCCATCAGTTGTGGGGCTTGCCGGGTGCAAAGCTTGAAAGAATCGGCGAGGCTTATTCGCATCCGCAGGCTTTGGCGCAATGTGCCGGATTTTTGAACAGACACGGTATTAAACCTTTTTCAACGCAGGATACGGCGTTATCCTGCAAGCAAATTGCCGAAATGAAAGACTTGACGGCGGCGGCAATCGCTTCCGAGGCCGCCGGAAAACTCTACGGATTGGAAAAACTGGCCGCGGATATTGAAGATTCCGAACACAACACAACGCGTTTTCTGGTTATGAGCAGGGAAGCTTTGAAAAAAAGTCCGCAAGAAGGAAAAAAATATAAGACGGCAATGGTTTTCAGGGTTAAAAACATTCCGTCCGCTTTGTTTTGGGCTTTGGGCTGTTTTGCCCGGGAACGGCTTAATCTGACCAAACTGGAAAGCTATTTGGTTGATGGCGGTTTTGTGGCGGCGCAATTTTACGCCGAAGTGGAAGCACATCAGGAACAAGATGAATTTAAACAAGCTTTGACAAGCCTGAAAGGTGTGTGCGACACCATCCATGTTTTGGGGAGTTATCCGACGGGTGTGGCGGCGGTTTAAATAAGCTATCTGCATGGCAGATAACATAGGGTAAATCGTGTTTTTATCGGACGGAATTGGTTTTCCACAGCATTCTGAGATAACAAGCGTCCTTTTCGGCGCAGGAGTTGCAAGCATCCATGATTTTTTCCAAAGAAAGATTATATAAGCAGGAGGAAGAGCATATCTCATCACCGTAAAAAGCCATACCGGCTATACTTCCGCTATCGGTTTTCTGATGAGAAATTTGTACGCTTCTTAAAATATCGTGCATTTCTTTGCCTATTTTTAAGATGTTCTGACAGCTGTCGGCGTCTACGACTTGATTGTGTCCCCAAATAGTTAATTTGAAAAAGACGCCACCCGTTGTGTCATTTTCCCAACCAACGGTCAGTTGATTATCCAAGGCGTCGTACAGGTAATAATTTGAATTGTCTTTTATCATTTCCTGAGGAATAAGGTTTAAGACTTTATATACATTAAACAGGTTTCCGTCGCCGTCGGAATAATTTTCGTATGCATTTAAATGCTGGTATCCGCCACTGATGAGTTGTGTGATTTGTTCGGCTTGTTTGTTTAATTTATACTTCAGCATGGCTTTGGAATATCCGGTCATCGCCCCGACCGACAATACGCCTATGATGGCGAGTACTCCTAACATTTCAACCATGCTTCTTCCGCATAGAGCCGCATCTGTTGGTCTTTTTTCGTTGTGTGCCGAAGAGAAAAAGTTAAAAAAATCAAACAAATTCATCAAAAGAACTCCTAAAAAATTGCAAAAAAGTATCTATTTTCCCGATATTCTAAACCGTTTTTTTTTTTTGCAACTTTAAAGATTCTCCAACCAATCTTTTCTTTATCCCGGGTTGTGGTTCTTAAAAACACGTTTCTTTTGGCAAAAAGGTATAACTTCTTAATATTGCTTGTGCTTAAAGCGGAAACATATTAAAATGCACTCAAATTGTTCGTTTGTACGGAGAAGCAATATGAATTTGGAAAAAAAATTGAGATTGTGGCAAAAAACCGGTTTGATAACCGCACAACAGGGGCGGGCAATTGCTACATTTGAAAAACGCCGGACAAAACCGTATTTGTTTTACGGGCTTTTGGCAATCGCGTTTTTTTGCATCGGTTTGGGAGTTGTTTCCGTGATTGCCGCTAATTGGGCGGCAATTCCGGCCGCGGTAAAGCTGGCGGTTGATTTTGTTTTGTTGGTCGCCGCCGCCGGTTATACTTTCGAATGTTATCGTAAAGGAAAAAGCGGACTGTTTGACGGAATGACGTTTTTGTTTGCGTTGCTGGTACTGGCTTCCATCGGTCTGATATCCCAGATATACCAATTGCAACCCGAGGCGTTGTCCGCCTTTTTGCTGTGGTCGTTATTGATGCTTCCTTTAACATTCTTTAACAAAAAAATGTTGCTGCCGGCGATTGTTCTTCCGGTTTTGTGGATGTCCTTGTTTGATTTTGCAATGCAAAACGATGATTTTCGATTGTTTTTACAGGTGCTTTCCGACAGTTGGGAATATGCAATCGGCCTCATTTGGTTGTTCACATGGTTTTTGTTATATCAGTTGTTGCGCTTGTTTTGTCGGGGACGAGCCGTCGGTTTTGTTAAAGCCTTACGGTTTTGGCTGGTTTTAAGCACGGTCGTTTCTGTTTTCTTTATGGATTTTGAGCGTAATTTTTTGCTGACTTCTTTGCGGCCTTATCATGTTGAGGGCATGCTCGGCGCTGTTTTGGTGATGTCGGCCGCGGCGATGATTGCCGTATCGTTTTATTTGGAGAAAAAACGTCATCGCCCGTTTTATATTCCGTCATTGATGATTGTTATTTTTATCGGCGGATTGTTGCCGTTGTCGTTTATTTTGTCATTCGCGCTTTTGATTTTGGCAGGTGTTTATGCTTATCAAAATCATTTTTGGCGGTTGTTTAATTTGGTTTTTGTGCTGGTGGCGCTGCGAATTTTCCTGATATATGTCGATTTTTGGGGAAGCTTGATGCAAACGGGTATCGGATTGATAATGTCCGGGGTTGTGCTTTTGTTGTTGATGTTGGCTTCTTCCAAATTGGGAAAATATTTGCAAAAAGGAAAAATAAAATGAAGAAAGTGTATGTTTTGGGCGCTTTTTTGGCATTGCCGGTTTTGTTTATGCTCGGTTGGCTGGCGCAGATTGAATATGTGCTCAATGCCGAACGGTCGGTTGTTGTTCGGATGACGGGTTATGATCCGCGGGATTTGCTGGCCGGGCATTATCTTTATTTGCAGCCGGACTGGAGTCGGACGGATTGTTTGCAATTTGCCGAAAGTCGTTGCCCGACGGAACGTTTCGGCAGAAGGTATCGTTATTATTTGCCGGAATTTGACGCGCAAGAACTAGACAGGGTTCTGATGCAAGATGATTTAAAAGTGGAAATGGTCTTTAGCTACAAAGGAGAAGGCAAACCTTTGGTTAAAGAGCTGCTGATTGGTGGTAAACCCTGGGCGGAATGGCTCAGGCAATCCGCAAAACAGCCTGAAGTTCCGTTGCCTGCAGAGTGATTTTAACCGCAGAGTTTTGTAAAAGTTGCATCATGTATATTAAGGCGGCTGTTTGCGACGGATTTTCTTCGGGAAATTGTCCGTTAATCGTATTTTGCAAAATTTGTATTTTGCCGGCGGAAAGCGGCGAGGGAGATTGAGCGGCAATGGTCAATCCGTTTTCCGTTTCGTCAATTTTGAGTGTTCCGCCGCGAATAAAGACATCGGCCATGGACATAATGCACAGCATTACAATTTTGTAAAGCGCCGGGGTTTTGAGCGATAAAACAAGGGTTATCGGTGTTTGCCGGCTGCCGACGGTGGAAAGATAATCTTTGCATATTTGCTCAATTTCCGCCGTGTTTTTCGGGGCGGCGTTGTTTAGACCGAAAGCCAAACGGAAAAATTTAAGGCGCGCGGATAACGTGTGCGAACTTATTTGCAGAATCGGTTTAATGTCGGCAACACCCTCGGGATCTTCGTCTAAGATTTCGACGGCGTTGGCCACCGCACCGATGTTGCCGATGAGATCATGGCTTAAACGGGTGCAAACAAGCTCGGTAATCATGCAAGGCTGCAAATTATCAGACATATCTTAAACTTCCTAAAATGTGTATAAATCCGTGTTCATGAAACGTTGGTCTTCGCGCGACATTCTGGTATAATCCAGTTCGTGGAGCATGTTGTCTTCCAAAAGCAAAAAACCGGTTGCCGCCCGCATGTACGGCTTGTTGCCGCCCAAACCCCAGATAACATCTTGTTGATTGTCGGGAACGCCGTATTTTTGGTTGATTTTTTTCCAAAAATCATAGACTTTGATGTTGCGCAAGTACATTGCTTTCGGGCTGTTCCCGGTGTTGTTGGCCGCTTCGGAGCGATAGGTGATTTTGTAGATTTTGTTATTGGTAAAGGTGCTGGTTAAGAAAATTTGCACGGTCTCTTTAGTGTCAAATTTGTTAAATTGCGCCTGCGATATAAATTGATAATTTTCTTTTTTGGCCAAACGTATCACGCAGTTTTCAAGACGTTCATAGCCGATTACGCCCTGGTTGCGGCATTTTTCTTCATTGCGCCAGCGAATAAAATTCGGAATGTCCATTTTTTGCATGGTTTTTTTGTAGCCGCGTTTGGTTAAAGCTTCTTCGGCTTGTTTGTATGACATTCTGAGCATGACGCCGGAAATATCAAATACGGACGCGTTGGAGCGACGATTTTGTCCTTGGCTTTGCTCTAACATGTCGGCCAGAGGATTTTTGGCAGAGGTTGAACTTTGGATATTTTCTTTGGCAGAAGAAATCAACTGTCCGACCCAGCTGGTTTTGCTTTCGGCCGGTTGGTCGTTTTGGATTTCATCAGGAGCGTTTTCTCTGATATTGTCGGTCAGGGAATGTCTGGTGTCAACCTTCAGTTCATTGTCTTGAACGTTTTGATTTGGCAAAGATTGTTCAAAAAAAGGAACTTCCGCCTGTTCATCCAAATTGACGGCTTCGCCGAACGCATCCACGGTTTGGTCAAAATTCAAGTCCTCCGCGTCGACCAACGGTGCGGCGGTTTGTTCTTCTTCCGGACTTGTTTGCGGCACGTTTTGCAAGTTGAGCGGCAAAACTTCGTTATCGGCGCTCAATGCAACCGTCGGAAAAAGCAGCAAAAGCAGAATAAGTTTTTTCATTATCCCTTCCTGAAAATTTTTCTTGTTTATTATAAATTTAATAGCCTTAAAAAAAGTTTAATATGAAAGGGCGATTTTTATTTACATTTATCGGAGAGAAAGTTAAAAAAGCAGTATGTTCCCAATCAAACACAAGAGATGAATAAAATGGAAAAAAACACGGTTAATATTATCGGAGCGGGGTTGGCCGGCAGTGAAGCCGCATGGCAGGCGGCAATCCGCGGCATAAAAGTCAATCTCTATGAGATGAAACCTTTGAAATTTTCACCGGCACATAAAAATCGGGATTTTGCCGAGTTGGTGTGTTCAAATTCTTTGCGCTCGGATGATTATGAACATAATGCGGTCGGGCTTTTGCATGAGGAAATGCGTCGCGCGGGTTCGCTTATTATGGAGGCGGCCGCCGCGACCAAAATTCCGGCCGGCGGCGCGTTGGCGGTTGACCGCAACGCTTTTGCCGCTTTTGTTACCGAAAAATTGCGCGGGTATGAAAATATCAATATTATAAACGAAGAAATCACAACATTGCCGACGGATGGCGAAACAATAACGATTGTTGCCAGCGGACCGCTGACATCCGAAGCTTTGGCGGCGGAAATCCTGAAATTGATTGATGGAAAAACTTTGTCTTTTTATGATGCCATTGCGCCGGTGGTGTATACCGAAAGCGTCGATTTTTCAAAAGCTTGGTATCAGTCGCGTTATGATAAGGGAGAAGGTCGCGATTATATTAACTGCCCGCTTGACAAAGAGCAATATTATCAATTTGTTGATGCGCTTTTGCAAGCCGAAAAAGTTGAATTTCACGATTTTGAAGAAGCTCAATATTTTGACGGGTGTCTGCCGATTGAAGTGATGGCGGAACGCGGACGCGACACTTTGATGTTCGGACCGATGAAACCGGTCGGGTTGACCAATCCACACGGCGGTGAAAAACCATACGCGGTGGTTCAGCTCCGACAAGACAATAAAGAAGACACGTTAAGGAATATGGTCGGGTTTCAAACCAAGCTCAAATATGGCGAACAACAACGAATTTTTAAGATGATACCCGGTTTGGAAAATGCGGAATTCGCCAGATTCGGCGGTATTCATAAAAATACGTTTATCAAAAGTCCTTTGCTGTTGGATGAATTTTTACGTTTGAAAAAACATCCGAATATTATGTTTGCCGGACAAATCACCGGTTGTGAAGGTTATGTCGAAAGCGCTGCGGTCGGTTTGGCGGCGGGATATTTCGCCGCTATGCTGACACAGGGCGAAAATCCGGTCTTGCCGCCCCGAACAACGGCTTTAGGTTCCATGCTCGCGCATCTGGCGGATGCAACCGATGTTGAGCACTATCAGCCGATGAATATCAATTTCGGGTTGTTTCCGGATTTGCCGCTTTTGACCACGCCAAAAGGAAAATTGCGAAAATTAAAAGGGGCGGAACGCAAAGAAGCGTATTGCCGCAGGGCGTTGGCGGATTTGACCGGGTGGCTTGATTGTTTGAAAATTGTCTAACTTATTGTGTTTTATGAATAAACATTCGTTGACTAACAACAAATGTTGGTATATGTTACATTAAATTCGGGCAACGGAATATAAGCAAAATAAAGGATTATACATGAGTTCTATCGGTAAACTGGTCAGAAAATCACAAGCAACGTTGTTTTGGTGCGTGCGCGGTCTGCCCAAAGCGCAACGGGAGGCAATCTACACGCTTTATGCTTTTTGCCGGCATATTGATAATGTGGTGGACGGTAATTTGCCCGAAGATGAAAAAAAAGAACTGCTCAACATTTGGAAACAGGAACTTGATAATATATATGACAAGAAGGTTCCCGCCACGGATATCGGACGCAAAATTTATAAAAACTGTATGCGCTTTAAGATAAAAAAAGAAGATTTTTCAGAAATCTTAAACAGCACCTTTTTGGATTTTCCAAAGCCTTTGCAAGCACCTGATTTTGCCACGTTTTACAAATATTGTTACGGGACGGCGGAAATTCCGGCGTATATTATGCTTTCGATTATCAACGGCATGAGTGAAAGCAAAAAACGCGAACTGGCCGGACATTTCGGGCGCGCCATGCAAATCACCAACATGCTTAAAGATGTGAAGGAAGACGCGTTGGCCGGGCATTTGTATATGCCGGCAGAGCTGCTTGAAAAAGCCGGTATCAAAACAACGGATCCGCAAAGCGTCATTACCGATAAAAATTTAATCGCCGTACGCGAACAACTGGCGCGGCTGGCGGCTGAAGATTTTGACAAGGCTTTTGCCATGCTGGATAAAACCGATGTCAAAAAGACGCATCCATTCAGGGTGATTTTGCATATTTACCGGCGTTATTTTGATATTATGCAAAACCGCGGGTGGGAGATTATGTCGCCTAAACCGGAAATCAAAACTTCAGATAAAATCAAAATTTTCTGGCGCGCGGTTTGGGGTAAATAAAGTTGTTGGCAATTTAAATTTCTGTTTGAATTTGTCATAATATATGACATTATGCCTTGTGTTTTATAACATAAGAGAGTATTTGCCATGAATCGTTACGGTTTGCTTTTTTTGTTGGGTGTTTTGGTTTTGAGCCGCCCGGGTTGGGCTCAAGAGGTTTCGGCCGAGGCCGCTGATGAAAATCCGGCCGCGGAAGCGGAAAGTTCTTTTAAAGCGACATTGAAACGCATGGCGTTGGAATATACGCAAAACAGCGTTTCCAATAAAGATGAAGATGATGATTATCCGGGGACGTTTAATTCCGATGAGCAGGAGGTTTTCACCGGCGTATTTGACGGTCAGCTGGAATATGCCAACAAGAATTTGGTGTGGCTGAACAGTTTGTTTATGGAATACGGCAAGACCAAGGCCACCGAAAACGGCGAAACAACAGACAGCGAGAACGCTGATAAAATTTTGTTGACAAACGACTATATTCACAAACTTTGGAATCTTGAAGAAGGTGTGGTCGGTCCGTTTGCAAGCCTTGGCTATCAGACCGAATTTACCACTTTTACCGGAGCGGACGGCAAAGAATATCGTACCAAAATTTTGCGCGGCAAGGCCGGTGTCAAACTTTATGACGGCAAGCATTTTAAGGATTTATATATCGCGGCGGTGGAAGAAGCGGATTTTACCTATGATGATGTTAACATGAAGACCGGTGCGGAGGTCGGTTACGAATTTGAATATCAGGTGCGTGACGACATGACTTTTTATTCCAACGGCTTTTATCGTTATTTCTTTGTTTATGACAGTTATGAACGTACGGATTATCGCTATGAATACGAAATCAACAACCGGTTGGCGGTCGATATCGCGGGTGGACTTGCTTTTGCCCCGTTTGTGGATTTCCATTCTGCCAAGAGTCGCGGTGCCGACAAGGAACGTTCGGATACGACGGTCGGTATCGCTCTGGAATATAAAGGCGATTATGTCTTCTGGTAATAAACCGGTATTGAGATTTTTTCATTGAAGTTTTTGATGCTCTTATTTATATTAAATAAAAAACAAGAGGGGATTGATTATGAAAAAAAATTGTCTGGTTAATGCCGCGTTAGCGTTGAGTTTGTTGTTTTCGGGTGCCGTTTCGGCGCAAGCGGCCGAGGGGGTCGAATCTTTCAAACAAAGCCGTGACGCTTGGCGGCGGCAACAAAATGTTACAACGGAAGAAAAAAAAGAAATCACGCAAAAAATGCGTGACACCATTCCGGAAAATGCTTTGCGCAATATCACCGAAGCCGAACAGGCTTTTTGCTACACGGTGGAAACGCCGGAAGACGGGTATAAGGGATATCTCTTGGACGGCATGGCGGTAACAGGTTTTTGCGGCATTTTAAGCAAAGCGGAAATACAGTTGTTTATTGATGAATTTTTAAGAAAAGAAGAGAGTGTTTCCAATGTCGTGGCGCAATGTATTATTCAACCGCGGATGATTTTGCGTTTTATGCGCGGAGTGGATTACAGCGATGTCTTGTTTTCTTCACCTTGTAACGCTTTTTCGGTGTTTTATGCCGGAAGCATCACAACTTTTAACATTTCGCCGGCATCGGCGACGGAAAACGCCATTATCGAAGCGTATGAAAAGAAAAAAATGGCGTTTGTTTCGCCGGCTTTGTTAGGGCAGGTGCTGCCTATCGGCGTGCCGCAAAATGATGAACAGCGCGCGTTGGTAAAAGAAAAATCGCAGCAGGGGCCGGTACGCAACTGGCAGACCGAATCAAAACCGACGCCGAAGCCTGCAACCGAAGAAAAGAAAGGTTGGAACAAATTGAAATTCAATTAAAGAAAACTGTTAAAAAGAGGTTTGCCGGCTCGGACGGCGGTTTTCCGGACAGAAAAAAATCCCCGAAAATTTCGGGGATTTTTTGACACTTTCAACGTTCTTGGAAAAATCCGAAAAGCATACTCCGGCGGCGGGTTTTTGCCCGACAGATTTTATATAAAATCCGGATGACTTCTTTATCGCAAAGTTCGTAAACAGTCATGTTTTCAATTCGGCGACAAATTTCTTTGAAGTCGTCTTGTTTGAACTTTTCCAGATTGCACAGGATAAATTTGGCAACGTTTTCCTTTTGCGGACAGTAAATCGCCAAATCATACCTTTGGGTGATTTCTAAGAGGCGGTATTCGGCATCGGCAAACGGAACGTTCAATCCCAGAATTGTTGCGGCAAAAGATGAGAGCTCTTTGGCGATTTCGACAAAAGTTTCATCATACATGCCCCGATAATCAAGCAAAAACGCGGCAAAACCTTCCGTTCTTTCCTGTGTGGCCGAAAGCAGAGCCTTTATTGCTTCAGGCGAGAAGGCTTTAACTTGAATTTGGTTGATTTCCTTAATCAATTCGCGGATATCCCGACGAATCTGCCCTAATTCTTCTAATGTCAGATAAGGATTGCTCTTCCTTATTCTTGCGTATTCTTTTAAATTCATAATGTAAAAATTATTTGTTGTTGGTTCCGATTATAATTTTTTGGTTGTTTTTGTCAATAAAAAATATTTTCAGACCTTTGGCGAGCGATGGTGAAAATTCGTTGAAAAATCTTAAAAAAAACTTGCAATTTTTGCATAATATGCTATCAAACAGGCAGAATTTATTTCTAACTTCAAAAGGCCGGAAGATCAGGCGTTAAACCGTCTTGAACGATGGCTTTTTTTATTTGTGTAACTTAAAACTTTTAAGGATGCTTAAATGTCAGATGTAAAAATGAAAATGATGGACGGCAACGAAGCGGCCGCTTCGGTTGCCCACCGCATGAACGAAGTCTGCGTCATTTATCCGATTACCCCGTCTTCACCGATGGGTGAATGGGCTGACGCGTGGTCGGCCGCCAAGCAGAAAAACCTGTGGGGCGTTGTGCCGGAAGTTCAGGAAATGCAGTCCGAAGCCGGCGCGGCAGGCGCATGCCACGGTTCTATTCAGGCCGGCGCTTTGACCACCACCTTTACGGCTTCGCAAGGCTTGCTCTTGATGATTCCGAATATGTATAAAATCGCCGGTGAATTGTCTCCGTTTGTGATGCATGTCGCCGCGCGTTCGCTGGCTTATCACGCTTTGTCGATTTTCGGCGATCATTCCGATGTGATGGGCTGCCGCCAGACCGGTTTTGCCATGCTTTGCTCCAACTCGGTTCAGGAAGCGCACGACATGGCCGCGATTGCCCAAACCTCAACGTTGCGTTCACGGGTGCCGTTCATGCATTTCTTTGACGGTTTCAGAACGTCGCATGAAATCAAAAAAATCAAACTGCTCTCCGATGATGATTTGCGGGCAATGCTGGAAGGCGTTGATTATTCTTTCAACGCAAAGCATGCTCTGCGTCCGGAAAAACCGGTCATTCGCGGTACGGCGCAAAACCCCGATGTCTTTTTCCAGGGTCGTGAAGCGGCTAACCCGTATTACAAAAAAGTTGAAGGCATTGTGCAAGAGGAAATGGACAAGTTTGCCAAGATTTCCGGTCGTCAGTACCATGTGGTGGACTATGTCGGCGCGGCTGATGCCGAAGAAGTTATCGTCATCATGGGTTCCGGCGGTGAAACGGTTGAAGAAACTATCGCTTATTTGAACGCCAACGGCGGCAAATTCGGCGTGCTGAAAGTACATCTGTATCGTCCGTTCCCCGAGGAATCTTTCTTAAAAGTTCTGCCTAAATCGGTTAAGGTGGTTTCGGTTTTGGATCGTACCAAAGAATCCGGTTCAACCGGCGAACCGCTTTATCTGGATGTGGTGGCGACATTGACTCAGGCTTATGCCAATGGTAAAATCGCCTCTATGCCGAAAATCGTCGGCGGCCGCTATGGCTTGTCTTCAAAAGAATTTACGCCGGGCATGGTCAAGGCGGTGTTTGACAACGGTTTGTCCTCCAACCCGATTAACGGATTTTCGGTCGGTATTACCGATGACGTCAGCAAAACCTCTTTGTCTTATGACGATTCAATAGATACCGAACCCAAAGACGTGGTGCGCGCCGTGTTCTACGGCTTGGGCGCAGACGGCACGGTCGGGGCTAACAAAAACTCGATTAAGATTATTGCCGAAGATGCCGGTAAATATGGTCAAGGCTATTTTGTGTACGACTCACGCAAATCCGGTTCCATGACCACATCGCACCTGCGTTTTTCGGACAATCCGATTAAGTCGGCTTATCTTATCAGCAAGGCTGATTTTGTGGCTTGCCACCAGTTTCCGTTTATGAACAAAGTAGATATTTTGAGCATTGCCAAGCCGGGTGCGACTTTCTTGTTGAACGCACCTTATGAGGCCGGCGAAGTTTGGAATCATCTGCCGATTGAAGTTCAGGAAGAAATTATTGCCAAGAAACTGCAATTTTATACAATCAATGCGGTTGAAGTGGCGCGTGCCACCGGCATGGGTCAACGCATCAACACCGTGATGCAGACATGTTTCTTTGCAATTTCCAACATCCTGCCCAAAGACGAGGCAATATCCCAAATCAAGGCGGCGATTAAGAAAACTTACAGCAAGAAGGGTGATGCCATCGTGCAGAAAAACTTTGCGGCAGTGGACGCTTCTTTGGAACATCTGCACAAAGTGGAATATCCGTCAAGCGTAACCTCAAACTTCCACCGTCAGGCGCCGGTTCCAGCCGATGCTCCGGAATTTGTCAAGAAACTGACCGGCGAAATGATTGCCGACCGCGGCAACCAACTTCCGGTTTCGGCTTTTGCCGAAGTGGTGGACGGCACATGGCCGACAGGAACCACGCAATATGAAAAACGCTGCATTGCCACCGAAGTCCCGGTTTGGGATCCGGATACATGTATTCAGTGCGGTAAATGCTCTTTGGTCTGCCCGCATGGCGTTATTCGTATGAAAGTGGCAACCGAAGCTGAGTTGCAGGGTGCTCCGGCAAGCTTTAAATCCGCCGATTACAAAGGCAAGGAATTTGCCGGCAAGAAGTTTATTTTGCAGATTTCTCCGGAAGATTGTACCGGTTGCGGATTGTGCGTTTCGGCTTGTCCGGCACGCAATAAAGCAGACGCTTCAAAACGTGCCATCAATATGGATCATATTGAAAATCATCTGGAAGCGCAGAAAGCTAACTGGAAATTCTTTGAAAAACTGCCATATGTCAAGAGAACGGAAGTTGTTAAGAATCTGCCGAAGTCAACCCAGCTTATTCAACCGTTGTTTGAATATTCCGGTGCTTGCGCCGGATGCGGCGAGACGCCTTATGTCAAACTTTTGACTCAGTTGTTCGGCGACCGCATGGTTATCGCCAACGCAACGGGCTGCTCTTCCATTTATTCGGGCAACCTGCCGACCACACCGTATACCAAAGATGAAAAAGGCCATGGACCGGCATGGGCAAACTCGTTGTTTGAAGACAATGCCGAGTTTGGTTTGGGCATGCGTTTCTCTATTGATCAGGAAACCAGCGTTGCCAAATCTTTGTTGGAAGGTCTGAAAGACAAAGTCGGTGCGGAATTGACCGATAAAATTTTGAACAACCCGCAAACAACCGATGCCGAAATTGATGCTCAACGCGACAATGTCAAAGCCTTGCGCGCCAAACTTTCCGGTATGGACGGCGAAGACGCCAAGCATTTGGACGTTTTGGCTGATTACCTGATTAAGAAATCGGTCTGGATTTTGGGCGGCGACGGCTGGGCTTATGATATTGGTTTCGGCGGCTTGGATCACGCCATTGCCTCCGGCAAAAATATCAACATTCTGGTGATGGATACCGGTGTGTATTCCAACACCGGCGGTCAGCAATCAAAAGCCACGCCGATGGGCGCTTCAGCCAAATTTGCGACCGCGGGCAAGGCTTTGCCGAAGAAAGATTTGGGCATGATTGCCATGTCTTACGGCAATGTTTATGTGGCGCAGGTTTCTTTCGGTGCCAATGATATGCAGTTGATTAAAGCCTTAAACGAGGCGGAAGCTTATGACGGTCCGTCTATTGTGATTGCTTACTCACACTGCATTGCCCAGGGCTTTAATCTGGCCGAAGGCATTGAGCATCAGAAGAACGCCGTTGAAAGCGGTTCTTGGCCGTTGTATCGCTACAATCCGGAAAACATCAAAGAAGGCAAAGCGCCGTTGATGTTGGATTCTAAAGCGCCAACCAAACCGCTGGCTGACTATATGGCTAACGAAACGCGTTTCCAGATTGTCAATAAAGCCAATCCGGAACGTTATGAAATGCTTTTGAACAAAGCACAAGAAAACGTTAAAGAAAAACGTCAGTTGTTAGAACATATGGCCGAACTTAAAGTTGCAGAATAAGGCAGCTTAAAAGAAACTCCCCACGTTTGAGAAAGCGTGGGGAGTTTTTTTGCATTGTTTTTTTAATCTCGTTCTTTATGAGATACAATCGGATATGACATCATCGGTTCAAGTTTCTTTTTTGCTAAAATTTTACGCTGAATGATGGGTGCGTAACGATTGGCAATTTCGTTAATACCGTTAAAACGTTCTTTTTCAGCCGGTGTCAGACGAGAAAATTTATAGGTGATGATTTTGTGTGCATTTTCATCTGTCTCGTCAAATTCGGTATCCACTTTGCCAATCAGGCGCAAAAAACAAAGCTTGTTGATTTCATCATCTGCGGAAAAGGCTGTTTTGGGGTCAAAATCATCATATGATTCGACCAGATATTCTTTATTGATATGTTGGCGGCATTGATCATAAGTTCCGTCAGCATTGTCCGGTTCAACTCTTAACGGGCGGTAACCGTCATCTTCAATGCGTCGAGCCTTGTCCAACACCATCATGTTGTATTTGTGGATGGCGTTTTCATTGATTTTGCGGCAGCGATTGTTCAGAATTTTGATTTTGGCTTCCTGCTGACGAACTTCTACCGGTTCCATTTGTTTTCTGTCTTTGGCAAGTTTGGCCTCAATCGCCCTGACTTCCTCATATATCTTATGCGTGCGCAAGTCGCCTTCATATAAAGCCTGAATTTTTAACTGAACTTCAACGTTTAAGTGTTTGTCATCTTCTGTTTCCTGGCGCATAATCATCTTGATATCGTAATATCTTTTTTCATTTTGGCTCAAGGGCAGGGCAAAGCGATCGCGGGTTTCCGCATCGTTTATGTGGAATTTTGATTTTATTTCGCCACGGTTTTCGGTCAAAACTCTTCTGATGCGTTCCACGCCCGACAAATATTTACTGGTGATGGTCAGGCGCAAAATGTCATTGAGTTTTTTGGTGCCTCGCGGGATGGATTGTATTTTTTCGCTGAAAGCTTCGCGATCTTCCATTTCGAAAAGGAGATAAGATGCTTTTTTAATGGCGGCAATATAGGCTTGTCCATATTTGCTTTCCAGCTTTTCCACGGCACGTTCGGCCTTTTTCATGCGCGGAAATATCACATAAATCGGATTGTTAAATTTGTCGACATATTCCAACCGGGTACTGGTGAACGGCGTAACGGCCTTTAAGCCGTAATTTATCGGCTTGCCGTTGGCGTCACGATCGATTTTTCCGGTTTGCGGATCAAAAGCGCAAGTTCTGTCCGGTCTTTTGAAACTTTCATACAAGGCGCGGTATACTTCACGGTAAACCCCCATTCCGTCCGAATAAAAATCAATCAAATAATCGCGGTCTTCCGCGGTTATACGTCTGTCATTGAAGGCTTTTTCCACAACCTCAAGATTTTCCGCATTGATTGACTCCTGAATACGATCAATTTCTTCGTTGGGAAGGTTAACAATTTTTTTAACCTCGTATTCTTCTTGCATTTTTTATCTCCGATTATTTTGTCTAACTTTTAGAATATGACATAAAATTACGATTTTGGCAAGAGTTTTTTTAAATAATGATATAAATGAATTGAGATTTTTTAAAAACGTTTACATTAAACGTTCGTTTAATTAAAACTTTCTGCCTGCATCATAGCCAAAATTATTTTTATTGCAAAATTTTATATTTAGACCTGTTTATAACTTTTTGTTTTTACGATGTTTTTTGTTTATATTAAACGAACGATAAAGATAAACGAATGAACGGGAAGATAAAAGGGATTATGCGCAAGCCATGGCGGCGTTGGTTGCTGATTGGGGCGATAACAGCCGGGCTGATGGCAATTGTTGCGGATTTTTGGTCAGTTAAAAACATTCAGGTCAAGTTTCATACGGAAGCGGCTAAAGACATCAATTATCAAATATTTTATGCAAGCAAACCGGATAAAAGTTTTTCGGAAGCAGAATCTGTCAAAAAAACAGTCAAAGCCGGCAAGCACGATGTTAAGATAACACTGCCGGCAAGAAAGATTTTCAAATTCAGGATAGATCCGGGGCAAAATCCGGGGAAGGTCGTTCTTGCCGATATTCGGCTTGAAGGCCGCAGCACCCTTAATATTGACGACGGCAACAAGTTTATTTATCAAAATCACATTGATGACAAGAAGATAGAAGGCGGAAAGATAACTCTTGTTTCAAGCAGAAACGACCCGTACATTGTATATAAAGATAAATTTGAACTAAAAGCCGGACGGGAGATAGATTTTTGTCTGTTTGTGATAAGTTTGTTTTTTGCTTTGTTTGTTTCAACCAAATCGGTTAATTATCTGGCAAAATTCAAGGTTTTGGAGCTGCGTTCACGGATAGACATTGTGTTTTTGGCATGCTTTTTTGCGTTGTTGTTTGTGCCGATGAGCCGGATATCCGATGATGAAAAATCGGAGCAGGAAAACCGGATGTTGGCAAAATTTCCGACCAGGCAAAGCATCAAAACCGCCAGCGACTTCAGCAAACAATTTGAAGCCTGGTTTAACGACCGTTTTTTAGGGAGAGATGATTTTATTAAAATTTATAATTTTATGGATTATAAAATTAATAATAAAATGGAAAATGAAAAAGCCTTCAATGGCAAAGAAAACTGGCTTTTTTATAAACTTGAGCACAGTATTGAAAATTATCAGAATGCGATATTGTTTTCTGATATACAGTTAAAGAAGATAACAGCTTATTTAAACGAAATTCAGGCATGGTGTGAGGCAAACAACAAAAAATTTTATTTTGTTATCGCTCCGGATAAAAACAAAATTTATGGCGAATATTATTACGATTTGCCTAAAAAACGCCCTGACTCTGAAAGCAAAACAAGGCAGTTGTTAAATTATTTAGCCCGGCATTCCAAAGTAAAAGCAATTTATTTATACGATGTCTTACATGCTCATAAAAAAGGTGATTTGCTTTATTATAAAAATGATACACATTGGAATCTTCTAGGCGCATATTACGGATATCAGGAAATTATGCACACGATAAGGCAGGATTTTTCAGACGTTCCCGAAGCCGAAATTCAAGGATTTTCTGTTGTTAAACATGAAACAGGTGATTTGACACGGATGTTTGCCCCGGTTATGCAAAAAAAAGATTTTACAGAATATAAATCACCTATAATCAACAAACAGTCAAAATGTCATGACGCTGATGGTAACAGAAGACCGGACATTGTTTGCAATAGTCCCAAAGCCAAACTAAAGTTATTTATGCAAAGAGATTCTTTTGCCGACGGTCTCATTCCTTATTTGTCGCAATCTTTTAATAAATCCGTTTTTGTTTGGCACGAACATATGAGTAAAAGTAAGCTTCCTTTGATAAAAGAAGCCGATGTCATTATTATTGAAACCGTTGAAAGAGCAACCGCAAAATTTGCAAATATGAAATTTCCAAAGGACTAACCCGTATGTTATTTTCATCAATGACGTTTATATTTATCTTTTTGCCGGTGGTGAGCGCGGTGTATTTGCTGTCGCGGCCGGAAGTAAAGAATTATGTTTTGCTGTTGGCAAGTCTGCTGTTTTATGCCTGGGGCGAACCGAAGTATCTGGCGATTATGCTGTTGACGATTATCATCAACTACGCCGGCGCCTATTACATCAGCCGCAGCAATCACCATAAAAAGGCGCTGCTGGCGACGACAATTTTGTTGGATTTGAGCTTTTTGTTTTATTTCAAATATTTTAATTTTGTTACCGACAATATCAACGCGTTGTTTCATGCCGAGCTTGACTTTATCGACGTGATTATGCCGATAGGCATTTCGTTTTACACCTTCCAGGCCTTGAGCTATGTGGTTGATGTGTATCGCGGCGAGGTTAAGGCGCAAAAGGACGTGTATAAACTGGCGCTTTACATCACGTTGTTTCCGCAGTTGGTGGCCGGGCCGATTGTCAAATATCATGATGTGGAAGAACAAATCGACAAGCGCGATGTAACGTTTGACAAGGTGGCTTACGGGGTCAAGCGCTTTATCATCGGGCTGGCCAAGAAGATGCTGATTGCCAACACCTTGGGCGCGGTGGCCGACAAGATATTCAATCAGCCGGTAGAAAACTTTGATGCCTTAACGGCGTGGATTGGGGCGTTTGCCTATACGTTCCAGTTATATTATGATTTCAGCGGCTATTCGGACATGGCGATTGGTCTGGGCGCCATCTTCGGGTTTAAGTTTTTGGAGAACTTTAATTATCCGTACATTGCAAAATCGATTACGGAGTTTTGGCGCCGATGGCACATATCTTTGTCGACCTGGTTTAAGGAATATTTGTATATACCTCTCGGCGGTAATCGGGTGAGCAAGCGCCGCAACATTTTTAACTTGTTTGTGGTGTTTTTGGCAACCGGCATCTGGCACGGCGCAAGTTGGAATTTTGTCTTTTGGGGCATGTGGCACGGCTTGTTTATCATCATCGAAAAGTTGACGGGTTGGCACAAGAAAGAAGGCGGATTTAAGCTTGCGGCGGCGCACCACATATATGCAATATTGGTGTTTGTCATCGGCTGGGTGATGTTCAGAGCCAAAGACATGAGTTATGCTTTGGATTATCTCAAAAATATGTTCGGACTGGTAAGCGAACACAACGTCACATACAAACTCGGATATTATATCGACAACATGGAATTGCTGGCGTTTGCGGCGGCGGTTATTTGCGCGATGCCGGTGTTTCGGGGAATGCTCAACATCCGTTTCAAACACAAGCTGCGCCGCGCGTTGGTGAATATCTGGCTGATGATAATGTTTGTTCTTTCGGTTTCGGCAATCGCCGCCTCCACCTACAACCCTTTCATCTATTTCAGATTCTAAATCTAAAAAATATCCCTCTTAAAAAACGGGATATTTTTTTAGATTAAATTATGCACAAACAAACGCCAAAAAGTTGATTTCATTGTTTGATTTTTAAATATTTAATTTGGTCGCTTATCTTTGCGGCGTAACAGGAGAAAGATGGTGCCGGCGTAACGGAAAGAAAAGAGCGCCTTGTTGATGAGCGAATAAAATATAAAAACAGACCCGACAATCTGGTCGTCGGTTCTCGGGATACAATAAACCCCGCTTGAGCGGGGTTGAAAACTTGTCCGGCAGTGAAAATTATTTTTTCAAAGCATCATGCTGAACGGTGTCGCCGATTTTGAGTCCGTTTTTCGCAATATCGCCGCCGTTGATTTCAATAACCGCAGATAACGGTTCGTTAGTTTGCGGACGGATGAGCTTGGTGGACATCGGTTCGGCGTTTTCATACAACCATACGATTTTGCCGTCGTTGTTAACAAAAACCATATCAAGCGGAATGTAGGTGTCTTTCATCCACATGGCAATTTCCGTTTGACCTTGCAGAACAAATATCATACCGGAATTTTCAGCCAAAGTTTTACGCTCCATCAAGCCTCTGGACATTTCATCCTTGGTTGCGGCAGTTTCAACCTGATAAGTTACCGGTCCTTCCGAAGTTACGAACACCAGCTCGGAAAGCTTGTCGTCTTTCTTGCCGCAAGACGCTAAAAGCAAAACAACGGCAAACAATTTAATGAATTTAGACATCATGGTCATTCTCCCTGATACATAAAGATGTATTAAATTTATTATGTTTTTGTTTAATTTGCAACTTAAAAATGCAAATGCGTGTAAATAGTTTTTATCCTTGTTTTATTTTATGATATGTTATAAGTTGAAAAACATGTCGGCGTGAATGTATGCCGTTGTAATAACCGGATTTGAAAGATGAATGATAAAAAGAAATCATTAGGGGGTAATCTTTGGGTCAAGACTTCTGCGGACGAACGACAAACGGAAATGTTGTGTCAGCGTTCGGGACTTCCGTATTTGATTTGTCGGATTTTGGCGTCGCGAGGCATTACCGCTGAAGGTGTTGAAAGTTTTCTTAATCCGAAGTTGCAAAACCTGATGCCGAATCCGTCTTGCTTAAAAGATATGGACAAGGCCGCCAAACGTTTGGCCGCAGCGGTTTGGGCCGGCGAAAAAATCGGCATCATCGGCGATTATGATGTTGACGGGGCCACATCAAGTTCGGTTTTGCGTCGTTTTTTGGAATTTTTCGGTTTGACGGTACGGGTGCACATTCCCGATCGGGAAGAAGGATACGGTCCGAGTTTGCAGGCTTTTGAAGAATTTGCAGCGCAAAATATCCGTCTGGCGGTAACGACCGATTGCGGAACAACGGCTTTTGAAGTGTTGGACAACGCGGCGGCGGACGGGTTTGATGTTTTGGTGGTTGATCATCACGAAGCCGAGGCGCGTTTGCCGAAAGTTGTGGCGGTGGTCAATCCCAAGCGGCTTGATGAGGATAATGATTATCCCTATTTGAAATATCTGGCGGCCGTCGGCGTGGTGTTTCTTTTGATTGTGGCGGTTAACCGTGAATTGCGTAATTCCGGTTATTATGAAAAACATGCGGCGCCGGATTTGTTGCAACTTTTGGATTTGGTCGCTTTGGGAACGGTGTGCGACGTGGTGCCGCTCTCGGGGCTTAACCGGGCTTATGTCAAACAAGGTTTGAAAATTATGTCTTTACGGCAAAACGAAGGTATAAAAGCGTTGTCGGATATCGCCGGTTTGAATGAGGCGCCGACGGCTTTTCATCTTGGATATGTCTTGGGTCCCCGAATCAATGCCGGCGGCAGAGTAGGCGACGCATCGGCGGGAAACCGCCTGTTGTGCACGCATGATGCGGAAACCGCCAAAGCTTTAGCCGAGGAGCTGAACAAATTTAACATTGAACGTAAAGACATTGAAGCATATGTTCTTTTACAGGCCATTGAACAACTGGAAAGCACGCCGCAGGAATATCCGATGGCTTTTGTTTCCGGAGCGGACTGGCATCAGGGGGTTGTCGGCATTGTCGCCGGAAAGCTCAAAGAACGCTATAATTTGCCGGCTTTCGTGATGTCTGTCGAACATGACGAAGTCAAAGGTTCGGCTCGTTCTATTCCGGGGATTGATTTGGGCGCTTTGATTATGTCGGCGAAAGAAAAAGGAATCCTGACCAAAGGCGGCGGACATATCATGGCAGCGGGTTTTTCCCTTAACGAAGAAAAAATGGAAGATTTCAGACGTTTTGCCGGTGAATATATTCGTGGCAAATTGGGTGGCGAAACCGTAACGCCCGTGGTGGAATTTGACGGTGTGGTCAGTCTTTCCGGCGCCAATTTGGATTTGGCGGAAAAGCTGCAAAGCCTTGAACCGTTCGGCGCCGGAAATCCGGAACCGCGAATCGTGATTGAAAACGTGAAAATCGTTCGGCCGTCGATTATCGGCAGCGGACATGTCCGTTGTTTTTTGGGCGGTGATAACGGCGGCGGTTTGAAGGCAATCGCTTTTCGGGCGGCGGACAACGCCATCGGCGCAGCCATGCTGCAAGCCAACGGCGAGCGGTTTGACGTGGCCGGTCAACTGCGTAAAGATATTTGGCAAGGCAAAACATACGTGCAGTTTATTATTGAAGACATGATGGCCGCGTGATGCTTAAATATAACCCTTGCGGTCAAGATAACTTAAGATCAGCGTTAAAATATAGATACCGACAAAGACGGCTACCACAATCCATAATATTTGGCGTTCGGTCATAACGTGACTGATGCCGGTAACGCCCAAAGCGCTGCCGACGATGCGAAACACGCCGTCGGATTTTTTGTGCAAAATCGTAACGGCTATTTGATCGCCGGGATTTAGAAAATCAAAGGTGATGACAATGCTGTCTTTATATTCCTTCAATGATACGTCCACCGCGGTTGAGGTGAGAGGCTTGTCAAGCGTATAATGCACCATTTCCGCTTCGGGCGGGACAATAATGCGAATCGGGTCGTGCCCCAGATGCGAAACATCGCTTCCCGACAAAGGTTGTTGACCGTTGTTTTGCATGATAACGACGGTTTGATATAAATTGTCATATTCTTTGTCTTCCACCACGACTTTGAATTTGTTGTCGTTTTGTGAGGAAATAAAGCTGTGCGACTGCGTGTCGTATTCTATAATCGGGCGGTTGATGTAGAACTGGTATATACCAATCAGCAATGCGGAAAAGCCGATAAAAAACGCTCCGACATTGCTGATTAAAAATCCCCAAAGTTTGTTGAAAAATTTTTTAAGCGGCGAGGTGCGAACTATTTTCATGATATTTTCCTTTCCGCTTTTATATAGTGAATAAAAGAAGATTTTAAACGGTGCTTGTTCATACAACAGGTATGTTTTAGCGCGTCATGTTCATGCCGCTTAAAATTTGCAGGGAAGTTTGTTCCATTTTTTGTACGGTTTCGGGTTTGAGTTGCAAAACATCGGCAATGAAATTTAAGTCTTTGCCCATTTTTTGCGCCGCATTGTCAAGGCTTATTTTCCAAGCGGTTTCTTGCTGAAGTTCGTTCATCAGGCTCAGTACGGCGTTATCATCATGATTGAGCGCCGCCGAAGCGATATACCACGCGGCCAGCCATTCGTGCGGATAGCGATAATCGGTTTGGGCGTTGCGACCGTCCTCCAAACGGTTTTTGCCGCTGTGATTGCCGTAACTTTTGAGCGCGGTCCATAGCGGGACAACTCTGAATTCGGTGGCTTCGGAGTGTTCCTGATGCCGTTTGATGTCTTGCGACCGCTGCGCCAGAATCTGCAAAGTTTCGGCAGAGCATTGCAGAACATGACAATAAGGCGTAACGGCCCAAACATCGCCTTTCCCGTCCCAAATATTGATGACGTAATTGTCATCGCGGATGTCCGGCATGTTGATTAGTTTGATTTTTTCTGCCGGAAGTTTGACATCGGTTATGCCTAAGTTTTCAAGTTCTTCGCGGGTTTCGCGCAAGACGTTGTTGATACGGATAAGGTTTATGTCATTGATTAAAACCGGCGAATCGTTTTGCAAAACAATGTCGTCGCGCAAACCGACAAGCCGGCGGCGCTCATCTTGATGTAAACGGGAAAATTCTTCGGAAGATGTTCTTTCGGCCAAACCTCCCATCGCGCCGATGCCGTCGGGCATGCCGGTTTTGGCATTTAAGCGCGCGATTAAACCAAGATTGAGATTTTGCATCTGTTGTTTGGTCGTTTTGCCGGAGCTGATTTTTCCGGAAACAAGCGTAACGTTGGCGCCGCTGTTTTTGATAAAATCACGATTATGTTTAAGGTTGAGAATGTTCAGTCGTTCTTGTCCTTTGGCGGCAATGCGCAGAGCTTGCAACACTTCTTGCCGGGAATTTAACATCATGCTTTTCTCCGTTATTTTTTTCAAGTGTTGAAAAGTATAAAATAAATCTGTTTTATTTCAAGGCAAAAATCAAGGCCCGCAAAGCAGGCCTTTTATCTATTCATCTATTCGGCATTCAGCCATCGGCGGAAGTATATGTATTCGGTTATTTCCAAAGCTCCGTACAAGATGATGTAAAGTCCGAGCAGCGTGCCGATGGTAACCGCGCCGATGCCGGGATATCGCAAAATCAGAAAACCGAAGACAATGCCCAACAATCCGAGGGTTAAGCTCCATCCCCAAGGCAGTTCAACTTTATGCAGCTGATAAGCGCTGACCAGTTGGGCAGCACCGACGGCCAAACACCACAAAGCAAAAATTATCGGCAAACTTGCCGCCGTAACACCGATGTTTGTGACCAAAACAATGCCGATGATGATGTCAATGAGGCCGACAAACATAAACCAGCCGGAATCGAGGTTCAGGGAAAAACCGATATAGCCGGCGCCGACAATCATAAGCCCGATGCCCAAATACAAACTCAGCGCAATCAGGCTGGCAACCGGATTGAGCCAGACATAAGCGCCGATGAGCAGCATCAATACACCGGCCAACAAATGCCATATGCCGACGCAGCATGAGTGTTTTTCGGTTTTTATTTTGATGTTTACCATGTTTTTTCTCCTTTTGTAATCGTTGTGATTAAATATATAGGTTTGTTTACGGCAATTTTCCAGATGAGAAGAATATATCCTAAAGTCGAGTGTGGTTTGTGATGAATGTGAGATTATATATGCAAAGTCAATTAACAGATTAAGGAGTAAACGATGAACAAAACAATGACAATTCTGGCCGCGGCATTGATGGTATGCGGCACGGGTGTGGCCATGGCCAAATGCGATTGCAATGAGTGCTACCAAAAAAGAGGCGGCGGGTTTATGGAAGGTGAGCCGCAAATTTCAACGGTCAAAGCAGCCATGGATATGGCTGATGATTCCATGGTAACACTGCAGGGAAAAATCGAAAAAAGGATAAAAAAAGATAAATATACGTTTCAAGACGCAACCGGCAGTATGACGGTGGAAATTGATAAAGACATTTGGAACGGACAGACGGTAACGCCGCAAGATACGGTGGTGATAAGCGGTGAGTTGGACAGAGACGGCAAACACGCCAAACTTGATGTTGAACAGTTGACCAAAAAATAATCTAGACTGTTTTACATTGCTTGTTTTATACCGCCGTGTCATGCGGCGGTATAAGTATTTTTTGCAACTGAAAGTTTTATTTTTTTAATTTTGTGATTTTTCTTTACTTTTTTATTTTTGCCAATATAATGATTAATGCAAACGGGAATTCCGTTTGTAGGGTTCAACGTCCTTAAAAATACTACGACTTTTGGCAAGTGGTTCCAGTGCTTGCCGGTATCCGGACGGATATCGGTGAATAAGGTTTCCAAATAAGCCGAACCGTTTCGTAGTATACGGTCGTTGATGTCCGCCCGCTTTTATATTAAAGTTGGGCATTTTTTTTGTTTGGAAAAGGAGGAGAGATGACCGAAGCAAAGAGGGTAAATGTACGCGGGCGTCCGAGCGCAAACGTGCCTAATCCGGTGGATGTATATGCCGGACAAAGAATGCGCCTGCGGCGGACGATGCTTAACATGAGCCAGCAAACATTGGCGCGCAAATTAGGGATAACTTTTCAGCAAGTGCAAAAATACGAAAAAGGCGGCAACCGCATCGGTTTTAGCCGGATGTGCGATATCGCCGATATTTTGGGAATTACGCTTGATTATTTTCGGGAAGGAATGGATAGGAATATCGCAAAAAGCAGTCCGATGCGTTTGGCTAATCCCGACGGAGAAGAAATCAAACAAGAGTATGCCGATGACCCTCTGAAAAGTTCGGAAGCGATGGCGTTGATGAGTAATTATTTTAAAATTCGTAATCGCAAAATTGCCAAACAAATTTTTAATTTGATACGTGATATAAGCGTGAGCAATTCCGCCATACCGGATTAATATAAAAAAAACAAAACCCTGAATTTTTTTCAGGGCTTTGGCAGAAAATTTTCAAATCACATTTGCGGATTGTATTTGAAAGGGTCTTCTTTTTCTTTACCTTCATACACGTCGGCGGCTTCGTTAAAACGTTCGCTCAGGCGATTTTTCAGTTTGCCGGCGCTGCTTTCGGTATCAGTGATTTGTTTGCTGATTTCGGTGCTGGTGTCGGTTGTGTAGCCTTTAATCCAGTTCCACTGATTTTCCGGCGTAACACCATATCCGAACCATACAATTAAAACAACGATTGCAATCAGACCGATAAGATAAATCAAAGCTTTCATGTTGAGCCTCTAAAAAAATTATTGCCGATAAGGGCATCTTATCGGCAATAATTTAATAAGTCTTTAATCAGGCAAAAATATTTTCCGGCGTGTATCCGCCGTATTTGAAATTGTTGCCGTCGATGAAACGATAGTTTTTGTTCAACGCGGCAATCCGGCGTATGTCTTCGGCATCCAGATTGATGTTTGCGGCCGCTAAATTTTCCCGCAAACGTTCTTGATGAACGGATTTCGGGATGACCACGACGCCGCGCGCAATCTGCCAGGCCAAAATAATTTGCGCCGGAGTGGCGTTTAAGCGTCGGGCAATGTCTTTAATCACGGAATCTTCCAGCGGCTTGGGTTCGTTTTCATGTTTCAGGCGCGCCGCTCTGTCGCCGGAGCCGAGCGGAGCGTATGCCGTCAGCACAATCTGATTTTTTTGGCAGAAATCCAACAAGGCATCTTGCTGCAAGTAGGGGTGGCATTCAACCTGATTGACGGCCGGAGCGATTTCACCTTTATCAAGCAGTAATTGCAAGTTCTTTGCGCCGAAGTTGGATGTCCCGATGGCTTTGACCAACCCGTCAGTATAGGCCTTTTCCATCTCCGCCCAAGTCGTTTCCAGAGGGATTTCGTTTAACGATATCATTTCGTCATCACTGAAAGGAACGCCGGTGCCTTTTTTTTGGGCAATCGGCCAATGCATCAGCCATAAATCCAGATAGTCGAGCTGCAATTCAGCCAGAGTTTTTTCCAAAGCCGGACGGACATCTTGCGGTGCGTGTGAATCGTTCCAGAGTTTTGAGGTGATGAAAATGTCTTCGCGCCGCAGGTTGTCTTCTTTGAAAGCGTCATGCAGGGCCTGACCGATTTCTGATTGATTGCCGTATGCGGCGGCGCAGTCAAAATGCGTGTATCCGAGCTTTAACGCCCAACGGACGGCCTGATACACTTCTCCGGGTGCAGATTTCCATGTTCCGAGACCGATAAGCGGCATTGAGGCGCCGGTGTTTAATTGTGTGTGTTTCATCTTTGGCTCCTTATAAAAATGTTTTTGCGATATAATTATTATAATATAGATACCGGATTTGCAAAATTAAAGATTGCTTTATTATAAAAATATATTAATGTATATAGCATATTGTTTCGGTCGGACAATATGAAAGACTTACTAACTTTATAAAGGATGTTTGTTATGAAGAAAACATTGTTATTAGCCGGTGTCGCAAGCTTATTTGCTTATAACGCCAACGCAATGGAATTTACGCCTTATGCCGGGGTTGATTATAATTACTCTTTTGTGGAACATGATTCTTCAATGGATGGCGTTATGGCCGATCATGCCCATTCCGGTTCGGTTGTTTTGGGTACAAAAGTTTCGCCTTATGCCGGTGTTGAGGCTTTTTACCAGCTTTCCAAAAAAGAACATAAGGCTGATTATCGTTCGCAAATCCAGGCTTACGGCATGGACGTTCAGGGTTATCTGCCGCTCGGATGCTATGGCGAATATGAACTTATCGGTTCTTTAGGCGCCGGTTGGTATGATGCAAAGTATGACAAAGACAGCGACAGCGGTTGGGGTTATCGTCTGGGCGCCGGTCTGCAGTACAACATCACCGACAGTTGGGCCGTCCGCGCGATGTATCGTCACGTTTGGGTCGATAAAAGCGTTTTGGACGACTTGGATGAAATTTCCGTCGGCGTAAGATACCACTTCTGATTTGGAAATGTTTTGTTTATAAAAAATCCGCCTGTTTCGGGCGGATTTTTTATGGCCGTATTTTATTGCTTGTAAATTTATGAATTATGACTTATTTTCAAAGTGTGTTTTAATTTTTTTGCAGGGAGAAAAAAATGCATCGGCATTTGGCTTTGCTTTTAAGCGTTATGGCTCTTCCGGCAGTGTGCCGGGCGGCGGAAATTACGGTTGATGAAACAAAAATCAATAATTTGGAAATCAGTATTTATAACAGTAATCTGGCTTTGGTGAAAGATACGCGAGAGGTCAATCTGACCAAAGGTGAAAACATCGTGGCTTTTGAAAATGTCGCCACACAGATTAAACCCGAAAGCGCGCTTGTTATCGGCAAAGATATTCGTGTGTTGGAGCAAAATTATGATTATAATCTGATAACGACCGAAAATGTCATTAACGAACTTGTCGGGCAGGAAGTAACCACAGTTACGGAGAATCCGACAACCGGCGAAAACATGTTTGATCATGCCAAAATTATCAGTGCCAATTACGGTGCTCCCGTGTTGGAATTTTCTTATGGTATTGAAACGCGTTTTCCGGGACGAATCGTGTTTGGCAAACTGCCGGAAAATTTGCGCGGCAAGCCGACGTTGACGGCTAAAATCACCAATCTTGAAGCCGGTTTAAAAGATTTGTCTTTGGCGTATTTGACAGGCGGAATTTCGTGGAAGACAAACTATGTCGCCAAAGTTTCCGATAAAAACACGCTTGATTTGACCGGATGGGTAACAATCAACAATCAGTCAGGTGTTGATTATCGTCAGGCCAAGGTTCAGCTTATTGCAGGCAACGTTAATCAGGTGGCCGATTACGGCGTGGTGCGCCCGGTCGCCAATCGGGTGATGCTTGCCAAAAGCATGGGTACCGATATGGCCGTTGCCGAATCCGGCGCAGGTATGCCGCAGCAGTTGAGCGGATATCATTTGTATACCCTGCCTCAAAAAACCGATATAAAAGATAATCAGACCAAACAAATCAGCATGATTGAGAAAAATGGCGTTGCGTATAGCAAAGAAGGTCGGCTGCTTTCGCCTTTGTATTTGGGCGGAAAATATGAAACCGATTTTGAAAAATTACATCCGGATATGTATTATATCATGAACAATGATGAATCCGACAATCTCGGTTTGCCGTTGCCGCAGGGCGTTATCCGTTTTTATGAAAACGATGTCAACGGCGGCATGCAGTTTATCGGTGAAAACAATATTAATCATACGGCTAAAGGCGAGAAGATTGAATTGAATCTCGGCAAATTTTTTGATGTCTTTGTTGAGGGAAAAGTAACCGCAATAACGAAAGTCTCCGAAAACGAAATCAAACAAACGGCGAATGGTTGTCGGCGCAGCACCGTGGTTTATCGCTATGACGCGGAAGTCGTTTTCCAAAACGGCGGAGCTGAACCGCAAGAAGTTTTGTTTACGCAAAATCTGGGAAAAGATGCAAAAATCGTGTCTGAAAACATGGTCGGAAAAGCCAAAGATGTTGATACGCATCAATGGCGGATTTCGGTGCCGGTCGATGGTAAAATAACGTTGACATATTCGGCAGAAGTTCCGATGCAGGAACAGTTGTGTGATTAATGTTTTTGTGTGGAAAACGTTGAGAGGGACGTCGCTGCGGCGTCCTTTTTTTGATACAAACACAGAAAAAAAACACTCCTGCTTTACAGGAGTGTTTTTCATATAAGTTGACTTATATTATTTTTTGCTGCTGGTTTTCGATGTGCTTTTGGAAGCTGTCTTTTTGGAAGAAGAGCTTGAAGAAGCGCACGTTTTTTTGCAGCTTGATTTCTTGCTAGATTTAGAACAAGAAGAAAGCTGTTCTACAGCCATAGACCAGAATTTTTCATCTTGTCCGGACGGGCAGCCGGCATTTTGCCATAAATAGTAAGCTGCTTCCTTGATATAATTTTCATTCATATCGATATACTCCAATAATAGGTTCTAAACATTGCTTAATATATATGCAAAAATTTTATCAGTCAATATTAAATACATACAAAATGTATAGTTATTTTCTTGCATTTAAATTGAGTTGCCTTTATAGATATAAATTAAATGCTGAATAGGGTATTATTTTGACTATATCACAACAGGAGGTCTAATGGAAAATTTGTTATCTAAAGAAGAGATGAATGCCGTTATCGACGGCGATCACGGTAATGTTTTCGCCGTGCTGGGAATCCATCGCGACAAAGGCAGCAAAAATGTGTTTATCCGTACTTATCAACCGCATACGAAAGCGGTGGAACTCTTAGATGAAAATGACAATTCTTTAGGTATGTTGACCTGTCTGGACGAACGCGGATTTTACCAAATCAATCTTGGCGTGCGTGATAATTTTAAATATCGTTTTCGCATCACGAATGATTTGGGCAACGTGTATGTCAAAGAAGATACTTATCGCTTTCAGCCGACATTGGGTGATATCGACGTTTATCTTTTCGCCGAAGGAAATCATCATGATATTTATAAAAAACTCGGTTCGCACGTTATGGAAATGGACGGTGTCAAAGGCGTCGGTTTTGCCGTGTGGGCGCCAAACGCCAAGCGTGTTTCGGTGGTCGGAAACTTTAATGCCTGGGATGGTCGTGTCGACGTGATGCGCAAACATCCGACCTGCGGCATTTGGGATATTTTTATTCCGGGAATCGGCGAAGGCGAAGTTTACAAATATGAAATCAAAACCCAACAAGACTACATTTTGTGTAAATCCGATCCGGTTGCTTTTTATGCCGAGAAACGTCCGAAGACGGCCTCTATCGTATATGATTTGAATCATTATAATTGGAACGACCGTGAATGGATGGCGTATCGGGAATCGTACAACAGTTTTGACAAACCGATGTCGATTTATGAAGTGCATTTGGGGTCTTGGCGACGTAAGGGCGGACATGGTGAAGAATATTTGACATATCGCGAATTTGCCGATTATCTGGTGCCGTATGTGGTGAATATGGGCTTTACGCATGTTGAGTTTTTGCCTTTATGCGAACATCCGCTGGATGCGTCGTGGGGCTATCAGGTAACCGGTTTGTTTGCTCCGACATCGCGTTTCGGCACACCGGATGATTTCAGATATATGATAGATAAATTTCACCAGGCCAACATCGGCGTGATTATGGACTGGGTGCCGGCGCACTTCCCGAAAGACGGACACGGTTTGGTGGAGTTTGACGGCACGCACCTGTATGAGCATGCCGACCCGCGCAAAGGCGAACACAAGGATTGGGGAACCAAAATCTATAATTACGGTCGTACCGAGGTTTGCAATATTTTATGCGCCAGTGCTTTGTACTGGATGAAAGAATATCATATCGACGGATTGCGGGTGGATGCAGTTGCCTCAATGCTTTATCTTGATTATTCGCGCAAGCCCGGCGAGTGGATACCGAATCAGTACGGCGGAAATGAAAATCTGGAGGCGATTTCATTTTTGCGTAAAATGAATGAGCTTGTATATGGTGAAAATCACGGTGTGTTGACCTGCGCCGAAGAATCCACCGCGTGGCCGATGGTGTCGCGTCCGACGTCAATGGGCGGTTTGGGGTTCGGCTATAAATGGAATATGGGCTGGATGAATGACACTTTGCGTTATATAAGCCATGAACCGATACATCGCAAATATCATCACGGGCTTTTGACTTTCGGTCTTTTATATGCGTTTAACGAGAATTTTATTTTGCCGATTTCGCATGATGAAGTGGTGCACGGCAAAGGCTCCATGCTCGGTAAAATGCCGGGGGACGAGTGGCAAAAGTTTGCCAATCTGCGTGCTTATTACGGTTTTATGTGGACGCATCCAGGCAAAAAACTTTTGTTTATGGGTTGCGAATTCGGACAAGATTGGGAATGGAACGCTGAAGAAAGTCTGCGTTGGCATCTGCTGCAATATCCGATGTATAAGGGAATGCAAAACTGTGTACGCGATTTGAACTTGATGTATAAAGGCAATGCGCCGCTGTATGAGGTGGATTTTGATTATCACGGGTTTGAATGGATTGAGCATTCCGATTGCGACGACAGCGTGATTTCGTACATTCGCCGCGGACACAATCCGGATGATTATTTGATTGTTGTGTGCAATTTTACGCCGGTGGTGCGGCATAATTTCAGAGTAGGGGTCAACGAAGCCTGCCGCTATCAGGAAATTTTTAACAGTGACGATAAAAATTATTGGGGAAGCGGTGTTAAAAACGAAGGTTTGATTGAAGTGCAAGGGCAGGGATGGAATATGAAACCGTTTTCCATCGAAATCGTGCTGCCGCCGCTTTCTACCATTGTTATCAAACCTATCCGGTGAGATTGAGCAATTTATTAATCTTTTTATGTTAAATGTATGATTAAAGAGAATAATGAATGTTGAAAGGGTATTAAATGCAATCAGTCAGAATCCGCTCCGGTCAAGCGTATCCGTTGGGGGCAACTTATGACGGCAAGGGTGTTAATTTTGCACTGTTTTCCGCTCATGCCGAAAAAGTGGAGCTTTGTTTGTTTGACAAGAGCGGTGTGACAGAGCAATTGCGTGTTGCAATTACCGAAAACGATCATAACATTTGGCATGCTTATGTTCAGGGCTTGGAGCCCGGGCAGGTGTACGGTTATCGTGTGTACGGACCGTATGATCCGATGAACGGAAAACGCTTTAACCCGAATAAACTTTTGTTGGATCCCTATGCCCGAAAAGTAACGGGCAAGCTTATCTGGCACAAGGCGATTTTTGGTTATGACGTGGACAGCCCCGATAAAGATTTATCTTTTTCCGAACTTGACAGCGCGCCCTATGTGCCGAAATCGGTTGTAACAGCCAATGATTTTGACTGGGAAGATGATGTCCGCCCGCAACATTCTTTCAGCGAAAGTATTATTTATGAATTGCATCCCAAAGGTTTTACGCTTTTGCATCCCAGGGTTGAAGATAAATGCCGGGGAAAGTTTTCCGGCTTGGCAGCCAAGAGTATTACCAATTATTTGAAATGGTTGGGCGTTACCGCAGTGGAACTTTTGCCGTCCCAGGCTTTTTTCCGCGACAAAGTGGGGCGGGATAATCTTAACTACTGGGGTTATGAAACCTTGGCTTTTTTTGCTCCCGAACCGGCGTATTTGGCAAACGGTAAAATCGATGAGTTCAAATCAATGGTGAAAACCTTGCATGCTCACGGCTTGGAAGTTATCATGGATGTGGTGTACAATCATACCGGTGAGGGTAACCAACTCGGGCCGACTTTGAGTTTTCGCGGGATTGATAATGAAAGTTATTACACGCTGGATAAAAACAATAAGCGTTTTTATTATGACAGCACCGGTTGCGGCGCATCTTTTAATTTGCAGAATCCGTATGTGTTGACTCTGGTGATGGATTCCCTCAGATATTGGGTGGAAGAAATGCATGTTGACGGTTTCAGGCTGGATTTGGCAACAACACTGTGCCGCGTCGATACGGATTTTAAACAAAACAGTGGCTTTTTAATGTCTGCCCGGCAAGATGAAGTGTTGAGAAACGTCAAGATGATTGCAGAACCGTGGGATATAGGTATGGGCGGGTATCAAATCGGCGCATATCCGCCGGGATGGGCGGAATGGAATGATCGTTTCCGCGATGTTGTACGTCGCTTTTGGCGCGGTGATGACCACCAGACGGGTGATTTTGCCAGCCGCATTTCAGGATCAAGCGATGTGTTCGGCTACAACAATCGCAACTTATGGAGCAGCATTAATTTTATTACGGCGCATGATGGTTTCAACTTGTACGATTTGGTGAGCTATAACCAAAAACACAATGAGGCCAACGGCGAAAACAATCGTGACGGCAGTAATGCGAATTGGAGCTGGAATTCCGGTTTGGAAGGCGTGACGGAAGACAACAAGGTCAATGAAACACGCTTGCTCCGCGCCAAAGCTTTGATGGCGACGCTGGTGTTGTCTTTCGGTACGCCGATGTTATTTGCGGGTGATGAGTTTGGCAATACGCAATTCGGGAACAACAACCCGTATTGTCAAGACAACGTGATTGCCTGGATTGTGTGGGAGGCAATTACGATGAGAAATCGCAACTTTGCCCGCTATGTTCATAATCTGATAAAATTGCGGCGGCGATTGAGCGTTTTTAAAAACGAACATTTCTTTACCGGTCAGCCGGTCAATAAAAAAGGATTTAAGGATTTGGCCTGGTATACGGAAAAAGGAACGGAATTTTCCCATGACGATTGGAACACGGCAAATCGCAAATCTTTGGCTTATTTAACATATGTCCCGGGGCGTCTGCTCTTGGTGATATTTAACGCCCATGACAAAGCTGTCAAATGGACGTTGCCGTTGTTGAAACGAACAAAAAAATGGAAAGCCGTATTTGAAACATCGGGAAAATTTGATTTGGAAACATCCTTGGAATCGGGAAAAGCAATCGAAATTCCGGCGTGGTCGGTTATGGCAATCGAAATCGGGGTTTGAGTGGTGATAACCATGATGAAAAACGGAGGTTGATATGGATGAAAATCTAAGTTTATTGGCAGAAAAACTCGGTATAGACAGATGTTTTTCCGACGCGGGACTCAGCAAGAAAAACTATGAAGTAAGCGATGATGTCGTGAAGTTTTTTTGCACTCAATACGGTTTTAGCGTCAAAACCCCGGAAGATATTGAGTCTTCGTTGCAAAGAGCAGAAGATTATCCCTGGAAGAGGGCGTTGGATAATATCATTATTTTGCGACAAGGAAATTTGCAATTTACGGCGGTGTTGGATCAAGCCAGGCTAAACGAGGCAATCGAAATCAGAATTTTTCCGCGTTACGTTGCCGAAAGCGGAATCAAAACCGAATCCGTGCCGTTTGTTATGAATGTACTTGAAGAAAAAACCTTGTCCGCCGGACGCAAAAGAGTAAAAGTCAGCTTTACTTTGCAAAAAGACATTGCTTACGGTTATTATGATTTGGTCTTGGAATGCGGCGATGAAAAACATTTGTCCGTGTTGGCGGTCGCTCCTGCCAAATGTTATACCACTCCCGATGTTGACAGCGCGAAACTGTGGGGCTTCAGTTTGCAGCTTTATTCCTTAAAAAGCCGACGCAACTGGGGTGTGGGCGATTTTACCGATTTGGCTGATTTTATTTCTTTGTGCGCTAAAAACGGTGCCGATGTTATCGGGCTTAATCCGTTAAATGTTTTGGCGCATGATTTTCCCGAAGACGCCAGTCCGTATTCTTCCGTCAGTCGGTTGTTTTTAAATCCGATTTATATTGATGTGGAAAATGTTCCGGGTTTCGATATTATCTGCGACAGATTTTTGCAGCAGGAAATTGAGGCGGCCAAAGTCGGAGAATTGATTGATTATACCAAAGTTTATGAACTTAAAATAAAAGTTCTGGAAAAATTGTTCAACCGTATGCAAAAGTATGGTCAATACTATGACGCGTTGCAAAAGTTTAAGCAGGAAAAAGGACATGATTTGGATATGCTTGCAACGTATCAGGCTTTATGTCATGTTCAGCTGAAATCGGCTTCCGGCGGTTGGCACACCTGGGAGAAAAATTTGCAAAATCCGCAATCTTTGAAAGTTGCGGAGTTTAAGAAAAATCATCAGGATTTGATTGAGTTTTTCAAATATTTGCAATTTGAAGCCGACAGACAATTAAAGAACGTTTATAAAAAAATCCAGGAATCCGGATTGAAGATAGGACTTTATCGTGATTTGCCGGTCGGGGTTGGCAAAGACAGCGCCGAATTGTGGGCGGATAACTCTGTCTTTATGAAAGGTTCGGGAGCGGGAGCACCGCCCGATGCGTTTTTTCCGCAAGGGCAAAAATGGTGTTTGGGAGCCTTTAATCCTTATGAGTTGAAAAACAGAGCCTATGAACCGTATTTGAAAATTTTGCGAGCCAATATGGCCTATGCCGGCGCTTTGCGAATCGACCACGTTATGGGATTGATGCGTTTGTTTATGATTCCTGACGAGCAAAATGAAGGGACATACATCTATTATAACTTTGAAGATATGCTCAATCTCTTAGCGTTGGAAAGCCATCTGCACAAATGTGTTATCGTCGGCGAAAGCATCGGCAATGTTCCCGAAGGTTTTTTGGATAAAATCGAAGACCGCAACATTTATGCCATCAGCGTGTTGTGGTCGGAACGTTGGAACGGCGACGGTGATTTCAAGCGTCCGGAAGATTATCCGGCAAATGCGTTTGTTTCTGTCGGAACGCATGATATGTCGCCTTTGAAAATGTGGTGGTACGGTTATGATATAGAGTTGAAATGTTCATTAAAAATAATCACCGAAGAAGAACGTCAGGGGGCATATAAAATGCGTGAGAGCGACCGTTATAAACTTTTGTCGGCTTTGGATTTGAGCCAGTCATGGCCGATGGATCGTCCGCGCCGCGGAAATTATCTTTACGGCGAGGGATATCCGGAAGGCATTGAAGAGGCTGCTCACAAGTTCTTGGCGAAAGCGTCGAGCAAAGTGGTTATGTTGCAGCCGGAAGATATTTTCGGAGTCGATGTGCAACAAAATCTTCCGGGAACGGATCGTCATCAATATTCCAACTGGCAACATCGTTTGCCGGTCGATTTGGAAGATTTTGAAAATTCCGACGCTTTTCGGCGTAATGTAAACGCGGTGAAAAGCGAACGAAAGCTCTAACGGCATATCCGGCAGGTGATAATGAAAATATTTGATACGAAAATTAAAAAAGCTTTATGGATTTCGGCAGTGGCCGCCGGTGTATGGGGAATTACGGAAATCATTGAAAGCCGGCAAATAACCCAATGCATGCAAAACGCCATGGTGTGGGATTATGATGAAAGCCGTTGTCGGGAAGATTGCCTGAAATGGGGCGAGGGATTTGGTTGCATTAAATTAACGGCCGAAGAAACGGAACAGATTAAACGTTGTCGGGATGAATTAAACTGTATTACCGACGAGATGGTGCGTACCATATGTTTGCGCAACGGAAAAGCCTATAATGAGGACACACGCAACTGCCGCTATACGTTTCAGTCGGAAATGTGTTACAAACTTTCGGGTAATTGGACGTATCCGTCAGATTGTGAAAAATAGTCCGTTATTTGCGCCGTAAATGGTTGATAATGCCGTAAAGGGTGTTTAATTCCTGTTCGGTGAGGCGGCTGCGCGTAAAAATGTTATGAAAATTGCGCAGCAAAGTCGGCCTTTTTTCTTCATCTTTAAAATTTTTGAAATCGGCAAGCGAAGCTTCCATAAATTCAAAAAATTTAAACAGCTGCCGTTTGGTTGCCGGCTGCGTGGCATTGGTTATAAATTGTTCTTCCGGCGTTTGAGTCTGAGTTTTATACCATTCGTATCCGACAAGTAAAACCGCTTGAGACAAGTTTAGCGAACAATGTTCGGGATTGAGCGGTATTTCTATGATGGCATCGGCCAAAGATACATCATCGTTTTCAAGCCCGGTGCGCTCCGGTCCGAACATAATGCCGCATTTGCCGCTGGTTAATAAAATTTTGTTGATTGAAGGCATGGCGGTTTCTGCCGTGTAAAGAGTTTTTATCTGATTGCGGCGTCGGGCGGTGGTGGCGTATACCATATTTAAATCAGCCACGGCTGCGGCGGTTGACGGATATATCGTTGCCGTGCGCAAAATTTTATCGGCACCGGAAGACGCCGATAAAGCCTTGGCGGAAAGACAGTCTTCGCGCGGGGCAACCAAACGCAAGTCGTATAAGGCGCAATTCATCATGGCCCGTGCCGTCATGCCGATATTTTCGGCCATTTGCGGGCATACCAAGATGATGACCGGTCGCGATGTTTGAGTTGAGCGCATAATCAGTCGGTTCCCAAAATATCCATCGTATTGAACAGCAAATTGTTGAAGTCCAAACCGGTATAATCTTCCATGATATTATAAACATTGGAAAACATCAGGCTTAAAGGATCGTCTCCGGCGTTTGCCGTTACATCCTGAAGGCTTTGTTGCAGCGTGGCTTTGTAATCGGACGGCATGTCTTTGATTTTTTGGTCATATGTGTCCGGAATGTTGTATCCCATGTTGCGCAGGTGTTCCAACATGACAATCATGTTGTGACGGTTGACTTCAGGAGCAATCATTTCTTGTCCCATGGCGGTTGTGTAGGTTGTGGCTTCGCCGATATAATTTAATTTGCCGTGTTGGCCGCTGCCGCGCCAGGTGCGGACGCCGCTGCGGTCACGGGCGCGCGCCCACGGATCGACAGGCAATATATCGCCGTTTGTCGGTCCTTGACCGTAAATCGGAGAATCGACGATGTCGCCTCCGGTGCCGTTGCCTATATCTTCACCAAAATAACCGTCGTTAGGTGCCGGAGGTTGTGGCACCCATGGGTTCGCCGGTAATTGTGCGTGTGCGGATGCGGCGTATAAACCAAGGGCTAAGGTCATTGACAATATTGATGAAACTTTAATCATGGCTTTCTCCATTTTGGCAGCTGCGTTCAACCATATAAAATCATTATACCACAAAAATGATAAAAGAACAGTTACAATATTGTTGCATTTTATTTATTTTTTGAGTTCCTTTATTTCTTCTTGCAGTTTTTTTATAATGGCTTGCATTTTTTTAATTTCTTCGGCGACAGGGTCGGGCGCATTTTTATCAACGCCGTAGGCGTAAAATTCTTTGCTTAATTTGTTTTTTTGTTCGGTTTTGTGCGCCGGCACGCCGACGACGGTTTCGCCTTTGGCGACATTTTTGACCACCACGGCATTTGAGCCGATTTTGACATTGCCGCCGATTGTTATCGGGCCGAGAATTTGCGCTCCCGAGCCGATGATGACATTGTCGCCGATTGTCGGGTGGCGTTTGGTCATGACTTTTCCGTTTTTATCAAAAACCGTCGTACCGCCCAAAGTGACCCCGTGATACATGGTGACATTGTTCCCGATTTCGGTCGTCTCGCCAATCACGACGCCCATGCCGTGATCAATAAAAAATCCTCTGCCGATAACCGCTCCGGGGTGAATTTCAACACCGGTCAGAAAACGCGCCAGTTGTGAAAAAAAACGGGCGGTTAGTTTCCAGTTTTTTTGCCAAAGCCAATGGTTGAATCTGTATAAAACAATGGCGTGAAATCCGGAAGAAAACAGCGCGGCCTGAAAACGCGAACTTGTGGCCGGATCACGCGCGATGACCGCATCCAAGTCTTCTAAAATTAGGGGCTTGTTTTTTCTTTTCATTTTATGTATATTCCTTCGGAGAATTAACAATTTATTATAAATATACATGTTACTTTAATATCAAAAAGTAAATTAATGATAAAAAAGAGAATTATACATGGTTGAAGTTTTATTTAACGGTCACGCGGGTCGTTTGGAAGGACGCTATCACAAAAGTGAGCGTCCGGACGCGCCGGTTGCATTGATTTTGCATCCGCATCCGCAATATGGCGGAACAATGAATAATAAAGTCGTGTACAGTCTTTTTACTTGTTTTAAGGATTTAGGCTTTTCCGTACTGCGTTTTAATTTCAGAAGCGTCGGGCGCTCTCAGGGACAGTTTGAAGACGGTCCGGGCGAGCTTTCGGATGCGACGATTGCTCTGGATTGGCTGCAACACAACAATCCCGACGCACGTCAGTGCTGGATTGCCGGTTATTCTTTCGGCGCCTGGATAGCTCTGCAACTTTTGATGAGAAGGCCGGATATTAACAATTTTATCGCGGTTTCTCCGCCGGCCAACGAAAAAGATTTTTCGTTTTTGGCTCCTTGTCCGACTTCGGGGTTGATTGTTCAGGGCGGCGCCGATGAAATTGTCAATCCGCAGCAAGTGACGGTGTTGGCTAAGCGCTTGAACATGCAAAGAAATGTGGCCGTCGATTTTGCCATGATTGAAGAGGGCGACCATATGTATAACAATCATCTGGTGGATTTGTATAAAGTAGCGGGAAATTATGTGCTGGATGTTTTGAGCCGTAAAGCGCCGTCAAAAAAGCGCCGCGGGCGGCGGAAAAAATCCGAATCCGATGAAGAGGCTCTGTTGTTGGAGGCTGATGATACCGCCATGCCTGACGAAGCAGATGATGAGGATATGCTTTTGTGATAACGCAAAATGCCGATGATGCTTTGCTTATGCTTGACAACTGTCTGGCACAAGTTTTGCTGAACTTTGACAAAGAATCACATGATAACGCAGCCGCGCGCGCTTGGCTGATAAAGAAAGGACGTACGCATCCGCATTGCGTGTGGACGCAGATGCGAAATTTGTTGCAGCAGGCGGAAATTACGGCAGATGTTGAAAAACACGGTGTTGCGCGGGAAAAGTTGGAAGTGATTGCACTTTTGCATGATCTGGGAAGATTGCGTGAAATTAATCCCGAGAACGGTAAATTTCAAAAAACACAAGATGTTTGCGCATGCAGCCATGGTGATTTGAGTGCTCAGATGTTGCAAAGATTCGGTGAAGATGATTGTGAAATTTTGCTGCCGATTAAGTATCATGATAGGTATAATTGCCATAAAAATCTTTTTGCCGATGCCGATTATCGAAAACTTCCGGATTATGTTCGCGAACGAGTTTATTTTATGTGGCGGTTGCTGACCGATGCCGATCGGTTGGGAAATTTTTCGGTGTTGGCAAAAGTCGGTTTGCAAGGTACATCGGAATTGCTCAATCCGAAATTATATTCGTATGCCAAAATCAGTCCCGAAGTACAGCAAGCGGTCATGAATGATAATTTGTTTTCCGACGGTTCGGATTGGCGGCAAACGTATGCCGATGTATGGGTTGTCTTTATAGATATGATTGGTTTGCTGCATTTTGATTATAGTCGGAAATTGTTTATCAAAGCATATCTTCCGGCAATGCAGGACTTCTTGTTGCGGGAATTAAAGCAGGCGCCGGCAACGGACAGCGAACGAGCCGAGGCTTTTGCTTTTTTAGAGCGTTTTTATGAAAAAATAAACAAAGATTATATCAGGTCTTGATTTTTCCGGACATTAAAAAACAGCTCCCACGTTTTACGCGGGGGTGCTTTTTGTTACAAAAAAAGCGCCGAAACGGCGCTTTTTTGATGCTTGCTATCTTCTTCTTAAGAAAGACGGAATGTCCAGATTGTCAATATCTTCATCATTGGAAGATACCAAGTCTTCCGAATCTTCATTTGAAAATCGCGGTGCAACCGGATCGACATATTGTTCTTTGCGATTTTTGCGCGCGCGGGAAATGCCAAGAATTTTATCAATAAAATTCGGCTTATCGTTTATGGGCTCGGCAATTTCTTCTTTTTCATCGTTTCGGTCCGTAAAGGGCGCGTCTTGTTCAGGAAACAACACCGGTTCTTCTTCAATCGTGCTGACGGAAGTCCGGCTTGTGAACACGTCTTTATCGTCGGGAATAAAATTTTCCAACTTGTCTTCTTCTTTTGCAGAACTTGCGGAAGATGCGTTTTTGTTAATGATGGCATTAAACAAAGCAGATGCCTGTGGTGCTTCGGGAATGGCTTTTGATTTTTCGGCGATATCCAAGTCTTCGAATTTTGAAAAATCAGGGGCGTCGGCGAAATCTTCAACGATTGTTTCTTCCTCGTTTTGGTCAACGGTTGCGCTTTCCGCGACATTTATAGTGATTGATTTTTCATTGTCGAAATCGTTTTCCAAAATTGCCGATGATTGAACATCGGTCGTTTCCGGTTCGCTTTCGGCAAAAGATTGGCTGTTGGCCGAAAATCTTTCAAGATTCGCCTCAACGTCGCCGGATTGCGGAACGGCAATATCCCGGTCTGTCGCAGGCATGTAGCTTGCATCAATGTATGCTGCGCTGTTGTTTAATTTTTCTTTGACGCGCGACCCCGGACGACCATCGATTCCGGTTACCACAATCGATACTCTGATTTTTCCGGCCAGAGAATCGTCATAACTTGAACCGAAGATAATATTGGCGTCGTCGTCAACTTCTTCTTTGATAATGTTGGCGGCTTCGTCAATTTCCAATAATGTGATGTCATTGCCGCCGGTAATGTTGATTAAAACACCTTTGGCGCCTTTCATGGAGCAGTCATCAAGCAGAGGATTGGAAAGCGCTTGTTCGGCGGCAACTCTGGCGCGATTCTCGCCTTCGGCTTCGCCGGTGCCCATAATGGCTTTTCCTTTATCTTCCATGATGCTTTTGATGTCGGCAAAATCAAGATTAATCAACCCGGGCATCATCATCAAATCGGTTATGGAACGCACGCCCGAATACAGTACATTATCCGCCATCACAAAGGCATCGGCCAGAGTGGTGTTTTTGTCGGCAATGCGAAATAGATTTTGATTGGGAATGATGATAATACTGTCGACTTCTTCGGTAAATTTGGCAACGGCGTCTTCAGCCGTTTCCATTCTTTTTTTGCCTTCAAAATCAAAAGGTTTGGTGACGACGCCGACAGTCAATATACCTTTTTCTTTGGCTATTTTCGCCACAACCGGCGCCGCGCCGGAACCGGTGCCGCCGCCCATGCCGGCGGTGATAAAGACCATGTTGGAGCCGTCCAATTCTTTTTCGATTTCTTCCTTCGCTTCTTCGGCAGCCATTTTGCCGATTTCGGGACGTGCGCCGGCACCTAAACCTTGTGTGATTTCAAGACCGAGTTGTATTTTGCGGCTGGCCGAAGAATGAGCCAAAGCCTGAGCATCGGTGTTGGCAACGATAAAATCGACTCCTTCCAGATTCTTGGCAATCATATTATTAACGGCGTTTCCGCCGCCGCCGCCGACGCCGATAACGGCAATCCGGGGTTTTAAATGGCTGATGGTTGTATCTGCTACGGCTAAATTAATGGACATGTTTGTTTCACTCCCATATGATTCTTTTTTCATTACTTGCAAAGATACAGAAAATAAATTAAGTTTTAGTTACCAAAGTTTATAATCTTTGGTCTTTTCGGCAGGGAACAACGGTTAAAAGTTTTGTTTAATCCAACTAAATATTTTGTTTAAGCCGCCCATTTCGACCGAAGTGCGTCCGGATGACCTGGCCGGTTTGCGCTCGTTGTAATTAAGGGCAAACAACAACATGCCCAGCGAGGCGGAAAATGTCGGATTGTATAATACCTTGGGAATGCTCGGGATGTTACGGGGAATGCCCAAACGAACCTGCTTGTCGAGCACCCAGGCAGCCACATCACGGATTCCGGGAAGCTGGCTGCTGCCGCCGGTGAGGACAATCCGATGACTGGAAAGGTCTTTTAATCCATGTTCGTTTAGTTTGTGGCCGACCATTTCAAATATTTCCTCAACTCGGGGAGAGATTATATTGATTAAATCAGATCTGTGAATTTGGCGAATCGAATTATCGTCTTCTTCGCCGACTGGATAAACGTTAAGGCTTTCGGTTTCGTCCTGGCTAATCAGGAACGCACAGCCATGGCGATTTTTCAAATCTTCGGCATGGGCAAAAGACGTGGTCAGGCCCCAGGCTATATCGTTGGTGATGTTGTTTCCGCCAACCGGAATCGTGGAAAAGTGAATGGGAAATCCGTTCTTAAAAGTGGCAATTCCAGTTGTGCCGCCGCCGATATCAATGATGGTGGCGCCGAGCTCTTTTTCATCGTCTACCAGACAGGCCAAGCCGGATGCATATGCCGAAAACGCGCGTTCGGCAATTTCCAAATGAGCGTTTTCTATCACGGCCGACAAATTTTTATAAAGCATGGAAGGGTAAAACCCAAGCAGTATGTCCAAGCTTAAATTTTCACCGTATATTTCCCGGGGGTCTTTTAACGGTTCGCCTTTATCAATCCGATAACTCGTCGGAAGGCAATGGATTAACTCGTTGTCGGTTAAATTTATTTTTGAGTTGCTTTTATTAATCAGTTTTTCGATATCAGCATCGCCGACAGGTCTGTTTTTGTGCAAAGACACAGATGCGTTATGCATTAAACTTCGTGTTTTTTCACCGGACACGTTGATTATGACGCGGTTTATTCTTTCATTGGCCATTTGCTCGGCCGTTTCGACCGCGTTGCATACGGACAATGTGGCTTGATTGATGTCCGTGATAATGCCGTTTTTGATGCCATGAGAAGCGTTGTAGCCGTGCCCGACAATCTCAATTCTTTTATCGCGGCTTATGTGCGCAATCAGACAACACACCTTGGAAGAACCGATATCCAAGGTAGCCAGTGTCGACGGCCGGTTAAAAGAATGATTCACTTTTTTCTCCCGTTTGTGTTCGTGGTTTTATTTGTCGGAATTTTCCGAATCGTTTATGGTCACACTTATCTTATTTTGGTATCGTAAGTCGATGATGGTTAATTTACGTTTAAGAAGTCCGTGCCGGGTGTCAATTTTAACAAATTTTTTCCACGCCTGTTCCAAATCGTTTTCGGGAAGTTTGACGGTGATGCCGTGTTCAATGTCGTCAAAGATAATATCCCAACGACGACCGGCGTGCAAAACGGCGGCTTTTATGCGTTGGTGAAGCTCGGGAGTCGCAGAGGTTATCTTTAACAGATCGATGATTTTTTCAGGCGCTTTCCGGCCGACAATCACCAATATCGGCTGACGCGGCGTATAATCGGCATCAATTATTTTTCCGGAAGTATCTACCGGAAAAAATGAATTTCCGTATTGCCACAAGGCAATCACTTCTTTTTCCCGCAGGCGAATTTGAATAATGTTGGGAAAAAAGCGGCGGCTTACTTCAGCGTTTTTCACCCAAGGCAATTCCTCCAAAGAGCTTTTGAGACGATGCAAATCTATTTGCAAGATATTGTTGTTGCGGTCAAGATTGATCTTTTGCCGTAAATCACTTAAACGGGTTTTTTCTCTGCCTTGAATATAGATATCATCGACCGCCCATCCGTGTTCTAAGGAAAAGGCATAAAACCCGTCCATCAGCTTGTCAAATTTTTTGTTGACCAAATCGTCCCTGAGAGTGATAAGAACAAGCGCAATTCCGGCAATAACGGAAAGTATCAAAACGTTTCCGAGAATGCGGTAGGGACATTCAACCGGCAAAGATACGCGATTTTTGCCCTGAAAAGGTTTGTCGCGTTTTTTTTTCGATAAATTTTTAAATAATCCCGTGAACATTGCTTATTTATTGATTCCCATTTTTTTTACTTCCCATTCCAACGTAATGGAGGTATTTTGTTTGACTTTTTCCACAATCATGTCGCCCAAGGCTTCAATATCGGCGGCGGTGGCTTTCCCGGTGTTGATTAAGAAATTACAATGTTTTTCCGATACTTTGGCGCCGCCGACACGCAAATCGGCGCAGCCGGATTTTTTGATGAGTTCCCAGGCTTTCAGACCCTCAGGATTTTTGAAAGTCGAACCGGCGGTCTTTTCATTATACGGTTGATTTTTTATGCGATATTCTTTTTGTTCTTCCAAGATTTTATTGATGTCGGCACGCGTGCTTTTTTCGGTTCGGAGCGTAATGGATATAATAATCCAATCATCGGGAAAAAAGCTGTTACGGTAAGACAACTGCAAGTCTTCGGGCAAAATTTCTTTGATTTCGCCGATTCCGTTGACAATCGTGGCGCCCAACAACACGTCTTTAATGCATTTGCCGAAGCAGCCGGCGTTGGTTTTGATTGAGCCGCCGATGCAGCCGGGAATGGAGCATAAAAATTCCAGCCCGCCGAGTTCTTTGGTCAAAAGTGTCTTTTTTAAATCTATGTTTTTTAATCCGGCATAACAGGTAACGGAGTTTTGATTGATTTTGATTTGCCGAAAGTATGGGCTGTCGAGCTTGATGACAACGCCGGGAATTCCGCCGTCGCGAACCAGAAGGTTTGAGCCTCCGCCGATAAGACAAATCGGGACATTATAGGGTCTTTGCAGCAAAAAATGACTCAGGTCGTCCAAATCTTCCGGAACAAACATCACCTCAGCCGGACCGCCGACGCCAAACCACGTGTGTTTGCTTAAGGGTACGTTTTTGAAATATTTTCCGCGTACTTTGGGTAAAATGTCAATCAGGGTATTTTTAAATAAATTTTCAAACATTGCTAAACCTTTCTTTGTTAAAAAGGATCGTCTTTGTCTTCCGCCGAGGAATTTTTTCGGGTTATCGCCAACAACATTCCTATGGTAACCGCCGAGGCAAATAAAGACGAACCGCCGTAAGATATGAAGGGCAGGGTCATGCCTTTGGTCGGCATCAAGTGCAAGGTGGAAGCCATGTTTATGATGCCCTGTAATCCGAAAGAGGCCGCCAACCCGGCGGAGGCGTATACAATGAACAGATTATTGTCTTTGAGTGACAGCCACAGAGAACGAATGACAATAACCCCAAACAACATAACCAACATTATGCAAAGCCAGATGCCGAATTCTTCGCCGGCAACGGCAAAAATAAAATCCGTATGTGCGTCCGGCAGATTTAATTTTACGATGCCTTCGCCGGGGCCTCGTCCCAAAAGATTGCCGCTTTCAAAGGCTTCCAAAGATTTGCGAACCTGGTAGCCGAGATTGTCGCCGGAGGCTAAAAATTGTTGAACACGATCATGGACGTGGTCGAACGTAAAATAAGCGCCGACGGCGCCGGCAACGGCTATTAGTCCGAGCACGGCAACTAATACAATCGGCAAACCGGCAAGGAACAACTGAAAGCCCCAAATGAGAGATACGACAATCGTCATGCCGACATCCGGTTGTAAAAGCAACATGCCTGCGGTTAGGGCAAACAATCCGGCAGAGAGCATTCCGCCCGGAAAGTCTTCAAATTTTTTACTGCCGTCCAAAAGCCATGCCGAGACAACGACAAACGTCGGTTTGATAAATTCTGACGGTTGCAAAGAAAAACCGAACAAACGTATCCAGCGCGAGGCGCCTTTGGTTTCATAGCCGGCAAAAAGCGTCATCAACATCAAAAGAAGCGTTAAAACGTATCCGATGATGGCAATCCGGCGTATGGTCTTTAAGCGTTGGATTGAGAGGAAAAAAATGATAAAGAGAGAAACAAATATGAACAGCAGCTGCCGTTTGATAAAGTGATAATCGTCAAAGCCTATGCGTCTGGCAACCGACGGACTGGCCGAAAAAACCAGAAATGCGCCGATGAAAATCAAAACAAGAGTCAAACTCAGCGTAACCTTATCGACGGTCCACCACCAGTTTGCCATGCGGCTTCGGCTTATTCTGGAAAAAGCAAACAATTTTTTCTCCTATTACAACAATGCGACCAAGGCGACCAAGGTTAAGACGAATCCCGCCATCCAAAAACGAAAAACAACCGTTGTTTCTTTCCAGCCCAGTTGTTCAAAATGATGATGAATCGGAGCCATCTTGAAAAAACGCCTGCCTGTTTTTTTATACCAGAAGACTTGTATCATGACGGAAAGTGTTTCAATCACGAACATTCCACCCGCAACGGCAAGCAGAATTTCTTGCTTGGCGATGACGGCAACGGTCCCCAACAAGGCACCCAACGCCAGAGAGCCGGTATCGCCCATGAATACTTTGGCTTTTGGCGCATTGAACCATAAAAATCCCAAACAAGCGCCGGTCATGGCCGCGCAAACAACCGTCATTTCGCCGCAGCGCGGAATATAGACAAAGGAAAAATCCTCAGCCAAAGGCGAACCGACAATGTAAGTGATAACGGCAAAAAAGGAAAACGCCATAATTAAAAGACCTGCGGCCAAGCCGTCTAAACCGTCGCTTAAATTTACGCCGTTTGAGGCTCCGGAAATAACAATGACGGCAAACGGGATATACAGCCAAGAAAGGTTGAAAACCGTTTTGAAATAAGGAATGGACAGAATCGTATCCGCAGCATTGGGCGTGGCGGCGGTGATAATGGTTACGGCGGCAACCGCAGTCATAAACTGGATAAACAATTTGGCTTTTGCAGTCAGGGCATTCGGTGTTTCTTTGGTGACTTTGATGTAGTCGTCGATAAAACCGGCCGCTCCATATACCAACAAGACCAGCAAACTTACCCAGACAAAGTGATAAGAAACGTTGGCAAATAAAACAACGGAAACCGACGCGGCGCCCAAAATCAGCAATCCGCCCATGGTCGGTGTTCCTTGTTTGGTGGCCAGATGGCTTTGCGGACCGTCGGCGCGTATCGGCTGGCCGTGATGTTGACGACGGTGCAGTAGGGATATGACGCTGCCGCCAAACAAGAGAGATAACAGCAGAGCCGTCAAAAGTGCAGCACCGGCGCGAATGAGAACAGGAATTTCCATACCTTGCCAAAATAAAATCATTGTTGTTTTCCTTCTTGATTAAATATTAAAAACAAGCATAACCGTAAATATTAAAATAAGTCTTAATGGTAAAATGTTTTCTTTCGGTTTTAAAAGGCTTGTATATAACTTTAAAAGCGTTTGAATTTTTGCATCCGACTGTTATGCTGAAAACAGATAAGTTGAGGAGTGTATAAAATGACCATTGTGGCCGTGTGGTGCCGTCATAAAGACGACAATGTCATCGGTATCGGGGCGAATATTCCGTGGCGGGTGTCTTCCGATTTTAAGCGCTTTCGTCGTTTGACCGAAGGACAAAATTTGGTTGCGGGGGAAAAAACTTATGAAAGCTTTCCCAACCGGACGTTACCGAACCGCAAAATTTATGTTTTAAGTTTTAATCCGGATTATGAGGTGAGTGATGCGCAAAATCATTTTGTCGTCACTGATGTCAAGGAATTTCAGGATTTCGAAGGCGCGCTTTATTTAGCGGGGGGCGCCAGCGTTTATAAGACATTTATGACCGCAGTCCCGAATCTTTTGCCGGACATCGTGGTGGACAGCGTTTATCAAGGCGAACTCAATCCGGAACTTCAGGGCGAAAAAATCGATATAACGTCTTGTGTGGAAACACTGCATAAAAAATATCAAAAAATTTCAAATGATTATGAAGAAGACGGCGTTGTTACCTCGGTTTGGCTCAAAAAAGGCGATTTCGTGGATTGCTCGGTGATTAAACATATTTTTAATGCGATTGAAAACAAAGGGGAAAAATAATGCAACAGTATCTTGATTTGCTCCGCGACATAATGGAAAACGGCGTGGATAAAATGGATCGCACCGGTGTGGGGACGCGTTCGGTTTTCGGTCGGCAGATGCGCTTTGATTTAAATGCCGGTTTTCCGCTCTTGACCACGAAAAAAGTTCACTTAAAAAGCATTATTTATGAACTTTTGTGGTTTATCAAAGGCGATACCAATGTTAAATATCTGCAAGACAACGGAGTGCGCATCTGGAATGAATGGGCCGACGAAAACGGTGATTTGGGTCCGGTTTACGGTTCGCAATGGCGTAATTGGAACGGCGAGGGGATTGACCAGCTTGCCAATGTGATTGAAACTTTGAAAAAAAATCCCAATGACCGACGGATGATTGTCTCGGCGTGGAATGTCGGCAAAATCAAAGATATGAAACTGCCGCCCTGCCACATGATGTTTCAATTTTATGTGGCAAACGAAAAGCTTTCATGCATGCTTTATCAACGCTCTTGTGATATGTTTTTGGGCGTGCCGTTCAATATTGCTTCCTATGCTTTGTTGACGATGATGATTGCGCAGGTTTGCGGTTTAAAGCTCGGCGAGTTTGTACATACGCTGGGCGACACGCATATTTATCACAATCATTTTGAGCAGGTAAAGGAACAGTTGAGCCGGACACCTTTGAAACTTCCTACCATGAAACTTAATCCGGAAATCAAAGATATTAATGATTTTAAATATGAAGATTTTGAATTGCTGGGTTATGAAAGTTACGGAGTCTTAAAGGGTAAGGTCGCCGTGTAAACATAAAAACGGAATTTGGCGCGTTAATGGCGACAAATCATATTGCACGACAAAAAAGTTTTTTCATAAAACAAAACCGTATCAATCATAAGACAAACTGTTGAATACGATGCAAAAGACCGTGTTGCAACTTCAAGCGCGACTTCCCGTAGTTAACAAAACACCCGTCCAAAAGGACGGGTGGTATTAAAGACGGGGCTCGTCTTGCTGCGATAAGTGTTGCGTTTAAGCGCAACACTAACTTCGCTGCGGTCAGAGAACTTGCAACCGATTGTTTTGCACGCTGTCGCGGCTTCACAAGCGGGCAAGTTCTATTCAAAGACTTAAAAAACCTGACGTCGGTCAGCTTTTTTAACTCTTTGCCCGCGACCGGGGTCGCAACTTCAAGCGCGACTTCCTGCAGTTAACAAAACACCCGTCCAAAAGGACGGGTGTTTTGTTAACTGGCGGGAGCGACGGGGCTCGAACCCGCGACCCCATGCGTGACAGGCATGTATTCTAACCAACTGAACTACGCCCCCAGCAATTTGATGAACATCTTATACATAACAATATTGTTAAATGCAAGCATTTTTTTTAGTGCAAAGTAACTTTTTGTAAACACTTATAAAATAACAATACTATTGTATAACTGCATTATCTGCTTGAATTTTTTTTGCGGGCATTGCAATCTATGCTGGATTGTAAATAATGGGATGTTTTCATGATGGAATTTAATAAAGTTAAAACTCAGAGCCGGCGTATCAGACGTCAACGCGCATGGTTGCTTTTTTATGCTTTGGCCGTAACCGGCGCTTTGATTGTTTCACTGCGCAACAATAATGATGTTGAGGCATCAACGCCGAAAAATATGGAACTTTCGACGATGGCTCCGGAAGAATTCCCGGAATACACACCTCTTGCGGCAGATGAAAATATGGCTGTTTACGATGCCGACGGCGAATCTTCCATTGCAGCAAATGTTGATTGGGACGGTGTTGAAGATTCGGAAATGTTGAAAACTTCGGCGGTGGAAGAAAATTCCGTTAATGAAGATGTTTTTACGGTGGAAAAAGGTGACAGTTTTATCGGTATTTTAACCGGTATGGGGCTTGATTATTCTCAAGCATACAATATCTATACGACTTTCAGAGATGTTTTTGATGCCCGCAATATTAAAGTGGGGCAGGAGCTTTATATCGAATCCGTTACGGATGCCGAAAACGATAAGGTCGTTTCTGTCGAAAAAATCATGTTGGAACCGGTGATGGGAACCCGTTACATCGTTGAAAAAAATAGTGACGGCGAATATGAAGCACGTACCGAACAAGACGAGTTTTTAGACGATGTCAAAACAATCAGCGGAGTTATCGACGGCAATCTTTCGACAGCCATGGGTGCCGCCGGCGTTCCGCTTAACGTTATCGGCAACTTTATTGATATCTTTTCGTTTAGTGTGGATTTCAGACGCGATATTCATGCCGGTGATAAATTTGAAGTGCGTTATGAACGCCAGTTGGCTCCGGACGGCAGCGTCGTGAAATCCGGCGATATTGTTTTTGCCGCTTTGACATTGGGAAAAGACAGTTATGAACTTTATCGTTTTGAAGATAAATCGGGTAATGCCGATTACTATGACGAAAAAGGACTGGCTTTGAAAAAGAATCTGGATCGCAAACCGATGGAATTTAAGAAAGCACGCATTTCCTCGCGTTTCGGACGGCGTTATCATCCGATTTTGAAAAGATACCGCGGGCATGACGGCGTGGATTATGCCGCTCCGGCCGGAACCAAAATTTATGCCAGCGGCGACGGTGTTGTTGCCATGGCCAAATGGAACGGCGGCTATGGTAAGTATATAAAAATTCGGCATAATGCCGAGTATTCGACCGGATATGCCCATATGCGCGCTTTTGCCAAGGGTATCCGTCCGGGAGTGCGGGTTAAACAAGGGCAGGTCATCGGTTATGTCGGCAATACTGGACTTTCCACCGGTCCGCATTTGCATTTTGAAGTGATGCGCAACGGGCGCAAGGTTAACCCGCTGACGGTTAAGGCGGCAACCGGTGAAAATCTTAAAGGCGCCAAACTGGCAGCGTTTAAAAAAGTTGTTGCCAAAGTCAAGGCCGATGCGTCACAGGAAAAAGAAATCGCTTCCGTTGATGATGCAAATAAAAACGGTGCCGCGCTTGAGAATTTCGATTCAACCGCGCGAAAACCGCAAAATATATAAAATATATTGCATAAAACGTTATTTTGTTGACAGCCCGCTTTTTGGCGGGTATTTTTTCTTCAGCATAACTTTTTTATAAGGAGACTCAATATGGAATTAAAAGGTTCAAAAACCGAACAAAACTTAAAAGATGCGTTCGCCGGCGAATCGCAAGCCCGCAATAAATATACCTATTATGCCTCAAAAGCAAAAAAAGAAGGTTATAACATTATTGCCGATAAATTTGAACAAACGGCCAATAATGAAAAAGAACATGCCAAAATCTGGTTTAAGCTTTTGCATGGCGGTGAAGTTCCTTCCACAATCGAAAACTTGAAAGACGCCGCAGCCGGGGAAAATTATGAATGGACGGAAATGTATGCCCGTATGGCCAAAGAAGCTCATGAAGAGGGTTTTACCAAAATCGCTTATTTGTTTGAGGCCGTCGGCAAAATCGAAAAAGGACACGAAGAAAGATATCAGGCTTTGTTGGATTCTTTGTGCGAAGGCAAGATTTTTGAGCGTCCGACCAAAGTTATTTGGGAATGCGCAAACTGCGGTCATCGGGTTGAAAGCCCAAAAGCTCCGGAAAAATGTCCGGTTTGCGATCATCCGCAAGCATATTTCTTTGAGCTGCAAGAAAAATTCTAATTTAAAGCTTGTAATCAACAACAAAAAACCGCCGATTTGTTTGGCGGTTTTTTGTTGTTTTGTCTGTTATAAATTTTTCATGACGTCATTGAACAAACGAACGCCGAAACCGCTGGCGCCTTTGGGGGTTAACGGTTTGGGTTTTTCAACTTTGTCCATGCCGGCAATATCCAAATGCGCCCATTTGACGTCTTTTTTAATAAAGCGCTGCAAGAAACAGGCGGCGGTAATGGAACCGGCGTTGCGCCCGGCGCTGACGTTTTGCATGTCGGCAATGGCAGAATCCATCATTTTATCGTATTCTTTGCTCAACGGCAACTGCCAGACTTTTTCATCAACTGCGGCGCCGGCTTTGCCGATTGTTTCAATAAAAGTCTGATTGTTGCCCATAATGCCGGCCATTTCGGTGCCGAGCGCCACCATTATTGCGCCGGTGAGCGTGGCAATATCAATCACTTTTTTAACCTCGAATTGTTGCTGAATATACCACAGACAATCGGCTAACACCAAACGTCCTTCGGCGTCGGTGTTTAATATTTCAACCGTTTGACCGGACATTGAGCGCACAATGTCTCCCGGGCGGGTGGCCGAGCCTGACGGCATGTTTTCAACCAGGCCGACCACTGCAACCACATTGAGCGGAAGTTTTTGCAAGGCTGCGGTTTTCATGGCGCCGACCACGGCCGCAGCACCCGCCATGTCCTGTTTCATATCGGCCATACCTCCGGCCGGTTTTAAAGAGATGCCGCCGCTGTCAAAAGTAACGCCTTTGCCGACCAAACCCAAAGCGTAGCCTTTGCTTTCGGGGTTTCCACGCCATTTGATGACAGCGATTCGCGGTGGATTGCAAGACCCTTGTGCAACCGATAATGCCAGATTAAATTCTTTTTCTTTCATGGCTTTTTCATCAAGAACATCTATTTCCAAGCCCAAATATTCCAATCGTTTAATGTCTTCGGCCATGATTACGGGCGTCATGTTGTTGGATGGCTCGTTGGTCAGGTCGCGGGCGTAGCGCACACCGGCAGCCAGAGCGGAATAGGGAACGTAGCCGTTTTTATCAATCACTTTGCCTTTGCCGGCAAAAGAAACACTTTCCAGTTTGGGAAATTCTTCAGGTTTGCGTTTGGTCAAATATTTATCAAAGCTGTACGATGAAAGCTCAAAACCAAAAGCCAGATTATAGGCGATTTCAGCGCTTTTAAACTTGGAACCGGAAGGCTTTTCGGCATATACTACCGCACTCGGATATCTTTTTAAGCAGCCATACAAAATTCCGCCGGCTTTTTGCAAATCAACCGCTGTCGGTTTGGCCGGCACGCCGATGCAAACCAGTTTGCCGCCAAGCGTCGTAACGGATAAAATTTTGCCGTTCTTGCCGTCAAAATTTTCTGCCACGGCTGCCGTATTTAACAAGCCGATTTCATCACTTGAAAGAAAACCACCCAAGTATTTCTTGTCAATTCTGCCGTATGCCAGCACGGCTTTGGCTTCGCCGTGACGCGGTTTTTTGTTGCTGAAAACAATTTCCACCATTTTTTCACTCCTGTTAATCATTGTTTTTTACATATAATGCCGCATAAACAATAATAAAATGCTAATTTTTTTGAAAAATTCATGGACAGCGACGTATTTTTATATTACAATTTGGACAAAAGATAAAAAATTTAAAGGTAGCAAATGGCAGTCAAAGGCAGTAAGTACGCGCGCAAGCAGCAAGAAACGAACGAGGCAACCGAACACGCCTCATCGAAATTTTCTTTTTTGGAAGACGGAAAATTTTTAGAAGTCATTTATGAAGATGCCGGTTTTTTGAATATTTTTAATAATCTTTCTTTGCCGGAACAAATCAAAGCTTATCGGATTTTGAAACGCTTGGCGCTCAGCCGCGACGAGACGGGTCTTTCGGATACGGATAAGGCGTTGGCTGAAAATTCCCGACATAAAATCGAGGCCATCAACAAAGCGGCCGGATTGAAAATCGAAGAAAAACAACATTATCCTTTGAGTGCCGATGAATTGCATATTATCCGTATGGATTGTTACGGCGCCATTGATGCAAGACCGCGTCATCAACTAAGCCGCTTTTATAAAGACATTATCTCTCATCCGTTGCCGCAAAAATGTTCTTTACAGGATTATGATTTTGACAGCGCGCCGAGTTGGCAGCTTTTCAGGCAATTTGCCGGTTTCCGTAAAATCGAACCTGTGTTGAAACGGTATCTGTATCAACAACGTGTTGATCCGCAAATATTACCTCTTATGGGCGTGCGGGATTTTTCGGATTTGATTTTCAGAAGTTTTCGCAGCGATGAGAACCAAACAAAGGTGTTTTTGTCGGGCAAAGGAACGCCTAGAAACAACTTTGTCAAGGCGTTGGCTCATAAATTCGGCAAACAAATCGCGGATATTGTGCGCAATGACGGGCAGGACGAGCGTTATGTGCAATCGTTGTTGAATGCCATGCGTATGTATGGCAAGACCGATGCCGAAAAACTCATCATCACCGAAACGCATTTTACGCCGCGGGTTTTACAAGATTTGCAAAACAACGGCATCAATGTTGAAAATTATAAGCCCGGCGCAAAAATTCCGCAAAATCTGATTGAAAATTTGTTTAAAGCCGATAAAGGGGCTTTGCTTGTTGCAAGAGATGAAAACGGGGTTACGTTGAAAGGAAAAGATTTTCCGTCTTTTGAGGTTCATCATATCAATGCGGTTGCTGAAAGCGGGCGTTTGGCCAATATCGTTTCGGTCAATTATCGCAACAATTATTTGTTGGTGCCGACGGATATGCATCGGCATGTTTTTCACGGTTTTGATGAATTAATTGTTTCCGGCAGAAAAGAGGCGTACAGCCGCCGTTTGGAACTGACGAACCCGAAAATCACCTTCATGTATGGTTTTGGCAAGGACAAACAAATTGAATATGACTGGAGCCAGTTGAAAAGTTTCCGCAAACAAATGGAAGAAGACAGCCGTTATATCGTTTCTTACGAAGATATGATGACGCAACTGGCGGATAATCGTCAACATTATCTCGACAACAGCAAATCGGTAGAATTTGATATTGACAATGTGGTGCAAATCATACGTCATAAAAAATCTCTGGAAGCTTTGCGCCATAAGAAAAAACACAGTCAAATTCCCGGAAGCGTCGCAAAATTATTAAAAGAGCAAAAGAACAGAAACAAATGATGAAACAATTTTTAAATTTTTTGGCACAAAGTAAATATGTCGAGCTTGAAAAACCACTGGAAATTAAAGATGTGATTCAAGCGCAAAAAGAACTTGTGCGTGAAGGTTTTCCTTTTTTACCGACGGACTTTTTGGAATTTTTACGTCATTACAACGGGGTTAAAGCTGTCGATTCGGCGATTTTAGGCATTCCGCCTTTGCGTCATCCGGATTTGGATATTAAAGCTTTTAATCAGGAGTTTAACACGGTTTCCGATAAAGTAATTCTGGGGTATGATGATTTCGGCTTTTTAATTTACGATGCGCAAAATAAACTCTATCAACTGGTTGACAGAGGCGGGGTTATGGTGCTAGAAGAATTTGCAGATGATGAATTGGGCTATGCCCTGAACTCGGTTTTGCATGTCGATGAAGAATAATATATATCAAAATAGCGAAGAAAATATTAAAAGAGCCGCCGAAGTGATTAAAAACGGCGGTTTGGTCGCTTTCCCGACCGAAACGGTTTACGGTTTGGGCGCTGATGTTTACAACGCCAAAGCGGTGGCGTCCATATATGCCGCCAAAGGACGCCCGGCGTTTAATCCGCTGATTTCACATATTGCTGAAAAAGATTTTTTGAAAGAATATGCCGCCGTGGATGAAAGAGTTTTGGCGCTTGCCGATAAATTTTGGCCAGGACCTTTGACTTTTGTTTTAAACCGCATGGAGGAGAATCCGGCGTTGGATTTGGCTTGCGCCGGCTTAAGAACGGTAACGGTGCGGATGCCCGCTCATCCGACGGCGTTGGCGTTGATTAAAAAAAGCGGCGTGCCGATTGTGGCGCCTTCGGCCAACCGGTCGCAGACCATCAGTCCGACAACAGCTTTTCATGTTGCCGACAGTTTGGGCGATAAAGTTGATATGATTTTGGACGGCGGACAATGTCGGGTAGGGGTGGAATCCACCATTATTGATATTACCGGCAAAAATGTTGTTTTGTTGCGCGCCGGCGGTGTCGCTTTGGAGGATTTGGAGGAGTTTTTGGGCGAAAAAGTGTTGATTTCGCATGGCAATCCCGATTTGCCGACTTCGCCCGGACAGATGCTTAAACATTATGCACCGAGTCATGATTTCCGGATTAACGCTTTATCGCGCGAAGACGGTGAGTTTTTTATCGGTTTCGGCGCTGTAACGGATTGCGATTTGAATTTGAGTCCTTCCGGAGATTTGTGTGAGGCCGCCGCCAACTTGTTTGCCTATATGCGCTTGGCGGATGCCGATAAAAATCATGATAAAATCGCTATGTCGCCCATTCCCGAAATCGGTTTGGGGCTGGCTATCAATGATCGTATTCGGCGCGCTGCTTATAAAAAATAATATCCCGTTGACTTTTGAAATTTAAGGGTTAAGATTCTTGCAGATTTTGTAAAGAAAGGAGATTATCATGGTTGAAAACAAGAAAAAATGCACTTGCGGAGCAGATTGTAAATGCGGTTGTCGGGAAGGGAAACCTTGCACTTGCGGCGATAAATGCGGCTGCGGTGAGGAAAAATGCTCTTGCCGCAAAGGCAAAAAAATTGCAAGCGCCGGTTTGTTGGCTCTGGGTTTGGTGTTGGGCGGATTTTTCCCGGGCTTTTATTACTATCATGCCAAAATGGACGCCAACAGCGTGGTGGTCAAAGGTTTGTCGGAAATGGATGTTAAAGCCGATGTCGCTATTTGGAACATTAAATATGTCGTAACCGGAAACGATGTTTTGGTTGCGCAAAAAGAAATGAACCGTCAGACCGAAGTGGTTAAAGATTTTCTTGTCAAAAACGGCGTTTTGCCGGAAGAAATCAGCGTCGGTCGCTTGGAAACCAACGATTTGATGGCAAACCCGTATCGCACGAACAATGACAATGACATCCGTTTTATCTTGACGCAAAACGTAACGGTTAAATCGGAAAATGTTGACAATATCGCCGCGGTCTTGAACAAGTCGGGTGATTTGGTCGCCAAAGGGGTGATTTTTAATCAGGATTATGCTTATCCGGTGTCATATTTGTTCACCGGTTTGAATGATATCAAACCGCAAATGCTGGCCGAAGCCACGCAAAACGCCAAACAAGCCGCTGAAGAATTTGCCAAAAATTCCGGCAGTAAGGTCGGTAAAATCCGCCATGCAAATCAAGGCGTTTTTTCCATTTTGCCGCGTGAACAAAGCGCATACACTTCGGAAGTGCAGCAAATCGAGAAAAAAGTTCGCGTTGTTTCCACGATTGAATACTGGCTGGAATAAATCAATCCATATGCCGCACAAATTAAGCCGCCGGTTATTTAAGGCGGTTTTTTTTGTAATCTGAAACGAGGCATGAGCAATTCCTAAGCCTTTTATGTTTATCAAAAATTTGATAGAAACATTATCTTGACAAAATTATTGTAAAATATAATATGATTATAAACTAAAAAATTATTTGCACTATGAATAGTTATTATCTCAGCGAGCTTAACAGTTTCGCCAATGCATTACAAACCGGTAGAGAACTTTGGGAAGTATCCTTTAACCGGTGGCTGCGTAAACAAATTCGGGAAATTGGGCAGGTGGAAGCAACAAAGTATGTTATGTCTTATGATTCCGCCGAACCCATGGATTTGGATGCCTTCGACCGTGCCGCGGCATCTTTTAACGGAAACATTCTTTCCGCGCTTGAAATGGCCGTATCAAAAGTACGACCGGGATTGAGAGATTCGTTTGTTGTGGATTATGAGGCTTATAAAACCGCCCGCACCAGACTTGCACGTTTGCAAAAACAAAGTTTTTGTTTTTGTCTGAAGTACCGAAAGACAATACGTGAAGCCAAACAACAATGCAAGACTCTTGATAAAGAGTTTGGCTTAGGCGAATTGCTTGAAATTGCCTGCAGTTTTTATGTCGAGCAGGGGTTGGGCAGCGCCGATGCCGCCAGAAATTATTTTTTGGGCTGACAAAAAGAGGTGATTTTCACCTCTTTTTGTTTTATAGCCTGTCGGAATAATAACCAATCTGCGTAAGCTTTATGTGGATAGATGTGGAGAAAAACTTGTTATCAGAGGCTATTGCGGCAATAATATAAAAAAATTGAATAAAATAAAGGCATAGCATAATGTATAACCGTCATTTCAGGGCTCCCCTGACGTTTGAAGCCGGCAAATTTTTTCGCGGACGAAAAGATTCCGACAAATTCAAAATTTCAGCGTTGGTCATTGGTACGATTTTAAAAATTATTTATGTTTTTACCCTTATGGCCATTGATTTGGTGCTGTTTACCGATTCCGGAAATTTAAATATTTACGGTGGGGAATACTTTTTATCTTCCGAATTGCTCTGGCCGTTGGGAATCTTGCTTGTTATCACAACCCTTATCATGATTATCGCTTCTTTTTTGCGCTGGGCGCAAAATATTCTCTGCGCTTTGATGACGTGTTGGTTTGTTGTTGTTTTGTTTAATCAGTTCGCACAATTTGACTATAACAGTTTTTTGGGCGATTATCTGAAATCTTTTTTGGGTTCGGCGGTTCCCGGGTTTTTGTATAATCATTCGTCCGTAATTGTTGCCTGCTTTTTATCATTGTTGGTCTTGTGGTTTTTATTCTGTACAAATCTGATATTTTTAACGATTTATGTTTTGTTGTTTGTTATCGCTTTTGTCGGAATCCTGCGTTACGGGTTTAATAACGCCGGCGAACAGCATGATTTTATTGAATTATATCAATCTCAACTTAAAAACAATGCAGACAATCATGGTGAAAAATTTGTATATATCATGCTGCCCAATCTGCCGTCATATAAATATTTTAATATGCTGGCGACACAAGACGCCAAGCGGGTGGAGCAATTAATGACGGGCTTTTACGCCAAAAACAATTTTGAGGTTTTCGGCAACGCTTATACCAAAGATGACAGTTACTTTATGAATATGGTGCGTTCGGTTAATTTGTTCAGCGACGACGCGCCGCAAAATCATGTCATGGATACCATGATGATTTACAAATATTGGAAATTTTTTAATGTCAACGATGAGTACGTCTTTTTAAAAGATAATCAGATGTTTGATACGTTCCGTAAAGCCGGATACAAAATTTCGGCCTACAAATCACGCGGGTTTGATTTGTGTCATAAAAAACATATGTTTAATGTCGATCGTTGCACCGAAAAGTTAAATCGTCCGATTAATTTGTACAGCATGAACATGAGCCCGCTTGAACGTTCGCAGATGCTTTTGCTTGAATGGCTTTCGAGTATGAAACTGTTCAGCGATATGTCGAGCGTTTATCAAGCGTTGCGGATTTTTGGAGAACCGCAAAACATGCCCTTGGTCGGTATCAACTACAACAATTTGTATGTCATCAATTCAATCAAAACCTTTAATGTTTTGGCCGATAACATTATTGCCGACAAAGGTCGACAGGCTTATTTCGTGTATGCCGACATTCCGTCTGATATGTTTATTTATGATGAATTTTGCCAGATTAAACCACGTCATGAATGGATTAATATGGAAAACATGCCATGGGTAAAAGTCGACAATACGGTCTTAAAACAAAGAGCCTACTATGACCAGACAAAATGTTTGTTTGGTAAACTGCAAGAGTTTATTGACCGTTTGGCTGACGAAAATCTGCTTGAAAAATCGGTTGTTATTGTTGAGGGCATGTCCAGCGTCAATAATTTCCGTAACAAGCCTTATGATGACTTCGTGGATGATTTTGTTTATGATAAACTGGTTACTTTGGCCGTCAAATCTCCTATCAAACATACAAATGTTTTCAATAATATAATCTGTGAATCAGACAGCATTGTTCGCCATTATTTGTATAAAGATAAAAATTGCGAAGGTTTGGCGGGGATTAATATTCATCAAAGCTTAAAAGACAATCTGCTCAATAAACTGGCAGAACTTGATGTTACAAAAAAACAAGCCGAAAACAATGTGGAAGCCTTTAACGACTGGTATGCCAGTTGGTATGCCATTAACCACATGAAGCTTTTGGAACCGGTTGATGTGGTTAAAAAAGATCATCAAGCCGAGCAAATCAAAACAAATGCGGATGATGCGCCGGATTTACAAAACGAAACATTGCAAATCAAGGATGCGCAATGAATCCGGCGTGGAAAAACAAATGGCTGAATTTCAAAAAGAATCGCCGCGCCATGATTGCCGCCGTTGTTTTTTTGATTGTCTTTGTTGTTTCTTTATTTTCGGAGCTTCTGGCCAACGACAAACCGCTTATCGTAAAATATAAAGGTGAATTTTATTTTCCGATATTCAAAAGTTATACGGATAAATTCTGGGGCGGCGATTTTCCGACGCCGGCGGATTATAAAGACCCGTATGTCATTCAAAATATTCAGCGGGAGGGCTGGATGATTATGCCTCCCATACCGTTTTCATATAATACGGTGGATTATGAAATAGATGCACCGGCACCGTCGGCGCCAGATAAACGCCATTGGCTCGGTACCGATGATGAGGGCAGGGATATCGTGGCCAGAATATTATACGGCATTCGTTTATCGGTTGTGTTTGCTTTTCTTTTGACATTGTTCTCATCGACCGTCGGAATAGTCATCGGGGCGGTTCAGGGGTATTTCGGCGGAAAAACAGACATCATTTTGCAGCGCTTTATAGAAATTTGGGAATCTTTGCCGCAGTTGTTTATTCTGATTATTGTCGCCAGTGTCTTTTTGCCGACGTTTTGGACGATTTTGCTGATTTTGATGTTGTTCTCATGGACATCGTTGACCACCATGGTGCGCGCCGAGTTTTTACGAACCCGCAATTTTGAATATGTTATGGCGGCAAAAGCTTTGGGTGTTGGCAATTTCAGAATTATTTTCCGCCATATTCTGCCCAATGCTTTGGTAACCAGCATCACCTTTATTCCGTTTATTCTGTCGGAATCCATCGTGGCGTTGACCTCGTTGGATTTTCTCGGGCTGGGTTTGTCCGGCGAATATCCGTCTTTGGGTGATTTGGTGCGTCAGGGAAAGGACAATTTGCAGGCTCCCTGGATTGGGATAACGATCTTTATTGTCTTGTCCGGTTTGCTTACCATGCTTATTTTTATCGGCGAAGGGGTGCGTGATGCTTTTGACACGAGGAAAAGCCGATGAATGAAAATTTGCTTGAAGTTAAAAACTTATCGGTTTGTTTTAAAGGCGAAAAAAAAGATTTTACCGCTGTCGAAAATGTTTCTTTTTCGTTGAAAGCAAAGGAAGTTTTGGGTATTGTCGGTGAAAGCGGTTCGGGCAAATCGGTAACGGCATTATCCATATTGGGATTATTGCCGTATCCCAAGGCCTTTCATAAAAAAACAGCTTCCGTTAAACTTGACGGCATGGAACTTATTGATGCCGAAGAAACAACAATGCGCTTTGTTCGCGGCGGGAAAATCGGTTTTATATTTCAAGAGCCGATGTCGTCATTAAATCCGTTGCATCGTATCGGCAATCAGATTGCCGAAACAATTTGTCTTCATCAAAAATTGCCGGTTAAAAAAGCACGGACAAAGGCGCTGCGGCTCTTGAAGACGGTTGGCATCAAAAATCCGGCACGGCGCTATCGGGCTTTCCCGTTTGAACTTTCCGGCGGACAGCGGCAACGTGTTATGATTGCCATGGCGATTGCAAACAATCCGAAAATTCTGATTGCCGACGAGCCGACGACGGCTCTAGACGTAACCATTCAGGAACAAATTATCAATCTTCTGTCAGATTTAAAAAAACAACTGGATATGTCAATTATATTTATCAGTCATGACTTGCGTTTAATCCGACGGATTGCCGACAGAGTGTTGGTTATGTATCAGGGAAAAGTTATCGAACAAGGCGATGTCGCAACAATATTTGCCAACCCGCACGAGAGTTATACTAAAGCTTTAATAAAATCTTCTTTTCCGTTGAAAACAATAAATAAAATTTCAAAAATTCCCGTTGTGTCGGCGCGGGATATTATGGTTTCATACCCGCTTAAAAAAACGTTTTGGGGCAAGATTGTGCAAAATATTTATGCGGTTAATCATGTTTCTTTTGATGTGTGCAAGGGACAGACTTTGGGAGTTGTCGGCGAAAGCGGTTCCGGCAAAACGACATTGGGTCTGGCATTGGCCGGCCTGATTAAATATAATGGGCGTTTTGACTGGCACAAAACATACACCAACAAAGAGTTTCGTCGGAAAGTGCAAATTGTTTTTCAAGATCCGTATAATTCACTCAATCCACGTTTGAATGTGTTGCAAATCGTGGGTGAGGGTCTGCGGGTGCATTTCCCAAAATTATCAAAAAAAGAAGTTGAAAATAAAGTGGCGGAAATGCTCGACAGAGTCGGTCTTGCGGCAAAAGACATGTATAAATATCCGCATGAGTTCTCCGGCGGACAACGGCAGCGGATTGCCATAGCCCGGGCGCTTATTCTCAAGCCTGAAATCGTCGTGTTGGATGAGCCGACTTCCGCGCTTGATGTTACCGTGCAGGCGCAGATATTGGAGCTTTTGAAAAAACTGCAACAATATTTCGGTACGGCATATGTTTTTATTTCGCATGACATGCGCGCCGTGAAGGCGGTTGCCGATACCGTCGCGGTCATGAAAGACGGGCGAATCGTGGAACTAAACAACGTCGATGAAATTTTCGCTCATCCGCAAAACGCTTATACTCAAGCTCTTATAAAAGCTTCTTTGGCGGAGTAGGGTAATTTATGATTGTTTAGGCGGTTGTTTGGAAAACAAATTTAAAAACGGTAAAAATATTTTTTGCAATATGTGCGGCAAGGCGCCGGCAGCATTGATTTTGAAGGCGATGCGCTCAATGTTGTGCTCCGCGCAAATACCGATGCGGTGATGCCCGTCATCAACGCAATCCTTTATACCGCAGCGGCGGCAGAGCATAATTGCCAGCGGATAGGTGTCGTCAAAGCCTTTTTCTTGTAAGGATAGACTAAGTTCTTGATAGCGGCGAATACGCTCTTCGGGAGAAATTTGCCAGCGTTTTGACATAATGTAAGCGTTTTGCGCGTTGCGAAAACCTCTTTCAATGTGCAGCGCGCGCAAATGCGCCAATGTGGTGTGATAGATGTTTGAACCGGTGAATTTGTATGGCTGGCGTATTTTTTTGAAGAAAATCGGCAAAATGTTCCATCTCGGCAACGAGCTTAAAAAAACAAAACGAACCGGAATATAAGCCGTGTTTTCGTTGATTGCGTTTTCAATCACCTTTCTTCCGCGGAGCAAAGTGTCCGGTTTGGAGTTTTCCAGCAAAACAACAACATCGTCGGTGCAGTCGTTTATGGCGACATGTGATGCGGGCGTGTCTGCCAAGGGCATAATATCGCGAGGATCAATAAAATAAAGCTCTGACGAATATCCAAGAATTGTTGACATTAAATGTTCCTATCGTATTATTTAAAAACAATAATATTGAAACAAACGTTAAAAAGCAAATATTAAAGGAAAAATTCATGATAAAATGGTGGAAAAAATGGTTTGAACCCAAGCCTTTTCATCAAGGATATTTGCCGGAAAGAGAAGGGCATAAGGTGTTTTTTACGGAATTCGGCAATTCGCACGGAAAACCGATATTGGTGTTTCACGGCGGCCCCGGCGGTTGCGGTAAAGCATCGTATACAACTTTTGCCGATTTAAGGAAGTATCGGGTGATTGTTTTTGATCAACGCGGCTGTGGAAAATCGTTGCCGTCAGGCAGCTTGCAAAACAACAACACTCAAAGTTTACTTAATGATGCAAAAAGGCTTATTAACTTTTTGAAAATAAAAGAAAAAATCATCTTGCGCGGTGCTTCATGGGGCTCGACTTTGGCCTTGCTTTTTGCGGAAAAATATCCGCAAATGGTGGAAAAACTTTTGTTGTCACAGATATTTTTAGCCAACAAAGATGCGCGGTTTTGGGAATTGGAAGGAAACTCGTATTTCTATCCGGATTTTGTAGAAACGCTCAAAAACAAAGCCGGAAAAACAGATGTTCCGAATTATTTTGCCTCAGAAATCAACTCAAAAAGCCATAAAAAACAACTGGATGCCATCAATTATTACGGCTGGTATGAGCGCATTTGCGGCAGTTTATCGCCGAAATGGAACAATCAGACAGCGGTTGAAGACGAAGATTTGGCGGCAAACCGGATATATATGCATTATGCCGCGCAAAATTTTATGCTCAAAGACGATGAAATCATTAAAAATGCCGGAAAAATAAAGGACATTCCGACAATAATCGTTCACAACCGATTGGATTTTGTTTGTCCGTTAAAAGGCGCGTATCGTCTGCATAAGGTTTTGCCGAAATCCAAGTTGGTGATTGTTCCGGAACGCGGTCATGTCGGTAAATTGCTTTATAAAGTTACGCAAAAGGAACTGCGGCGATTTTTAGAGCTCTGAAAACGAGATGAGCGTATAAAATCACTTTGAAAAGTATTTTGCTCGGCGTGAGCGCCCAAAGTTAAAACAAGTTACAATAATTTTGATAACAATGTCCGGGTGGCAAAATAATCCGAACTAACGAAAAATAATTAAGAGCCTGTCTTTATTTAATATTATTATACATAATAAACATTATGCGACAAATCTATATAATGCGACGAACCTCCCTTTCTGAATTAATTTATTTAATTCAATCTGTTATGAAAGCGAAGCGCTGTTTGTCAAAACGTTAACCATTTTATATGCGCGAGATTTTTTCTTGACGCTTTGTCATAAGATGGATACTTTTTTATAAATCAATTATATGAAAGTTTATTTTGATGAAATCTGAAGAAAATTTATTAAATAACTTTACAGAATTATCGGCGTTTTTATCTGCCTATAATGCCTTTGATGAAAAGGAAGAAGCCGCGCGCCTCTCCTTTTTGCAATTTCTTGAGGCTTTTGGCGGTTTTGCTTATGTTCGAGACAATCTTGTCGGCCATATAACGGTTTCGGCGTGGATTGTCAATCCAAAGTGTGACAAAGTCTTGATGGCGTTTCATAATTTATATAAGTTTTGGGCATGGCCCGGCGGTCATGCGGACGGAAACCAGGATTTATTTGAAGTTATTGTTCGTGAAATCAAAGAAGAAACTTCTTTGCAAAATTTTCGATTATTGTCTCCCTCACCCGTTGATTTGGCGGTTTTAGGCGTGGCAGAACATTATAAAAACGGAAAATTTGTGCCGCAGCATTTACATTATAATCTGACTTATTGGTTTACAGCCGATGAAAATCAAGTTTTGCAGGCAAAACCGGATGAAAACTCCGGTGTGCAATGGCTGACGTTTGCCGAGATGGAAAAATACTGCCATAATGATCAGGTTTTTCCTTGTTATCAACGAATTATGAAAAAAACACAAAAAATCAGTTGACGGCAAAGAAAAGATAATATAAATATAACAGCGTTATTTACCACGGAGAGTTGGCAGAGTGGTAATGCAGCGGATTGCTAATCCGTCATCGTGTTAAAGCGATGCACAGGTTCGAGTCCTGTACTCTCCGCCAGTTTGGAGCGCTTCAAGCGCTCTTTTTTTATGCGGAAGTACAGGACTCGAACCGAGAGGAGTGCTAAGCAAAAAGGCAAGAAATCTTGCCTTTTTGTCTGCAAGCTCTTTGTAACATCTTAATGAGCAAGGGAAGCGATAGCGACCGCGGCGAATTTAGATGCCAAAGAGAAAGAGCCGTGAAACGGCGGAGTCCTGTACTCTCCGCCAGTTTGGAGCGCTTCAAGCGCTCTTTTTTTATGCGGAAGTACAGGACTCGAACCGAGAGGAGTGCTAAGCAAAAAGGCAAGAAATCTTGCCTTTTTGTCTGCAAGCTCTTTGTAACATCTTAATGAGCAAGGGAAGCGATAGCGACCGCGGCGAATTTAGATGCCAAAGAGAAAGAGCCGTGAAACGGCGGAGTCCTGTACGACTGCGCCAGTTTAGAGTGCATAAAGCGCAAAAACTTAATTTTCCATAAAACCACCGGCGGAAGATGGATTTTGCATCGTTGCTTGTGTTTTTTGCGGCAGCGTGGGTTGATTTTCGGTTTTTCTTTCGTCTTTGTGTTCTTCAATTTTGTCTTTGGCGGCGTCATAACCGTCTTTTATCGTCTCTTTAGTCGAATCATAACCGTCACGGATGATGCGTCCGGTACTTTGGGCGACATCTTCGGAAATTTCTCCGACCGTTGAATCGCGATTGAACGTTCCTTCATAAAAACCGACGCCCAACAAATATATCACAACAATGATTAAGGCGTATAAAAGATATTTAAGTAATGTTCCCATTTTGCAAAACTCCTTTGATAAAATCGTTTCAGAGTTTCACATAATGCCGTTTGGGAAAATTTCAAGACATAAACGAATATTAACGGCGGGCAAAGAGTTTTTCGATGTCGCTTATTTTTAATTCAACATAAGTCGGCCGGCCGTGATTGCATTGTCCGGAATGTTCGGTTTTTTCCATATCGCGCAGCAAACGATTCATCTCGTCAATATTTAAACGCCGTCCGGCGCGCACCGAACCGTGGCAGGCAATGGTGGCGCAAATGTGATGCAATTTTTCCGTTAAGGAAAATTCCCCGCCCCATTCGGTAATTTCGGCGGCTAAATCCGTAGTCAACTTACGAATGTCTGCATCGGATATAAGCGCCGGAATTTCGCGGACCATTACTGCCTGAGGGCCGAATTCTTCGACTACAAGTCCGAGTTTTGCCAAGTTCTCGGCCTGGGCAAGGATTTTTTCTTTTTCATTATAACTTAAATCAACTATTTCGGGGATTAAAAGCATTTGCGTTACGACTTTATGTTCCGCGGCCAGCGACGCTTTCAGTTTTTCCATAACAATCCGTTCATGCGCGGCGTGTTGGTCAATAATGATAATGCTGTTTTCTGCCTGAGATATGATATATGTGTCATGAAACTGGGCTTTGGCCAAACCGAGCGGGCCGATTTCTTCCGTTGTACTTTCCGGCGGTGTTTCTTCGGTTTTGATTGAATACAAACGTTCAAGCTCAGGCAAAGAATTTTGCACACGGCGAGAAACGCCAATCGGCGAAAAAGGTATGTGAGCCCTGGGTTCCGGCATTTTCATCTCATAGGCCTCTTCGGCAAAGGAAAGCGTGCTTTGCGTCGATTTCGCCGCCGTTGCCGACGGTGGGTTAAAAGAAGGAATGTTATCATGCACAAACGTTGATAAATCCAGGGTATCGGCGACGGCTTTGTCTCCCAGCGACAATCCGTGGCGAATTGCCCCTACAAGCAGCCCCCTGACCGCTCCGCCATCATAAAAACGAACTTCGGCTTTGGCGGGATGAACATTGACATCGACATAAGCGGGATCAACATCAATAAACAAAGCACACAGCGGGTAGCGGTTTGAAGCCAGAACATCCTGATATGCACCTTTGATGGCACCTAAAAGGAGTTTGTCGCGTACCGGACGACTGTTCACAAATAAATATTGTGATAAAGAGTTTGCTTTGTTTAAAGTCGGCAGTCCGGAATAACCGCTGATTCGGACGTGTTCGCGCGAGGCATCAATCAAAATCGAATTTTCGGCAAATTCTTTACCCATGACTTCGCCCAAGCGTTTAAGTCTGGCATCCAGAAGATTGCCCGAACAAGCATTTAAACTTATGCGTCTGCGTCCATCGCTTGTCAGATAAAAAGATATATGCGGGTTGGCCATTGCTATGCGGTTGACGATATCCACGCATTGGGCGGCTTCGGAACTGTCCGGTTTTAGAAATTTCAGACGCGCTGGCGTGGCAAAAAACAAATCGCGCACTTCTATGCGCGTGCCTTTTGAAAGCGCCGCCGGCACAATGTCGGATTTGTGTCCGCCGTTTATTTCCATCCGCCATGCGTTCTCCGAGCCCTGTTCACGTGTCGTTATAGACATTCGTGATACGGCGGCGATTGAAGGTAATGCTTCACCACGAAAACCTAAATGCTTGATATTGAACAAATCATCTTCGGGGAGCTTGGAAGTGGCGTGGCGTTCCACTGCAAGTTTCAGCTCTTCGGCCGACATGCCTTTACCGTCATCGGTTATGACAATCAGATTTTTACCTCCGCCGGTCAAGTCGATTTCTATTCGTTCCGCACCGGCATCAATGGCGTTTTCCACCAACTCTTTGACAACCGACGCCGGTCGTTCGATAACTTCTCCGGCCGCAATCTGATTTATCAGGTTATCCGGTAAAATGCGGATGGTCATTTTTTATTCCCTTTGCGTTTATTTCCTAAAAGTTTTAATCGCCTTAATCAATGACAACGTGGAAGAATCATGATTGACGGCAAAAGCGGTTCCTTCCAATTCGGGCAGAATGTTCAGAGCCAGCTGCTTGCCAAGCTCAACTCCCATTTGGTCAAAAGAATTGATATTCCAAATCATACCCTGCACAAAAACTTTGTGCTCATACAATGCAATCAGCATACCAAGTGAAAAAGCATCGATTTTTTTGAACAGCAAAGTATTGGACGGACGGTTGCCGCTAAAGCTTTTGTATTTTTTCAAGGCTTCGACATCTTCTTTGCTTTTGCCGGCTTTGCGTAATTCTTCGGCGGCTTCGGCAACGGTTTTGCCTTGCATCAGGGCTTCACCCTGCGCCAAAACATTGGACAACAATATCTGATGATGATTGCCTATTTCGTTGTGTGAAATTGCGGGGACGATAAAATCAACCGGTACGATTTCGGTTCCTTGATGCAGTAATTGGAAAAAAGAATGCTGCACGTTTGTTCCTGCCCCGCCGAACAAAACCGGACCGGTGGCGTATTTCACAAAATTATTGTTCCTATCAACCGATTTGCCGTTGCTTTCCATGTCGAGTTGCTGGAGATATGCCGGCAAATATTGCAGGTATTGATCATACGGTATGACCGCATAACGGTGAATGTTGAAAAAGTTGTTGTACCAAATGCCTAAAAGCGCCATCACAACCGGTATGTTTTCCGCCAACGGAGCGGTGCGGAAGTGTTCATCCATGGCATAAGCCCCTTCCAAAAGCTTTTCAAAGTTTTCGAAACCGACGGCTATGCAAATAATCAGACCGATGGCAGACCATAACGAATAACGTCCGCCGACAAAATCCCAAAACTCAAACATGTTTTCGGGATTGATGCCGAATTTAACGACCTCTTCCCGGTTGGTGGAAAGCGCTACAAAATGTTTGTCAACAGCGTGTTCGCCCAAGGCGTTGACCAACCATTTGCGGCAGGTTTTGGCGTTGGTTAAGGTTTCTATCGTGGTGAAAGTTTTGGAAGCGATAATAAACAATGTTGTTTCCGGATCAAGCTTGTTTAACACTTCGGCGCATGCCGTGCCGTCGATGTTGGAAATGAAATAACAATTTATATCTTTGGCCCAATATTTGCGCAAGGCTTCGCAAACCATGACCGGCCCCAAATCGGAACCGCCGATGCCGATGTTGACGATGTTGGTCAGCTTTTTGCCGGTATAGCCTTTAAATTCGCCGAAACGGACGGCGTCGGAAAAGTTTTTCATTTTCAGCAAGACTTCATTGATTTGCGGCATAACATCTTTGCCCGCGCTTAAAATCGCCTGCCCGGAACGGTTGCGCAAAGCGACATGCAATACCGAACGGTTTTCGGTATGATTGATTTTTTTGCCTTCGAACATGGCTTTGATTTTTTCCGGAATATGCCGTTCTGCCGCCAATTCCAACAAACCGGACATGACTTTGTCATCAAAACGATTCTTGGAATAGTCTAAAATCAAATCATGCAAACGAAGCGTGTATTTCGCCGCCCTTTTGTCATCGGCGGCAAACAAATCGCGCATTTCGACTTTTCTAAAACGCTTGTATTCGCTTTCAAGTTTTTTCCATGCTTTTGTTTTTTCTTTGTTTTTATGAATTCCGAACATCTTATTACTCCTCGTTTGGATTGTCAAAATCACCGATGGCGACTTCCATCGGCAAGACTGAAAAATATTTAGCCGCGGCCTGATTGACTTCTTCCAAAGTTACGGCTTTGACATAACTGTTTCTTTTTTGCAAGAAATCGAGCCCAAGCTCGTATTTTTGCATTGCCGCCAACATGTCGGCCAGACCCGCAATTGAATTAAAGCGTAAATTATATGAGGCCAGCAAGTAATTGCGGGCGTCTTCAAGCTCCTTTTTACGGACGCCTTTGCGAGCGATTGACTGCCATTCGGCGTTAATAATTTGTTTTATTTTGCCATAATTTTCCGGTGTGGCGGAAAATTGTCCCAAAATCAGCGGTGTTTTTTCATCGGTTGACAAGTAGGTGTATATGCCGTAAGTCAATCCTTCTTTTTCTCGTGCCGCGAGTGATAAACGCGACGTCAGTCCCGAACCTCCCAAAATATGGTTGGCAATGTATAAAGGATAGAAATCTTGAGCCGATCGGCGTGTTCCCTCTGCGGCAAAGTCGCTTACAATCTGCGCCGTGTCTTGTTTGAGATATTTGGTATGCGGTTTGAGATTCATATCTGGGGCCAAAATTTCACGATTGGCGTTGCGTGTCGGCAGGTTCGCGAAAATTTTATCCAATGCGACAGATGCTTCCTCAGGGGTGATGTCGCCGGCAATGCCGACAATCAAATTGTCCAAAGCCAAAGATTCTTTCAACCATTTTTGCAAATCTTCCGATGTTATGGAGGCGATATCTTCTTTGCTGCCTAACGGATTGCGACCGTAAGGATGGTTGGCTCCGAACAATTCTTCGGCAAATGCCAGACTCAAAATCGAGGCCGGGTGTTCCTGCTGAATTTTTAACGCTTCAAGGTTTTGTTGTTTTTCAACCTGCAAATCCCGCCGATCAAAATGCGGCGACGTCAAAGCGGATTGCAGCAAGGCAAAGGCAATGTCTTTGTTTTCCGACGGGGTTATCATGCCTGCGGATAAATCTTCACGGCCGGCGGAAAAGGCTATCCGGACGCCGTTTAATTCCATGATTTCCTGAAATTCGCGGCGGTCGTGCTTTCCGGAGCCGTAAACCAGCATGTTTGCGGCTATGCCCGCCCTACCGGCCTTCCCGACCGGATCATAAGCATATCCGCCGCGCTCGAAGATGAAACTCAAAGCAATAATCGGCACGCTATGTTCTTCCATCAGCCAGGCTTTGATTCCGGAAGGGCTCGTGATTTCAACGGGTTTTTGCGTAAAAGTCTTTTCTTTTAAGATTGATTCTTCAACTATTTTTTTTGCGTCAAATCCCGGTTTTATAAAAAATCCGCAGCCTGTCCACACGGCATACACCACGACGACGGCGGCAATCAACCTATACAATGCGTGTAAAAATCTGTGACGGCGGTAATGATAATGCATTTATTTATCCTCCTTGGCTGCCGGCAACAAATATCCCGTTATTGAAGTTGATGATGAGAGCATATCCGAAACTGCTTCTTTGATATCGCCGAGAGTAACATTTTTTATGTTTTTTTCATAATCATTGATTTCATTGAGATTAAAGCCCAAAGCGGCCATCTGTCCGACGAGCATGGCGGCATCTTCCGGATTGTCGCGTATATAAACCAAGCCGGAAGTCATTTTGTGTTTTTCTTTTTCCAATTTGTCTTTGTTCAGAGATTTTAGCGCTTCATTCAAAGCAGTTTGCAGCAAATCCTCGGTTTCGGCCGCTGTTTTGCCGGGTGACGGAACGGCGGAAAGCGAAAAGACACCGTCGCCGCGCGATAGGGCATCGTAAGATGATCCGGCCGCCGCCACTTTGTTTTTCAAGACCAATTCTTGATTTAAAAATGAATTATCCCCTTCCCCGAAATACTTGGAGAAAACCATCAAAGCATAAGCCTGTTCCGGATTTTCTTTCAGTGAAGGCGCAATATACCGACGAACGACTCGCGGCGTTTTAATCTCCGGATGCGACATCTTTATGTGGTAAACGTTTTTGTTGTTTTTGATTGAAGAACAAACAGGGTTTCGGCTCGTTTTTGTGCCGCTTTTTTCGATTCCGCCGAAATGTTTTTCCGCCAGTTGCTTTGCGGTTGAGGCGTCAATATCTCCGGACAGTACCAATACGGTATTATCCGGTGAATAATGTTTGTCATAAAATGTTTTAACATCATCGGACGTCAAATTCAAGATTTCCTCTTCGGTACCGGTTACCGGGCGTGCATAGGGACAATCTTGCCATAAGGTGCGATTCATGATTTCGGAAAATTGTGCCGTCGGATTATTGTCAATTCGTTGTTTTCTTTCCTGAAACACAATTTGCCGCTCTTTTTGGAACGCGTCATCGTCAAAGTCAAGATTGACCATGCGGTCGGCTTCCAACGCCATGACGACTTCCAACCGGCTGATGTCTACAAATTCGTGATAAGCGGTGAAATCCGTTGAGGTAAAAGCATTGCTGTCGCCGCCGTTTTGCGCGATAATGTCGTTAAATTCCGAGTCCGGAACTTTTTTGGTGCCACGGAACATCAAATGTTCCAGCAAATGCGCCACACCGCCGCGTCCGACCGGTTCATCAATGCTGCCGGTTTTGTACCAAAGCATTTGTTTGACAATCGGCGCTTTGGTGTTGGATACGACAATCACCTGCAAACCGTTGTTCAAATTGAAACTTTCTATCGGCAAGAGTTCGGCGCGAGTGTTTTCGGCCCAAAACAACGCTGCAAAAACAATGCTATATATTATCTTATTCATCTTTCACCTTAAATAACGACATTATTCCGGCAAGGTGTCAAAATCCGGCGGAAGGTCAAGAGGCGCCCGGGTTTCGACCTTGGTTTCGTCCGGTGTGCTGCGGTTCAACCCCAAATCTTTTTTGGTTAATCCGCAAGCACACAAAAGGCCGGATAACACCAGCGCAAAACATAAAGTCTTTTTCATTTTACAATCTCCTTCAGTGATGATTTTTTATGATTGACGAGGCTGTGAACAATAATCAGAAACGCTCCGATGCAGATGAAGCTGTCTGCGGCGTTGAAAGCCGGCCAATGCCATCCGCGGTAGTGGAAATCCAAAAAGTCATATACGGCGCCGAAACGCAAACGATCCACGACATTGCCGAGCGCTCCGCCGATAATCAACCCCAATGCCGCTTGCACCAGGGGAGAAGTTTCATGCCGAAGCCAGGAAAGCAAAAAAACGACAACGAGCAAAGCAAATATTGATAACGCAACCGCTCCCCACACGCCGCCATCATCAAAAAGCGAAAAACTGACGCCGGTGTTCCAAGCTTCCACCAAGTTAAAAAACGAGGTTATCGCTTTGGGAGATTCCTCATTAACAAAAAAAACGGCTGTTTGCCATTTGCTGAACTGATCAACGACAAATGCCAAGAATGCCATGCTCAAGCCTATAATCACCATCAACTCCTTAAAATAAATCTTTTCCTATTATAGAAATTTTATTTTTCAATAAAAGCTCCTTTTTGACATATATACAGAAAAAATTACGCGACAACTGTCTACAACAACAAGCAGATACTTGACTTTCAAACAAATATATTTCATATTTAAGCGAAATGTTTATAATATCAAATCAAAGAAAGTCAATTCCATGGAAGAACTTACTTTATCAATGTTTTTAATTGTCTGTCCGTTTGCGTTTTTGGCCGGTGTTGTTGATTCAATCGGCGGTGGCGGCGGACTGATTTCGTTGCCGGCGTACATGATTGCCGGTCTGCCGGCGCATTCCGCCGTGTTTACAAACAAACTTTCCGCTACCTGCGGCATTATTGTTGCGACCATTCGTTACTGCAAACACAAATGCATTGACTATAACCTTGCCGTTATCGGCGTTATTACCGCGATTATCGGTGGTATTCTCGGGGCAAATTTTGCGTTGATGGTTGATGAAGTGATTTTTAAGATTTTGCTGCTTATCCTGTTGCCGTTGGTTGCCATGTATGTGTTGCTCAAAAAAGATTTGGAGCCTAAAACCGTTAAACCGATTTCGCGCAAACGGCAATATGTGATTGTTTCCATATCGACGTTGTTTCTTGCCATGTACGCCGGTTTTTACGGTCCGGCTTCCGGAACTTTCTTGATTTTGGTTTATTCCGGGATTGCTAAAATCGGGCTTTTGCAATCGGAAGGAAACGCTAAAATTGTCAATATGACGGCAGATATTTCTTCTTTGATGATCTTTTTATATAACGGCGTGGTTTTGATTCCGCTCGGACTTACCGTCGCCATTTTCAGCATCGCCGGAAACTATGTCGGTGCCGGGTTGGCCATTAAGAACGGCAACAAAATCATAAGAATCGTCATTTTGACCGTATTAGCCCTGCTCTTTTTCAAAATCATTTATGATGCGGGCGGACGTTTCCTTAACTGGTTATAAGTGTTCTTCCGGTATAAAAAAACTGCCTTACGGCAGTTTTTTTATACCTAAAACATTCCTTTTTTGCGGAAATAGATAATCGTCAAAATGGTTGCCAAAGCGGATATGGCCATTACAATCAGAAAACCGTACGGATTTCCCGCTCCGGGAACAGGAACGTTCATTCCCCAGAAACTGGCCAACATGGTCGGGATAGAAAGAATAATCGTAATCGCTGCCAAAAACTTCATGACCAGGTTTACGTTATTGTTGATAATGGAGGCAAATCCGTCCATCATGCCTTCCAAAATGGAACGGTGCATATCCACCATTTCAATGGCTTGCTTGTTGTCAACAATCACATCTTCAAGCAAGTCGATATCGTCATCGGTAAATTTTACCACCTTTGCCATTGCCGGAGAATTAATCATGCGTAAGATTTTTAAGAGCACCAGATGATTGTCTTTTAAAGCGGTTGTAAAGTAAACCAGTGCTTTTTGAATTTCTATCAATTTAAACAATGCTTTGTTTTTGGTTGTTTTACGCAGTGAATATTCAATCTCTTCGGTCTTTTGATTGATAATCGAAAGGTATTTTAAATAAAACTGTGTGCATTTGGAAAGAATGTTAAGCAAAAAACGTCCGCGTTCGCGCGTGTCAAACGTTTTGGCGGTGTTTTTGTTGAAAGCGCCTATAATCCGGTTTTCGCGTGAGCAAATTGTCATGAAATTGTGTTTGGTGAAGAACAATCCGCACGGTAAAGTGTCAAACTTGCCGTCGTCGTCCATCCACGGCAGGTTGACAATCAAGGACAAGACGCCGTCTTCAAACTCCACTCTGGAGCGTTCATCCAAATCAAGGGCGTTTTTGAGCATGTCAAAATCAAGTTTCAACTGTTCGGAAACTTTTTCCATTTCTTCAACGCTCGGATTTATCATATTGTACCAAGAAAGAGGTGTGACGCGGTTTTTTTTGAGTTTAACAAGTTTGCCGCCGTCTTCGGATTTATAGATTCTTAACATGCCGAATCCTCCCTTGTCTTAAAAACGTTAACCAGACTTGATATTATTATTTTCTAAGAAAGATTTATTTGGTGCGGCCGAAAGGACTTGAACCTTCACGAACTTAGTTCATAACGACCTCAACGTTACGCGTCTACCAATTCCGCCACGGCCGCACTTTTTTATAAAAGACATGCAACAGATATTCCAGAAATTAAAAATAATCAAGAGTTTTTTTCATCGTATTGTAAAAATATTGCAGCAATCGCTTTTGTTTTTTTTAAAAGATGTTCGTTTTAAGGCGCTTGATAAACGGTTGATGAGAATTTATCCCCAAAAGACTCTTTAAAATTGCAAAAAAAAAAAAACGGTTTATAATTCCGTAGAAATTGATGTTTTTGTTGAGTTCGGAGGGATTTATGCAAGAAAAAGGTCGTTCCATGGTGGAGATGTTGGGTGTTTTAGCTATCATCGGCGTTTTATCAGTCGGTGCCATGAACGGTTATTCCAAGGCCATATTTAAATATAAACTCAACAAGCAGGCGGAACAAATGAATACGGTAATTAATGCCGTAGCAAAATATGCTCATAGTTTTTCTACTGATTTTCGTAATCAAAACTTAACGTCCTATTTCATCAAATTAGATGAAATTCCTACAGAAATGATTCGGATGAATGTATCTGCAGAGATTTATGACACATTCGAAATCAAGTGGTCCATCTATAGTTTACAAGACGGTAATAGCGTAGAACAAACTATAAATCTTGCTTTTGCAGATGCATCATCATTAACAAAAAACACTTCCCAAAGTTTGGAAATCTGCCGTAATCTGATTGTTACTGCTAAAGAAAACAGCGGTAATATTTCCTATATATCCACTCTAAGCGGGTATCAAACCGATGAAGAACAACTCGGTATATTATATGGTGATTCTTCCTGCAGAACCGGACGAGCCTGCTTAAAAAATGTGACACTTGACCAAATTTATGACATTTGTACCAAACATATCGGTACCCAAAGTGCTGAATTTAAGATTGCGTGGCGTGTGAAATAAACCCCGTATCTTAACTCAATACGGGGCTTGGTTCTTTATTTATCGCTTTAATACGGTTACTTTACGGCTTGTTGTGCCTGAAACTCTTTGACCAATAAGTCAAAGTCTTTGGCATATTCGGGCGCCCAACCCATCAGGTGTTTGTCGCCCAACACAAACAACGGTGTGCCGACTCGGTTGCCCAAGTTTAAACGGCGGGCGCTTGAAACTAGCAAATCATACCCTTCCGGTGTGCCGACATCCACCATGGTTAATTCAAGATCAGGATATGTTTCTTTAATGTATTTTGAAGCATCGTGGCAATGAATGCAGCTTTCGGCATAGAAAAAATAAAACTTTTCCGGCTCGCGGCGGGTATCGCTTGCATTTTGTGCGGCAACCACGGTTTTATCGGCATTATCGGCCGGTTTGTCGCAGCCGGTCAGCAGTAGCAAAACGGCAAAACATGCATAAAAGATATTTTTCATGGCTGGTTTTCCTATTCAATGCAACAATCAACGGCTTTTCGGACAAAGGCTTTCATTTTAGCCAGCGCGCCTTGCGGTTGTTCTTCTTTTTTAACGGCGGCCAAAACGGTTTCCGCCTCTTTGGCTTTAACCGGCTCCGCCGAAGTTGCGCCTAACGCTTCTTCGGTTTTTTGGGTGATTTTTTTGACATCTTCCAAGCTGTCTGCCACCCATTTGGCGTTATCCACCTGCAACATATTCATGTTCAAGCCCCAGAACAGGCAATACATATCATAAGCTTTGTCAAACAAGGCATAAGCCTCTTCTTTGTTACCCAAACTTTGTTGTTTGGTGCCGACCTCCATTAAACGCATACAAGTAGCTAAAAGATGTTTGGAAATGCACCAGACTTCGCCTTCATAAGCAGGAATGATTTTTTGCATCAATTTTTTGCGGGTGTCGCGAACTTCTTCAATTAAATCATAAAACGAGGTTTTGCCGGTTTTGGCGCCGGAAAACACCAGATGTTCTTCAATGGAAATCAAGTTCATAATACCAATGGTTAAATCTTGGTCTGATGATAAATCTTTCGGATTGACCTTTTTGCGGCTGTCCATGCGTTCAACAAATTCTTTGACATTTTTGGCTTTTTCCATTTTTTGCTCCTTATAGATAAATATAACTTAAACTATACGTATAATATATGTCATATATCGTAATTGTCAACTATTATTTCTTCTTTTTTGAAAATAATATAAAAAATAGTTATTTACAATTAAAAAAGTGAGGTATATGTTGCAACCGATTTCAAAACGAGGAAAAAAATGATTCAGAACATGACAGTCGGCTCGCCGGCCAAACTAATTCTTGCTTTTGGGATTCCGGTTTTAATCGGGAATCTGTTTCAACAGCTTTATAATATTTCCGATATTCTTATCGTCGGGCGCTTAATCGGCGTCAACGCTTTGGCGGCAGTGGGTGCGACTGCGCCGATTTTTTTCGTGTTTTTGCTAATAGCCTTCGGTTTTACCGGCGGATTGACGGTGGTAACCGCGCAGCGTTTCGGCGCCGGTGATTATAACGGCGTGCGAAAATCCATTACCCACTGTGTGATTGCCAGTGTGGTTTTGTGCGTGTTGATTACCGTCGGGCTGATTTGTTCGTTGCGGCCGCTTTTAAGGCTAATGAACGTGCCGGCGGAAATTATGACGGACGCGTATAACTTTATGGCGGTACTGACCGGCGGTTTGGTTTTGATTGTCTTTTACAATTTGCTCGCCGGTTTTATCCGCGCCTTGGGCGACAGCCGCACACCTTTGTATTTTTTGATTTTTTCCACCATCTTAAACATCTTGTTTAATTTTGTGTTGATTTATTGGTTTGGTTTCGGGGTGGTCGGCTCGGCCATCGGAACCGTGGCGTCCATTTCAATCGCCGTGGTTTTGTGTCTGTTGTTTATGTATAAGAATTATCCGATTTTGCATTTGAAGCGCGAAGACTGGATTTATGACAGGCAGTTTATGAAAACACACCTTCATATTGCAATCCCGATGGCGCTGCAATTTTCGGTTTTGTCGTTGAGCATGATGGTTTTGCAAAGCGTGTGCAATTCTTTCGGCGCGGATGTTATTGCCGCTTTTACCGCCGCTTTGCGGATTGAACAGCTCGCCACGCAGCCCCTGCTCGCTTTGGGCATTGCCATGGCAACCTATTCGGCGCAAAATTGGGGCGCCGGAAAAATCAAGCGCATTCGCAGCGGCGTGGTCATTGCCGGTTTGACATCGCTTGTTATCAGTATTTTGATGTCTTTGGCGGTTCGTTATGTCGGTGAAGACATGATTTCCGTTTTCTTAAAAGAGGACAATCCGTTTATTATTGCCACCGGAAAAATGTATTTGAGCATCAGCACGTTGTTTTACTTCTTCCTGGGCATGATTTTTATTTTCCGCAATACTTTGCAAGGCATGGGAAAAGCTTTGATTCCGTTGATTGCCTGTGTTATTGAGCTTGGCGCTCGTTCGTTTTCGGCGATTTATCTGGCTCATGCCATCGGTTATAAAGGGATTTTTTATGCAAGTCCGATTGCCTGGCTCGGCGCCGGTGTGGTGGTAATGATTGGCTATATTTTCACCATCCGCGGCTTAAAAGCCAAAAAATCAGACACTTATTTTAAGGACAATAATCACAAAATCCGCATTGCTTCGACAATCAACAGTGTTAATCAGTCGCCTGCGGAATAGATATTTTTCACATTAAAATAAACAACTGAAAAATGACCGTCTTTGCCTAAATGTTAAGCATAGACGGTCGTTTAAATATACATTTTTAGATTTTGACCGAAAAAACAAAAAACGGATTGTGCTTTGTTAAATAATATATTGAATTATATAGTTTTTTTGATTTAATGCACGGCTTGTAAATATTGCTTGCAAATACATTTTAATTGGGTATATTTGATTAACAAAAGTTTATAAAAAACGACCGTTTAAGAAAAACATGGGTTAATCATATGATTGTTGGCTATACGCAAACAAAAACAACTGAAAATATTTATCGCCGACAGATTCACGAATCGCTGAAGCTTTCGGCAGATTGCGTTTATGTCCAAAAGTCTTTGAACCGGATAAAAAACATCGAATGGCAGCCGCAAGATATTTTGATCGTGAGCGACATATCCTGCCTGGGAAAAAATTTGAACGAAGTGCGGGCAAATCTGGAATTTTTCTTTGAACGTCAGGTCAGAATTTTATCGTTGGCCGAAAAATACGAGTTTTTGGCCGGCGAAACCGGTCGCTATTTATTGAAAATAATGGATATGGTTATCAATATCCGTAAAAATCTCGCATCCAAAAGCACAGTCGCTGCATTGAAGAAGAAAAAAGAAGAAGGTTTCAAGTTGGGACGTGCCAAAGGCATAAAGCTTAAAAAACTGTTGGATGGTAAAGAATCTGTTATCTGCAAAATGCTTGCCGACGGTATTGCCAAAACTAAAATCGCGCAAGAGTTAGGGGTCAGTCGCGTGACGCTTTATCATTTTATTGAAGAGCGCTCTTTAACAAATACAAACGGAGCATGAAGATGAAAGGAATAATCTTGGCCGGAGGCAGCGGAACCCGCCTCTACCCTTTAACAAAAACAACCTCAAAACAACTGCTGCCGGTATACGACAAGCCGATGATTTATTATCCTTTGTCAACCTTAATGTTATTTGGTATTAAAGATATTTTGATTATTTCGACGCCTAAAGATATTCCCAACATTCAAACACTTTTCGGCGACGGGCATTTTATCGGGCTCAATATTCATTATGCCATCCAAAACGAACCCAAAGGTATTGCACAGGCCTTTACCATAGGCGCTGATTTTATCGACGGCGATGATGTTTGCCTGATATTGGGCGATAATATTTTTTATATGGGTAACCAAATTCATCATTTCCGTAAAGAAATTGAGGAAAACAAAGGTAAAAACGCCACGATTTTTGCTTATCACGTTTCAGATCCCGAGCGTTTCGGCGTGGTGGAGTTTGATAAAGATTTCCGGGTGCTTTCGATTGAAGAAAAACCTAAACAGCCAAAATCAAATTATGCTTCGGTCGGGCTTTATTTTTATCCCGGCGATGTGGCGGACAAATCCCGTGCTTTGAAGCCTTCGGCCCGCGGCGAACTGGAAATTACGGACTTAAACAATGTCTATTTAAGCGAAGGGCGCTTAAACGTGGTGCCGATGCACCGCGGCAATGCCTGGCTGGACGCCGGCACGCCCGACAGCTTGATGGATGCCGGAACTTATGTGCAGCTGATTGAAAAGCGTCAGGGCTTAAAAATCGCCTGTATTGAAGAAATCGCCTATCGTCGCGGTTTTATTGATGACGCGGGAATGAAAAGTCTGATTGACGGGCTTAAAGACGGAAATTACAAAACTTATCTTCAAAAAGTTTATGAGGAGTATCATGAATTTCATTAAAACGGAAATTGACGGGGTCGTTATTGTCGAACCGCGTGTTTTTACGGACGCACGCGGCTACTTTTTTGAAAGTTATAATGAGGCGGAGTTTGTCAAAAACGGCATAGACTGCCGCTTTGTGCAAGATAATCAGTCAAAATCGTGCTTCGGGGTTATCCGCGGTTTGCATTGTCAGCTCGGCGAACATTCGCAAGCCAAACTGGTGCGCGTTTTGGCAGGAAAAGTCTTGGATGTGGCGGTGGATATCCGCCGCGGCTCGCCGACTTTCGGCAAGCATGTCGCCGTTGAGCTTTCGGCTGAAAATCAGCGCCAGTTGTTTATTCCGCGGCATTTTTTGCACGGCTTTGCGGTTTTGAGCGAAACGGCGGTTTTTGCTTATAAAGTGGACAATTTTTATTGCAAAGAAGCCGAGTTCGGCATTCGTTACGATGACCCGGAAATCGGCATAGACTGGAAAATTCCGGCTGACAAGGTCATTACTTCCGATAAAGACAGAATTGCGAAAGGATTAAAAGATGTTCCTGATAACGGGTAGCAACGGACAACTCGGCTCAGAATTGAAAAAACTTTTACCGGAGGCGGTTTTTGCCGATGTCGACGTGTTGGACATTACCGATGCCGGAGCCGTTTCGGCCTTTGTTCAAAATCATGATATCGATACAATAATTAACTGCGCGGCGTATACGGCGGTCGATACGGCTGAAGACGAGCCGGAACTTGCCCGGCGCATCAATGTTGACGGACCGGCCAATCTAGCGGCAAGCGGGGCGAAAATAATCCATATTTCAACCGATTATGTTTTTGACGGTTGCGGCCACAAGCCTTATCAACCGGAAGATGACGCCTGCCCGGTTTCGGTTTACGGCAAAACCAAGCTGCAAGGCGAGCAAGAAGTCTTGAAACGGGCGGAAACCGCCGTGATAATCCGCACGGCGTGGCTTTATTCCCCGTATGGCAAGAACTTCGTCAAAACAATGCGGCGTTTGGGCGCGGAAAAAGAAAGCATTAATGTTGTTGCCGATCAAATCGGTTCGCCGACTTATGCCGGTGATTTGGCAGAAGCTATTGTTAACATTCTGCCGCAGCTGGCGCCGAAAAAAAGCGGCGTTTATCATTTTACCGACGAAGGCGTTTGCTCGTGGTATGATTTTGCAACGGAGATTATGGAACAATCCGGTTTGAAATGCCGGGTTTGCCCAATCCCGACGGAAGCCTACCCGACCAAAGCCAAACGTCCGTTTTACAGTGTTTTGGATAAGAGCAAAATCAAAGAAACATTTCATCTTTGCATTCCCCATTGGAAGGAGGGCTTGAAAAAATGCCTCAGACAATTTTAATTACCGGCGGCGCCGGTTTTATCGGTTCAAACTTTGTGCCTTATTTTGCCAAGAAATATCCGCAATATCGGATTATTAATCTCGACAAACTTACTTACGCCGGAAACTTGGACAACCTTAAAGAATGTGCGACACTTGAAAATTATCACTTTGTCCAAGGTGATATTTGCGATGCCCGGTTTGTGGAAGATTTGTTTCAAAAATATGATGTTCGCGGCGTCATACATTTTGCCGCCGAAAGCCATGTGGACAATTCGATTTCGGGGCCGAGGGCTTTTATCGAAACAAATATCGTCGGTACGTTTAATTTGTTGGAGGCGGCGCGGAAAAACTGGATGACGGCGCCCGGTCAAACGCGTGAAGGTTATGAAAACGCCCGTTTCCACCATATTTCCACCGATGAGGTATACGGTTCGCTCGGCGCGGACGGATATTTTAAGGAAACGACGCCTTATGCGCCGAACTCGCCGTATTCGGCCAGCAAAGCAAGCTCGGATTTTTTGGTGCGGGCGTATTTCCACACTTTTGGGCTTAATGTTACGACTTCCAACTGTTCAAACAATTACGGTCCGAAGCAGCATCCGGAAAAACTTATTCCGAAGATTATTGATAATTGTCTTAACGAAAAGCCCATCCCGATTTACGGCGACGGCAAAAACGTGCGCGACTGGCTTTTTGTTTTAGACCATTGCAAAGCGATAGATTTGATTTTTCATAACGGCAAAGCCGGTGAGACTTATAATGTCGGCGGACATAACGAAAAAAACAATCTGGAAATCGTCAACACGATTTGCGCCATTTTGGACGAGAAACGGCCGCGCAAGAGCGGAAAATATGCCGATTTAATCACCTTTGTCAAAGACCGCGCCGGTCATGACAAGCGATACGCCATCGACGCAACCAAACTTTCAACCGAACTGAAGTGGAAAGCGGAAGAAACTTTTGCCTCCGGCATTGTTAAAACCGTTAACTGGTATCTTGAAAACAAATAAGGAGAGAAAATGCCGAAGATTTCCGTTTTGATGCCCATATGGAACACACACATCGCTCACCTGCGCGCAGCGGTGGATAGCGTGTTGCGGCAGACATTTACGGACTTTGAGTTTATTATCTTAAACGACAGCCCCGGTAACAAGGCGCTACAGGCGTTTATCCGCACCTATCATGATGAACGGATAAAATATTATGAAAATCCGGAAAGTTTGGGCGTGGCTAAAAGCTATAACCGTTTGCTGGATTTGGCAACGGCGGAATATGCGGCAATGATGAATCATGATGATATATCCCTGCCCGAACGTTTGCAGCGGCAGTATGAATATCTGGAAGCTCATCCGGAAATCGGGCTTGTTGGCACGGCTTATAAAAAGTTTGGCGAAATCAACCGCTTCAAAGTGGTGCAAAATCCCGCACGGCATGAAGAAATTATGGCGTCTTTGCTGTTTAAGGCACCCGTTCATCATCCGACGATTATGTTTCGACGCGCTTTGGCGGTTGACAACAATATTCGTTACAATGAAAATTTTGTCAGCCTAAATGATCGTCAACTTTATGACGATTTCGGCCAAATCACCAGGCTTGCCAACATCAGCGACGTGCTTTACAAATATCGTTTTCATAAAGATATGGTCAGCAAGCGCCTAAAAGAGGTTATTGCCGAAGAACAAAAAGCCTTTCACAAGGCATGGTTTGCTAAAAACGACATTGTGTTGACTGCCGGCGAGCAGACCGCTTTTGACACGTTTGTTACTGTCGGACGCTGCCGGATTAAAGATGCGGCAACGCTTGATTTGTTGAAACATGTTTTGGAAAAGCTGGAACAAGAAAATCAAACGCGGCATTTTGCGGCAGAACCCGAATTTTCGCAAATTTGCGCGCAATATCTTATCAAACGTTGCTTGAACGCCGCCTTTTACGGTCGGGTGAACTCCAAAAAACTTTTGCAAAACACAACTCTTCCCGTGCACGCCAATTTATGGCTCAACGTGTGCAATCTGGCGCTGAAATGGAGAGCCTGAAAATGCGGATTGCGGTGCATTTACATTTATACTATCTTGAGCAGCTGCCGCGGATTCTGGCATATCTGAAGAATTTGGCGGGTGTTGATTATGATTTGATTGTAACGATGTGCGGCGAAGATGCCGCGGCGGAAAGCGGGTTGAAAGCTTTTAAGGCCGATGTACAAATCATTAAAGTTGAAAACCGTGGCTATGACGTGGGAGCGTTTATGGAATTTTTGCATCGGATAAAACTTGATGATTATGATTATATTTTAAAATTGCACACCAAGAACACCACAAAAGGAAATTATACGCACCTTAACGGACGGCGGTTTGACAACGCTTTGTGGGCAAAAGTTTTGTGGAGTGCTCTGCTTAAAAGCCCCAAACAGGTAAAAGAAAATTTGCAACAGTTGGAAGAAAAACCTGAAATCGGCATGGTTGCCGCGGCTTATTGCATCAGCGGCGAACATAAACTTTATGACAAATGGCTTGAAGAAATAAACTCTTGTCTGGCAGAGATGAATTTGCCGCAAGTGCGGGATTTTTCATTTGTCGCCGGTACGATGTTTTGGGCAAGAGCGGAAATTTTCAAGCCGTTTTTGCGTTACGGGTTAAAAGATTTTGCTCCGACTGACGGCAAGATTAAAGAAGGAACAAAAGCGCATGTTTTTGAGCGGCTGTTCGGTGCGGCCGTTATGGCGCAAGGCTATGAAATCCGTGGTGTCAAGCAATGGCGCTACGGTTTATTATTGTTAAAAAGCGCCATCACACGCTTTTTTTACCAGAAAAAAATAACTACAAGCGGGAAAAAGCTGATTAAAATCTGCAAAATCCCGGTTTATTCGAAAAAAACAGAGGTATAAAATGGACTTACGGACTTTAAAGGTATTAAGATTTTTTCATTTAATTAACAAGAAGAAATATAATGAAAAGCGGCAGATAGAAATTGTCAAAGCATCGCCATTGTTTGATGCCAAGTGGTATTTGGAGCAAAACCCGGATGTCAAAGCCAAGAAAATCGGTGCGGCCAAACACTATGTCAAATGGGGCTGGAAAGAAGGCCGCAACCCAAGCAAAGAGTTTGATACCGAAGCCTACCTTGAACAATATCCCGAGCTTTTAGAAAAAAATTGGTGCCCGCTGTTTCACTATATGCTGGAACATAAAGAGCTGATGCAGAAAGCGTTTAACAAAACTAAAGAAAAGAAAACTAAAACAGGAAAAGTAACAGAATGTACAGATTATAAACTGATTGCCAAATCAAAGTATTTTGATAAGCGCTGGTATTTGAAAACATACCCGGATGTTAAGAAAGCCGGTGTCGACCCGGTAAAACACTATTTACAATTCGGTTGGAAAGAAGGACGGAATCCGAGCAAAAAGTTTAGTACCAATGATTATCTGGATTTAAATGCCGATGTTAAACGAGCTAAAATAAACCCGCTTTTGCATTATGAAAAATATGGAAAAAAAGAAGGTCGAAAATTCCAAAATCAAAAGTGTTCATCTGTTTTTTATAAATTGGCACAATTTATTCGTACTTTTAAGAATAAAAAAATTAAAAAGATTGTTCTATTCTCCCATGAACTTACTTATACCGGCGCACCCCTTTCTTTGCTAAAAGCGGCAGAATGCTTAAAAGAACTTGGTTATCAAATTATTATCGTTTCTATAAAAGACGGTCCGTTAGCTGCAGAGTTTAGAAAAATCGGTAAAGTTTTCATTTCAAACAATTTAAATAAAAGTTGTTTAATCGTTTCCTTTTGCGATTTTGCCATTATTAATACCATAACATTATATAATGAATATAATACTTTAAAAAATCTCATCCCGACCGTATGGTGGATAAGAGAACCGGTGAGATTGCTTGAAGATAATAATTCTATGCGGATTTCTTTTATGAACGCCGACAATATTTACACTATGTCAGAATTTTCACGTGACGAATATCTTCCGTATAATTCTAAAGTTAAAATAATCAAACATGGAATAAAAGATTACTATCATCATGTGCATATAGGAAACGATAAATTTATTTTTACTGTTATCGGCACTATTGGAAAACGCAAAGGACAAGATGTTTTCATTGACGGCATTAAATTAGTTAATCATAAGATAAAAGATAAATGTGAATTTCATGTTTTGGGTTTGCCGTATGATAAAAGTTTTTTTTCAAATTTAATTAAAACATCATATGACGAAACGAATATTAAATTCCTTGACCCTATTTCTGACTTTGATTCCATGATAAGATATTATGAGAACATATCTTGTGTTGTCGTACCGTCTCGTGAAGAGCCAACATCTCGTGTAGCTTTGGAAGCCATGATGATGGGAAAGCCGGCGATTATTTCTGATCGCGTTGGTGCTAGATATGTGTTAAAAGAAGGTGAGAATGGCTATACTTTTCCTTCGGAAAATGCCCAAGAACTTGCTTCTTGTATTGAAAAAATGGCTGATAAAATAAAAAAATCTGCAGCTCAAATCGAAAAATCATGTCGTGAAGCTTATTTAAAAAATAATTCTCTTACGGTTTTTAAAGAAGCTTTAAGCAACATGATTAAAGAAACTTTGCTCAATTATACTAAACAAAAAATCCTTGTACATCTTCATTTATTTTATCATGATCAGCTGGACTGGTTTTTAGCACAATTAAAAAACATAACCTGCCCTTATGATTTGTTTGTAACTTATGTTGTTGAAAATAAGGAAAGCAACAGTAAACTTAAACAATTTAAGAAAGATGTCAATCTTGTCAAAGTCCCAAACCGCGGTTATGATGTAGCCCCATTTATCCACGTCTTAAATTCTGTTAATTTAGATAATTATCGTTATATCTTAAAGTTACATACAAAAAATTTCCGCTCATCATATTGGTGCTATAACAGCATTAAATATATTAAATATCAATGGCGTAATGCATTGGTTAATGCTCTTATAGGTTCAAAGGAAATTTTTAGAAAGAATTTACATGACTTAAAAAATGAATTTATCGGTATGATCGGTAATGAAAATTTAATTTCTCATAGAGGTGCTGCTGCTAATGAAGAACATCGACTGGCTATGTGCGAAAAACTTGGATATGATTCAAAATCAGACAGTTATATCTCCGGAACGATGTTTATTTGCAAAAGTTTCTTGATGAAAGATATTCAACATCTTAATTTGACATTTGATGATTTTGAAGCAACCGTTACGACAGGTATTACCGGCACGCTTGCACATGCCATGGAAAGCATACTGGGTCATACGGTTGAAAACTATGGTTTGCAAATAAAAGGGAGAAAAATTTTTGAATGGCATGTCTTTTTAAATAAAATATGTAATATTTGGGTTGGTTTCAAAAAAAGGTCGAAACACAATGATGAGTGGTATATTCAACATTCCAGATATTTTAATAAAAAATGGTATTTGAAAACTTATCAGGATGTAAAGAAAACCGGTATGGATCCGGTAAAACATTATATGCAATTCGGCTGGAAAGAAGGCCGCAATCCCGGACCGAAGTTTGATACGAACTGGTATCTAAAGCGTTACAAAGATGTCAAGGCCGCAAAAGTCAATCCGCTTGTTCATTATGAAAAACACGGCAAATATGAGGGGCGCAATCCTTATGATATTCGCCATCATAAACCTTTTTATTTGTATCCTTTTATTATTAGAAGTAGATATCTTGACTATTTGGAATCCTGTCGTCAGCAAAAGGAAAATAAAATTAATAAGAAATTACCGCTTATTATTTCTTTAACGACTTATCCAAAACGGATTTATGCTGTTATTGAAACGATTGAAAGTTTGTTAAAACAAACAAAGCCCGTTGATAAAATTATTTTATGGCTGACATATGAAGAGTTTCCAAATAAAGAAAAAGGATTGCCTGAAGAATTATTGGCATTAAAAGAAAGAGGCTTAATCATTGACTGGTGTCATAATTTACGTTCTTATAACAAGCTCCTTCCGGCGCTGAAAAAGTATCCTAAAGCGATTCATATTACCGTGGATGATGATATAATTTATCCTGATGATTTGGTGGAAAAATTATATGAAAATTACTTAAAACATCCTAGAGATATCCATTGTCGCCGTATTACGCAATTTTATTATGACAAAGGTTTTAAAACCCATGTTGGTGGTGAAAAATATTGGTCAAATGGAAGTTTTTTAAATAAATTAACCGGTGTCGGTGGGGTTTTATATCCTCCTTATTGTTTTTATAAAGATATTTTAGATGAAAGACTTATTCAAAAATTATCACCAACCAATGACGATTTGTGGTTTTGGATTCAAGCTGTCCTGAAAGGCATAAAAATACGTGTGGTTGAAACTTTAGATCCTAAATTGGACTATGTCGAAGGTTCCCAAGAAACAGGCTTGTATCTAATAAACGACCGAGGTGAAAATTTGTTCTGGAAAGATTTTAATAATCTTATACAACATTATACATCTCTACATAATTTGTTTTTATCTGAATATAAAAAACGTACTAGTCTTTGGAACAAAATATCGACTTATATTTTCTTTCCTTATTATCTCTTAAGATATAAGCAAATTAAAAAAATCAAAAAAACGAAATCTGTAAAAAAAGATATGGCATATTATCAGAGTTTGACGCCAAAGCAGTATCCGGAAGAATTGACGGAATGGTATGAGAAAATAACACATCATAAACTTAACTTAAAAAATCCGCAAACGTTTAATGAAAAAATCCAGTGGCTTAAACTTTATGATTCCACGCCGCTTAAAACACGTCTTGCAGATAAATATCTGGTACGCAAATGGGTCGAAAAAAGAATTGGCAAACAATATCTTATTCCGCTTTTGGGCGTATATGATAGTTTTGATGAGATTGATTTTGCTAAATTACCAAACCAATTTGTGATTAAATGTAATCATGGTTCAGGATGGAACATTATTGTCAAAGACAAATCAAAATTAGATTTAAAAGAAGTAAAAGAAAAACTTGATGAGTGGATGAGCACTAATTTTGCTTTTTTATGTGGTCTTGAACTTCATTACAGAGATATAAAACCAAAAATTATTATTGAGAAATATATCCAAGAACTAGGAGACGCTTTGTATGATTACAGATTTTTCTGCAGCAACGGAAAAGTGATTCAAATATGGTTGGATGTATACAGTGGAACGCCTTATCATCAGAGAAAAATTTATGATAAAAATTGGAATGAGTTAAACATTATTGTAAAATGGCCCAGGTTGGAAAAAGAAGTTGAAAAGCCAAAAAATTTAGAAAAAATGATACAATTATCAGAAACCCTCTCTGAAAATTTTGCATTAGTCAGGGTAGATTTCTATGATGTTAACAACCACATTTATTTCGGAGAGATGACTTTCACTTCAATGAGCGGAACAGGAAAATTTAATCCAGAAACAGAAGACTTAAAATTAGGCAACATGATAAAACTCCCCAAGCTCGCCTATGATATGGATAAGAAAAAATACTATAAATTAAAGTAATCTTGAAGGAAATAAAATGAAAACATATTACATTGTAAGCGGTGGGTTTGACCCGATACACGAGGGACATATCGAGATGATAAAGGCCTCGGCTGAGGCCAGCGACGGAGTGATTGTGCTGGCGAATTCCGACGCGTGGCTGTGCCGCAAGAAAGGCAAAAACTTTCATAACATGAAAACCCGCAAAGCGATTTTGGAAAACCTAAA
>CALXTI010000003.1 GCA_944391395.1 uncultured Alphaproteobacteria bacterium
AGGCCGAACAGCTTAGCACGGTTTTTAACGCCGTGGCGCGCAATGTTTATTCTTTTAATGATATTGACCAAACCAGCGATTTAACAAACTATTTTATCAAACTCGGCGAATTTCCCGATGAAATGATTCATTCAAACACGACGCAACATGTTTATGATATATTTAATACACAGATTGGTATCCAAAAAGAAGTTTATGACGACAGATATGTTATGGCTGTTTACATGTATCCCGAATTACGTAAAAAAAGCTCGGAATATTTTGATATTTGCAAAAACATGGTGTTGGCGGTAATGGGAAACAGCGGCACAATCCACGATTTGCAAACATACAGCGGCGCTTGGACGGAAAACGACACCCGGGCTGTTTATTACGGAGATGCTTATTGCAATACCGGCATAAAATGCATCAGCCATATTGCCTTGGAGGATATTGAACAACTTTGCACAAAGCATTTGGGTAAAGAAGACACCGGATTTTATGTTTCCTGGCGCGTTAAAAAATAACATCGTCAATCATCACCGATGCGCAGCGCTTCAATAAAAGCGGATTGCGGAACTTCCACCTTGCCGAACTGACGCATACGCTGTTTGCCTTTCTTTTGCTTGTCCAAAAGCTTGCGTTTACGCGTTACGTCGCCGCCGTAACATTTGGCGGTTACATCTTTACGCAGAGCGGAAATTGTTTCGCGCGCTACCACTCGGCCGCCGATGGCCGCCTGTATCGGGATTTTGAACAAATGTCTCGGGATTAAATCTTTCAAGCGTTCGCAAATCTGCCGTCCTCTGGCTTCCGCCTCGCTGCGGTGGCACAAAAACGCCAGAGCGTCAACCGGTTCTTCATTAATCAAAATCTGCACTTTAACCAAATCCGATGCCTGATAACCGGTCAACTCATAATCAAAACTGGCATAACCGCTGGTGATGGATTTTAAGCGGTCATAAAAATCAAACACGATTTCATTTAAAGGAATGTTATAAACCACCATCGCCCGGCTGCCGACATAAGTCAGCTCCACCTGTTCGCCGCGGCGTTCGGTGCAAAGTTTCAAAACCGCGCCGAGATAAGTGTCCGGCACCAAAATCGTGGCTTTGACCATCGGTTCTTCAATAGAGCGCACCGTGCTTAAATCAGGCATGTCCGCCGGATTGTGCAGCATGATTTCCGAGCCGTCGCTCATGTGGATTTTGTAGGCCACCGACGGTGCTGTCGTGATGATATCTAAATCAAACTCACGACCGATTCGCTCCTGAATAATCTCCATATGCAACAGCCCTAAAAAGCCGCAACGAAAACCGAGCCCCAACGCGGCCGAGTTTTCATTTTGATAATTGATGCTGGCATCGTTTAATTTGAGTTTGGCCAACGCGTCTTTTAAGGCTTCGTACTGGCTGGAATCCACCGGGAAGATGGAGCAAAACACCACCGGAACGGAAGGCTTAAACCCGGGCAAAGCTTCCGCGCAAGGTGTTTTGTCGTTGGTGATGGTGTCGCCCACCCGACAATCCGAAACACTTTTAATACTGGCGGTGATAAAGCCGACTTCGCCCGGATATAAAGCGTCTATATCCTGCATTTTGGGTGTAAAAATCCCCACCTTGTCAACGCTGTAAGCCGCGCTGTTTGACATCATACGGATAGGCGTTTTTTTTCTTAACACGCCGTCTTTGATGCGCACCAAAATAATCACGCCCAGATAAGAATCGTACCAACTGTCAATCAACAGTGCTTTCAACGGCGCGTTGGCATCACCAATCGGTGCCGGCAACCGCTGCACGATGGCTTCCAACAACTCCGGCACGCCCAAACCGGTTTTGCCCGATGTTTCCACCGCGTCCGATGTATCCAACCCGATGACATCCTCAATCTGCCTTTTGACTTTTTCCGGGTCAGCCGACGGCAAGTCAATTTTGTTTAGAACCGGTACAATTTCATGATTGTTATCAATCGCCAAATAAACATTGGCCAACGTTTGAGCTTCCACCCCCTGTGTAGCGTCCACCACCAAAACCGACCCTTCGCAAGAGGCCAGCGAGCGCGAAACTTCATAAGAAAAATCCACGTGTCCGGGGGTATCCATCAAATTAAGCTGATAGGTTTTGCCGTCTTGGGCTTGATAATTGAGCCGTACGGTTTGCGCTTTGATGGTGATACCGCGTTCTTTTTCGATATCCATGGAATCCAAAACCTGATCGGTCATCTCCCGATGCGTCAAACCGCCGCAATATTCAATCATGCGGTCGGCAAGCGTGGATTTGCCGTGGTCAATATGGGCAATAATCGCGAAATTTCTAATCAGGTTTAATTCTGTCATTTATCTTTCCTTGTTTTTGTATTTATCACATAGATAAATGAAATTTTTACTTAAGGCAATATAATATTGAAAAAATCCGTAAAATATGTTTTAATAAAAATATTCTGCAAGGAGGCTTAACCCATGAAAAAAATGATTGATGTTGATTTCGGATCTACCCGTTATGACGAGTTGGTCGAGTTGCGCTACAAAGTTTTGCTTGAGCCTCTGGGGCTTAAATTCCTGGATTCATTCCGTGACAAAGAGGCGGCTTATCTGCACGTCGGCTGCGTTGAAAGTCTTGATGACAAGCTTGTCGGCGGGTTGATTCTGGCGCCGGTAAACGATAAGGAAATTCGTTTAATGCAAGTCGCGGTCGACCCGGTTTATCAGGGTGAAGGCATCGGTCGCCAGTTGGTTGCTTATGCCGAAAAACGCGCTCAGGAAGCAGGCTTTTCAAAAATCGAGATGCATGCCATGCTTTCCGTTGTGCATTTTTATGAAAAACTCGGCTACAAACAAGAAGGTGATTTATTTGAAGAACAGGGTTTAACTTTTGCCAAGATGGTCAAAAAACTTTAACGGAGACAAATCTGATGCCTAAAACCTCTCGTCTGAGCTTAGCAAAAATTTTTGAAGATTACCGTTATGTGCGGATTTGCAACGAATATACGGGCGAGGGTGCGTCAAAATCGTTGCCGTATTTATGCGTTTTGGCCGGGACAACTCCAGAAAGAGAAGGATATCCAGACAGAAACGAAAGGCTGGCTAAGCTCTATGACCGATTGCCGGAAAAATATCGCGACCAAATCGCTTTAATCGAAAATACATTAACGGATTTATACACCATTGACGCAGATTGCGAAGATGAAGATTTTATGAACAAAACCATGTCGGGAATTAAAAAAGTACTTAAAACGATACCCGGCAACAATCGGCAAAATATTGAAATTCGCATAAAATTATTGCACCATTTTAATGATTTATACGAACAGTTATACCCTTCTTCCAAGCGCGGACGTTTTGCCATTATGAAACAAATGGTCAAAGAAATCAAAAAAAACGACGGCACATTCGACCACGATCCCTTAAATCTTGTCGCTCGCAGTGTGTATTACTTTATGAAAGAAATTCCCGCCAAAGAACGCTACGCACTTTTGTTGCAGATTGAAAGAAAAACCATTGACCATAAAGAATACGATTATACTTATATAAAACAGCTTTTTGCCAAAGGGTGCGCGTTGGAAAAAGAAGAACAAAAATTGCAAAGGCGCGAAACCAGTCAAACCCGTTATAATCAAATCCGGAACAGAGACCTGCCTTATGCCGATGACAACAAAACCAAAATCAAATTGTACCACGAATTGTTGGATTTGATTAAAGATCAGGATTGGGGACGTTCACAAAAATTTCGTGAAAAGAAAATAATTTATGACAAGCTGATTAAGCTTTATCAAGCAGAAGGCATGAACAAAGAAGCTTTGGCGGCAAAAGAAGAACGCGATCGTTTTACCAACGCGCTCAACATCAGTCAGGAAGCCGCCCGCCGCAAAGGGTATAATCTCAAACCGTACAAGCCCGAAAACGAACGTTAAAACGTCTTGTTTCAGTCTTCCAAATACAAATTGCTTTGCTTGTAATTGTTGATGGCGTAACGGGTCAAAACGCCGATAATCGCCGCGACCGGCACCGCTATCATCAAACCCAAAAATCCCAACAACACGCCGCCGGCGAGCAAGGCGAACATCACCCATACCGGATGCAGTCCGACATTATCGCCGACCAACTTCGGCGTTAAAAAGTTTCCTTCCACAAATTGACCGAAGACAAAGACGGCGACAACTTCCAGCACTTTTGTATAATCGTTGAATTGTGCCAAAGCCAAAACAATGCTGACGACAAAACCGGAAATGCTGCCGACGTATGGAATAAAAGAAATCAGACCGGCCAGAAAACCGACCAGAATTCCCAATTCCAACCCTACCAACTTCAAACCGATGGAATAATAAGTTCCCAAAATGACGCAGACGCTGAGCTGACCGCGGATAAAACCGGACAGAGCCCGGTCAATCTGCCGGAATTGCTCGCGGATTGTTTTCTTGGATTTGCGCGGCAGCAAGGTATCCACTTTTTCAACAAACTTGTCCCAATCCCGCAACATATAAAAGGCCACCACCGGCGTCACCAACAAAAGCGAAATCAGGTTAATCAGGGCAAAACCGTTGTTGATTAAACCCTTTAGCAACCTGCCGCCGAACTGCAAACCGCTTGTCATGTTATCTTTAAGCATCGCTTTAATGTTGGCAATTTCCAAACTTGGGAACTTCTCCTGCAAACCGCTCAATATCGGCTCGGCTCTTTTAATGAAAGAGGAAATATATTGCGGTGCGGCATTAACAAAAAACGTCAACTGTTCGTTAATCATGCCGAATAACAAGATAATTGCCGGCACAGCAATCAAAATCACCACGGCAAAAACCAAAATCGTCGCCCAGGTTCTGGACATTCCCCATTTTTCAAAACGGCTTGCCAACGGGTCAAACAAATAACCCAGCACAATACCGGCGACAAAAGGCATTAAGACCGAACGCAAAACATAAACCGCCACACAAAACAACACAAACAACACAAACCACACATGCCAGTTGTGGCTGCTTGGCATATTAATCTGCTTAATCCGGCGGGGTTTTGTTTGGCCAAATCCGTTGCGTGTACCTTTTGCGCCGGTGGCTTGTACATTTTGTTTTGATGTTTCCGTTGCCGGATTTTTGAATTTGATTTTATTCATCGCTTATCCTTTTACCTTAATATATAACGTCCGTTATCACTTTGTAAGTATATGCCCGCATTTTCCAAAGATGCTCTAAGCCGGCTTTCGGAACCGGAAAACTCGATTTTTGTTTTAACCTGATGGCTTCCCATAGTCTCTATGCGGACATTTTTTATTTGCGGAACATGATTCAAACGTTTTTCCATATCAAGCCATTCCGGCAGACGATTAAAATGATAAACGGCTTCAAGATTACCCCGGCGACTGTTTTCTTCAACAGTCCGCCCCTGCATTTCCAAAGTGATGTAACCGATAGTTTCCGCGATGCCTTTATCAAACGTTTCACCGTTTTCATCTGTTATCAATAAGCGTTTTTCCTCCGTTCCCGGATGGCTGCGAATAACAATCGCCAAAGTGTTTCTGCCGGCGCGGACGGCATTGACCACAAAAACGTCTTTGACATGGTTTAACGAGATGAGCTTGTCATAAACTTCCCGATTTAAATCCGTGTCGGACAATACGGCGCGGTTGGCCGGCGTATCGGAAACAACAAAAAAGTCATAAGCGCCGGATTTTATCAGACCTTTATCCAGCCATGCCTGCCGCCACAGATTGCCGTCCTCCCATATAACCTTATCCGGATAAGCGGTGTCGCTGTACACAGGAACAATCAAAACTTTAGCCGGCGCCGCCACCACTTCAAGCATGTCATTTTCCTGCATATATTGTTTTAAGAGTTTTTCATTGATTTTAATGTTCAAATCCGCCCGATATGTTTTGGTGCCGCTGTGTTCGGCGATAACAGACACTTCTTGCACGAAATGCGACAACTGTGCATCGGTCAACTCGTTCAGTTTTTCAACATTTTCGGCCGTCGTCAATCGTGACGACACTTTTAAAAAAGCTTCGCGATAAGCTTTTTTCATGGCATCTTCCTTGGCCAAAGAGGCGTTTTCCGCTTCTGCCGACACGTTAATTCCGGCTTCAAAGCTGATATCGGCGGCGGCAACGGCCGGCATTAACAAAAATAAAAGCAACACGCTCCAAAGTTTCATTATTTTTCAGTCCTTTCCCGACGACAGGTCAATGATAAAAAATGTTATTATAAATTCTTGTAAAAATCAAAACTTTTTATGGACATTTGCCAAAGATGGTGATTAATTGCACTATATTTATATTAAAATGTAATCTTGAAGGACTTTAAAATATGTTAACAAAGTATCTGAAACACCTCATTGACAAAGCGTCTGAAAACCCCAAGACCATCGTGTTGCCCGAAGGCGAAGATGAACGCGTTTTGACGGCTGCTCATATCGTTGCTTCCGCCGGTGCGGCAAAATTGATTATTTTCGGCGATGCTGCCAAAATCGCCGATTATTTTACCAAAAACGGCTGGGAGATGAACAATATTGAAGTTTTGCAGCCCGAAAATTCTCCGCGATTGAAAGAATACACCGATTTATTATATAACCTGCGCAAAGAAAAAGGTATGACATACGAGCAAGCCGAAACAACCGCGCGTGATTATACCTATTTCGGGACTTTAATGGTTAAGTCCGGTCATGCCGACGGCATGGTCTCCGGCGCCAATCATTCTACGGCCGATACGGTTCGCCCGGCGTTGCAAATCATTAAATCTGCCCGCAAAGACCGCGGCGTTTCGTCTTTTTTGATTATGATTTCCAACGACACGCCTTATCTGTTCTCTGATTGCGGTGTCGTCATCAACCCTAATGAAAAAGAACTGGCCGATATTGCTTTAACCGCTGCCGAGACCGCCATTCAATTTGACATCGCGCCCAAAGTGGCCATGCTTTCATTTTCCACCCGCGGTTCGGCCAAAGGCGAAACGGTTGATAAAGTGCGCAACGCCACGGCATTGGCGCAAGCCGCTTTGCAGGCTCCCGAATATCAGGGGTTAAACATTGAAATTGACGGCGAAATGCAGGCTGATGCTGCTTTAGATAAGGTTGTCGCCAAGAAAAAAGCGCCCGACAGTCATGTTGCCGGTTCGGCAAGGGTCTTAATATTTCCTAACATTGAAGCCGGAAACATAGGTTACAAACTATTGCAGCGTTTGGGAGGTTGCGAAGCATACGGTCCGATGCTGCAAGGTTTGAACGCCCCGATTAACGATTTGTCTCGCGGCGCGTTTGCCGAAGATATTGCCGGCGTTATCGCCATCACTTGTTTGCAAGCCACTCATCAACAAAAATAAATGTTCAAGGAAAATCTCATGAAAAAAATTCTCGTATTAAATTCCGGTTCTTCTTCGTTAAAATATCAGCTGTTTAACGTAGACGGCGAAAATTATGAAGTTTTGGCCAAAGGCGTGGCCGACAGAATCGGTATTCACAATTCTTTTGTTACCTTAAAAATCGGCGATGACAAACAAACTAAAGAAGTCGAACTGCCGACCCATACGGAAGCCATCAGCGAAGTTTTGCAAATGCTTTTAAGCGGACCGTTGAAAAGTATGGATGAATTGAGCGCCGTCGGCCACCGTATCGTTCATGGCGGTGAAATATTTAAAACATCGGCATTGGTCGATGAAAAAGTTATTGCAGAAATCGAACAGCTTTCCGAATTGGCGCCGTTGCATAATCCGGCAAGCGCCGCCGGTATCCGCGCTGTTAAAAGATTTTTGCCCGATATTCCGCAAGTGGTTGTTTTTGACACCGCTTTTCATCAAACGATGCCCAAAGAATCTTACCTTTATGCTTTGCCAAAAGAACAATATGTTCAACATAAAATCCGTCGTTACGGTTTTCACGGCACGTCGCATGCATATGTTGCACAAAAAGCCGCGGAATTAATCGGCAAAAAAGGAAAAATTATTACCTGCCATTTGGGCAACGGGGCTTCCGTTACCGCCGTTGAAAACGGCAAATGCGTCGACACGTCCATGGGTTTCACGCCTTTGGCCGGTGTCGTCATGGGTACCCGCTGCGGCGATATTGATCCTTACATTCCGCTTTACATTATGAAGACGCAAAACAAATCCGTTGACGAGGTCAACACTTTAATGAACAAACAAAGCGGCATGTTGGGACTTTGCGGATTCTCCGACAATCGCGACGTTGAAACCCGCTATCTCAACGGCGAACAAGACGCCGTTGACGCCATGAACGTGTATGTGCACACCATATTGCGTTTTGTCGGCGCTTATATTGCCGTTTTAGGTGGCGTAGACGCCATCGTCTTTACGGCCGGCGTCGGTGAAAACGGTTCCATCGTGCGCAAATTGGTGGTGGAGCGTTTGGCCTACCTTGGGATTAAACTTAATGAAGAAAACAACAACAAACGTGGGCAAACCTTGGAAATTTCAACCCCGGATTCCAAAGTTCATGTTTTTGTCATTCCGACCGATGAAGAACTGATGATTGCCAAAGACACCATGAAATTGGTCTTTGGTTAAAAAAGTTATTTTGTTTTCAATATATCAAAAGGGTGTTTTTTTAAAAACATCCTTTTTTTACTTGCATCAAAATCTTCTTGGGGTTATCGATATAAATATCGGATGATTTAAATTGAGGATAAGACATGACGTTTAGCATATCAGAATTTATCCGCACCAATCGGGTTTATTTTATCTGGGGTGTATTTTTAGGCTTGTTGTATATGTTTCGCAACATGTTCGGACTGGTGTTTATCACTTTCATCATGTGCTTTATCGCCTCAAGCATCATGCATAAAATCCGCCGGAAATATCATTTGAACCGGCGGACGATTGTTATCGGTATATACCTTTTGTTTTTGATGGGCGTTTGCGCTTTTTTGATGTTTATTCCGCCGCGGCTTTTGTCGGAAACCATCAACTTTACCGAACAACTTCCGAAAAGCATGTCGTCGGTACGCCATTGGTTCGGCGATAATTTAAGTCAAAATGAAATCATCGCTCCGCTTCTGCCGCAAATCAAAGAAGCATTATCTCCGGATACGGTTATTGTCAGTGCTTGGAATATTGTTCGCAACTTGCTTGAAAAAGGCTTGCATTATTTCGGGTGGTTTTTTCTGGCCATGCTTTTTAGTTTTCTTATCATGTTTGACTTACCGGAATTGTCGCGCGGAATGCGTCGATTGCGTTTTACGCGATTGTCCGAATATTATCGGGAAACCGCCGACAGCATTATTTTATTTGCCAAAGTCGTCGGGGAAAATTTTCGGGCGCAACTGTTAATCTCCGCTATTAACACGGTGTTGACAGCCATCGGTCTTTATTTTTTGGGAATTAAGGCTATTGCCTTGTTATGCACCATTGTCTTTATGTGCGGTCTTATTCCGGTTCTCGGTATGTGGATTTCTTCGGTACCGGTCATTTTAATGGCCATCAACAACGGCGGCATGTCGCTCGGACTTTGGGCTTTATTGATGATTATCGCCATTCATATGCTTGAAGCCTATGTTCTCAACCCGCGAATCGTGTCGTCTTTTATGCATATTAATCCGGTGATGACACTTATCATATTGTATATTGCCCATGCCATGATTGGCTTGTGGGGTATGTTGTTAGGTGTCCCGATTGCCGTTTACATATATCGCAAAATCAACAAACCGGTTGACAATCCGAAAGATATACTTTTCTAGAAGGCATAAAACAAATTTTAGCGGCTCAAATCCGTAATATCGGCGTAATATATGCGCGCGCGGGTGTTTTCCATATCTCGCACGCCGTCGAGAACGGATTGCGGTAAAATATCTTTGACTTGCGGGCATTTTTTGCCACCACAGGCCTTGCTGCGGCGAGATTTTTTTGCCTGTTCAATGTTTTCGGCCAAATGGTCATAGCAAAAATGTGCAAAACCGTCTTCATCGAGCTTTAACTTTCCTTTTTCGTACAAACATACATCTTTTGCTTTAAGGTTGTAACAACCTTCGGCCGTCAGTTCCATAAAATCCGAAACTTTCATTTGACCGTTAAGCAGCGCTCCCATAAAATAAAATCGTGGCAGCAGACCTTTTTGAACCCTAAAACCTGTCAGATAACGTGCCAACTCCGAACCTTTTTTCCCCTCATTTAACGCCTTGAGATATTCTGATTTTTTAAAATTGGTTGAACCCAGAACATAAGCAAAATTATAGGTTGCGATTGTGGTTTCTTCATCCATCGGAACCTTAACATTTTCCTGCACTTGTTTTAAGATTTCAAATTTCAAATAACGTTCTTTTTGCGTGTTGGCATCTTCCATTGTTATTTTATCGTCCATTTTAACCGGTGAAGTTTCCCGGCTGCCGTTGCCGTTTGCATCTAAATAATAAGTACAGCCGTAGTCGATGGTCGGCACGCCTTCCCCGTCTTTAAATGCGCTGTCGGCAAAATTTTCGGCAAAAGCCAGACTGACTTTGATGGCATCGTGGCAGCGTTCAAACATTTGCGCATGTCCCAACGGGTCTTTAGCTTTAATTTCTTTTTTTTCGGTTTGTTTTTCATTAATTTGAAATGCCGCATAAACAGCGCCGGTGATGGTTGTTGTCAACATTACGCCCACCGCCCATCGCCGGGCTTTGACTTTGAGATTTTCAACGTCCAGATTTTTAAGATTGTTGGTTGCTTTTACCGCATTTTGCGCCAAAAAGCGCCCGACTTTTTTGGTAATATAGACTGCTTTGTCGCGTGCCAATTTAAGCTGATGTTCATAATTTGCTTTTTGCATATCGCGCACATGGGCAATGTTTATCAACGTTTGGTACGGACGGTCAGGATAAGCTTTTGCCAGTTCCATGGACAATCTGACGGCTTTAATATATTTTTTTTCGGCACGTTTAAAAATCCGGTTGGCAACTTCCTGCGGTGAAACTTGTTTATTACGCAAATCGTACGGAACAATGAGTTTACGATGTTTGTCATCATCATGCCAGGTGATGTATTGAACCGGCAAATTGTGTTTTTGATAAGCCAGATAATCTTTGCGCATAATGTCAAAAAAATCGTTCAAAAACGCTTTTTTATAATCTTTGTAATCGCGCACATATGGATAAGGAACAAGATATTTTTTATTATGAAGACGCATAAAAACCGGTTCCGCATTTGCGGCTTTGTATTCCGATTCCAAAAAATTCGGCAAATCGTAGTCCATAACACAATCCTTTATATCTCAGTCTGTTCGTCTTAATTATAAATCGTTTGATAAATTTTGTCAAACTTGTTCTTTAAGGCGTTTATTCCGGACGCCAGGCATCGGGAATATGTTTAATCCGAAACGGCGGATAAACAAGGACGGCATCAAAACGCAGGTTATATCCGGCATATTGCGGATAATCCTGCAAAAAACACTGGGCCGCCCGTATCAACCTTTGGCGCTGCCGAGGTTTAATGGCATATAAAGCGTTTTCATAACTTGATCGGCTTTTGACCTCAACAAATGCCAAAATCTTTCCGCGGCGGGCAATAATATCCAATTCGCCGGCACCGACATGCCGCCGGATTTTAACCACATAATTTTGATGCAAAATCTGATAGCCGTGTATTCTCAGATAACAGCGCGCCAGAAATTCTGCCCAGTGGCCTGGTTTATTAAGAGCTTTGACAAACTTTCGCCATGCTTGTTTCATTTTTTGAGTTCCAGTGCCGTTGCGTAAATTTCATTCCGGCTGAAGCCGGATAAATCAGCTACTTCCTTAACCGCCGATTTTAAACTCATATGAGGCAGTCTTTTTTTTAGTTCGTTTTCGATATCAAAACAAACATCCGATGACTCGGAAGGCGGCGCCAGCATTAAAACGATTTCGCCTTTAGGCGGATTTTCCGTATAATAAGCGGCCAATTCAGCACAGGTTCCGGTACGGCATTCTTCATAAATTTTTGTGATTTCACGCGCCACCGCCGCTTGCCGCGTGCCAAAAACCTCGACACTCGATTGCAAGGTTTTTACAAGCCGCGGTGCCGTTTCATAAAAAATCAGGGTCGTGTTGACGGTTTTTAGTTCCTCAAACAAATCCTTGCGGGCTTTGTCTTTGTTGGGGATAAAACCGGCAAACATAAACCGGTTGGTCGGTAATCCGGAAAGCTGCAACGCCGATATGACGGCCGAAGCTCCGGGAACGACCCAAAGCGGGACACCGTTTTCGCGACAGTATCTGACCAATTTGTATCCCGGATCGGAAATAAGCGGCGAACCGGCATCGCTGATAAGCGCCACCGATTGTCCGGATTGAACAAGCTCCGCGATGTCCGGCGCCTTGATTTCTTCATTGTGATCTTCATAACAAATGAAAGTTTTATTCAACGGCAATTCCAACAAAGAAAAAAGTTTGCGAGCCACGCGCGTATCCTCGCAAGCAATAACGTCGGCACCGCGTAAAACCTCAAGCGCCCGCTCCGTAATGTCTTTTAAATTGCCGATTGGCGTCGCCACAATATACAAACCGCATTTTAGCATTTTATATCTCTTTACATTAGATGTTTTTTAGTCTACATATTTTATAAGGTGGATTGTTTTATATTTTGGGGCAAAATGCAAGTGTTAAAAAAAATAGCTGTCTTTTTTTTAATTTTCGGTATGGCGGCTTGCGGCATTTCCGAACGTGGTCGGATTTCCATGCGGGGCGGAAGTTGGGATACCAGCCGCGGCAGGCCGGTTGATGTATCTTTTTTTGAATCGGACAATAATTTTAAGGTTGCCATGCTTTTACCGCTGAGCGGCAAAGGCGCTCCTTACGGGCAAGGGTTACGCAACGCCGCGATGATGGCGTTGGAAGATGCCGACAATGCCCGTTTGGAAATAAGCTTTTATGATACGCAAAGTTCGCCTTCGGGGGCGGAAGCCGCTGCGCTTGAAGCTGCTCGTGACGGCAGCCGTTTGATTTTAGGACCTTTGACGGCGGCTGAAGTCTCTGCCGTCAGCGGGACGGCAAAATCCAAAGATGTTCCGGTAATTTCGTTTTCAACCTCACCTGATGTTTTACAAAAAGGCGTGTATACACTCGGGCTTTTAGGCGATGAACAAGTTGAGAGAATTATAGCTTATGCGGCTCGGGAAGGAAGGCAAAAAATTGCTTTGCTGATACCGGATAACAATTCAGGCATTAATATCGCCAAAGCCGCGCTTAAATCGGCTTCCCGTCATGGCGCCGAAATTGTTAAAATCGGCTTTTATCCGCCTGAAACGCTTGATTTCGCGGAAATCGTCAAAACAATGACCGACTATGACGAACGCTCCGTTGACATCAATAAGCGTAAAGAATTGTTGACAGAAGAAGCAAAAGCCGGAAACAAAGAAGCCGAAAAAGAACTCAAACTTTTAAAAACCGTTTACACCACGGGAGATGTGGATTTCGACGCTTTGCTTATTCCGGAAACCGGTAATCGTCTGAAATCAGCCGTGTCCATGTTCGGATATTATGACGTCAGTTATCCGGACGTATTGTTTTTGGGAACTTCTGTGTGGGAAAACACCAACCTTTCCAAAGAGACAACGCTTTATCACGGCGTTTATCCGACGTTGTCCCGCGTGCATAACAATTATTTTAATGAAAAATATGAAACATATTTCGGCTCAAAACCAAATCAGTTGTTCAGCTTTGCATATGACGGCGTTGCATTGGCCGCGGCGTTGGCCCGCAAAAACCCTGACAATCTTGAAGAAAACATCACCGATGAAGATGGTTATTTGGGGATTAACGGAGCTTTCCGCATTTTTACGGACGGGTCGAATCAACACAGCCTGAATGTTGTTGAAGTTACTTCCAACGGGCCGCAAACCGTTGATAATGCCCCCAAGACATTTAATTCGACACCGTTTTTGGCATTGCCTTCCGCCGCTCCGCTTAAAATGCCCGAAATATACGGTAAAGACCGGGAGAGCGCCGAAAATTTGTTGTTTGAAAAAACACGGCCTGCTTTTGAAGGTTTTATCTTTCGCGGCAGTTGGTAACTTCCGTTAGAATGTTTGATGTGTTGATAGTTCAATTTTTTGCTTGAAAATCGGGCTGATTTTCACAATATTAAATATAAGTTTTTTGAATGAAGGGCAAAAGGCCGGCTTATCCGCCAACCCGGTCAGGTTCGGAAGGAAGCAGCCGTAACGGATACGCCGGGGTTTTTGTCCCTTCGCCCTGTTTAGAGAATATGATGGCTGAAGAAGAAAATAATCAAAATCAATATGTCGTGCTTGCCCGCAAATACCGCCCGCAAACGTTTGAAGATTTGCTCGGGCAGGATGCTTTGGTGCAAACTTTGACCAATGCCATCAAAAACAACCGCTTGCATCATGCCTATATTTTAACCGGTATTCGCGGCGTCGGCAAAACCACCACCGCCCGTTTAATTGCCCGCGCGTTGAACTGCACCGGTCTGGACGGCAAAAGCGGCCCGACCATTCACCCTTGCGGCGTCTGTGAAAATTGTAAAGCCATTGCCGCCGGGCGCCATATTGATGTTATGGAGCTGGATGCGGCTTCCCGCACAGGGGTTGATGACATTCGCGAGCTTTTGGACGGTGTTCGCTACAAACCGACCAACGCCCGTTACAAAATATATATTATTGACGAAGTCCACATGCTTTCCAAAGGAGCTTTCAACGCTTTGCTGAAAACCTTGGAAGAACCGCCGGCACATGTTAAATTTATTTTTGCCACCACGGAAATCCGCAAAGTTCCGGTTACAATTCTTTCGCGCTGCCAACGTTTTGATTTGCAACGCCTTACGATAGACACGCTTTTGAAATTGTTTCATAAAGTTTTAAGCGCCGAAAACATTTCCGCCGACGAGGAAGCTTTGGAAATGGTGGCGCGCGCCGCTGACGGTTCGGCTCGAGACGGTTTATCGATGCTGGATCAGGCCATTGTTTTGGGCGACGGTAAAATCAAGACCGAAACCGTTATTGAAATGATTGGCTTGGCCGACCGCAGCAAAATGCTTGATTTGTTTGAACGCTTGGTACAAGGCGATATTCCGGCGGTTTTGAAAAATTTGGCCGAACAATACAAAAACGGTGCCAATCCGCTCGTGATTTTGCAAGATTTGATAGATATCACCCACATGTTGGCAAAAGTTAAAATCGTTCCCGGCTCTTTAAATGCCGAAACGATGGGTGAAAACGAGCGCAATTTATGTGAAAAACTGGCCGGAAGTCTTTCCGTTGCCGTATTGTCCCGTATGTGGCAAATGTTGATAAAAGGTTTGAGCGAATTAAACGGCGCTCCTTCCGCTCTTGACGCTTTGGAAATGATTTTAATCCGGGCTGCATATTCGGCAAATTTGCCAACGCCGGCCGAACTTTTGGATGACGTAAAAAAAAACTTTAACGCCGATGTAAAACCGGCGCAAATATCGGTATCTCAAATAAAGACCAATGATAAACCGGCAACGGTTAATGTCGCGCCATCCTTTTCTGCTGTTGAGAATGTGGCGGAAAAACCGATGGAAAAGCCGTCTTTTGCCGCACCGTCTGAAGATACGGGCCAGCCTTTTTCCCGGATCGAAGAATTTGTGTCTTATCTGGAAGAGCATAAAAAAATGCTTATGCTTTATGCCTTAAAAAACGATGTTTCAATAGAAGAATTTGGTAATGGTCGGCTCAAAATGGCGGTTTCCGATAAAATTCAGCCGGATTTTATGCTCAATTTACAAAAGGCTTTAAGCGAAGCGACCGGTCGTAGCTGGCAGATTGAAATTCGCCGCGGTCCTTTGGGTGAAACTTTGGCCGACAAAGAAAAAGCCGCGTTGGAGCAAGACAAACGCAACATTTCGGAATATCCGCTCGTCAAAGCCATCTTAAATGAATTCAAAGGCGCCCGGATTGATACCGTTACCCGTAAAACAACATCTGCGGAATCCGATAAAACGGATAATCAAGATGATAATACAACCACAACTGAAGATGAGGATGAATAGAATCATGATGAATATTCAAGGTTTAATGAAACAAGCACAAATGATGCAAAAGAAAATGCAGGAAACCCAAAACCGCTTGGGCGATGAAGAACGCGAAGGCTCAAGCGGCGGCGGTTTGATAAAAATCACCTTAAACGGCCGCTCGGAAATGAAAAAGATTTCCATTGACAAATCTTTGATTGTGGCCGATGAGAGCGATGTCTTGGAAGATTTGATAATGGCGGCTTATAATGACGCTCACCAAAAAATCGAAGCCATGCAGGAAGAAGGCTTAAAAGAGGCGACCGGAGGTTTAAACTTTGGCGGTTTGAAAATTCCGTTTTAATATTTAAGGACAAAACAAGTGGCCGGAAAAGAAATTGAAAAACTGATTAAAGCGGTTGCCAAACTACCGGCGCTGGGGACGCGTTCCGCCCGGCGGATAGTGTTGCAGTTGTTAAAAAAACGCGATGAGCAGCTTTTGCCTCTGATTGCCGCTTTGCAAGACGTGGCGCAAAACATTAAAACCTGTGAAATTTGCGGCAACTTTGATACGCAATCGCCTTGTTCCGTGTGTTCTTCCGCGTCCCGTGACGGTAAAACATTGTGCGTGGTGCAAGATGTGGCGGATTTATGGGCCATGGAACGTGTCGGCTTTTACAAAGGGAAATATCATGTTTTGGGCGGCGTCCTTTCCGCTCTGGAAGGCATCACGCCGGAAGACCTGAATATGGAAAGTCTTCCGCCCCGCATCAACAATGAGCGGATTGAAGAGGTGATTTTGGCTTTGCCGGCAACCGTGGACGGACAAATCACGACACATTATTTATTGAGCCGATTAAAAGATATGCCGGTCAAAATAACTACTTTGGCGCAAGGCATACCGGTCGGCGCCGAGCTGGATTACATGGATGACGGCACCATTCAACTGGCGCTTAATTCGCGTAAGCCGCTTTAGTTTTTTTTGCAAAAGTTTTGGGGAAAGAAATACTAAATGGTGTTGTTCTTTGCAATTTTGCCGCTTATATTATATACAATATAAACAAAGGGACGGAAGATAATGAAAAGATTTTTAACCGGCATGTTGCTTTTGTTTTCAACCACAGCGGCGGCACAAACAACCGAAGAATTAAATAAAATCGAAACATATTTAAACAATATAAAAACCCTTGAGGCAAACTTTGTGCAAACTGCCAGCAACGGCACGGTTTCGGAAGGGAAGTTGTATATTGAAAAACCCAGCAAAATACGCATGGAATATGCGCCTCCGGCTTCAATCTTGATTGTCGGCAACGGTGATTATGTGGTGTTTAATGATAAAGAACTCGACCAAATCACCAACATAGATTATGAAGATATTCCGGCAACTATGATTTTGGCCAACAATATTAAGATTGATAATGAAAATCTCAAGGTTTTGGACTTTTATCAAGATGCGGGGTTGACATCCGTTACTTTGGAATACGCCGAAGATAAAAACCTCGGCCCGATTACTTTGGTATTTTCCAACAATCCTTTTGAGTTAAAACAATGGAAAATCATTGACCCGCAAAGCGTGGAAGTTACGTTGTCGTTATATGATACCATTCAAGACCAACCTCTTGATGAAAACTTGTTTAAATTTACAAAAGAAAAATCGCGTTCACGCCGCAGAAGATAGGGTCTTTACGACAAAAGGAAGTTGTTTCCGTGCGTGTTTGGCTCTGATGTGTCGGAAATCGTTTAAGGAATAAAAAACAGAGTGCGAAATTTTGCACTCTGTACTTGGCGTTTCAAGTTCAAGGCTTATGCGTTGTCTGAATTTTCACCGTCGTCTTTTTTCTTTTCTTTTTCAGCCTTTACTTTGGCGATTTTCTCTTCAACGTTTTTGGCGCCTTTTTTAGCTGCATCAAGTCCGTCTTTGGCAGACTTTTCAAGAAAATTTTTCAACTCGGGAAGCTTGTCGGCCTGGAAGATAACAATCACCAGCACAATAACTAAAACCCAGCTCCAAAATCCTGAAAACATTATTTTTCTCCTTTTTGCATTTGATGCAGTATTTCGGTTGCATCATAATTGACACTTTCATCAGCAAACTGATTAACCTGACTATAATATTTTTTTCTTTCATTATCAAGTTTTATTCGTTTTTTTCCATGATTAAATACTTTTTTTATATTTTCAAAACGTTGTGCGGGAATATCCTCAAGGAAACGCGCTTTTTGGCATAACAGTTTCATTTCATCAATTTTGCCGAAACAATAACAAACGATATCGCAGCCGGCGTTCCAAGCAGCTTCGGCCCGTTCGCCAACATTTCCTTTCAAGGCGTGCATGTCCAAGGCATCGGAAAACAACAAGCCGCCAAAACCGATGCGCCCGCGGATAATTTCACGAATACCTTGAGCCGACATGGTTATCGGATTTTTATCATCAACTTCCGAAAGGAGAATATGCGCCGTCATTCCCGCCGGACAATCTGCGTTTTGTAAAAACGGATAAAAATCTCTTTCCAGTTCTTTAATTTTTTGATGGACAATTGGTAACTGCATATGAGGGTCAACTATCGCGCGCCCGTGTCCGGGCAAATGTTTCATGCACGGGCAAACGCCGTTTTCGACGTATGATTTCCACATGATTTTACCAAGCCGCGAAACTTTTTTTTCATCATCGCCGAAACATCGTCCTTGCAAAGCCGGGGTTGTATCGGCATATTCCAAATCAAGCACCGGAGAAAAATTCATATTGGCACCGATTTCAAGCATATCGTTTGCCATCAATAAGGTGTGCAAAGCCGCAATCTCCTCCGAGTCGATTTTGCCTAAAATTCTTTCGGAAGCATAAGAGCCGTACCCGGCCGCTTGCAGGCGGTTAACCCTGCCTCCCTCGGCGTCAACCGCCACAACAACATCTTCGCGTCCGATAACTTCTTTAATGTTCCGGATAAGCCGCTGCGCTTGTTCTTTATTTTCAAGATTGCGGTTAAACAATGTAACGCCCAGCGGATTATAATGTTCAAACAAATGTTTTTCTTCATCGGACAAAGAAGTGCCGCCGATAGATAATAAAGCTGCCGAAATTGGACGCATCATATCGTTCTCTATTTTTGTTTGACGATACAGCTGCCGCCGGCTTTTTTAATCTCGGCGCAGACTTTGTCCGCTTGCGCACGCTCCGCAAACGCGCCGGCTTTCAAACGATAAAGAGTGCTGCCTGTATTGGTTACGGTCGATTCGATTTCATGCGGTAAAGATTTTAAAACGCCGTGTGTGGCCGATAAATCTTTCCAGGCATCTTCGACGGCTTTTTGATTGGAAGAAGCAATCAGCTGAACCTGCCAAACGCCTTTAGCGATTGCCGTTGTTTTTTCAGTTGTTTTGACCGCCGGAGATTCATTTGTTTTTACGGTGGCGGTTTGTGTTGTCGGTGCTTTGTTTTCTTTAGCCATAACCGGTTCTTTTTTTACGGATGCCGTCTTTGTTACGGCGGGTTGTTTTGTTTCAACCGTTGTTTCAACCGCTTTGTTGTTTTCGGTTTTTGCCTCGACTTCAATTTCCGGCAGCTTTTCGGGAATGGTGATTTTTTCGCCGGAGCTGACGGAAACAGGCTCTAAATTTTCTTCAATAACTTTAACCGGCAACGGGTCTTCAACGGTCTTGTCAGCAGCAATATCGGTTGCTGTTTCTGCTTGCGGTGCGATAACCGGCATTTTCGGCGTTTCAGGTTCCGGCAAAATGCTTTCTATTTTTTCTTCCTGAGTTTCTTTTTTCTCCACCAAATCATAAACGGATTTGTCCTGGTTGGGAATTTCCATGCCGCCCGGTTCGCTGGGTTGGATTTTTGCCGGGCTGATAGGTCGCCGCACAACGGGAATGTCTTGTGCATCTTGAGCCGAAAAACGCGGTGCCAGCAAAACCCAGCTGACAATTCCGGCTAAAGCAATTCCTGCCAGAGTGCCGATAAAACCATTGCGCGAACGCTGCAAATCTTGGCGCCGTTCTTCCATATCTTCATGCTGCTGGTTGGCAATTTTTTGTTTGAATTCACTTAAATAATCATCATCTTTTTCATTTTCGGAAAATTCTTTGAACATGGATAAAACCTCTTGTTAAGCTTGAATATTTTGTTCAGATAATACTGTGAAAAACTTTATAATCCTTTAACATCGGGCTTGCATAAATACGATTTTGCGCTAAACTTTTACAAAGTTGATTAAAAAATGGAAAAACTTTGATGCTGATTTCAACCTATAACATAAATTCCGTCAACGCCCGTTTGCCAAACCTTTTGTCTTGGCTTGACAAAGCTAAACCCGATGTTGTCTTGCTCCAGGAGATTAAAACCGAATTCAATTCTTTCCCGTTTTTTGAAATCAATTCCGCCGGCTATGAGGCAAAAGTGTTCGGGCAAAAAAGCTATAACGGGGTGGCGGTCTTAAGCCGTTATAAAATGGAAGTCGTTGCTGAGGGGATTCCCGGTTTTGCTGATGAAAACGCCCGTTATCTGGAAGTTTTGGTCAAGGCGCCGGCAGCCGATATCCGCGTAGCTTCCGTTTATCTGCCCAACGGCAACCCGCCGTACAACAATCCCGATGATGAATCAAAATTTGCCTATAAACTTGAATTTATGAATGCTTTATATAATCATGCGGCAGAGTTGTTGCGCAATCATGAAAAAATTGTTTTGGGAGGCGATTTTAATGTGATTGCCACACAAGATGATGTGTATGATGTCGAATTGTTCAAAAACAACGCTTTGTTTCGTCCTGCCGTGCGCCAAAGGCTCAAAGCTCTGCAATATCTTGGCCTTTATGATGCTTTCCGCACGTTGCATCCGCGGGACAACGGCTACACTTATTGGGACTACGGCAAAGCTTATATGCAGGATTTGGGCATGCGTATAGATTATTTGTTTTTGTCGGCGCAAATGGCAGATGCTTTGGTGTCCTGCCAAGTTGATAAAAACCCGCGTGTGATGGACAAACCCTCGGATCACACGGTTTTAACCGCGGAATTCCGGTTTTGAAAGAGAAAACGCAATGAAATTGGCTGTCGTATTTATCATGAGTTTGTTTTTTTCGTTTGCGGCGCAGGCGGATTCCATAGAACAGGTTTATATCACATTAAGCGAAGACTACATCAATGCGTTAAACAATCGCGACATCACCTTAAAAGGTTTGCAAGCATTGGAAAAAACCGATGCGAATATTAAAGTTTCCGCCACGGATAAAAAACTATACATTTATTATAAACGCCGGCTTGCCAAAGTTTTCTCACTGCCGGAAACGGTCAACGAAACCGTCGCTTGGGCGGATTTAAGCCGTGAAGTCATTGCCGCCGCCGCAAAAATATCGCCGGAAGTCGAATTATATGATTTTGAAATGCCGGATCGTTTCACCCGCTCAGTTTTTCACGAGCTTGATGGATATTCGCATTATTACGACGCTTTCCGCGATGAAACGCCGTCATCGCATAAAGTTCGCCGCAATTTTGCCGCCCGCATGACGGATGATGTGTTGATTATTAAAATTCTGTCTTTCAAACAAGGCGTGGGCGGCGAAGTTCAAAAAGCCTTGCAAGCTCATCCGGAGGCGGAAGGAATCATCCTGGATTTGCGCGGCAATCACGGCGGTGTTTTGGCCGAAGCCGTTACAATTACGGATATGTTTTTGGACGAGGGCATCATCACCTATACCGGTGGCAAAACCGGTCAAGCGCCGGAATTTTACACGGCTGCGGCCGGCGATATAACCGACAACAAACCTTTGGTTGTGCTGGTTGACGGCTATACCGCTTCGGCGGCGGAGATTTTGGCCGCCGCTTTAAGCGAACAAAACCGTGCAATTTTAATCGGTACCGACACGTACGGCAAAGGCACGGTGCAAAACGTGGTGCGTGTAGATGATGAAAGAGCGATGGCTCTGACCACGGCTTATTTTTACACGCCATCCGGCGTCGCTATTGATAAACAGGGTTTAAAGCCGGCGGTTTGCACCGGAAATATAAATTCGCCCGAAAATCTTGCCGATGCCGATTGCACCAAAGCCGACCGCTTAAATGAAGAAACGGATGTGCAAATCGCCATAAAATACATAAAAAACGAGTTATGACAAATTTGTTGTTGACAACGGCGCGAAAAAATGTATATTACGCCTAAATGTTTTGATTTATAACCTTTAATTTAAGAGTAAAAACAATGGCAAAAGCAATAAAAGTAAAAGTGAAATTAGAGAGTAGTGCCGGTACCGGTACGTTTTATCTGGCTGAAAAGAATCCGAGAACTCATCCGGAAAAGTTGGTCTTGAAAAAGTATGACAAGAAGTCCAAAAAACACGAAGAGTTTGTTGAAAAGAAGTTAAAGTAGTTCTTTGTCAGAATAAAATTTTATCAAGAGGTACGGGCAGCCGCGCCTCTTTTTTTATGATAAAAAACGGCTTTATCAACCGGCAATTTCTTATTTATCAGGGTGTTTGAAAGCCGCGTTTTTTAACTTATTCTTCCGCCGCATCGGCAAAAGCTTTGTTATATTCACGTTTTAAGGTTTCAATCTGAACATCGGTGTAACGCTGGGTTGTGTTCAATGAGGCATGACCCAGCAGCTCCTGAATAGAACGCAAATCAGTCCCTTCGGCCAGCAAATGCGTGGCAAAAGAGTGCCGCAATGCATGCGGCGTTACCGTATCGGGAAGTCCCATATCCATACGGATTTTTTCCAACTGGCGCTGCACAATCCGCGGACTCAGGCGGTTGCCTCGGGCGCCGACAAACAAAGGGCTGTCTGCCTTAAAGTCATACGGCGATGCTTGTTGATATTGTTTTACGGCTTCATAAATCACCGGCAGCAGCGGAACGATTCTTTCTTTGTTGCCTTTGCCTTTAATACGCAAAAATTTGCTGTTTTGCGTAATATCACCGGCATTTAATGAGAGCGCTTCGGAAATACGCAGCCCGCAACCGTAAAGCAAAATCAGCACGGCTTTATCACGTTTTGCCAACCAGTCATCATGAGCAAAAACGGCTGTTTTCTGTAAGATTGATTGAATGTCGTCCACTTCCACGGATTTTGGCAGCACTTTGGGTTGTTTGGGTGTGGATAGAACCGAAACCGCCGGATTGTGTAAAATTTGTTCTCTGTCCAGCCATTTGAAAAAATTTTTAAAAGCCGACATCTCGCGCGCCATGGAGCTTTTTTCAATGTGCTTTACCGCGCGATGACTGATAAAGCGTCGAAAATCATACACTTCCATTTGTGCCAAAAAATCAAGCGTAACCGGTGTATCTGCACCGTAAAAATTAATAAAGCATGCCAAATCTCGCCCGTAAGCATCCAATGTATGCTCCGAATAACGACGTTCGTTTTTAAGCCATGTCAGCCAGCGAATAATGATTTCCTGCACCTCGGGCGTTGCTTTATATTTGATTGCTTCTTTCATGATTTCCAGCATAACGCCGAAAAGTTAAAATCTTTTTACCGAATTTTCCACACGATTTTGAACTCGACATCTTCGGTTCCGGCATGACGGGTGCAAATATCATAAATCTGTTCAAGCGTTGCGTTCTTTAAACACGTGCGTCCGGATAAACAAGCATTATCACCGTATAAAATACCGATTTGTTCTTCTTCCGTCTGATAACCGCTTAAGGTCGAAATATAAAGAATATTGCTGCTGTTTTCTTTGGCGGTAACAATCAAGTTGCGACAGATTTCCAGATTTTGAGAAAAATTATTGGTAAGTGTCTCAGAGTCTTTGAAAACAAGATTCATTGATTCTTGGCCGGTATTTTCATCATAATTGTAATAAATCCCCCATCGTAGATTAAAAGCATCATAAATTCTACCTTCTTCACCGTCATGTATCATCTCAATCGGAATTTCATCCATTTTGATAAAAAAAGAAGTAAGGTACTGATTGCGATAATCTTTTGAAAAACTATGGGCAAAACGCGCCACGGCATTAATAACGGTATTTATTTGTTCGGCTTGTTTGTTAAGTTTGTATTTAAACATGGCTTTAGAATATCCGGACATCGCCCCGACCGATAAAACGCCGATTATTGCAAGCACACCCAACATCTCCACCATGGAACGACCTTTTTCTTGCATAAACTCCTCCGAACCCGACAAAAAATCATCAATTTCTACGGAATTATAAACCGTTTTTTTTTTTTGCAATTTTAAAGAGTCTTTTGGGGATAAGTCGCAACCGACATTTTATCGTCGTCCCGCAAGAAGACAATGTTATTTAAAGATACAAAAAAAGCCCTCTCAAAAGAAAGGGCTTAGAAAATGGCGCGCCCGGCGGGATTCGAACTCACAACCTTCTGATCCGTAGTCAGATGCTCTATCCAATTGAGCTACGGGCGCATCAGATGTAAGTGTTAATAATGCAATTTATTTTTATTTGCAAGCATTATTTTTAAATTTAGATAAAAAATATGCAAATCTGAGCCGCCGGCTTAATTTTATTTGACAATTTATCAGGCATTGCATACCATACAAATACAAAATTATATGGTTATGGAAACAATTATTGCATTAGTTTTTATTTTGGTCGGTGTTATTTCCGGCTATTACGCATTAGAGCAGAAAAAAGATTGGGCGCTTGGTGTTTTTATCACCTGCCATTTTTTCTTTTTGTTCGTGCAGCTTAATCTTTTTCCGCCTGCCGCGGCAACTTTACAGGTTGATAACACGGTTTATGATTTGGGGGGCTTGATATCAAGTTTTTTAAATTTTGGTTTCTCAATCATATTGATGTGGGTGGCAACGGGGGTGCTTATATGGCTGCTTAAAGTTACAAAAAAACAGGTTTGGGCATAAAGCCTAAACCTGTTTTTGCGTTTACGGCACACTTAATCAACCGGTTTGATGTGCCAAATCTTGTCAGCATATTCCATCACGGCTCTGTCGCTGGAGAAATATCCGATTCTGGCAACGTTCAAAATAGCTTTTTTGTTCCATTTTTTCGTATCCAGATAATCATGTTCGGCATCATGAAGGGCGCGATTGAAGTCTTCCAAATCGGCCAACACGAAGTAATAATCATTGTTGAGCAAAGCTTCAAAAATCGGTTTAAACAACAAAACATGGTCTTTTTCACAAAACATGTTGGAATTAAGCGAATTTAAGATGCGTTTGATATAATCGGATTTTTCATACAACTCGCGAGGCTTGTAAGAGCTGCGCATGGCTTTTATTTGTTCGTCTTTTAAGCCGAACAGGTAAAAATTGTCTTCACCGACGGCCTCTCTGATTTCAATATTGGCGCCGTCATACGTGCCGACGGTCAAGGCGCCGTTTAAAGCAAATTTCATATTGCCTGTACCGGAGGCTTCAAAGCCTGCTGTTGAAATCTGCAAGCTGATATCTGCCGCCGGAATAAGTCTTTCGGCCAACGACACTTTATAATCCGGAATAAACACGACTTTAATCGCATTGTTCACCCGAGGATCGTTGTTGACCACGTCGGCGACATTGTTAATCAGTTTAATGATAAGTTTGGCAAAAGTATAAGACGGCGCCGCTTTCCCGGCAAAAACGTAAGTCTTGTTGCAAATCGGGCGGGCGTTGTCTTTGACAATCGCCAGATAATCGCCGATAACCTGCAAAATGGTCATCAGTTGGCGCTTATATTCATGGATGCGTTTGGCATGGACGATATAAACACTATCGGCGTTGACCATAATGCCGGTGTTTTTGAAAATCTGATAAGCGAGTTTTTCTTTATTGGTCTTTTTGTTTTCGGCGAATTTTTTCACGAACTTATCATCATCGGCAAATTGTTCCAATTTTTGTAATTCTTCCAGATGTGTAATCCATCCTTTGCCGATTTTATCCGAAATCAAATCAGCCAAAGGCGTGTTGGCATGCAGCAGCCAACGCCGAGGTGTGATACCGTTCGTGATGTTGATAAATTTTTCCGGCCAAAGTTCATAAAATTCCGGAACCAATGAGGTTTTAATCAATTCCGAATGCAATTTGGCCACGCCGTTAACCGAAAAAGAACCGACGATGGAAAGATTGGCCATGCGGATTATCTGATTGTCGCCGTCGCCGGAAACAATGGAAACTTTGGCGATTTTCGGCGAGTCTGCACCGAATTTTGATTTGGCGAATTCCACAAAACGATTGTTTATTTCATAAATAATTTGCAAATGTCGCGGCAGCATTTTGCCCAAAATCCGGGTCGGCCAGGTTTCCAAGGCCTCCGGCAGCAAGGTGTGGTTGGTGTAGGCAAAAATCTTGGTGGTGATATTCCAAGCTGTGTCCCATTCCTGTCCGTATTGGTCAATCAACAGCCGCATCATTTCCGGAATAGCCAGCGCCGGATGTGTGTCGTTTAACTGAATGCAAACATATTCCGGCATCTTGTCAAAGTCGTTACATTTTTCCAAAAAGCGGCGGATGATGTCTTGAATGGCGCAGGAAACAAAGAAATATTGCTGCGTTAAGCGCAATTCTTTACCGGATTCAACGGCATCAGACGGGTACAAAACTTTGGAAATAGTCTCGGTCTTGATTTTATCTTTAACCGCTTCCATATAACCGCCTTCGTTAAAGACGTTGATATCAAGTTCTTCATCGGTTTTGGCGGAGAACAAACGCAGATAATTGACGGATTTTCCTTCATAACCGACAATCGGGAAATCATAAGGAACACCGTAAAGAGTCTGCGTGTTTACCCAGGTGAAATAAGGTTTGCCGTCGGCGCCCATGTAGCTTTCCACATTGCCGTAAATCGGGATGTTGACTTTGCGGTCTTGGCGGGCGAATTGCCAGGGCGAATTTTCTCCCAGCCAGCTGTCGGCTTGTTCAATCTGCCAACCGTCTTGGAATTTTTGTTTAAATAAACCGAATTGGTAGTTGATGCCGTATCCGAACCCGGCAATGCCCAAAGAAGCCATTGAATCAAGGTAGCACGCGGCCAGCCTTCCCAAACCGCCGTTGCCCAATGCCGGATCGTATTCGGCGTCAAATATCTCCTGCATGGAAATATTGGGAAATCCGTCTATGCGGATATCTTTTAACAGATTAAAAAGTTCCAGGTTGTGCAAATTGTTTTCAAGCGAACGGCCGATGAGATATTCAATCGAAAGATAATAGACTCTTTTTGAACCGGCGTCGTTATAGCGGTGAATGGTTTGATACATTCTGTCCATGGCAAACTCGCGCACGGCCAAAGCAATGGCCTCAAAAGCCTCTTCTTTTGTTAATTCGCAAGTTCTTTTGCCGATAAAATACTTGATATAATGTTCAATGGAAAGTTTCAACCTTGCTTTGTCAATCTCGCTGATAACTTTAGATTCTTCGCGTTTCAAAATTTTTCCCCTTGTTTAAAATACTCAATTATCCAAACGCTACCACAAAATTGTTTGAAATTTACTTAACAATATAAGATTTTTTAAATAATTTAAAATATAACCGAATTAATAAAGCTTGAAAAATAAATTAAAATATTGAATAATCCGGGCAAACACACAGAGATAAAAACAGGGAAACAAAATGAAAAAGACTTTTTTATTGACTTTACTGACAACAGCCGCTTTGGCTGCAAATGCAAATGCCGCCACGATTTTTGAGGCCATGGGCAGCGCATATACCAACAATCCGACATTGCAGGCGCAACGAGCTTATTTGCGTGCCGTGGATGAAAATGTTGCCATTGCCAAGTCCGGCTTTCGTCCGACGTTGGCTCTAGAGGGAAAATATTCCGATTCGCATATACATAATGAAAAACAACCGGTCACGCCTGATGGTTATGATGAGTCGGTTTCAGCTGTGGTAAGCCAACCTATTTTTAATGGTTTTTCAACTTGGAACACGGTCAAAGCCGCCGATAATACGGTTAAAGCCGAACAAAGTAATTTATATAATGTTGAACAGCAGATTTTGTTGGAAGCATCAACCGCATATTTAAATGTTGTCCGAGATGAATCCATCGTTGAATTGCAAGTCAATAATGAAAAACTTTTAAAAAAGCGGATGGAGGAAACCAAAGAACGTTTTAATGTCGGAGAGGTAACCCGCACCGATGTGGCGCAGGCCGAGGCGCGTTATTCACAAGCGCGTTCCGACCGCATTGCCGCCGAAGGAAATCTGGCGGCTTCCAAAGCTATTTATGTTCAGGTTATCGGTCAAGAGCCCGACAAACTTGAAGAACCGGTCGGCATAGCCGAGATGTTCCCCAAATCCATGGAAGAGGCGATTAGCTACGCGCGGGAAAACAACTATGGTTTGAAAGCCGCCAAAAGCAACTTGAATGCCAGTATCTATACGGTTTCGGCCAACAAGGGCGCTTTGTTGCCGCAAGTAAATTTTGAAGCGGCGGCCGTTCGCGGACAAACGCGCGATTATGACGGAAAAGATCCGGAAACCAACAGTTTCACATGGGGCGTGAATATGACGGTTCCGTTGTATACCGCCGGTGCTGATCATGCCAAAATCCGCCAAAGTAAATACCAAAAATGGCAAGCGCAGGAAGGGGTTTTGGAAGCCGAGCGCGAAATGATTTCTTCAGTGGCCAGTAACTGGGAATATATGGTATCCAACCAAGCCAAAATCGCCTCGGTTAAAGACCAAATCAGAGCTTATGAAATTGCTCTTGACGGCGTCCAACAGGAAGAAGCGTTGGGCAACCGCACGGTTTTGGATGTTTTGGATGCGTATCAATATCTGTTAAACTCCAACGTGGAAGAAGTTGAGGCCCGCCGCGACTATTATGTTTCCGGCATGCAGCTTTTGCTTTCCATGGGCAAGTTGACTGCCAAAGATTTGAAACTTTCGGTCAATTTGTATGATGCCGAACAACATTCCGAAGACACGCGCGGCAGATGGTTGTCATTATCTGTTGATAAATAAAATTTTTCTGCTATGATAAAACAAAATTAACAATAAAGAGCAAATCATGGCTGACGAAGAAGAAATGTCAATGGAAGAGATTCTGGCCTCAATCCGGAATATCTTATGGGAAAAGGAGGTTGCTAAAAGCGCCTCCCGTTCCTGTATTCGTGATTATGCCAAAGAAAAATCCGGCGATGTTTTTGAGCTGACCAAAGATATGCTGGTCAAAGGCTGGGCGCTTCCTTACGAATATGCCGATTGGAATTTTGATGACGTTTCTACCAAAATTCTCCATAAATATGCGCGTCTGTTTGCCAAAGAAGAAGCTTTAATGTACGAAGAAGATAATAAAACATCATCTCGAGTGCGGGAAAAGGAAGGTTCTTAAACTGGGTTTTAAAGTGAACCTTTCTCCGTTTTTTGCCCTTAAACAGTTGTGTTGAGGGTTTTTATTTGAGTTGATGCGACAATTTATAAAAATAGGAATTAAAAATGTTGGAAAAAAATTATAATCCGCAGGATTTTGAAGAAAAAATTTATCAGGACTGGGAACAATCGGGCGATTTTAAGCCGGATATGCGTCAAAATACTGATGCGTTTTCCATAGTCATTCCGCCGCCGAACGTGACCGGCATCTTGCATATGGGGCACGCTCTGGATGAAACATTGCAGGATATTTTGGTGCGCTACAACCGCATGCAGGGCAAAAAGGTTTTATGGCAGCCCGGCACCGACCATGCCGGTATTGCTACGCAAATGGTGGTTGAACGCAATTTAGCCAAAGAAGGAATTTCCCGCCATGATTTGGGTCGTGAAAAATTTATTGAAACGGTCTGGAAATGGAAAGCCCAATCCGGAGGGACTATTTGCAAACAGTTGCGCCGTTTGGGCGCCTCCTGCGATTGGAGCCGCGAACGTTTTACCATGGACGAAGGTTTGAGCCGTGCGGTGCGCAAAATTTTTGTTTCTTTGTATAAAGACGGATTGATTTTCAAAGCCAAAAAGCTTGTCAACTGGGATCCCAAATTAGGCACGGCTGTGTCGGATTTGGAAGTCGTACAAAAAGAAACCGTCGGCAAAATGTATTACTACAAATATCCGATTGAAGGCGAGACGGGCGAATATATCCACATTGCCACCACCCGTCCGGAAACTATGTTCGGCGATACGGCCGTGGCGGTTTCCAAAGAAAATGAAAAATTAAAACATCTGATTGGCAAAAATTGCGTTTTACCGATTGTCAATCGGGTTATCCCGATTATCGCCGACGACCATGCCGATCCGGAAAAAGGCACCGGTGCGGTTAAAATTACCCCGGCGCATGATTTCAACGACTTTGAGGTCGGCAAGCGTCATAACCTGCCGATGATTAACATCTTAAACGAAGACGCCTCCTTAAACGAAAACACGCCGTTTGCCGGTATGACCACGCAGGAAGCCCGTCAAAAAACAATTGAAAAATTAACCGAGCTTGGTTTGATGGAAAAAATTGAAGACCATCCGATGGTTATTCCGTATGGCGACCGTTCCGGCGTGGTGATTGAGCCGTTAATGACCGACCAATGGTTCGTTGACGCACCCAAACTTGCGGTTGAGGCGATTCGCGTGGTTGAAAACGGTGAAATGCAGTTTGTGCCGAAATCGTACGAAAAAACCTATTTTGAATGGATGCGCAACATTCAACCGTGGTGTATTTCCCGCCAACTGTGGTGGGGTCACCAAATGCCGATTTGGTATGGTTCGGATGGCGAAATCTTTTGTGAGGAAACTGAAGAAGAAGCTTATGCCGCCGCTGAAAAACACTATGGCAAAAAGGTTGAATTAACACGCGAAACCGATGTGTTGGATACATGGTTTTCGTCAGGATTGTGGGCGTTTTCCACTTTGGGCTGGCCGGATGATAATGAATATTTAAAGACATTTTATCCGACTTCTGTGTTGGTCACCGGCTTTGACATTATCTTTTTCTGGGTGGCTCGCATGATGATGATGAGCATGTATGCCATGAAACAAGTGCCGTTTAAGAAATGCTATATTCATGGTTTGGTCAGAGATGAACAAGGCCGCAAGATGAGCAAATCCAAAGGCAACACAGTTGACCCGATGGAAACGATTGAAAAATACGGCGCTGACGCGTTGCGCTTTTTCATGGCGGCGATGGAAACCCAAGGCCGCGATATCAACTTGTCGGAATCCCGTGTCGCCGGTTACCGCAATTTTGCCACCAAACTTTGGAATGCCGCGCGTTTTTGCGAGATGAACGGTTGTAAACTGCCTGAAGGTTTTTCCCCTGATTCGGTTAAACTGGAGGTCAACAAATGGATTGTCGCCAAAGCCGACGCCGCGACTGTGGAAGTTACCAGGCACTTAAACGATTTTCGTTTTTCCGATGCCGCCAATGCGATTTACCAATTTGTTTGGGGAACATTCTGCGACTGGTACATTGAGTTGACCAAGCCGATTTTCTATGGCGAAAACGCTGAAGATATTGCCGAAACCAAAGCGACGGCAGCTTGGGTTTTGGATAGAATTTTAGTTGTTTTGCATCCGTTTATGCCGTTTATCACCACCGAGTTGTGGAACAATTTGGCTGAACGCAAAGTCAAACTGATACATGCACCTTGGCCGCAGGTTAAAGCAATGCGTCCTGCCGCACCGGCGATTGACTGGGCGATTGACTTAATCAGCACAATTCGTTCGCTGCGTTCGGAGATGAATTTGCCGGCATCAGCCAAACTGCATGTATATCTGAAAAACATGTCATCGGATTCGGCGGCGTATTTACAGGATATGCAAACGCTGGTTTGCTCGTTGGCGCGGTTGGAAAAGGTTGAGCTTTTCGCCGATGGTCAGGAAATCACCAAAGATATGGTGCAAAACGTTTTCAAAGAAGGTGTTTTGTTGCTGCCGTTAAAAGGCGTGGTGGATTTTGCCGCCGAGCGCGAACGCTTAAATAAAGAGTTGGAAAACCTAAACCGCAATCTGGAAAATTATGCCCGCAAATTAAGCAATCAAAGCTTTGTAGAACGGGCGCCGGCCAATGTGGTGGCGGAAGAAAAACGCCGTCAGGCCGAAGCAATGGAAAACAAAACCAAAGTTGAAGAAGCTTTGGCGCGGATTGTCGGGCTTTAAGCAAAACTCAAAAACAAATGAAAAAAACGCCGATGCAAAATCGGCGTTTTTTGTTGAGCGGTCATTCAAAACAGTTGCAAGTTTTTATAAAGATGTCATAGTAAAAACAGTTAACTTTTAAGGAGAAAATCTGATGAAAAAATTTTTACTATCTTTAGTGATGGTCGGTTTTTTAGCCGCTTGTGCCACAGACCCGTACACAGGTGAAAGCAAAGTTTCCAAAACCGCGTGGGGAACGGGTATCGGTACGGCGTTAGGCGCCGGAGTAGGTGCTTTAATCGGTGGCGAAAAAGGAGCTTTAATCGGCGCCGGTGTCGGCGCGGCGACCGGTGCGGCCACCGGCGGCTATATGGATATTCAGGCTGCAAAATTGCGTCAAGAGCTGCAGGGTACCGGCGTGCAGGTTGCCCGTGACGGCGACAATATCCGCCTGATTATGCCTAACGCCATAACTTTTAACACCAATGAATCAGTTATCAAAAGCAGTGCCAATCGTGTGTTGGATTCGGTAGCTAAAGTTGCCGATGAATATAACAAAACCACCCTGCAGGTTTTGGGCTATACCGACAGTACCGGCAACGATTCGATTAATATTCCGCTGTCGCAAAAACGCGCGGCGGCGGTGGCGCAATATTTAGAGCTGCGGGGCATTGCCGCAAGCCGTATCAGCGCCGTCGGCATGGGTGCTTCCAACCCGATTGCTTCCAACAGCACGGCAGCGGGTAGGGAACAAAACCGCCGGGTGGAAATTTATTTGATAAACAACGCCGGTTAAGTTTTTAACTACCGAAAAAAGCCGCCTTATAAAGGCGGCTTTTTATTTTAATGCCTTACAGACAGTCCCCTGATTTATCGGGACTGAATACCAAGTGTCGTGAAATGCCGTTCTGCGCCGACAAATATGGTCAAATTGCAATATTTGTAACTGCGCAATACCTCGGGTTTATTGAGGATGTCTATTTCCAAATGGCATAAAGACGACAACGCGATGAATCTTCAAGACAATTATGGCAAAAAGTATCGATATCACTCATGCTTGTATCGCGTAAGCATTTATAGGACTTCGAACAATAACTGTTCCCGTAAATGACTTTGCCTTTTTCGTATTCGCTTTCGCCTTCATCATTGCTGACAAAACGATCGGTTGAGATGTAGTATAAAATATCGGCGTTTTGTTTGTAAACGTTAAACATGTTCCGGCAAATTTCCATGCCGTCATGACCGGGGTCAAAATCATATCCCATTCCATATATGCTGGGATAAGCATAAATCCAAATTTTATTGCCGAAAATATCATATAGATAAAGCGGCCGCCGTGAATCAAATTTTATTCCATCCGGCACCAAGTTTAGTTTATACATCGTTTCGGTAAAATAAACCGCGTTGCCGGATGATGAAGTATTGTCCAGTTCTCTCAAGATTTGAAAGGCGTTCACAAACAACATGTTCATGGATTCCGCCTGTTTGTTGAGTTTGTATTTAAACATCGCCTTGGCATAACCCGACATCGCCCCAACGGAAAGCACGCCAATAATGGCCAGCACCCCCAGCATCTCTATCATGGAACGCCCGCATAACGGCACATCTGCTTGCCTTCTTTTCGCTCGTGTACCGTTTTTGTACACGTCGCTCAAACAAGACAGCGCATCTGCACCATTCTTCGGTCGTTCACCTCTTCCGCATAGAGCCGCATCTGCTTGCCTTTTTTCGTTATGTGCCGGAGAGAAAAAGTTAAAAAAATCAAACCAATTCATCAAAAGAACTCCTAAAAAAGCAAAAGAATATGTATTTTCCCGATATTCTAAACCGTTTTTTTTTTTGCAATTTTAAAGAGTCTTTTGGGGATAAGTTGCAAGCAAGGAACAAGTCAGAAAAATGTTTACTTTTCAGAAGATATGCAACATAAATACAATAAAGAGGTTTTATCATGAAAGTTTACATTTTAGCCATTGGCAAATGCCGCCGCAACTCACCGGAACATGTTTTGATAGAAGAATATGTCAAGCGTTCAGGATGGGAGATTGTCATAAAAGAAAAAGACAACGCAAGCCAAATCGAAGAGGCGGATTTTCTTTTAAGTCACATACCGGCGGGAGCCAAGGTGATAGTTCTGGACGAGCGCGGCGAAAATATGAAAAGCGTTGAACTGGCCAAAAAAATTGAAAACTGGTTGATTGCCGGCTGTTCGGAACTTTGTTTTTTAATCGGCGGTGCCGACGGCCACTTGCAACAAACGCGCGACCGGGCCGATTTGGTTTTGTCCTTTGGAAAATTAACCCTGCCGCATATGTTGATGCGGGCGGTTTTGACCGAGCAAATCTACCGCATTCAGACCATTATTAACGGTCATCCTTATCACCGTGAATAAACAATAATCATAAAAAAACCGCTGATAAACAGCGGCAAGGGGTTATTATGAAACATATTAAAGATAAGGCTAACGAGTTTGTTGTTCTTTAACTGCCGTGGCAGTGTTTTCTTTTTCGGATTTCAAGGATTGAACGAGTGCCAATAACTTTTTGGAAGGTTTCCCATGCTTAAAATAGCCCTGGGCAATCCTCTTTCCTCCGAATTTTGCTTGTATGGTTGCTTTACTCATTTCTTTATTCCTTTCTTAGGGTGTTTTGTCTATCTTAAGCATATTTTTAGAGTTTTGTCAAGTATTTTTTGCACAGCTTTTAGAACAAATCCACACGATACGCAAATAATTAATGCAAATATAATCTTTTTCAGCTAGATTAACAACAATAATTTATAATGTTTGTGGAAATATTGCAATGTCATTGTTCAAATCGATTGCCACCTTTGGCGGTTTTACGTTTGTCAGCCGGATTACGGGCTTTTTGCGGGATATGGTGTTGGCCAACATGCTGGGCGCCGGTGTTGTTTCCGATGCGTTTTTTGTATCGTTTAAGCTGCCTAATTTGTTCCGCAGCCTTTTTGCCGAAGGAGCTTTCACCAGTGCGTTTGTCCCGATTTTTTCTCAAAAACTGGTAAGCGAAGGCAAGAAGAAATCAATGCATTTTGCCTCGGAGGCGATTTCCATTTTGGTGTTTTTCTTAATACTTTTTGTTGTTTTGTTTGAGCTGTTTATGCCGTATGTGGTCGATGTTTTGGCGCCGGGTTTTGTGCATGATGCCGGAAAAATGGAATTGGCGACTTCTTTGTGTCGGATTACTTTCCCTTTTTTGTTGTTTATCTCCATCGTTTCGTTTCAGGCCGGAATTTTAAACTCGTTTGAGAAGTTTGCCGCGCCGGCCGCTGCTCCGATAATTCTCAATTTGGTTATGATAATCTCCGGTATCGTTTTCGTGCCATTCAGCGCCACGCCGGCGCACGGATTCGCCATCGGCATAACGGTTGCCGGTTTTTTGGAGGTGCTTTGGCTGGGGTTCTTTTTAAGACGCCAACAAGTTCGGATTACGCCATATGTCAGAGTGCAAAAAATTCTGCGCAATCCCGAAATCAAGACATTGTTTAAACGAATAGCTCCCGGTGTGGTCGGTGCCGGCATCTATCAGATAAACATGGTGGTAGACACGATTCTGGTGTCGTTAGTCGGTACCGGCGCCATTTCTTGGCTTTATTACGCCAATCGTTTGCAACAACTTCCGTTGGGTGTGGTCGGCGCCGCCATCAGCGTCGCCTTGCTGCCGATTCTTTCCAAGCAACTGAAAGCCGGAGCGCTGACGGAAAGTGCTAAGACGCAGGACAAAGCCGTGGAATACGGAGCGTTGCTTTCGTTTCCGGCGGCCATGTTGATGATAGTTTTGGCGCATCCGGTCATAAATATCTTATTTGAGCACGGCCGTTTCACGTCTGCCGATTCGCAAATGACGGCTTATGCGGTGATAGCTTATTCGATTGGTCTTCCGTGTTATGTTATGGTAAAAGCGCTGATGCCCAATTTTTTTGCCAGAGGCGATACGATAACACCGGTAAAATACAGCGCAGTCGTGTTCTTGACCAATTTGGTATTTAACCTGATTTTAATGAAGCCCTTTGGTCATGTGGGTATCGCCTCGGCCACGACAATCGCCGCTTTTGTATCTTTATTCCAATATTTTCATGGTTTGAAGAAACGCGGTTTTTGGCAAATATCCGGCGTTTTAAGCTATAAAATCATAAAAATCGTATGCTGTTCGTTATTAATGGGAGCGGCCGTTTACGGTGTTGAATACGCGCTTAACGATACGTTTGGCAACTGGTTGCGGTTCGGAATTATTTTAAAGTTATGCATATTGGGCGGTTTGGGTGTTTTCGGGCTTGCAACTTTTCTTATTCTCGCTAAAATGACTCATGTGTTGGACATCGCGGAAATATACCGGATGATAAAAAAGAAAAGAGGTGCAAATGCTAAATAAACCGCAATGGAAAATAATCAAAACACGTTTGTCCGAAGTGTCGGAAGTTCTCCGACGCATAAATCCCATTACGCGGCAAAGAGTTCTCAACGCGTGTCGTTTCGTCCGCAAATCATGGAAATCAATTGCGATTATCCTGCCGTTATTTTTGCTTCTGTATTATATTGTCGGCAGCTGGGCGACCAACAATATTGATAAAACTTTGGTGACAAATATGGAAAAATCGTCTGCCGGGCTGACCGCCGTCGATTCTGCAGCTGCATTAATTAAGCGCGAAGTTGATGATAATATGTGGACGCCGAGTTTGCCGTTTATTTTTCCGGGCTATGTTTTGGATAATATGCCGCAATATCAACTTGGTATCATGCAGTCTTTAAGAACCGTCGTGCGCGGGCTGAGCCGCTGTTATGATTCTGAAAATTTGAATAAAGCGGCGGAATTGCTTGACTATCCGGGAAATGTTTGGCTGTTGTCCAAAACCGAAAATCTGTCTTTAGCGCCGTCTTCCGGCGCTCAATACCGCCGGGCACGCAAGGCTTTGCTGCGTTTTAACGAAAAGCCGCTTTTGCCAAAGACGTCGCAAGATGAAATTTTAACAGGCGTGTTGCGCGACATCGCGAACAATATGGATGCCGTCATGGCCGATATCGAACGGCATGTTCGGGAACATTCTTCCGACTGGGTGGACAATTCCGCCGACAATGTTTTTTATTATAATCAGGGAAGATTGTACGGCTACTATGTTGTTCTGAAAGCTTTGGCGGAAGATTTTGAACCCCTGATTTTGGCAGCCGATCAATATGAACATTGGACGGCTTTGGTTAAGAGCCTGGAAAGCGGCGTTCAATTGGATCCGTTTGTCGTCCGCAACGGTATGCCGGACAGCGGCAGCGCTCCCAATCATTTGTTGGCTTTGGGATATTACGCGGCCAAGGCTGATTTGCAACTCAATAAAATTATCTTAAATCTGCAGGAAAAAGACAATGCTCATTAATGTTCAAACAACAAATGATGAAAACATCCGTAATTTTTATCCCGAAGAAAAAATTTGCCGCACCGGCACGTCGGAATATGCCGATGCCAAATCATTGCGCCGTTCGCCTTTGGCCGAGGCGATTTTTGATATAGGCGGCATTGAAAGTGTCCTGATTTCGGCGGATATGATTTCCGTTAAGAAAAACAAAGAGGCTTCCTGGGAAGATTTGGCTCCGCAGATTATGGCTGAAATTTTGGATTTTGCGGCCACCGGGGAGGCGGCGGTTTTAGAACCCGCGGATGAAAATAATAATGAAACCTTGATGAAAAAAATTTCCGGACTTGTCGCCGCGCGGATTCGTCCGGCATTAAATCGTGACGGCGGCGATATAGAACTCAAAGGTTTTGATAACGGTGTGTTGTGGGTTGAGCTGACCGGTAAATGTGCCGGGTGTCCTTATGCCATGCGCACTTTAAAAGACGGCGTGGAAAAAATACTTAAAAACTACATTCCGGAAATTATCGAAGTAAAACCGTTTGGTGCGAAAGAATGAAAAAAATAAAAGGTTTTTTTGTAACAGTTGTGTTGTTAGTTTTGCTGCCGGGAAAGGTTTTTGCGGCGGAAACAAAACAAACCGAACCTGTTGAAGGTTTTGCCACAAGTGTGCCGGCTCAACTTCTTACAAAAAATCCCGAAAAATCTGCTGCGAAAATTGCCGTCTATTCCAGCGGCGCATATTTAAGCGATTTTTCCACGGCCGAATTGAAAAACATGTTTCATTATTTGGAGTATGATGAATATATCAAACTTCCGGGCAATGTTTATCCGCGTATTTTTGTAAAAAACATTCCGTACGATTTTGCCGCTTTTGAAAACCAGACCGAACGCAACCGGATGTTTGTGCAAATTTTGATGCCGTTGGTGTTAAAAGTGAATAATGAGGTTTTATTGGAGCGGGAATATTTGGATGCCGTTGCTTATAGTTTTGAACAAAGCCGCGATTTCGGCGAAACGGAAATGTATTATCTGGAGCTGATGGCGGAAAAATATGATGTGGCGACACCGTTTAAAGACACACGGCGTTATATGAAACTTTTAAAAGAACTGACCAGACGGGTGGACATTGTCCCCCCTTCAATCTTGATTGCCGCCGCGGCGGTTTATACCAACTGGGGCACTTCGCGTATTGCCGTTCAGGGCAACAACTTGTATAAAGCCCGTGATTGGTACACGGACGAAGGCATAAAACCGATAGGCGAAGAAGATGATTCGTATCGTTACCACATATATCCGTCATTGGAAGAATCTATCAGAGCTTATATCTTATACGTTAATTCGCATGTCAAATATCAACAATTCTGGAATTCGCGCAAAGAATCCCGCCGCCGCGGATCGGTTGTTTACGGCAAGCGCATGGACTGGACTTTTGTGCTGGACAATAATTTAAGAAATTATGCCGGCTTGCTGGATTATACTTTGACATATTACAAATTTTTCTATTTGGACGAGGCAACGCTGGAGGAAGAATATGAGTTTGCAGATTAATCCCGTTTTGTGCCGCGCCGGCGTGATGGATAATTACGCCTATATTATTGTTGACGTTAAACGAGATGCAAGCATGGTGATTGATGCTTCCGAAGCGGCGCCGGTTATCCGTAAATGTGAAGAACTTTCTGTCAGACCGCGCTGCATTTTAACAACGCATCATCACTTTGACCATGTCGGCGGCAATGAAGAGTTGAAAGCACTTTATCATTTGCAGATTATCGGCCCGGCGGCGGAACAAAATTTGATACCGGGACTTGACAAAGGCGTGCAAGACGGTGAGGAATTTTTAGTCGGCAAAATGCGGGTAAAAACCATCAGCGCTCCCGGCCACACTTCAGGACATGTTTTATGGTATTTTCCCGACGACAAATTGCTTTTTACCGGCGATGTTTTGTTTAATTTGTGTATCGGCGGCATTTTTGAAGGGACGTCCGGACAAATGTGGGACAGTCTGCAAAAAATAAAATCCCTGCCGGATGATACGGATTTTTATCCGGGGCATGAATATACGCCGCACGGTCTGCCTTATGCCTTAAAGTGTGAAAACAGCGAACTTATGCGGTCATATGCCCAACGCGCGCGGCAAAGATTGTCCGAGCATCTTCCGGTTGCTCCGGTTAGTTTAGGCTTAGAAAAAAAGTGCAATCCGTATTTGCGAATTGAGGATAAAAACATTTTTGAACAGTACTTTTAAATTCGGGAAATGAGAAATGTATTTTAGTCTTAATAAAAAAATTTTTTATACGGTTTTTGTTTTATTGATATTTATGGCCATTTTATTTTTAACGATTTTCTTAAACATATACGGCAAAAAATATCAAGAAGATCAAAATTCGATTTTGCTGCGCAATCAATATGTTATGGAGCTGTTGTATGAAAACATTGCCCTGCGCCGCGAGGTCGCCGATTCAAAATTAAAGCTGTCCGAAGAAAGCCGCGAAGCATTGAGCGGAGATTTGGGGCAAAAACAAGAGGAGCTTTCTCGGGAACAGAATTTAAATAAAGAATTGCAAAAAACTTATAACGAAAGAACGGTGGCCTTTGTTGAAGGCGTTAAAATTATCAGCATCAGTTCGACCTTATCGTTGATTTCCATCATCATTTTAGGCTGGTTGCTGCAAAAATGGGTGATTGCCCCGACCCGAAAGTTGACCGAGGCGAGCAAATTTGTCGCCAAAGGAGATTTTTCGCATCGGATTAAGTTGGAAAAAAAGCAAATATTTTTTGATGAGTTTGACACACTGTCCAATACGTTCAATACCATGATAGATAATATTGAAAACAATATTACGGAAATTAAAAACAAAGAAGTTTTTTTGCAATCTTTAATTGATGCGATTCCTGACGGCATCAGGGTTATTGACCATAATTATAATGTTGTTTTGGCCAACAAAGCCTATATGAAACAATTTAGGATGTTGAAAGTGGAAAATTGCCGCAAATGCTATCAGGCGTATAATTTTGACAAACCATGTCCGTCCGGAATGTTTACTTGTCCCGTGCAAGAGATAAAAAGCAGTACGTCAAGAGGTGTAAATTTTATTCAGAACATTTCCAGTCGTCCGCTTTCGATTAATGCCGCCCCGTTGAAAATTCAGAATTCAACGGACGAAAATGATTTTTACATAATTGAATCCATTCGTGATTTAAGCGACGATATCCGTTTTTCGCATGAACAAAAAATTGCCTCTCTTGGTTTTCTGGCCACATCGGTCGCTCACGAAATGAAAAACAATTTAGGTTCCATCCGCATGATTTTGGAGGGGCTGCTTGATAACTATTATAAAGATGTTGCAGATGACAGTGAGGAGAAAAAATATCTGCAAATGATTTACAATCAAGTCGTCGGCAGTGTCGAAATGCCGGAAAGATTGTTAAAACTGGCAAGAAACAACGGCAATGAACACAGTTGTTTTGATACGGCAGACAGTATAAATGAAGTTTTGTCGTTGTTGGATTATGAGGCCAAACGCAACGGTGTGGTCATAAGCCAGCAAAATGCGGGAGGTTTCAATGCCGTTACCGGCAATGAGGCCGATTTTAAGATGATTATTTTGAATTTGGCACAAAACGCCCTGAAAGCGATGCCGTCCGGCGGCAAACTAAGTGTCCGTACTTCAAAAAATCAAAATAATGTTATGGTGGAAGTGTCGGATACCGGAGTAGGCATTTCGCCTGAAAAGCTTTGCCATATTTTTGAGCCTTTTTATTCCGACGGACGCAGCAGCCGCCATCAAGGCACGGGACTTGGCTTGGCGATTGTGAAATCTTTGGTCGAAAAATTTCAGGGCACCATAAGTGTGGACAGCAAACTTCATCAAGGAACGACATTTACGATAAAATTTCCCAAGACCAAAAGAAATAAATTGCAAAATTAAAAAATTAAGTTTATACAAATAGCAAAATCAAACACAACAAAAGAAAAGAGGTTTTGTTTATGAGCAAAGAGGAATTGTTGGAATTAACCGGTGAAGTGATTGAAAAATTACCAAATGCGATGTTTCGCGTCCGTTTGGAAAACGGGGTGGAAATTTTGGCGCACACGGCCGGCAAAATGCGTAAATTCAGAATTCGGGTTATGGTGGGCGACAAAGTCGATATTGAAATGACGCCTTACGATTTAACCAAGGGGCGCATTACGTTCCGCCATAAAGATTAAAAAAACACTCCCGTATATGATTATTAAACGGGAGTTTTTTTATACGTAACATCGCATAAACATCACAGGTGTTAGAGTTACAGCTTTGTCTTAATACCATAGAATACGAATATTGCATGTTGTCTGATTTAGGCAAGTGTCGCACAGTTCGCGGATACGGGCAACCGTCAAATCTTTAAGACACGCACTGTTTTTGCAATAAGCATCGCCGTATGTGCGAACAGCATAATGGTCGCTGTCGTCTTCATCGGCGCTGTATATAAAATGTGTCTGCCACAAAATGCCGCTCATTTCTTTGCTGAAATTCAAGACATTTAAACAAGTATCATCATCAACCCGGTTGTTGGCGCCAAATAATGTTATCTTAAAAAAATCATGTTCATGTTCGGGGGCGCTTTCCCAACCGACAAAAATTTCATTTCCCATGGCGTCATAAATAAATTTGGAATTAGGATCTTTTATCATTTCTTGAGGAACAAGGTTTAATTTAATGAGTATGTCGGTTATATTAGAAGCCTTACCCTCAGGCTCTGTGAATTTAGTTTCGCTTAAAAGCTGATAAGTGCTGTTCAGCAGGTAGGTCAACTGTTCGCTTTGTTTGTTGAGTTTGTATTTAAGCATGGCTTTGGAATAACCAGTCATCGCCCCGACACTTAAAACACCGATAATTGCCAATACTCCTAACATTTCCACCATGGAACGCCCGCATAGAGCCGCGTCTGCTGGTCTTTTTTCGTTGTGCGCTGAAAAGAAAAAGTTAAAAAAATCAAACCAATTCATCCAAAGAACTCCTAAAACTACAAAAAAACACCTGTTTTCCCGATATTCTAAACCGTTTTTTTTTTTTGCAATTTTAAAGAGTCTGGTGGGGATAAGTCGTAACCGGATACGAGAGTGTCGCATCTGCGACAGCGAGAAGCAAAAAAGCCCTGAAACATTTTCAGGGCTGAAATTCAAAATTTTCTTTAATCGATATTTTCGTCTTCATAAACGCCGAATAAAATATTTTTCGGCACCCATCCTTCAACCGTACCGAATTGCACAAGGCAAAAGGCGTTTCCTTTCCGACATTTTTTGATTTCGCCGATAACGCCGTCTTCCACTTTGGCAATAACTTTTGCCTGATAATCGTCATTGTTATAAATATTGTTTTCTCCCGGAGTCATCACTTTAACAAAACGCCGGCCGGAAAGCATGGATTTATGCACCCACGATTCGGAACCTTCCCAGTCTTTGATTTTGCGCCACAAGCCGTATTCGTTGACAATTTCAACCGGCGCGCCTTTTTGTTTATACACCCATTCAATCGGATATTTGGTATCCGGCCCCGAACGTCCGTTTATGGTATTTGAGCGCAAAGAAACCATCCGCGGCAGTTGCAAGCCACTTTCGCCGTTGTCAGGTTCCGCCGCCATGACCGACAAAGGCATAAGAAGAGAAATTATTATGGTTAATAATGTTTTCATTTTATTTCCCTTTTGTTGGATTATATTGTATGAAACAAAGATTACATAAATAAGATAAAGAAAAGGTAAAAAAGTGATGGATTTAATGCAAGTCGTGGAAGATTTAATTCGTTTTCGCACCGAAACCGGCAATGAAACGGAAATCAACAAATGTCTGAATTATCTTGAGCAAAACCTGCAAGGCGGCGGTGCTTTGGTTGAAATTTGCCGTTATGACGGCGTTTCACCGGTGTTTTTTGCCTCAAACGCCAAAACGGATATGTTTGATGTTTTGGTCATCGGCCATATTGACGTGGTGCCGGCAGCCGATGATATGTTTGAACCCCGTTATGAAAACGGCAGAATATGCGGCCGCGGCACGCTGGACATGAAATCTTTTGCCGCCGTCGCGCTAAACTCATTGCATTATGTTCTAGAACACAAACTGCCCCTAAAATTCGGTGTTATTCTCTCAACCGATGAGGAAAAAGGCAGCAAAAGCACGGAAGCGTTTTTGCGCGCTCATCCGGATTTGAACGCTAAAATCGTGTTGGATAACGACGTCGGCGGCGATATCACCAAAATTGTGGCGCGTTGCAAAAATCCGGTTTTTGTGAAATTAACCGCCGAAGGCGAAGCCGCACATGGTTCCACCCCTTGGGCTGGGCGCGACGCTAATGAAAATTTATTTAAAACCTGGGGAAATATCCGGCAAATTTACCCGGCGTTTTCCAAAGACGCGCCGATGCCTGAAAACACCTGGATTGATACGGTGCATTTTGCTAAAATTGAAGGCGGCGAGGTTTCCAACGTGTTGGCCGCGCATGCCGAGGCTTTGTTGGATTTTCGCCTGATTGAAACTTCAAGTGTTACAGGTCTGTGCGCCAACCTTGACAAGTGTATGGAAAAAGGCGTTTCTTATAAGATTGTTTCATCATCAACGCCGGTGGTCATGCAAGAAGATAACCCGCATATTGTTGCTTACAAAAAATTTGCCGAAGATATTTTGGGACGTCCGCTGGAATTTGAATATATCGGCGGCGCCACCGATTCACGTGAGTTTGCCGAACGCGGCGCGACGGTGATTATGCATTCCGGCAGCGGCGACGGCATGCATGCACCGAATGAATATGCCGAAGTGGAAAGCATCAAACAAATTGCCGATATTCAAGTTAAATTTTTACAAAAATTAGCGGAGGAAAAATAATAAAATGAACAAAATTGCCAGTTTTACCATTGATCATTTAAATCTTTTGCCGGGGCTTTATGTGTCGCGCGTTGACAATTTCGGCGCATGCAAAATAACCACTTTTGACATCCGCATGACGCGTCCTAATTTTGAGCCGGTGATGAACACCGCCGAGATTCACACCATTGAACACTTGGGCGCCACGTTTTTGCGCAATCATAATGATTGGGGCAAAAAAATTGTTTATTTCGGCCCGATGGGCTGCCGCACCGGTTTTTATCTGGTGGTGGCCGGAAATTATACTTCTGAAGAAATTTTGCCGCTCGTAACTGAGATGTTTGAATTTATCAAAGATTATCAAGGCGATATTCCCGGGGCTTCTGCCAAAGATTGCGGCAATTTTCGCGATATGAACCTGCCGATGGCCAAATATTGGGCGGAAAAATACTTAAAAGAAGTTTTGCAAGACATCGGCGCAGAACGTCTGGTTTATCCGGAATAAATGATGCGGCGCCGTTGTTCATGGGCTGAAAATCAGCCGGAAATTTATGTTCGCTATCATGATGAAGAATGGGGCGTTCCTTGTCATGATGATAAAAAGCTGTTTGAATTTTTGCTTTTGGAAATGTTTCAAGCCGGTCTTTCCTGGCTGACGGTTTTAAAAAAACGCGAAAATTTCCGGCGGGCTTTTGCCGGTTTTGATGTGCAAAAAGTGGCGTCTTACCATGAAGCAGATATCAAAAGATTGTTAAACGACGTCGGCATTGTGCGCAACCGCGCCAAAATTGAAGCGGCGGTAAATAATGCCAAAGTGTTTATAAAAATCCGCGAAGAGTTCGGCAGTTTTGACAAATATTTGTGGGGCTTTACCAATAGCGAAGTGATTAAAAGCGATGGCAAAACCATTCCGGCACGCACGCCGTTATCGGACACAATCTCCAAAGACCTGAAAAAGCGCGGCATGAAGTTTGTCGGCTCGGTCATTGTCTATTCCTACCTGCAGGCAACAGGGGTTGTCAACGACCATGAAGAGGGGTGCTTCAAGTATTAATATTGACGAAACACAAGCTTTGATGGATGGCTTTGTCAGCCGGCAGGGTGTTTCTTATTCAGCAGAGAAAATTAAAGAAAGGGTTGACAATGTTGAAAACAAAATTCAGCATTTGGGGATGACGATTGACAAATACCGTTTAAGCGGTGAGAAAAAACGGCGGTGTATACCGAAGAACGAGAAGCGTTACATGAAAAAATCCGAGAGGATATAGTATATAAAAGAATAAAACCGTCCATGATATCAGAGCAACCACGTATAATGATCGTGTTGGGTGGCCGTCCGGGTAGCGGTAAAACATCGGGTTTTCGTGGGTTAGTATATGATGATAGCTTTATTGTGCTGGATGCCGATGAAATAAAAACCATGCTGCCGGAATATAAAGGTTGGAATGCCGAGGAAGTACATGAAGAAAGCGGTGATATTTTAGAGCAATGTGTACAGGCTTGTAAAAGAAACCACTTAAATGTTGTGATAGAAACCACAATGGGAAAAGCCGACAGTGTTTTACGCCGGATACGTGAGTTTCATGAAGACGGCTATAAAGTGGAGGCGCATTATATGTTTTTGCCGATGCAACAAGCCGGCCGTCGGGCGATGGAGCGTTTTTTAAATGGCGGCGAAAACGGCCGCTATATGCCGATAGGTGTTTTGCAGCAAATGGACAAGACGGAACAAAATTTTGATATTATCAAACCGTTTGTGGACGGGTGGAGTTTTTATTCCAATGCCGATAGAGGGCATCACGAACCCCCTGAATTAATAGCGGCATACGGTGATATATATCTGCGGGAAAAATATAAGGAAGCGGCGTTAGCACATGGTAACTTGGATATGCTTGAAAATATACAAAGAATGAAAGAAAACGTCCATCAGTCAAGAGAAAGCGACACTATGCAGATGACAAAAAACAGTAATACCACGTTTAATATTCGCTTCAAAAAAGAACATGAAAAATAAAATTTCCGACTTTTTTAAAATCTGTTAAAAATCATTGTTATTATATAAAAAACTTCAAGTATTAACGACTGCGGAAATCCGCATTGCGTGAAAGAGCTTTTGCCAGATGGTTGCGGAAAAATTTTTCACCCTCTGTGATACAATCCGGACAAATCGGCGGCAAACCATGCGCCTTAAAAATCAGCCGCCGACGGGTTATTTCACTGAAATCGCCGTTCATCTGCTGCTGCATAATGCAGTTTTCATCGGCACAATGCGAACCGAGTTGTTCATAGGTGTTCTTGCGCCCCCGCCGCGTCAAGCCGATAGCGTGGCCGAACTCATGCATAACAACGGTTTTAAACCCTTCTTGATCAAATCTGCCGTTGGGTTTGATAAAGCGTGCCGTGGATATAACGGAAAAAGCATTTTCTTCGCTGACCCCCAGACAAAAATTCAGCAGACGGCCATTGCGTTGGGTACCGTATAAATCATGCTTGGTGAGCAAAATCTGAATTTGCGGAATTTTTTTGGCATAAGGGTCGTTTGATAAATCATTATAAAGTGCGTCAATGCTGATCTGACCGTCCACCTTGATTATGCCGTCTTTTATTTTTATACCGGAAGCCCGCTCGTCGCTTAAAGATTGTTGTGCCGCACGACCGATGTACCAATCCGTGCTTTCATATGGCTCAAGAATGATGTTTCCATTGCGCGCCGTGCGGGAATGCTCGCTTTTCCAGTTACCGAGAATGGTTATCGGATAAGCTTCTTTAAAAGCGGGAAAACAATTCATGATTTCTTGTATGGCATCTTTCGCTATTGGTGCGACCAATTCCAAACCTTTTTCGCAAGTGATGTATATGTCTTTAATTTTCTGCATCGGCCGAACCTTTCATAATAAAAAGTATAGCAAAAATGTGTTTTTTGTCAATAAGAGGCGTAATAAAAAAGAGCGGCGTTAAAAAAACGCGCGCTCTTGAATTTTCTTTTTTTGCTTTAAGCGGTTAATTCCTCCAGCACCTCAAACATTACACGGATGTGGTGCCTGGTGCCGGTTGTAACCACCTGGCACATACCGGCTTCCGAAAGTGCAGAAAAGTCGTCAAATTCTTTTGATTTAACGAGATCTTCCAGCTGCTTTCTGACCATCATCATCGCCATCTTATCTCTATAAAAGCCGTCTTTGATTTGCATCAACGACAGTACGATACAGCCCGACAAGGCATACAGCTTGAAAATCAAAGGCAAAGCTCCGGGCATGGCGTATTGCCAAGCTTCACGAATGTCATTTGCCCAACCGCTGCGATAAAGGTTTAAGGCGTTGATGGTCTCATCAATTTTTTCCTGTGATGCCAAATACTTTTTGTTTTGCATAAAAAAACTGGGTTTGTTTTAAGAGGGCTTAAATTACTCCCGTTCCCTCTTTTGTAAGTAAATAAAAAACCTGTTTTAAAGCAAAAGAATGATAATAATATTCTTAATACTTAAAACGTGATTACAAATTAGCATATTTTTGTCTAAAGTGCAAGCCTTTTTTTATAAATAAAAATAACTTGCTTTTTATTAAGTTTGGTTATAATGCAAATATATTATGTCGGCGTAGCTCATCAGGATAGAGCAACAGTTTCCTAAACTGTGGGTAGTGGGTTCGAGTCCCGCCGCTGACGCCAGTTGTAGTCTCCGCGAGTTTGAAATAATCCGCGGGGATTTTTTTAACTCCAGCCCGCCGCTGACGCCAATTAAAACACCTGCGCACTGTTTCAAGCCCGCGGGTGTTTTTTTAACAGCAGCTGAGATTTTTATTTAAAAAGGCTGCGGAAGATAAAAAAATATTAATGAAGCTTAAATTGTTTTTTATTATAAATATATCATAAACAGTTTTTTTAAGGAGAACATTATGGAAAACGGACGACAGCCCCTGATGGTCGGTATCGGCGAGCTTTTATGGGATGTTTTTCCCGACCATAAAAAAGCCGGCGGCGCCCCGATAAATTTTGTTTATCATGCGGCACAGCTTGGTGCCAAAGCGTATGCGATAAGCGCGGTCGGGAATGATGAAAACGGCACCGAAATTTTAGCCGAACTCAAAAAAAGCGGCATAAACGGAATTATAGCCAGCACAAATTTTCCGACCGGAACGGTCGAAGTTAAATTAAAAGACGGCATCCCGGATTATACGATTGTTGAAAATGTCGCTTGGGACCATATTCAATTTACACCCTTGGCAGAAGAAATTTTAAGAAAAGCAGATGCCGTTTGTTACGGTACTTTGGCTTCCCGTCATCCGGACAGCCGAGCCGGCATTTTGAAAATGCTTTCAACCGTTCGTGCCGATGCCGTAAAACTTTATGACATTAATCTGCGCCAAAGTTATTATTCGGCCGGTTTGATTGACACGCTTTTAACCCATGCCAATGTTTTTAAAATTAATATTGATGAAATGGCCGTGCTGCGTCCGCTGTTGGATTTGACAGGAAGCGATGAAGAAGTCTGTCACATTTTAATGAAACGTTACGGCTTAAAATATCTTATTTTTACTGCCGGTGAAAAATTCAGTCGTATATATTCCGAAACAGAAACCTCTTATATTGAAACACCGCAAGTTAAAGTAGCCGATACCGTCGGTGCCGGCGATTCATTTTCCGGTGCTTTTGTTTATGCTCTTTTGAGCGGAAAATCCCTGAAAGAAGCACACCACACGGCCGTAAATATATCGGCTTTTGTCTGTACCAGGGAAGGTGCCTGGCCCAAGTATGATAAAACATTTTAAATAAAGGAGAAAAGCAATGGTAAAACAATCTCAAAAATCAATGGTTGTCTGGCAGCTTGTTCCGGTCATGCTCGCTTTTTTTGCTATGGGGTTTGTGGATTCTGCCGGCATTGCCACCAATTATGTCAAAGCCGATTTCGGATTGTCGGATACGGTTGCCAACTTGTTTGCCTCAATGGTTTTTTTCTGGTTCTTTTTAGCTTCAGTACCGACCGGAATGCTGATGAACAAAATCGGACGGCATAAAACCGTTTTATGGAGTTTGGTCGTTACCTTGCTGGCCGTCATTTTGCCGCTGATAGATTACAACCTGCCGTTAATGGTTGTTTCTTTTTCGCTTTTAGGGATAGGCAACACCATGATGCAGGTGTCAATTAATCCGCTGTTGTCAAACATTGTCAGTAAAAAGCGCCTTTCAAGCGCCGTAACCTTTGGCCAGTTTGTCAAGGCGGTGGCAGCTTTTGCCGGTCCGCTGCTGGCAAGCTGGATGGCAGTAAAATTCGGCAACTGGCGGCTGTTGTATGTCATCTTTTTGGCCGAAGGTGTCGTTGCTCTTGTAAGCCTGTATTTTGATAAAATTCCCGAAGAAAAGCTGGAAGGGAAAACCGCCGGTTTCAAGCAAAGTTTTGCTTTGTTGGGCGATAAACTGGTCTTCCTTTCCTTTATGGCCGTTTTATGCCATGTCGGCATTGATGTCGGTACCAACGTTACGGCACCTAAAATTTTTATGGAAAAACTTCCGGTTACATTGGAAACGGCGGCAATGGCTACCGGCGTTTATTTTCTTTTCCGGACTTTTGCCAGTCTGTTCGGGGCATACATCCTGGCCAAATATTCCGGCCGCCGCTTTTTCCTGATAAGTATGGTGATTTTGGCCACAGGTCTTGGCGGTCTGATTGTTTTTGACGATTTGAAAATGCTGTATGTCTGCATGGGACTGATTGGCTTTGGCAATGCCAACGTTTTCCCGATTGTTTTTTCACAGGCGATGTTATCAAAACCTGATAAGAAAAACGAAGTTTCGGCCTTGATGATTATGGGTATCTGCGGCGGCGCGGTTTTTCCGGTGTTGATGGGGGCAGCTTCCGATTTGCTCAAATCTCAGGACGGCGCTGTCATGATTATGGGCATCTGTGTGGCTTATTTGTTGTTCATGACCGGAAAAATTAAAGACAAGGCTTAGCGATGATTTTATTGCTTTGTTAAATATTTTTAGTTAATAAAGAAGAAAAATAAATTATCGAAAGGAAGTTGATATGTCTAAAAAAACTTGTTTTATGATTTTTGTTGTGAGCGTTATTGTTATTATGGCAGCTTATATCCTCCGGATAGGAGCGGTGACGACACAGGTTGAACAGGTGTTTTCCGCCATGCGCAGCCCATATATTGCCGGTGCGGCGGTTGTTCTGGCACTGTTGTTAAACAAGCAAAAATATTATTGGCTTATTATGCTTGGTTGTGCGGTTTTAACGGCGGTTTTGGTGCAGCTTTTTGTTGTCGGCGGCAGTTTGACGGCTTGGAGCTTGGTTTATAAAACCGTGGCTTTTTTGGTTTATGCCTATCTGGTTGCCTTAATCAGGTTTATGCTCTGAAAACCGGTCTCAAAACGGCTTAATTGTCGTATTCATTTCCCTCTCCCCCAAATGATTGCCAAATAACACCCTGTTACACCGGCGCAAGAATCACAGGCTTCGCGCATGTCGTCAAGTTTCATGTTTTTTAGTTTTTTTACCGTCGTTGAATCGTTTTTGATATTATCTCCATAATAAGAATAATTGCATTTTCCCGGCTGGCAAAATGTATACGTAGACGCCATTCCTACAAAACAGCGTAGCTGTTGAGGATTAGGAGGCCTAAAGAAATAAATTTGTCTTATGCGACAATTTGTTCTCTGGTTTTGCAGAATTTGATTTTCGGAAAATCTTCCGCCGCTTTGTTCAGATGCCATGCGTTGCGTGCCAGAAAAACCGTTGCGCCGTCATGGTCTTGGGCAATATTCATCTGATTAGCATCCATAAATTTTTGTAAAATATTTTTATCGTCGCATTCAAGCCAGCGGGCTGTGTAATATTGCGTCGGTTCAAAAATGACCGGAATATTAAATTCGGTGCGGATTCGGTCGGCCATCACTTCAAATTGCAAAACACCAACGGCGCCGACCACCCATTCCGAACCGATAATCGGCTTAAACACACTGGCACCGCCTTCTTCGGCAATTTGTTGCAATGCCGCGCCCAAGTGTTTTGATTTCAACGGGTCAACCGCCCGCACCGATTTGAGCAACTCCGGCGCAAAACTCGGTATTCCGGTGAAATGCAGTTTTTCCCCTTCGGTTAATGTGTCGCCGATTCGGAGTTGTCCGTGATTGGGAATACCGATAATATCGCCGGCGTAGGCATCTTCGGCGAGTTCCCTTTCCTGAGCCAAAAACATGACCGGCGTCGGAACTTTAAGACTTTTGCCGGTGCGCACCTGATACAAGCTCATACCGCGTTTGAAATGTCCGGAACAAATCCGCATAAAAGCGATGCGGTCGCGATGCTTGGGGTCCATATTGGCTTGAATCTTAAAAATAAAACCGCTGACCTTGTTTTCATCGGCATTAACGATGCGTTCCGCGGTCGGGTGCGGTTGCGGGGCAGGGGCAAAACGGTGCAAACCTTCCAAAACTTCCTGCACGCCGAAATTATTGATGGCGCTACCGAAAAACACGGGCGTCAGTGCGCCGGCAAGATATAAATCCAAATCAAACTTCGGGCAAAGTTCTTTGACCATTTCCACATCTTCGCGCAGCTTGGCGACCGCGTGTGCCGGCAAAAGCTCGTCAAGTTTGGGGTCGTCAAGCCCTTGGCAGGTTTCAATCACGGCGTTGATTTGCGATTTGTCGCCGCTTTTGTTTAATAAAATCAGCTGGTCATTGATGATGTCATAGCAACCCAAAAAATCTTTGCCGGCGCCGATTGGCCAACTGGCGGGCGTCACATCAAGCGCCAGAGTTTTTTCAATATCATCCAGCAGCACAAACGGATCCAACCCCTCGCGGTCGAGTTTGTTGATAAAAGTCAAAATCGGGATATTGCGCAAACGGCACACTTCAAAGAGTTTTTTGGTTTGGCTTTCAATACCTTTGGCGGAATCCAAAACCATCACCGCGGAATCAACAGCGGTCAAAACCCGGTAAGTGTCTTCGGAAAAATCTTCGTGGCCGGGGGTATCCAAAAGGTTGAATGTTACATCTTGATATTCAAACGTCATCACCGACGAGGCGACCGAAATGCCGCGTTCCTGTTCGACCTTCATCCAGTCTGAATGCGCGCGCCGGTTTTCGCCGCGGGCTTTGACCGCGCCGGCTTGCTGAATGGCACCGCCGAACAGCAAAAGCTTTTCGGTTAACGTTGTTTTACCGGCGTCCGGGTGTGAAATAATGGCAAAAGTTTTGCGTTTGCTTATTTTGTTTTCTGGCATTTTACGACCTGTGCGTTTTTAATGTTTTTCTAATTGCGGCGTATCTTATAAAAATTTATTTAACAATACAATACTTTTATGATTTTTCTTGATTTAAATATTTTTTTGGCTAGTATTTCATCAGCCAAAATAGGATTAACACCGCGGACGTGGCGGAATTGGTAGACGCGCCAGACTTAGGATCTGGTGTCGCAAGATGTGTGGGTTCAAGTCCCTCCGTCCGCACCATTGTTCTCAATGGTTATATTTTTTAGAAGAGAAAAGATAAATGAAAGTTACTGAAACAAAATCTAAAGGTTTGAACAAAGAATACAAAGCCGTGATTCCGGCGGCTGATTTTGAAAAAGAAGTTGATGCCAAAATCGAGCGCATCGCTAAGACGACCAAAATTCCGGGTTTCCGTCCGGGCAAAGCGCCGAAAGCCATGCTCAAACAAAAATACCGCGCCTCGGTTTTGGGCGAGGTTTTGGATGAAATGCTCAAAAATTCCGCCGATGAAATCATCAAAGAAAACAAGCTGCGTCCGGCTGTGATGCCGGAAATCAACTTAACCGTTTTCGGCGACGGCAAAGATGTTGAGTTTGATGTTATGGTCGAAGTTTTGCCTGAAATCAAACTTGGTGATTTTTCCAAAATCACGTTGGAAAAGCTGACCGCCGAAGTTCCGGCTGAAGAAGTGGAAAAAGCCATTCGTTATGTTGCCGAAAGCCGCAAAGAAACCGTTAAGGTTGAAGAAGACCGTCCGACCAAAAAAGGCGATGTCGCCGTTATTGATTTTGTTGGCTCGGTTAACGGGGAAGAATTCAAAGGCGGCAAAGGCAGCAACTATCCGTTAGAACTTGGCTCCGGTGCTTTTATTCCGGGGTTTGAAGACCAGCTTATCGGTAAAAAAGCCGGCGACAAAGTTGATGTTAAAGTTACGTTCCCTGAAAACTACCATGCCAAAGATTTAGCCGGCAAAGAGGCGGTTTTTGCAGTGGAAATTAAAGAAATCCGCGAACCTAAAGAAGTGGTGATTGATGATGAGTTTGCCAAATCTTTGGGTGAGAAAGACTTGGATTCTTTGCGTGCCAAGGTGGTGGAGCGGATTAAAGCTGATTATGAAGTCGCCTCCAAGATGAAGTTGAAACGCGCTTTGCTGGATGTCTTGGATAAGGAATACAACTTTGAAGTTCCGGGCAAATTGATTGACGCCGAATATGACGGCATCGTCAAACAATATGAACAGGCCAAAAAATACAATCAGCTTGATGAATATGAAAAAAGCAAAGATGAAAAAGATTTGTTGGCTGAATACAAAGAGATTGCTTTGCGCCGTGTCAAGCTTGGGCTTCTGCTCTCGGAAATCGGTATGGATGCCAAGTTGACGATTTTGCCGGAAGACATCAACAAGGCAATCGCCGCCGAAGCGCAAAAATACCCGGGACAGGAAAAAGCCGTGTTTGATTATTATTTAAAAAATAAAAACGCGGTGGAAGCTCTCAAAGCGCCGGTTTTTGAAGAAAAAATCGTTGAACACGTTTTAAGCAAGGTTAAATTGCAGGAAAAGACCGTAACGGCCGAAGAACTTTATTCTTTTGAAGAGGATAAAAAAGCGGCTAAGAAAACGTCCAAAAAATCTGCGGCCTAAGCAGCGAAATAAATTCCAACAAAAAACGCCTTCTGAAGTTAAGGCGTTTTTTGTTGGAATAAGGCATAATATCATCAAGTAATATAAAACCGGTGCAGGCTTTTTACCAATCGGTAATTTTACTGACTAAAATTGCCTGAGCCTTGTTAGTCGCCGGTATAGGTGTGCCAGAGGAGCTGGCAGATTGTGTCAACGGTGTTGTATAGGCATACACAGGGTCTCCGTTCCAGCTTGGTTCACCATATGATGATTTGTCATAAAATATGCCGTTTGATAAAGTATCTACCCATGTCGCGGCGTTTGTTTTTATGGCAGACCGGTAAGAATCGGCGCCATATCCTGCCTCTTTGTCAATAAGTTTTAAGGAGTTATTAATTGCGGATATGTTCGGATATATTTTTGATAAAGCGTATGCTGTCGGAATGTTAAACTCAGGTCTGGTTCTGTTATTTGTTTTTGAATACAATACCCCCAGAAAATCTTCATTTGTAGTACTTAAATAGCAGTCTTGGACAAAAGTCCGGCACGTATTAGCGTTATTAGTATTATCACAGCTTCCGAGAAGAATTTGAGCATTACGATAGTATTCCTTGTCACCTGTCCAGCTTTGGGCATATTTATATTTAGAGGGACAATTTTTCGGGCAAACATCGCCATAGTATGTACCATAGTAATAATCGTAATTACAACCATAGGGAACATCCCAAGAACTGTTGGTAAACGGAATATCGCCGAAAGCGTCGACCGCATAGACATCGCTATCTTCATTGTAAGCAACCACGCCATGAGCATAAATAAAATCGCAAGAAGCATTATAGTTTGATTCCGCTTTTTCCGGTGTGGCACAATATGATTTGTTGTTATACAGAATTGCCCAGTCACCGATTTTGCACCGGGTGAAAATATCGTTCCTTTATTTAAAAAACTTAACGCCTTGCCTACGGAAATGCAAAGCCCGAACAGCAATACTCTTTATGATGTCTTTAATAACTGGGTAGGTTTAAGCCGAGGCGATGCAACCGGTAATAAGAGTTCGTACATATACTTTAATGTCAGAATGACAAGCATGACGGACTCTAATCATGATATTTGTCGCAATGTGTTGGAAAGTTTTAAAGGTTACGCGGCGGAATTATACGCAATCGGGGTTAATTCCACTACTTCGGAGGATATCAATCAACAAGACTGGTATTATGGCAGTCAAGCCAGTAATGTGCTCGGGCATGCTCGAAAGATACATATGCTTGATATTCAAGCGATGCAGACCGTTTGTGAAAAATGTGATTCTAACAGCTGCGATATTTATGCCATTTTACGGATTTTGTAAAAAAACACCCGCCGATATTTTCGACGGGTGTTTTCATCAATCAATTTACTAATCAATACGACCATGGCAATGTTTGTATTTTTTGCCGCTGCCGCACGGGCAGGGATCATTACGGGAAACTTTTCCCCAAGTTGACGGATTTTTGGGATCGATTTCCCCGCTGCTATACCGGAAAGGTTCGGCGTGGCTTTCTCCCGCGGCCGGTTGCGCGTTTTGTTCCGCACGACTGCCTCCGATCAGATTTTGCGGTTGCTCGTGCACAGCCTGCATTTTAACATTCTGCTGGCGCTGTTCTGCCCGTTGCATTGACTCTTCGGCATTGCTTTTAATCATGGTACGACAAACCACAATTGTAACCTGTTCTTTTAAAGCGTCCAACATGTTTGAAAACATATTAAAAGCTTCGCGCTTGTATTCGTTAAGCGGGTCTTTCTGTCCGTACGCCCGCAGCACAATCGTGTGGCGCATCATATCAAGCGTTGCGATATGATCTTTCCACAACTGGTCCAAGACCTGCAATAAAATACTTTTTTCTACCAGCTTAACAATATTTTCAGGAACGTTTTCATTTTTCTCGGCGATGCGTTTATCCACCTCGTCCAGAATTTTTTGCGTCATTTCTTCACTGTCGATTCCCGAATCATTTGCCCAGTTGTTAATCGGAAGAACAAAACCGGTGGTTTTGGCCAGTTCTTGTTTCAAGTCTTCGCAACGCCATTCTTCAACCGCGCTGCCGTAAGGAACAAAACCGGCGATGATGCTGCTCAAATATTCATCACGCATGTCTTTGATGGTTTCGGACACATCGTCGGTTTCCATCAATTCCTTGCGCTGAGCATAAATCACCTTGCGTTGTTCGTTCATGACATTATCGTATTTCAACAAGTTTTTACGAATATCGAAGTTGCGTTCCTCAACTTTCTGCTGTGCTTTTTCCAAAGCCTTGCTGATCCACGGATGCACCAAAGCTTCGCCCTCCGGCAGACCAAGTTTTTGCAACACGGCGGACATACGCTCAGACCCGAAAATCCGCATCAAATCATCTTCCAGCGACAAGAAAAACTTGGAAGTTCCGGGATCGCCCTGACGACCGGAACGACCGCGTAGCTGATTGTCGATTCGCCGACTTTCATGACGCTCGGTGCCCAAAATGTATAAACCGCCGGCTTCCAAAACTTTTTGTTTATCCGCTTCAATTTCCTTTTTAAGTTTTTCTTTAATTTCTTTGATTTGTTCCGCCGTTTCGTTTCCGGTCAGGACGGATTTTAATTTCATATCCAAATTGCCGCCCAACTGAATATCGGTACCGCGTCCGGCCATGTTGGTGGCAATCGTTATTGCGCCCGGCACGCCGGCCTGCGCCACAATGGCAGCTTCACGCTCATGATGGCGGGCGTTTAACACTTCAAAATGCAAATCCGGCGCTGCTTTTTTCAACAAGTCCGCCACGATTTCCGATTTTTCAACCGAGGTTGTACCCACCAAAACCGGTTGTCCGCGACGATGACAATCCAAAATCGTATCAATAATCGCTTTGTATTTTTCTTTTTCCGTCCGATAAATCACATCATGTTCATCTTGACGAATGACCGGTTTGTTGGTCGGAATTTCCACACAAGACAAACCGTAAATGTCGTTAAATTCAGCCTCTTCGGTCATTGCCGTACCTGTCATGCCCGACAATTTCGGATAAAGCCGGAAATAATTTTGGAAAGTGATGGAAGCCAGAGTTTGGTTTTCGGATTGGATGTTAACGTGTTCTTTGGCTTCCAAAGCCTGATGCAAGCCGTCGCTGTAACGTCGACCCTCCATAATACGGCCGGTAAATTCATCAACAATCACGACTTTTCCGTCTTTGACGATGTAATCCACATCGCGGGTGAACATTTTATGCGCCCGCAAAGCCTGATTAACATGATGCACCAGCTGTACGTTGCCGATGTCATACAAGCCGCCTTCTTGAATTAAGCCGACCTCTTTGAGCAACTGTTCCACATGCGTCATACCGACTTCGGTTAAAGTAACCGTACGTGCCTTTTCATCTTTTTCATAATCGGCCGCTGTCAACTGCGGGATAACTTTATTGACGCTGATGTAGCGCTCGGAAGAATCTTCCGCCGCGCCGGAAATAATCAACGGTGTTCTGGCCTCATCAATCAAAATGGAGTCCACTTCGTCCACAATGGCAAAATTAAAATCGCGTTGAACCCGGTCTTCCAGATTAAATTTCATGTTATCGCGCAAATAATCAAAGCCCAGCTCGTTGTTGGTGCCGTAAATAATATCTGAGTTGTAAGCTGCGCGCCGCTCGTTATCATCTTTTTCATGTACGATATAATCAACCGTCAATCCCAAAAAACGATAAACCTGCCCCATCCATTCGGCGTCGCGTTTGGCCAGATAGTCGTTGACCGTTACGATATGCACGCCTTTGCCTTCCAAGGCGTTAAGATAAGCCGCCAAGGTTGCCACCAATGTTTTGCCTTCGCCGGTTTTCATCTCGGCAATCATGCCTTTATGCAGCACGATACCACCCACCATCTGCACATCATAATGGCGTTGTCCCAAAGTGCGTTTGGCGGCTTCGCGCACCGTGGCAAAAGCCTCGGGCAGCAGCTCATCCAAAGTTTCTCCTTCTTTAATCCTGCGGCGGAATTCATCGGTTTTGGCTTTAAGCTCGTCATCGGTCAATTTAATGAAGTCGGGCTCCAAAGCGTTAATTTTATCCACAATCTTGAATTGTTTTTTTACAAATCTGTCGTTGGCACTGCCGAAAAGCGTGCGGGCTATTTTATTTAACATTTGTTTTACCTTATTTTATTTACAATAAATTACATTTAGTGTTTATCCCCGGCGTTGTCAATACTATGACCCAAAGTTATAAACGACTTATAAAAAATACTTGGAATGTTATGAAAAAAAGTTTATATCTGTAAACAGTGATTTTTTATTACTTGGAGGGAAATATGCAAAAAAAATATATCTTAACGACGACCGCCGCCGTAGTGGTGGTTGCAGCAGCCGCTTTTGGCGCGTTTAAGGTTTATGCCGAAAGAAACGCCGGCGTGGCGGCTCGTGTTAACGGTGAAGTTATCAGTATTGAGGATATTAAAAAAGGCTATGAGGCCGATCCTCAGCTTGCCGCGCAGATTCCGTTTGATCTGTTTTATTCCAAAGCGGTTGATATATACATAAACGGTACTTTGCTTTATCAGGCTGCTTCGGCTGCCAAAGTTCAGGAAACGCCGGAATATAAAGAGCAGTTAAAAATCGCTCAGGAAGATTTGGCGCGTAAAGTCTATCTTGAACAACTGGTTCAAGAAAAGGTCAATGAAGCCGCTATTAAAAATGTCTACGACAACACATATTTGAAAAATTTTGAAAGCAAAAAAGAGGCAAGAGCCAAACATATTTTGGTCACGGATGAAAAAACTGCCAATGAGGTGATTGAAAAATTAAACAAAGGCGGCAATTTTGATGAGCTTGCCAAAGAGTACACCAAAGATTCGGCGGTTGATTTGGGATATTTTTCCGAAGACATCATGGTGCCGGAATTTACCAAAGCCGCATTTGCTCTAAAGAAAGGCGAATATACTAAAACACCGGTAAAAACCCAATTTGGCTATCATGTCATTCTGACCGAAGATTTCCGCGATTCCACGCCGCTGCCGCTGCAAGAGGTCGAACCGCAGATTCGCAACAGACTCACTCAGCAGATTGTGGCTGAAACCTTTGATAACTTGTATAAAACCGGTAAGATTGAGAAATACGATTTGGAAGGCAATAAGCTTCCCGAACCGGAACCGGTAAAAGAATAATCCGATTCGAAAATCAGCAACACGCCTTTTGGATTTTCCGAAGGGCGTGTTTTTGTAAAACCGGAGAATAAACAGCTAGAACGGGATGGCAATTTCTTCCATACTTGTTTGATGTGTTAAAATATAAACGCGCAACCTGAAAGGCAATTTGATTTTACGATATTGCGGGTTGTTTTTTTGAAACGTTTTCCAAGCGGCGGCGCTATAATTTTCCGCCGGGCAATCTTCCGGAAATATCCATAAACAATCATTAAACCGACAGAGATAACAATACCCTAATGTCGCCGAACGAAAATTCTTGTTTTTGAGTTTGTCGATTAAACTCAAAATTTTTTCCGCCCGCGGGGCGTATTCGCTCTGGCTGATGTTTTGCAACAGATAAGCCAGCAGGCGAAATTTAATTTCATCATCAAAATCCAAAAATTGCTCATAACGGCAGCTGTATGCATAATCAAACCACTTATGAAAAGATTGGTCGATAAAACGCCGGATTTCCGTTTCCAGATAATTGCGTGAACATTGCAAACGCTGCATGGTGTTGACGATTTTTTCGGCGGTCAGGCCGGTTTTTTTGTAAAAATCCGGCAAAGCGTGGCGCATTTTAACCCTTAAATATTCTTCGGAATCATTACTTTCATCTTCTATCCACGCAATGCCGTTATTTAATAAAAAATCTTTCATGACTTGCGGATTCGTGTTAAGCAGGGGACGCAAAATATACAATCCGCGCCGACAGAAAATTTCTTGCATGCCGCACAAACCATACAATCCGCTGCCGCGTTGCAGCCGCATAAAAAAAGTTTCCGCCTGGTCATATAAATGATGCGCGGTCATGACATAGCGGACGTTGTTGATTTTACACCAATCGGCAATCAAGCCGTAGCGGGCTTTTCGCGCCGCGTTTTCAATGTCGGCAACGGGTTGTTCGTTTTTGTTCCATACCAAAATATGATGTTCGATAGAATTTTTCTGCATAATTGTTTTAACATATTCGGCCTCTTGCGCCGAGCTTGGACGCAGACGGTGATCAACCGTCAGGGCGATGATTTTATAACCTTTCGGTACTAACTCGTGATGTGCCGCTAAAATCAGTCCCAAAGAATCACTGCCGCCGGAAACTCCGACGGCAATGGTTTTGTCTTTAATGTTATGTTTATTTAAAAATTCTAAAAACATTGTATCTTAAAGTTTATGAATATCTATTGGCAGCCGAGTTTTTTTGCCTCGCCGGCCGCCTTGTCCAAAATGGTTTTGCCGGCATTCGGAAATTCTTTCGGCAGATTGACAAACGCCAAACAAGCCTCGTCTTTTTTGCCGAGTTGTTCCATGGAAAGTCCTAATTTCAGCAAACAGTCCGCGCCTTTGGTGCCGTTTTTATATTTATCATACCCGCGTCCGAAAGCAACGGCCGCTTTGGCAAAATTTTTATCATTATAATAAACTTCCCCCAACCAGTATTGCGCATTGCCGGCCAGCTTGTCCGTTCCGTATTTTTCAAGTATTAAACTAAAACTTTGCTCGGCTTCGGCTGATTTTCCGGCCTTAAGAGCCTCCAACCCCTGAGTGTAAATTTGTTCGACGCTCAGATTTTTCTTTTCAGGCGTCAGGTTGTTCAATTCCTGAGAGGTAACCTCATCACCGACAATGGCTTTGGGAGCGCCGTTTGCCACGGCCGGAGCAAATTTTTTCATTGAATTATCACTGTTTTCGGCGGCCGGAATGGGTTTCCCTTCCAAAAGTTTAAACCGAATGTCCGTATCTTGATTGATGGCCTCGATTCTTTCGCCGAGTTGTTTGATTTGATGTTCCATTTCATCAATTTTGCCGTTCATGGAGCGAATCATCTGATCGTATTCCCCGAGCTTGACTTCCGCTTTTCCGGCGGCGTCGGCAATAGGGCTGTCGGTGCTTTCGCGATATACCTTGCGTTGCAAAATAATCATTTCTTCTTTTAAGGCGTCAATTTGTTCCTGCACGCCGATAAGCTCTTGTGCCGAAACGGAAAAAGCTGCGCTGCAGATGGTCAACGCCAAAGCGGATAGTGGCAATAATTTCATTTTGTATCATCCCGTAAATTTATCTGACATCGTTAAAAATATAAAATAAAACTTTTTGATAAACAAGCGCAAAATGCAAAAAAGCCCTTGCATAAAACAAAAAAAGCATTCCGAATAAGAATGCTTTTTTTGCTTTTCGTATTGAAAAAATTACATGTTGCTGGTCTTAACAACCGTGACGGCGCGACGGTTTTGAGCCCAGGCAGCTTCGTTGTTGCCGAGAACGGCCGGTCTTTCTTTACCGTAAGAAATCACCGAAATACGGTCGGCGGCAACGCCTTGAGAAACAAGGTACTGTTTAACGGCATTGGCGCGGCGTTCGCCCAAAGCCAAGTTGTATTCGCGCGTACCTCTTTCATCGCAATAACCTTGAACAATAACGTTTACGTTTTTGTGCTTTCTGGAGTTCAACCATTCAACATGGGTATCCAAAACTTCGGTTGCGTTGTTGGTCAAAGCAGAGCTGTCAAAAGCAAAGAAAACTCTGTCTTCGGCATTAGCCATAAAGTCACGAGCTGCTTTGTCTTCGCATTCGCTGCCGCCAAACATGCCGCCGTTAGAACCAACGGAAGAACAACCGGCCAACAAGACCATTGCACAGAACAAACTCAAAAGTTTTTTCATATCATTTTCTCCATATGGGTTAAATTTTCATTCTGCAAAATGCAGAACAGTTTTAATTGCAGAACAACTAATACATACTTAAATTAAGAAATAAAATTAAATTTTTCAACAATAAAAAACAAAAAAAGAATAAACTGTTACTAAAGATTAGGTTTTATATAAAAAATCATCGCACTTGAAATTGATAAGAGTCAGGATTGCATATTGCCGGGTAACGAATGTAAGAATTAAACAAAAAACAAAAAAGGGGCTGAGCGCCCCTTAATTCAAATGCCGTTGAAACACAGACAGTCATCGTGATAAATAAAAAGACCGACGCTGTCGCCTTCTTTTACGGCAAGCGGTTTCAGTTTTTCTTGTTCGTCCTTCAAAACCGCCGGTACGCCGCAGTTGATATCGCAGATAATCCAGCCTTTGACAAGCTCACCGGAAACCTGGTCGGGGATGCCTACAGGGCTCGCCCAGACAATATAAGTCCGGTCTTTTAAGAAATAACCGCAAGATTTGTTCTTAAAGGTTATTTCAAACAATCCGGGCTTAACGCCTTCGGCGGCAAAGTCAACCAACTTGCGTTGCTTGCGGAGATAAGCAAACATTTCATCAACGCATGCACGTTTCCGATGCTCACCGTCTGATAAGATGAGCCTGATGGTGTCGTCAGGCAGAGCCTGATATATGGCCGACATTTCCAACACAACATCGTCACGACACAATTTTTCGGGTTCGTACAGACAATAGATATTACCGTAACCTCTTGTCCTGAACACACTGTTGTCGCTGTGCGGCAAAAAATTTTGCACGAAGACCAACTCTTTGCCGAAACGCAATCTGGCCTCCGGACATTTTTTAGGATTCTTAGCAACTCCCGCTAAAAACAAAAAATAGTCGGGTATCTGTAAATTTTGCCTGAAGTTATGCCATTTTTCGATGGACATTCCTTCAAAATCAGACAATGTGGAAAGAATGGGGGACGCATTTTTGCCCACCAGAATTTTTTTATTTTTCTCCATATGCACAAAAATTTATGGTAATAATATAAGTAAACTAAAAAACAATATATGATTTATTTTAGTTTTGTCAAGGATAGTTTATATCAGGGCTGCCGTTCAGATTTTAATGTATAAAGGCGGCTTTGACATGCCGGCGTTGAATATCCAAATCAAAATCAGCCTGAATATCCAACTGCGGAGCGATTTGGGAAATAATGCGCCCGCCGACCGGCACCGCGTTCCAGCCGGAAGTTACGAACCCCCAGGTTTTTTTGTTGCCCTTGGGCTCGTCTAAAACCACCAACAGAGCATATTTCGGATTTGTTTGCGGAAAGGCGGAAACAAATGAAGTCATGACTTTTTTGTCGACATAGCGCCCGTTGGTCAGCTTGTTGGCCGTGCCGGTTTTGCCGATAACCTGATAACCGGGAATGTTGGCGTTTTTGGCCGAGCCTTGGACCACGACATCGCGCAAGAGTTTGCGCATTTGCTCTGAAGTGCGCTCGGATATGACCCGTCGTGCCGGATGTTTCGGCGTATCGGATTTTAGGATTGTCGGGTAATGATATATGCCGCCGTTGACGAGGGCGGAAAAAGCCGAAATCAAATGCAGCGGAGTTATGGAAAGTCCGTAACCGTATGAAACGGTGGCCATCGTATCATCGCGCCATTTTTTTTGACTTGGAAACAGGGGACGACCTTTTTCAAAGACCTCAAAATCGCTTAATTGCTCATTAAATCCCAGGTTGATCAAAAATTGTCGTTGGGCTTCCTTGCCGACACGGCTGATGAGTTGCACCGAACCGATGTTTGATGAGTAAATCAAAATTTCCCCGACGCTGAGCCAACGGTTTTCGCCGCGATAGTCTGAAACCGTAATGCCTTGAACTTTTATGGGTTTGGTCGCATCAAACTTATCGTTGAATTTAACTTTGCCGCTTTCCAAACCGAGAGCGGTGTTAAAAGTCTTAAAAACCGAACCGGCCTCATAAACGCCTTGCGTGGCAAAATTAAACAAAGCACGGTCGCCGACCGGAATGCTTAAATTCGGATCATAATCCGGCACGGAAACCATGGCGACGATTTCGCCGGTGTTGACATCCATGAGAATGGCGCTGGCACCGACGGCTTGAAATTCTTCAACGGCGGATACGAGTTCTTCGCGGATTGTGTCTTGTATCCCCATGTCAATGCTCAGTTGCAAAGGCTTTGATGATTCTGTTAAGCGTTTGTGCAGAGATTTTTCCAATCCGCCCAAACCGAGATTGTCAATATTGGTATAGCCCAGGATATGGGCAAACAGGTTTTTGTGCGGGTAGACTCGTTTTTCGCTTTTTTGAAATTCGAGCGCCGGAATGCCGAGATTGTTGACTGCGGCTTGCTGCGCCGGCGAAAGATTGTATTTAATCATGGAAAAAGAGGTTCTTTTGCGTGTGAGCTTGGTCATCAAATCATTATAACCGATTTCCGGAAACAGATGCGTCAATTTTTGGGCGATGCTTTCCGGATTACGGACATTCTTGGGATTGGCGTACAAATTAACGGTGGGCAAGGATGTGGCAATAATTGCACCGTTGCGGTCAACAATATCGGCACGGGAAATCGGGGTTCCGGCGTAAATTTCACTTTCGGCCGATTCATCGCCCGGGGTGTGGATTTGAATACCGTTAACCAGGCAAACATGTATAACGCGAAAAGCGATGATAAAGTAAATCAATAAAAATGCGGCAATGGACAGCAACATGCGCTGCCGGCAAACATGTACGGCTTCGGCGTCCTGGCTTTCTTTAAACAACACGTCGATTCCGGCAGAATCCGCGTTTTGCCCGGGAAAGTAAAAATTATTGTTTTTGCCGGAAAGGCTTACTCCCAACACTTGTTTATATTCTCCGTCAGGCCGGAAAGCCTGGGTCGATTCTTTGGCTTTTGTCCGGCATATCGGGTGTGTCTGAAAGCAGCAAAGATATTAACGTTCGGCTTTAACCAGCTTTTTATATTCTTTATGATCGACGCCAGCGGTCATGATTTGATCCGTTCTGCCGTTTTCATACTCAAATGGTAACGCAGAATAGTTAATAATTTGTTCAGCCCGCATTTTATTTAAGGAAATATGTTCGGCGGCCAGTTTTTTTAATCGGGAGGGATTGTTTAAGTGACTCCATTCTGCCTTCAAGACATGGATTGTTTTAACGTCTTTTTGGATGTTGAGATTTATTTTTGATAATTCCAATTCCAAGTCGTGCACTTGATTTTTCAACACGAATGAGCCAAAGCAAATGACGCAGGTTAAAGTAAACCATAAGATGGTGATGGCTGTTTTGGTATTAATCATGTTCATCTCCTTTATTCTCAAGGTTGTTTGTTTCATCAGTTGCTGATTTGACGGCAAAGCGGAGTTTTGCCGAACGGGCGCGCGGATTAAAGGCGCATTCTTCCGCTGTTGGTGCAATAGCTTTTGAAACATTTGCAAAAAGAGGTGTTTTTGTAACGGGCGTTTCGGGCAAATAACGCGAAACGCCGGCTGTTTTTCCGCCAAGCGTATTAAAAAGCGTTTTGACGATTCTGTCTTCCAGAGAATGAAAATCGACAACGACCAAACGTCCGCCCGGGGCAAGTTTGTCCGCGGCGGCGCGTAACCCGTTTTGCAATTCGGTCAGTTCATCGTTAACGGCGATTCTGAGTGCCTGAAAAGTGCGGGTGGCCGGGTCAATGGTGTTTTTATTGCGGTGTAAAACCGTATAAACGATAGCGGCAAGCTCGGTTGTCGTTTCAATGGGCTTGTTGTGTCTGTGTTCAACAATTTTGCGGGCTATTTGACGCGATTTGCGTTCTTCGCCGTAACGATAAATCAAATCGGCCAAATCGTTTTCCGCCATGGTGTTGACAATGTCCGCCGCCGTAATGCCGCAACAGGACATACGCATATCCAAAGGCGCCTCTTTGGCAAAAGAAAATCCGCGTTCGGCTTCGTCGAGCTGCATGGAGGAAACCCCGATATCAAAAACAAAACCGTTGACGGATTCTTCAATCAATCGGTCAATGTTCCCGAAACATCCGGAGCGGAATTCAAATCTGTTTCCGTATAGTTTTTTTAGTTCCGTCGCTCTGTTTTCGACCGTCGGATCGCGGTCAATGGCGATAACTTTGCAATTTGCGGCGTCTAAAATAGCTTTTGAATAACCGCCGTTGCCGAAAGTCGCGTCGACATAAGTTTCGCCGTCTTTTGGAGAAAGGTATTTTAAGACCTCTTTGAGCATAACCGGAATATGTTTTATCATTCCGGCCATCAGTCGCCTCCGCTGTTTTTGCCGGCGTTCAAAACCGGCCGTTTTTTCATAACTTCGGTGCGAATCCGTGCTTCTTCTTTTGCCCAGTTTTCAGGGTTCCAGATTTGGAACTTGCGACCTTTGCCTACAAACACGGCGGTATCCGTGATGCCGGCATGCGTCAAGAGTTTGTCGGTTAAGACAATTCGTCCCGTGCTGTCAAAGGTAAAACGCTTGGCATCGCCGAAAATCAAATTAGTTAAGTCATCCTGAGTTTGTGAAAAGAAATCAGTCGAATCTTCAATTTCGGCGGCAAGTTTTTCCAGCAAATCTTCCGTGCAGCCTTCAATGCAAGGCGCGGTCAGACTGCGGTAACACACGATTTCAGAGTTGAGTTCTTTGACGATGGCGCGATAATCGGCCGGCAGGGAAACGCGGCCTTTGGCGTCGACCTTGTTGCTTACCGTATCCATAAAGAGAAAAGTTTTTCTCACTTTATCCGCCCTTAAAAAAATATTAACCCGATGATTATGGTATATCATGGTATTTTATGGGATGCAATGGAAAATTTTAGGAATTTATTAACTGTTCTTACTTTGTTCTGAGCGGATTGGCGGCATATTCGGGTGTATGTGTTGAATTTGTTAGATTTCATGATAGCGAAAAAAATTAAAAAAAATTTTAAAACCTGTATATGAGAAAACAAACACACAGCAGGCACAAGATTTTGTTGCAAAGCAAAAATAAAAGCCCTGCTTGCGGCAGGGCTGAAATGCGTATAAAGAAGTCTTGTTTTAAGAACGATCCTCTCTGATTTTATTATCTTGATTGGCCGGAGAATTAGAACGAGCACTATCCTGTTGATTATCCTCGGCCTTAATGGCGACGACTTTTTCTTGCATATAACGAATATTCGTCAAAAACGCCTTATTGCGAGCCGCGCGCGCTTTTTCCATAGATACATCTACCATGACTATTCTCCTTTAGCCAACCTTTATTATTAATCTTAATGTAGCACAAAACGACATTTAAGTCAAGCGGATGTGATAAAACCTCTCTAAAATCAAGCAGTGGCTATTTGCCTAGGCATCCGTGGGTTTCCTGCGCAAAACGGACATAGCATTGGTAATATTCTTCCAAATTTTTTGCCACCAGGTAATTGACCGTTCCTTTGGGGTAATTTCCGTTTTTATCAGGCTTGCCGGCTTTGACTCCGGTCAAGATTTCGATGCCGTCATCAACCGAATCGACGGCGTAAATATGAAACATGCCGTTTTCAACCGCTTCAACGATTTCTTCTTTAAGCATCAGGTTGCCAATATTCGTGCGCGGAATAATCACACCTTGTTTGCCGGTCAGGCCGTTGTATTTGCAAACCTCAAAGAAACCTTCAATCTTTTCGTTAACCCCGCCGATTGGCTGTATTTCGCCGAACTGATTAATTGAGCCGGTAACGGCGATGCTTTGATTTATCGGCAATTCGGCAATGGCTGACAACAAGCAATAATATTCGGTCGAAGAAGCGCTGTCGCCGTCAACGCCGCCGTAAGATTGTTCAAACACAATGGAAGCCGATAAGGAAAGCGGTTTTTTCTTGGCAAAACGGTTGGAAAGCAGGGCTTGTAAAATCAATACGCCTTTGGTGTGGATGGGACCGCTCATTTCAATCTCGCGCTCAATATCGACGAATTCGCCGCTCCCCATACGAACCTGCGTAGTAATGCGCGCCGGCTTGCCAAAAGTATTGCGTGAAAAATTGTAAACGACCAGACCGTTAATTTGTCCGATTCTCGCTCCTTTGACATCCATTAAAATCGTGCCTTTGTCGATTTGTTCGAGCATGGCTTTGTTGATGCGGTCGCTGCGGTATATTTGCGCATCAATGGCTTGAACAATATGGTTTTTGCCGATTTGTTTGGAGTTTGATTTACGCGCCCAATAATCGGCTTCGCGCAGCAAATCGCCGATTGACGCAATGTGCGCCGTCAATTTTTCCGAATCGTCGGCCAAACGCGAAGCGTATTCAATAACTTTTGCCACCGCCTGTTTGTTAAGGGAACGCAAATTTTTCTTTTTGGAAAGCGAGCCGATAAGTTTGGCGTATTCGATTTCATTTTCTTCCGTGCGGTCCATAACCGTCCCGAAATCCGCTTCCACTTTAAAATAATCAGAAAAATCCGGGTCGCGTTCGCCTAAAAGCTCGTAAAGTTCTTCATCGCCGGTCAAAATGATTTTAATATCCAGCGGAATAGGCTGCGGATCCAGCGAAATGGTCGTAAAACTTGTTTCGTCGCCGGGAGATTCGATTTTAATCGTTTTTGAGGCCAAAGCGCGTTTTAAGGAATCCCAAGCGTAAGGCTGCAACAAGAGTTTGCGGGCGTCGATTAAAAGAAAACCACCGTTTGCCTGATGCAAAGCGCCGGCTTTAATTAAAGTAAAATCGGTCAGCAACGCGCCGTATTGCTGAACGCGTTCGACCTTGCCGACCAGGTTGCCTTGCGTCGGATGGTCGAGCAACACAATCGGTGCGCCGGAGTTTGGCACGTTTTTAACAATAACATTTACTTTGAACTTGGCGAATTTATCCTCTTCGTTTTTATTCATCCGGCTCAAAAGCAGGCTTAAAGGATCTTCTTCATTGCCGGCCGAGGGCGATTCGGTGTTTGGCATAAAATCATTAATATTTTCCAAAATATTTTTTTGAATGGATTTCAGAAAATCAACGGCGGGTTTATATTGTTTGTATTTCTTGCGCAATTCGTCCACCGGGGAGCTGATAAGGCTCTTGGCCAGTTTCTCGCGTAAATGGTCGATTTCTTCGCGTTGGCGTTCCTCCCATTGCGGCAAATCTTGCGCCGTGTTTTCAATTTCGGCTTGCATGGCGTTTAAGTCGTCGGTGATTTTTTGTTTTTCTTCATCGGAAAGTTGTTCAAAGGCTTCCGGGCTCAAAACCTCTCCGTCTTTGACCGGAGCCACCACCAGTCCGACCGGCATGTGCAACAGGGAAACGCTTTTTCCCTTGGCTTTTTTTTGCAGGATTTTAATATAATCGTCTTTTTTGCTTTTGTATTTTTGCCGAATAATTTCAACGGCGGCTTTGTATTCGTCGCTGTCGGTCAAGGCCGGTATGGCGGTGCTTAAATCTTCAATCAAACGGTCGACGTCTTTGGCAAATTCCGTGGCTTCGCCGGCGGCAAAATTAATGGCAATCGGTTTGTAAGGTTCGTCGAAATTGTAAACATAAGCCCAATCATCCGGTGTGGGGCGTTGTTTGGCTTCTTTTTCCAAAATTCTTTTGACCAAGCTCATTTTGCCGGTGCCTTCCGGACCGAAGCAAAACAAATTATAGCCTTTTGATTTGATGTTAATCCCCAGCTCGACGGCGCTGATGGCGCGGTCTTGGCCGAGGGCGGAAAGACGTTCTTCCAAATCGGCGGTGGAATTAAAATCAAACTTTGAGGTATCGCATTTTTTATAAAGCTGTTCCGGACTTAATTTTGTGATTGCCATTTTCAAAAAATCCTTTTGCAATTATTTTTTAGTGTTATAATTATAAAGATTAAAAAACTAATTTAGTGTAAACGTTTCATGAAATATTTTGGGCTTATCTTTGCCGGGTTATCGGTTGCATTTATATTATTGACGGCGTTTTGCGTTTTCAAGTCGTTGCAAAAACGTTTATATCGGGCTGTTTTTATCCGCAAAATCGGCGAATTCGGCGACAAACGTGCTCATATGGCGTTTTTTCCGACTTATATGATATTGTCGGTTGCAGATATGGTCGTTTGGACTTTTCGCAAACGGCGCATGGAATTATTTAAATCGGTTTATGCCGGCAGGTTTGACCGCCTGATAAACTTTACGGAAAAAAAAGACAAGGTGTTGTCGGCGTTGTTAAAAGCCTATCTTTACCCTGAGAACAATCTGAAACAGATTCGTCGGGAGCTGTATTTGACACCGGGCGATACCCGGTTTTTCATAATGGCAGGCCTGGATGCCGAAGCTAAAAATAATTTCAAAAAATTAAGATTAATCGTTAACAAGTTAAGCGCTTTAAAATTAAACGCACCGACAAAAGCTTTGTTTTTGTATTTGAGTGCCAAAATCTGTTTGTATGATGGCGACATGTATGCCGCATCGCGTAATGCGGTTATGGCGGCGGGTCTTTTTAAAAAACAAAAAGCGTTAAGAGAAGAGGCCGCGGCTTATATGCTTTTGGGCGAAATTTATCGCTTTTGCGCCGTGCATGACGTTGCGCAAATGATGTACGATTCGGCACACAAACTTTATCAGGCGTCGTCTTCTTATACCGGCGCGGCAAGCTCTCTGGCCGCAAAAGCGATGCTGTTGGCCGGACAAGAGCGTTTTGACGAAGCTGCGGACTTGTTCCGCCAAAGCCGGCAAACTTTCAAGATGCTTAAATTAACTGTAAAAGAAGCGGAAATCATTAATCAGACAGCGTTGTTGAATCTGATGCGCGGCAGATTGTCGGCATCCGTTAAATATGCGCAAAAAGCAAGGGACAAGCACAAATCTGCCGATAACATTCAAGGAGAAGCATACGCCGATGAGCTGTTGGCGCTTTCTTTTCTAAAGCAACAAGATTATACCCGTGCGATAGATTATGCGGCAGCGGCGCAAAAAAAATATAAAAAAGTTGAAAATTATGCGGCATGGCTTGATGCGGCTTTTGTTGAGGCCGAATCTTGGTTCAAATTGCAAAAACTGCCGGCATCGGCTCATGTTTGCCGGCGGATTATCAAAATGTCAAATCAGCACAAAACAAATTTTCACATTGCCAACACATATACTCTTTTGGGCTTGATTTACATTCGATTGCAAGATTTCAGGCGGGCGGAAAAGTTGTTTAAACATTCGCTGGACAAAGAACAGGCCGACAAGAGATATTCCGGCATAGCAGCCGATTATGTCAATCTGGCGCAAATTGAAAAGCACGCCGGAAACGGCACTCTGGCCAGACATTATTTGTTATCGGCTTTGGACGAGGCAAAAAAATATAATGACGACAATATGTGCGACATAATTAACGGTCAGCTTGAAAAATTAGCCTGATTGTTATAATAAGTAATATATTTTTAAACTATTTAAAGTATACAATAGCAAAAGTTATTTGTAAAAAGATAACCGAAAGGACTAACCCGGATGTTGCAAAATATAGCATTATATTTGCTGACAAGCCAGTTTGGTATCGCCATTTCACAAAACTTAAACGGTATGGCGGGGTTCTTTCAGCGCCACTTTTCGGGGTCGGACAATCTTCGTCTTGTTTCCATAATTTTATTATTGCTGGCGTTTGTCTTATTTCTTTTTTTAATTGTCATTTTGTACATTAAATCTTTATTATCATTTATCAAAAATGAATCGCCGACTTCCACGAGCGCCGGTTCGGCCAATGCCGGACGAATATCCGGAGAGTTTGAGAATGAAAGGGATAAAAAACAGGAGGCGGAACGAGAACTGGCAAGATCCGAAAAACAAAAACAGCAGGATAGGATACAAAAACAACTGCGCTTAGAGGACGAACGCCGCCGACAAGAAAAAGCCGAAAAGGAATTGGAAGCCAAACATCTGGAAAAAGAAAAAAGAGCGGCACAAAAACAATCGTCCTTGCAAAACACCATACCTTTTCCGGGTTTGCGCGGCAAAGCGTCTTCCATGGAGTTTGACTGGAAAAAAGGCCGTCAGGGCGAACTAGATGAAATTGCGGCCGGAATCGAACCCTTTAAATACACCCCGGATAAAAAACCGTTGGATGCTCTGGCCGGGTTGATTGTCAATATGCTCGGGCGGGATATAGATGATGGAAAAATTGCCCAGACAATTAAATCTAAAAGCGGCGATTTGGCAAGCGAAGATGATATTATACAACTGATAGATTCAATTAAAAACTTTATCTCTTTAAGCAACAACGGCAAGTTTGAAAATCTGCCCAATGCCGGAGAGCTTACGCCGCCCGATGAAGCGCTATATATGTTGGCGAAAGGCAATGCAAGCTACTGCCTTGGGTTAATGGAGGCTTTGATAGACAACAACATTGACAAGGGGCATCAAGCCAAAAACACGCAAAAACGCGATATCACGTTTGTGGAAACTTCAAATTACGCCTGTACGTTTGGCACGTTAGCCAGCTTGCAGGATTTACAGCTGGCAACCGGCGCCTTTGAACTGGCGATAGAGCTTTCGCCGAAAAATGTTAATGCCTGGAGCCGGGCGGCAGATATGTATACCCGTGCCGGTTCGGACAGCAAAGCCATTTGGGCATATCAAAACGTGATTGAAATGGGCGATGAAGACATGTACCCGCATCAAACCGCCAATGCCAATAAAAATCTTTCTCAATATTATTATGACCAGGGGGATACAAGAAAAGCCGCCAAACTATATAACGACAGCAACGATTATTATGCCACCATCGGTATCAATCAGGATTTGACGGCCAGAGAGCACGAGATTATCAGTATTATCGAATCTAAGCAAGAAGAAGATATGCAAAACACCATTAATAAATTGCTGAATTTAGCCGTGCAACGTCAAAGAAGTTTCATGTAATATGAACAAAACAGAATATTTGTTGCCCTGCTTTATCACACCTGGTTCAAGCTGATATGTCTTAATACCATAGAATACGAATATTGCATGTTGTCTGATTTAGGCAAGTGTCGCAAAGCTCGCGGATACGGGCGACCGTCAAATCTTTAAGACACGCACTGTTTTTGCAATAAGCGTCGCCGAAAATACGAACATCATAATGTTCGCTGTCATCCTCATCGGCGCTGTATATAAAATTTGTCTGCCACAAAACGCCGCTCATTTCTTTGCTGAAATTTAAAAAATTTAAACAAGTGTCATCATCAACCCGGTCGTTGACGCCATATAACGTTATCTTAAAAAAACCGTTGCCGCGCCTAAGCTCGGTAGAACGTTCCCAACCGATATAAATTTCATTTCCCATGGCGTCATAAACAAATTTGGAAGTGGCGGGCCTTATCATTTCCTGAGGAACAAGGTTTAATTTAATGAATATGTCGGTTATATTAAGACTTTCTGACGGTTCTGTGAATTTAGTTTCGCTTAAAAGCTGATAAGTGCTGTTCAGCAGATAGGTCAACTGCTCGGTCTGCTTGTTGAGCTTATACTTCAGCATCGCTTTGGAATAACCGGTCATCGCCCCGACAGACAATACGCCAATGATAGCTAATACGCCGAGCATTTCAACCATACTTCTACCATTTTCCCGCATTATTTTCTCCTTAAAACTGCAAAAGTATCTATTTTCCCGATATTCTAAACCGTTTTTTTTTTTTGCAATTTTAAAGAGTCTTTTGGGGATAAGTCGTAACCGTGTGAGGTTATGTTATGGATGAGGTCTTTCAACACAAACAATGGAATTATGATAAAAAAAATCCCGATTCGATAATCGGGAACAAAATTTGTTTTTAAGCGGTCAGCTTGGCAAAAGAATGAATGGCCTCGCGCTGCATTTCTTTGAGTTTGTCTTCACCCAAACTTTCTTTAAGTTTTTCCATATATTTTTGCATTTCCTCTTCATAAGTGTCGGCGCCGGGAATTTCGTCGACGATACGCACCGAAATGTCATAAGCCTGAGTGATTTCATCATTAAACTCTTCGGCAACCGTTACGTATTTACTTTTCAGGATTTTTTTGCGGATAATCGGGGCGATTTTACTTAACAGATAAAATTGCTTGTCATTACGGTTAAAAATAATCTGATTGCGGCCGTCATAAACCACTTCGCCGCGGAAAACATGGTCGGCATTCATCTCGATTTTAATGATAACACCGATTTTATCAAAGAAAAAATTTGCCGGCAACGGCGTGATGTTTTCCATTTTATTCTCCTATTCTCGGGAATTGCCCTTGCTGTTAAACAACCCTTCTTTGTCTTCCGAAGCCTTGGAAACAAAAAAAGCGGCCAAGTCAAAACTCAAAAATTTGAAAATGCTGAAAATAAAGCTTAAACGGCCGCCGACGGCTGACTTGCTTAAAGGTTTGACCAAAGGAGATTTTGCCATTTTTTGTAACCTTTCTTATAAACGTTTTAATGTTAGCTATATCTTAAAGATTAAACCTCATAATTGCAATATCTTTTTTGTTGGTAAGGCGGATAAATGATTGCATATAGCGTTTAACGCTCTACAATGCCTTAAAACAGAGGTGATGATGAACGAAATAACGGAATACAGCGTCAGTGAAATTTCTTTTGCGATAAAACAATGTGTTGAAATCGCTTTTGCCCGCGTGCGTGTCAAAGGCGAGATCTTCGGCGCCAAAAAAGCCGATTCCGGCCATTGGTATTTGTCCTTAAAAGATGAAAACGCGGTTTTGTCGGCCGTGTGTTGGCGCGGCGTTGCCTCGGCTTTGCCGGTCAAGATTGAAGACGGGCTTGAGGTGGTCGCAACCGGAAAAATCACCACTTTCGCCGGTCGTTCGTCTTATCAGTTGGTGATAGAACAGTTGGAAATTGCCGGTACCGGCGCGTTGTTAAAACTTTTGGAAGAGCGCAAGCAACAATTCTTAAAAGAAGGTCTGTTTGATGCGGCGCATAAACAAAAAATTCCGTTTTTGCCGAAAGTCATCGGTGTGGTAACCAGTCCGAGCGGTGCGGTGATTCGTGATATTATCCATCGGGTGCGCGACCGTTTTCCGACCGGAATTATTGTTTGGCCGACGCCGGTGCAAGGCGAGGGAGCGGCAGAAAAGATTGCCGCGGCGATTAATGGCTTTAACGCACTTCCTGAAGACGGTGTTGTTCCGAAGCCTGATGTGTTGATTGTGGCGCGTGGCGGCGGTAGTTTGGAGGACCTGTGGCCGTTTAATGAAGAAATCGTGGTGCGTGCGGTGTATAATTCCAAAATTCCGGTGATTTCCGCAGTCGGGCATGAAACCGACACCATGCTGATTGATTATGCCGCCGATGTGCGCGCGCCGACGCCGACCGGCGCGGCGGAATTTGCGGTACCTGTCAAAAGCGAATTGTTGTTGCAGCTTTCTTCTTTGGATAATCGGCGCCTAAACGCCGCTACCCGCCTGTTAAATGAATATAAACAAATGCTGGAAGGGTTATCCAGAGGCATTCCCAATTTGGAACAAATCGTGGCGGAAAGCCGGCAAAAACTTGACGAACGTGCAGAGCGGCTGAAATTAGCAATTCGCAATTATCTTCTGGTAAAAAAGCAAGCGTTGGATTTGTCTGGGTTAAAACCGTATTATGTGCGTAATCTGATGGAAAAAAACATTCAAACTTTGCAGAATCTGACGGCAAGATTAGAAGGTGTTTCGGTTGAATCGGTCTTAAAACGCGGGTTTGCTTGGGTAACGGATAAGCATTTCAAAACATTATATGATGCCACGCATGCCAAACGCAGCGGCGAGCTTAACGTGCGTTTTGCCGACGGTATTGTTAAAACCAAAGTGATGGAGAACCGCGATGCGGAACAATTTGACTTGTTTGATTTGTAATTTGCTTTTGGCGATGGGTATGACCGCATCGGCACAGGCATTGGAGTTGTGCGGTACGTTAAAGCAGGGTGAGCTGATATCAGGTCGTGCCTTTAACGCAACGGAAGTAACGGTTGACGGCAAAAGCTATACGGTGGATGCCGACGGTCGTTTTTTATTTTCATTAGCTCGTGATGCTGCAAAAAATGTTAAATTAAGCATTGTGTATCAAGATGGCACGGTTGAAAGTTATGTCTTGCCAGTTGAGGAAAACACGTGGGATATTCAACGTATTGAAGGCGTGGAACAGCGCAAAGTAACGCCGGCCAAAGCCGACGAGGCGGAAATTTTGCGCGAACAAAAAGACGTGCGTGCGGCGCTGACAAGCATTAATCCGGATATTCAAGACTGGCAAAAAGGTTTTGAACTTCCGGTTGAAGGTGTTATCAGCGGCAATTTTGGCAACCAGCGTATTTTTAACGGGGTGCCTAAAAATCCACACAGAGGTACGGATATTGCCGCGGCGGAAGGCACGCCGGTCAAAGCGGCCGGTAACGGCGTCGTGCTTTTAAGCGGCGGCAATTATTTTTATTCCGGCAATATGGTGATTTTGGATCACGGATATGGTTTGCAGACTATTTATATGCATTTAAAGGAAGCAAAGGTAGCAAAAGGCGACCATGTTAAAAAAGGCGATGTTATCGGTTTGGTGGGTAAAACCGGCAGGGTGACGGGACCGCATCTGCACTGGGGCGCTTCGCTTAACAATATCCGTTTTCGTCCGCATGCGTTGTTGGAGATGGATTTGAAACAATGCCGGCAATATGTGCCTGACAACAAGGAGCGTTTATAATGTGTACGTTGCAGCTTATCTGGCTTGCTATTGTTCAGGGATTGACTGAATTTTTACCGGTGAGCTCTTCCGGACATCTGATTTTGTTTGCCGAATTTACCGATTTTCCCGATCAGGGGATTGCTGTGGATATTGCCTTGCACATCGGTTCGCTTTTTGCGGTGCTGATATATTTCCATAAAACGATTTGGCGGATGATTTGCGGTGTTTGTAAAAACAAACTGCTGCCGGATTTTTCCGATGACGGCAATCGCTTGGCGTATTTGATTGCGATTGCTTCCGTACCGGCGCTGATTGCCGGTTTTATGCTGCGCAACTATGGTATGGAATGGCTGCGCAATCCGAAAATCATCGGCTGGACAATCTTGTTGTACGGACTATTGTTGTATGCGGCGGATCGTTATGGAAAAGTTACGCGGAAGATGACGGATTTGAAAATTAAAGACGCTTTATTTATCGGTTTGGCGCAGTGTCTGGCATTAATCCCCGGCACCAGCCGTTCGGGCGTAACCATCACCATGGCGCGCTTTTTGGGTGTCGACCGCAGCGAAGCGGCAAAATTTTCCATGCTGTTGTCGGTGTTGACTATTGCCGCCGCCGGTGCTTTGGAGTGTTTCCGTTTGTTCCGCCGCGGTAATCCGACGGAAATTTTGTGGGCGGCCGATGCGGCGTTGTATTCTTTCATGGCATCATTTTTGGTGATTTTTGTGATGCTGAAATGGCTGCAAAAAGCGACTTATCTGCCGTTTGTTGTTTATAGGGTTATTTTGGGTATCGCTTTAATCCTGTATTCTTATGAAATTTTTTAAAAGAAAAGGTTGACTTCTTAAAAAAAACTTTTTATTAAAATAAGCAATGCTCTGATGGCGGAATTGGTAGACGCGTAAGTTTCAGGTACTTATGGGAGCTTTCCCGTGAAGGTTCAAGTCCTTTTCAGAGCACCATATTAAAAAAAGCCCTATGATGGGCTTTTTTTAATAGTCTTGCTTCGTAAGTTTCGCTTGGCACAAGCTCAACAACTTCGCTTCGGTCATGGTACTTCCTATTCTCATCTCGGTTGCTTCTCGCTTCCCTTATTCGCGGGGAAATTCTATCTACCATACTAAAAAAAGCAACGATATTGAAAGTCAAGTATAAAAATCGCGCAAACAATCTCCTTAATCTCCGCAATTTTTTGCAGAGATTACAAGATGATGCAATAACTGATATATCATGCGTAATCTATAAAATTTCACCTATGAGGAAATTTGTGAAATTCTTATTTCATTTTAGAAAATTGCCAATATTAGGTATTTTCTAAAACAGAAAGGATAAAATTCCGACCATTTTAGCACCGGGTGATAAATTTGTCATATTTTTTCTTGACCTCTTCCCGATTTTCGACTATTTTAATATTAGATGATAAATTAGTCGGAGTTTGCAAATGTATATTAAAAGAACCATTGAAAACGCCATAAAGCGGATGAATTCTTCCTTTCCTGTTGTGTTAATTACAGGACCAAGACAAGTTGGTAAAACGACAGTATTTAGATGTTGTGATGAGAAACGTAATTATGTTTCTTTGGATACATTGGAAAACCGTAAGCTGGCAAAAGAGAATCCTGCCTTATTTTTACAACGTTTTGAAACACCGTTATTGATTGATGAAATCCAATATGCTCCCGAACTTTTGCCATATATTAAAGCTATTGCAGATGAGAAAAAGCAAAAAGGAATGTTTTGGATTACAGGGTCGCAGCAATTTCATTTAATGCAAGGTGTGTCGGAAAGTCTTGCCGGGAGGGTTGGAATCCTTAATTTAGAAGGTTTTTCTTTACCAGAATTGGCAGGGAAACCCTTTTATGACAAATTTGTTCCTACTCCAGAATGGGTTTTGACAAGAAGTAAGGAAGCCCAAAGTTTAGATTTAAAGGAGCTTTATAAGATTATTTGGCGAGGTTCTTACCCTGCTTTGAATAATGATGCAAATGTTGATTGGGAAGACTTTTACAGTTCTTATGTTCAGACGTATATTGAACGTGATATTCGTGATTTGACTGATAGTGGTGACGAGATGCAGTTTTTAGGGCTTTTAACGGCGTTGGCTGCCAGAAGCGGACAATTACTGAATTTTTCGGATGTTGCACGAGATATAGGAAAACCCGTATCAACAGTTCAACGTTGGGTGTCTATCTTGCAGACATCCGGGTTGATTTATTTATTGTATCCGTTTTCTAAAAATATTAGCAACCGGATGACCAAAATGCCCAAAATATATTTTATGGATACCGGGCTGGTGTGTTATTTAACTAAATGGAACACCCCTGAAACATTGGAAGTTGGTGCTAAAAGTGGTGAAATTTTGGAAACATTTGTTGTTGCCGAAATATTGAAAAGCTACCTTCATAACGGAAGAAAACCTAACATTTCTTTCTATCGTGACAAAGATAAAAAAGAGATAGATATTATTTTGGAAGAAAATGGAAAGATTTATCCTATTGAGATAAAGAAAAAAACTAATCCGGATAAGAAAGATATAAAAAATTTTGATGTTTTACAAAAAGCAGGACTGCAAATCGGAGAGGGAGCCGTTATCTGTTTAGCTCAAACCCACTTGCCTTTAACCGAAAATGTAAACATTGTTCCCGTCTTTTATTTATAACTCACACATTAAAAAAAGCCCTATGATGGGCTTTTTTTAATATGGTGGGTATGACAAGACTCGAACTTGTGACCTCTGCGATGTGAACGCAGCGCTCTAACCAACTGAGCTACACACCCTTGAAACAAGGGTTCTAACAAAGAACCGGCCTGATGCCGGTTTGAATTGGTGGGTATGACAAGACTCGAACTTGTGACCTCTACGATGTCAACGTAGCGCTCTAACCACCTGAGCTACACACCCGAAAGTAGTTGATTAACTAACACACCAAAATAAATTTGGCAAGCCCTTTTTTATTGTTTTTAAAACTTTTTTATTTTTTATAAAAATTTAAGACTTCTGTTCTATAATTTTAAGTCAATTGAAAGGATAAAACATTGTCTGAAAAGCATTGCGATTTTAATATAGATTACAAGCAAATATCTGTTTATCAAGAAGGAGGAACCGCCAATACGCAATATCCGGTTGTCGTTACCGTGCCGCATGCCGGAAGATATTTTCCCGAGGAATTTTTAAAAAGCACGTCTTTAACCGAAAAACAATTACGCGGCAATGAAGATTTGTTCGTCGATGAGCTGGTCAATCCGCTGGCAAAATGCGGGATTGCTGTATTAAGCATGAATGTGGCGCGAGCCTTTATAGATGTTAATCGTGATAAAATCGAGCTCGATTCTAAGATGTTTTATGATTATCCCGAGGATAAAATTGCGATAGAAAACAACCGTTGCCGTTTCGGTTTGGGGCTTATTCATCGCATCAATGTTGAAAATCTGCCCATTTACGACGGCTTGCTTTCATATCGTGAAGTACAGGAACGAATTAAAAACATTTACGATGTATATCACCATCGCTTGCAGCAGCTTATTGCGAAATGCGTCAAAAAGTTTGGGTTTTGTTGCGTTTTGGATTGTCATTCCATGCCTTCCAAAATTTGTAGGATTATTCCGGACAGCCCGCATATAGATTTTTGCCTGGGCGATTTGTTTTCGCAAAGTTGTCCGCCCGAATATACGGTGTTTATGCAAAATTCTTTGGCGGCTTGCGGTTACAACGTAACAACCAACGTCCCTTATTCCGGAGCTTTTACGACATTTAATTATTGCCAACCACGGAAGAAAATTTATACGTTGCAAATTGAGGTCAATCGCGAAATTTATGCAGATGAATCTTCCTTGAATAAAAACGATAATTTTCAACAAGTTAGCAACGATATGACGTCTTCGATACAATCATTTGCAAAAAAAATGCTGGATTTTTAAAAAATTTTGTGTTATCTAACTACAAAATTTGATTTTCATTAATAGTTTTTTAATGAAAATTAAGGTTTGTTTAACACCTTTCCTTAAGCCTTCCGCGGCATATGGCGCTATGGTTCGTAGGGTGGAAATTTCAAAAGAAGGGAAACCCTTTGCTTAAGGTTGGGAATATGGGATAATTTTTTACTGTGCTGAGAAAAATACTTTTTTTATTGGTTATTTCTTTAGTCATTGTCCATCCTCTTAAAGCGCAAAAAGAATACGAAAACGAAGTTTCCGGTCAGGTTAAGGCCAAAGCTTCTGAGCTGTGTTCGCTTTCTGCTGCCAGAATGGAAGAAAAATACGACATAAAAGAACATTTGCTGCAAACAATTTCAAGCGTTGAAACCGGTCGTTGGGACGATCGTCGGCATGAATTCGTTTCCTGGCCCTGGACAATCAACGCCAACGGCAAAGGTTACCATTTTAAGACCAAAGAAGAAGCGATTGCCAAAGTCAAACAGTTGCAGGGCAGGGGCGTCAAAAGCATTGATGTCGGCTGCATGCAAATCAGTTTGAAATATCACGGTAAAGCCTTTAAGAACCTTGAAGAAGCTTTTGATCCGGATACCAATGTGGAATACAGCGCCAAGTTTTTGACCAAGCTGTATAAACATCGGGGAGATTGGCAAAAAGCAGCCATGGCCTATCATTCAAAAATTCCTTCCCGTGGGTTAAAATACAAAAAACGGCTTTTATCCCGCTTTGAACAAATTAAAGTTGCGGTTTTGGACACTACCAGCCAAGCGACTTTGTTTTAAGGCCGAATACGATGCAAAAAGGGGAAAAAGAATATCAGATTCGGACATATGAATGCGATAAAAACAGCAACTTGCGTGTTTTAACGCTGATGAATATATTGCAGGATATGGCCGATTCGCATGCATCTTCCATCGGCCTTGGACTGGAGTTTTGTTTGCGTAAAGGTTTTGCCTGGGTTGGTTCAAATTACCATATCAAGATTGAACGTCTGCCCATGCTGCATGAAAATATCCGCGTCGTAACCTGGCCTTCTGCCGAAAAAAAGCTCGGCGCCGTGCGTGATTTTGTTGTTTATGACGCAAGCGGCAACATCATTATCACCGCATCCAGCCAGTGGATTTTAATTGATTTTGTTCGCAAACGTCCGATTTCATTAAAAGAAAATTTACCGGAATATACAGTTATTCCCGAACGCGCGCTGGAAACGGATTTTCCGAAACTGCCCGAGCCGGAACGTGCGGATTGTCAGCGTCGTTTTTTGGTACGTTTTGACGATATTGATATTAATCGCCATGTCAACAACGCCGTTTATCCGCTTTGGGCGACCGAAGCCGTCGATCATGATTTTCGCGACAATCACGTTCCGTGCGAACTTGAAATAGCGTTTAAAAAAGAGGGGCATTTGGGAGAAGACGTGGATATAACGACTGAGCTTGAAGGCCAAACAAGCCTGCATTCCGTTACCGCTTTAAGCGACGGCCGCGAGCTGGCGCGCTTAAGAATAAAATGGAAAAATCTATAAAAAAACGCACGATTATTCCATCTTTAAAAAACGGAATATATCGTGCGAAATCTTTAATCCAGAGCATCCAGAGCATCCAGATGCTGGCTGTAAATTTGCCACTCTTTACGTTCGGCTTTTTCCTGTAAAAAGGAAACATCTTCCGGATAATCGCGCCAGTTATTGTCAACTCGGTCTTGCAACCATTCTTTCAAGCACTTTTGATGAACTTTAGGCAGTTTAAAGACCATTTGTTTGAAGCGGTTTACTCGTGGCTGGTCATCTTTTAGAACGGCAACCGCAGGCGGCAGTTTGTCGTTTAACGTGGTCCACAATTCTTTTCCTTTGGCGATTCTCAGGTCTTTTTTTGCCAATCCGGATAAAATCAAAATTTCAATAAAAATTTTCATAATGCTTGTTTTAAAAATTCATTTCATGAAAAACATAACAAAAATCATTTTTAAAGTAAAGTTTTTTGCCACACCTTTTTCATCAGGGTTGACATCGGATAGTTTGTTATATCGGCCGGTTTTATGAAAAATCCGTCGCCAACGGTTTCGGTTCGCAACTCATAAATTTGCAGGCGCATCTTTATATGCGTGAATATGTGCGTAACGACCAAACCGCCGTCACGTGCATCGGCAAACAACGGTGTTTCACTCCAAGGGAACTCGTACAAACCGGAAAGCAACCCTTTTTCTTTACGCTTACGAATCAGAATATCGCCGTTTTTATTGCGAATAATATAAACAATGCCGTTGATTTCTTTTTTGGAAACTTTTAGCCGCGACGGAATTTTTTCGATATCTTCCCGTCCGATGGATAAGCACGATTTATTAAACGGACAAAGCAAACACTGCGGCTTTTTTGGGGTGCAAATAAGCGCGCCCAAATCCATGATGGCGGAGGCGTAATCGGCGGGATTTTTTTTATCGGTCAAAATTTCGGCCTTTTGACGAACTAATGGCAAAATTTCTTCAATCGGTTGAGTCAGATGATACATACGGCAAATAATGCGAATGACATTGCCGTCCACGACGGTTTCCGGCAAATTAAACGCCAATGCCGCAAAACTTGCCGCCGTATACGGACCGAAGCCTTTTAGTTTTAATATTTGATTTTTTTGCTGTGGAAACTTCCCGCCATATTCCCGAACGATTTTTTGTGCCGTAGCATGCAACGAACGGGCGCGTGCATAATATCCAAGCCCTTGCCAACAAGCGTAAACATCTTCCAAAGAAGCGGCCGAAAGCGATTCGATTGTCGGAAAACGTTTCATAAAACGTGTAAAATAAGGCAAAACCGATTTGACGGTTGTTTGTTGCAGCATAATTTCCGAAACAAACACCGCATATGGATTCGGATGAGGACCGCCTTTAACTCTCCAGGGAAGATTGCGTCCGTTTGCGGCATACCAAGTCAACAATTTTTTTGATAAATCATTATTCATGTCAAAAGGTTTAGAACAAAAAACACAAGCCGGCAAGCTTTTTCAGGAAAAAATATAAGGCGGATTTTGTATTTTTTGGGGCAGACTTGACTTTACGCGTATGCTCGGTTAATTTAAGCGCAAAGGAAAGATGAATGAAAAAATTTTTGATTTTATGCTTGTTGGGAAGTTTGGCCGTTTTGACGGCGGCATTTTGGTTTGTTGATGGTGTACGACGGCCGCTTGCCTTAAAAGAGCCGCTGACAATTGAGCTAATGCCTGGAAGCGGTGCTCGAGCTTTGTCGTCGGCTTTGACCGAGCGTGGTGTTGTCAAACATCCTCTTTGGGTGCGTTTGTGTGCTAAAATCTACGGCTACGAAAACAAATTGAAGGCCGGAGAGTATCGTTTGGAAGCAGGAATGTCGCTTTTGGACGTGTTGGAAAAAATTTCCGACGGTAAAGTCGTTTTGCACCGTATCACGCTGCCGGAAGGTCTGACCAGTGTGCAAATGCTGCAAATCATTGCCGATAATCCTTTGCTGAGCGGCGATATAAACCAAACGGCGGCCGAAGGTGAACTGCTGCCGGAAACTTATGTTTTTCATAAGGGAACTTCACGCAATCAAATTATTAAAAACGCCAAAGCGGCAATGCAAAAGGCTTTGCACGATGTTTGGCAGAGCAGGGCAGAGGGATTGCCTTACGACACGCCGCAAGAACTTTTGATTATGGCTTCGATTATTGAAAAAGAAACCGCCGTAAACAGCGAACGCGGCAAAGTATCGTCAGTATTTGTAAACCGGTTGAACAAAGGTATGCTTTTGCAAACCGATCCGACGGTTATTTATGCTTTGACAATGGGCAAAAAAGATTTGGGGCGGAATTTGTTGCGAAAAGATTTGGCGGTTGATAGTCCGTATAACACCTATAAAAACACGGGGCTTCCGCCGACGCCGATATGCAATCCGGGTCTGAAAGCTTTGGATGCTGCCGCGCACCCCGAAGATACGCCGTATCTTTATTTTGTAGCGGACGGAAAGGGCGGCCATAATTTTGCCGTCAATTTAAACGAACACAACCGCAACGTACAACTCTGGCGGCAAAAACACCGTCGACAATAACAAATTTATCAGCAGTTTTTACATGGAAAAATTGTCGCCCAGATAAACTTTGCGGACTTCTTTGCTGGCGACAATCTCATCGGGAGTTCCTTCCATCAGCACCGAACCGCCGTGTAAAATATAAGCACGGTCAATAATATCCAACGTTTCCCGAACGTTATGGTCGGTAATCAAAACACCTAAGCCGCGATTTTTAAGTTGGGATACCAGAGAACGAATTTCTCCCACCGCAATCGGGTCAATACCTGCCAAAGGCTCATCAAGCAAGATAAAATCAGGATTACTGGCCAATGCGCGGGCGATTTCCAGACGACGACGTTCGCCGCCGGACAAAGCAATCGCCGGAGATTTTCTTAAATGGGCGATAGAAAACTCATTTAACAATTCTTCCAAAGTGTTTTCGCGCTTGCTTTCATTTTCCTCAACAATTTCCAAAATCGCCTTAATATTATCCTCAACGCTCAAACTTCTGAAAATGGAAGCTTCCTGTGGAAGATAGCCGATACCCATGCGGGCGCGACGATACATCGGCATGTTGGTGATATCTTCACCGTTGATATGAACATCGCCGTAATCCGGTGTTATCAACCCGGTAACACAATAAAAACAAGTGGTTTTACCGGCTCCGTTAGGACCAAGCAAACCAACCGCTTCACCGCGACGAACGTGTAATGACACGTTTTTTAGCACCGCCCGGTTTTTGTATTTTTTACCGATGTTAAAAATTTCCAAAATCGATTCCTGGCTATTTTTCATCATCTTTTTCACCTTTCACTGTCGCGCCGGTAATTACCCCCGAAACCCGGTTTTTGTTCGTTTTATCGGCCAAAACCCTGCTGACCGATGTCGTCAAATTAGTAATCGCCTTATCGCCTTTAATGACATTACCGTCTTGTACAATCACGACGTTGCGATTCAGCTCGACCTCATCTTTATCCGGTCGGTACAAACCATAATCACCCTTGGCCGTACCGTCGGGAGTTATTACGTTTACATTATCAAAAGCCTCGATTTTTTCAAGCTTTTGTTCTTGGCCCGAACTCAAAAAAGCATACATTTTATCGGCATACAAAGTATTGACATGCTCGTTTTGTTTATCTTCAACCTTGACATTACCGTAAGCCTCGATTCTTTCAATGGCGTTATCCTGTCCCGGCCGCATAAAAGCAATCATCTTGTCGGCGTGCATGGTGTTTTTTTCATCTATAACCCTGACGTTGTCATACGCCTCGATTCTTTCAATGGCGTTGTCCTGCCCCGGTCGCATAAAAGCAATCATCTTGTCGGCGTGCATGGTGCTTTTTCCATCCATGACCCTGACGTTGTCATACGCCTCGATTCTTTCAATTTCATTTTGTGAATTTGCGGCAAAATACGTTTTCATTAAATCGGCGTACATGGTGTTTTGCCGATTGACGGCTTTGACGTTTTTTTCCGCTTCCATACGGTTTTCCAAACGGTAATAACGAACTTCTTTATCTGCCCAAAGAGTGTTTTCCTCATGTATGAGTTCTGATTTTCCGGTTAGAACAATTAACTCTTTTTCCTGATAATATTTAAAACCATCCGCCCAAAGTTTGCCCCAATCGCCATACGCATACACTTTTTGATTGCCTTCGCCGTAGTTGCTCGTAAAATCATAACGGGCATATTCGGTTTCTGCTGTTGTTCCTTCGTCATAAACAGCCACAACGTTTTGTTTAAGCTCTATAATCTGCGCGGCCTGATTATAATAGCCGATATCGGAGTCGACATTGACAAACTTGTTTTCGCCTGTCGGAATAACTCCTGCGGGATTGGTGATTTTCAACAATTTCGAACCGGCTTGCGTTTCGTCAACCAGGTCGGCAAAAAACGTGCTGATTTTGTTATCTTTATCGGTAATGGAAAACTCCGTCTGCTCCATATGCAGTTTTTCGAGTTCGCCTTTTTTGGGCAGAGTCACATCCAGACTTTCGACAACATCATTGTCCTTAAGCGAAGGAAACAACAACAGCAGTGCAATCAGAACTGCCGCCAACGACGGCATCAGCAATTTTGCCCAACGCAAAATCTGCGCGCGGCGGCTTAATTTTGACGCTTCTTTATTGTCAAACGCCGCTTCTCCGTTGAAGAAAGCATCGATTTTGCGAAAATCAGCCAAATTTATGCAACCCCTGCACGCAAGCAATCATGAATATGTATCAGCCCAATCGGCTTTTTGCCGTCCACGACAAAAAGGTTAGTAATGCCGCGTCCGGTTGTGTTCATGGTTTTTAAGGCTTCTATCGCCAACGCTTCCGGACGAATTGTTTTAGGATTTTTCGTCATAACGGTGGAAACTTTTTTCATCATCAGCTCGGGCGACATCCAACGTCTTAAATCGCCGTCCGTAATCATGCCGATTAATTCGCCGGCTTTATTGACAATACCGACACAGCCAAGCATTTTGGAAGTCATGACCAATATGGCGTCTTGCATTAAAGTGTCTTCATCGACAACCGGCATTTCGTCGCCGGCGTGCATCAAATCCGAAACTTTACGCAAAATTGCTCCGAGTTTGCCGCCGGGATGACGTTGTTTATAATCGGTTTCCGAAAAACCTTTACGTTCCATCATGTCAACCGCCAGTATATCGCCCATGACCATGGTGGCGGTCGTTGAAGAAGTCGGTGCCAAACCCAACGGGCAAGCCTCGCCGTCATCAGGCAGTTTTAACACCAAATCGCTGTTGGTGCCTAAGGCGCTTTGCGGATTTTTGGTTATGGCTATCAACGGAATATTAAAACGTTTGCAATAAAGCAAAATATCTGAAAGTTCTTTGGTTTCGCCGCTGTTTGAAATCGCGATTACGACATCGTCTTGCGAAAGCATGCCTAAATCGCCGTGACTGGCCTCGCTCGGATGCACGAAAAACGACGGTGTACCGGTTGATGCCAAAGTCGCCGAAATTTTGCGGCCGACATGACCTGATTTTCCCATGCCGGTTACAACGATACGCCCTTTGCAATGCTCCATCATGTCAAGAGCTTTGGTCAGGCTCTCATCCAAAGAATCTTCCATAAAGCGCAATGCCTCAATTTCTTTTTCGATTGTTCGTTTGGCAATGGCAATATCTTTACTTTCAGACATAAAATATCTCCTGTTTCTTTATTTATCAAATTATATGCTAACCTATAATTTTATTTAAGTTTCTGCAAGTTTTTTTTTATTTTTTTACCTGATGAAAACAATTATTTTTCCGCCCAGCCGCCGTTTGCATCCTGTTGCCAATAATGTAGTTCTCCGCCGGAATTCTTGAACTCGCGCCACAATGAGCGCGCTTTTTCAACAGCCTCGGCATTGTTCCCGTCAAATATGTTAAACACCCGTGTGAAATTTGCGACATCCGGCGGAGGCAATGCGCCGTCTGTCAAAAACAACATCTCGGCGCCGTTGGGATTGTCGTCATCCGCAGAAAGCCATATCGGCTGCATTTCGGCGTTTCCGTCTTTTTTGCTGCCGTGCGGCAGGAAACTTTCATCGTTGTATGTCCATAGCAATGAATTCAAAAAATCCACCCGCAGCTCGTTGCCTACTTTTACCTTAATCGTTTTACCCGACGCATACGCTTTTTCCAGAAGTTTCGGCAGCACCGCCTCCAGATTTTGCTTTTGCAAATGATAAAAATCAATTCGGTTCATCTTGCGCCCCTATTTGTTAAGCGGTTTGACCGATATTTCCACAAAATAACTTTCACCGGAAACACTTTCAAAATCAAGTCGCAAAAGCTCCCGGCTCAAAGCCGCGTCATCAATCTGGCGAACAAGTTCTTCATGCAAATATATCGGCGTTTCGTTGACTTTTTGCAAAACATCGCCGGCTTTAACGCCTTTTAGGGCGGCTTCGCTTTGCGCATCGACGCTTACAATCTTCAAGCCGTCTAACCTCAAACCCAAAGCGGCATAATATTCTCCGTTAAGTGGCTGTTGTTTTTCCGCCGTTCCCGGCCGGGACGTTTCTTCCGGCAGCAATGCGGTTTCGGCTTTGACTTCAAGTTTATCGCCGCCACGCCAAATGACAAGATTTATCACTTTATCCGCCGGAAGTTTTGATATGTACATGGCAAAATCCTTGGCTGAATCCGCCTTTATTCCATCGTAACTCAGAATAACGTCTCCCGCCTGCAGTTTGTTTGCCGCCGCCAGCTCCGTGTCTTTAATTGCGCTGATGCTCAAAGCTTTTTGATTGTCTGCCATAACCGTCGGTTTAATTTCAAGTCCCAACCAGCGTCGTTCGACTTTACCCGTTGTTTTGAGTTTGTCAATCACCCATTCGGCCTGTCCGGACGGCAAAGCAAATCCGACGCCGCTGTTATTTCCGGTTTGCGAAAAGATAACCGTGTTGATGCCGACCACCTTGCCTGTTGTATCAAACATCGGGCCGCCGGAATTTCCCTGATTGATTGACGCATCGGTTTGCAGATAATCATCATACGGCCCGTCTGCAATATCGCGCGATTTGGCGGAAATTATACCCGCCGTTACGCTGCTTCCCAGCCCGAACGGATTGCCTATCGCCAAAATCCAATCCCCGACGCGAATTTTATCGGAATCGCCGAATTCGACCGGTTGCAACTTTCCATCCGGTTTGATTTTTATCACGGCCACATCGGTTTTATCGTCAGCCCCGATTAATTCAGCCTCATATATGGTTCCGTCCGCGGTGATAGCCGAAATTTTATCAGCCTTGTCGATGACATGTTTATTTGTGGCAATATACCCGTCTTCACTGACGATAAAGCCAGACCCCAATGCTGCTCTTTCGGTTGTGGATGAAAAAAGCAGGTTATTCATGACCTCCGGAGAATCTTTTTCTTCCTGCAACTCTGTTGAAATATTAACAACCGAAGGGATTAAGCGTTCCGCAAGAGGCGCAAACGAAATCTGGGCTTGGGCCGGAACAACGATGCCCGCCGCGGCCAATCCTGCCACAAAAACTTTTACCAAATTCAGCATTAACCCTTAGTCCCGTTAAAATATTTGAAGAATTCGGATTCGGGCGAAAGAATAAACGAATTGTTATCTTTACCCAACGAGTTGCGATAAGCTTCCAAAGAACGATAAAACGCATAAAACTGCGGGTCGGCACCGGCGGCTTTGTTCCAAATTTCGGTCGCTTCTTTGTCGCCTTGTCCGCGGATAATCTGCGCTTGCTTTTCGGCTTCGGCGATAATAATCGTGCTCTCTTTGTCGGCTGTTGAACGAATCTGTTGCGCGGCTTGGCGGCCTTCGGCACGCGCTTCGCGGGCGTCGCGTTCGCGCTCGGCTTTCATACGGTCGTTAATGGCTTGCAGAACCTCCACCGGCAAATCTGCGCGGCGTATGCGTACCTCGGCGACGTTCACGCCGATTTGTGCCGCATCATCTTTAACGAGTGTGCTCATTTCCGCCATGATTTCGGAACGTTTTTCGGACAACAACTCCGGCAAAGTTACCCGACCCAAAACATTACGCACCGACGAGTTGACGATTTCTTCCAACCGGCTGCGGGCAATTGTTTCCGTGCGCACGGTTTGATAAAACTTCAACGGATCGACGATTTGATAGCGCGTAAAGCTGTCAACATCCAAACGTTTCTTGTCGTTTAACACGATTTCTTGTCCCGGCGGATCCAAATTCAAAAGCCTTTTATCATAAAAGACAACGTTTTGAATGAAAGGAATTTTTATCTTCAGTCCCGGTTCTTTGATTTCGCGCACGGGTTCACCGAATTGCAAAACAATAGCCTGTTCGGTCTGATCCACGATATACACGGCATTTGCCGCCACCAGAAAAGCCACGATACACGCTGCCAAAACCGGATATTTGAACTTGTTTTTCATTTGTTTTTCTCCTTTACTTTGTAACCGGCAGCACCGGCAAAACGTTTGCACCTTTGGCCGAGGGATCTATAACCACAGTTTCCGATTTGGCAAGAATATCCTCCAAAGCCTCCAGATACATGCGTTTTGAAGTAACGGTCTTGCCTTGTTTGTAGGCGTTGTAAACCGAAGTGAAGCGTTCGGCATCGCCTCTGGCCTTGTTCACGACGGCTTCTTTATAAGCCTCGGCTTCCTGCAAACGTTTAACCGCTTCACCTTTGGCTTTGGGTATCACTTCATTGCGATAGGCTTCCGCTTCGTTTTTGAATCTTTCCAAATCGGCTTTGGCTCGTTGAACTTCGTTGAAAGCGTCGACCACTTGTTTGGGCGGATCGGCTTTTTGCAGCTTGACGCGGACAATAACCACCCCGGCGCCGAAATCATCCAAAACTTTTTGCAGCTCGGCTTTGGTCTGATCTTCGACCAAACCGCGGTCGCCGGTAATAATCGGCTGCATTTCCGACTGGCCGACGATTTCGCGCAAAACAGACTGTGCCGCCACCCGAACCGTTACATCCGGACTGCGGACATTAAACAGATAATCCTTGGCGTCTTTAATGCGCCAAACCACCGTTAAATTAATGTCTACGATATTTTCATCACCGGTCAACATATGGCTTTCGGTGAACGAGTTAAGCGCCACGCTCGACTGATTGTTGTTATAGTATTGCACCGGCGCGTTTGAAGTTTCGGTTACGCCCAGATTGATGCTGCGTTCTTTGGTAACATTGACTTTAATCACTTTTTCAATCGGATAGGGCAAATGATAATGCAAGCCGGCGTCCGTGGTATAAACATATTTTCCGAAACGCAGAACGACGCCCTGGTCGCTTGGTTGAATTTGGTAAAACCCCGAAGCCAGCCACAGCAAGAGCAGGATGCCGACAATCAGCTTAACCGGAAATTTGAAATCATCTTTAATTCCGGAGAGTTTTGCAATGCGTATCGGTTCGGGTTTTATGTTTCTGCGCACGGCCTCGCCGCCTGCATCCGGCGTTTCGGGCGGAAGATCGGTTTCCCACGGGTTGTTTTTTTGTGCCATAATCTTATCCTTAAAAAATTAAATAAAAACATTTACATCTTGGGATAAAATAATATAAATGTATCTGAAAAACAATTATACAAACAAGAATATCCACACCGGAAGGTTTTGAACATGACAGAAGAAGAAATCGTTAAAAAATATTTTGCGCCCGAACATATTGAAAGTGTTAAAAATTTTAGTGGCAGGCTGATTGTTACTTTAAAAGACATTCCCGAGCAGGCCGCTGCCGCCGAACAGTTAAAAGCGGAACTTTCCGTTTTGGACGGCATAAAAAAAGTTTCAATCGTGTTCAGTCAAACTGCACAGACTGCCGGTATGGCGCCGGAAATTGAAAAATGGCGCATCAACGGTGTGAAAAAAATTATCGGTGTGGCATCGGGCAAAGGTGGTGTCGGCAAATCCACCACCGCGGTCAATTTGGGTTTGGCGTTGGCCAATCTCGGACAAAAGGTCGCTTTGTTTGATGCCGATATTTACGGTCCGTCGCTGCCGACGATGCTCGGGTTTGAGAACACGCCGCCGGTTTCGTATGACGGCAAGATATTCGAACCTTTTCAAAACTTCGGGATAAAAGCCATGTCCATCGGTTCGCTTATTGACCGTAACACACCGCTGATTTGGCGCGGAGCCAAAGCTTCCGGCGCCATAGAGCAGCTTTTGACCGAAACGAACTGGGGCGAAGTTGATGTGATGGTCATTGACATGCCACCCGGCACCGGCGATATTCAAATCACGCTTTCCCAACGCATTGATTTTGCCGGCATCGTCATCGTTTCAACCCCGCAGGACATCGCTTTGATTGACGCCGTCAAAGGGGTCAATATGTTCAAAAAAATCGGCGTCAAGATTTTGGGGATTGTGGAAAACATGAGCTATTACATCTGTGAAAAATGCGGACATCGGGCAGATATTTTCGGTCATGAAGGTGCCAGACAAACGGCTGAAAAGTTGGGTGAAACCTTTTTGGGTGAAATTCCCTTGCATATCAAAATTCGTGAAAACGCCGATGCCGGCACGCCGATTGTGATGGCAGAACCTGACAGTCCGCACACCAAAGCTTATGAAGAAATTGCCGCAAAAATTATTGAAGCCTTAAAATAAAAATCGAACAATTATCATAAAAAAACACACGTCGGTTAAAACAATCGTGTGCGAAAAGAACGAGTTTTTGCGATGTTTGTCAAAAAGTGAAAAGTCTTGTAAAAACATTATTGACTTTAGACAAAAAATAGCGTATTTTATAAATAAACCAAATTTAATTATCATGAAAGTATTAGAATTCATTGCACAGCAAACGTCTGTGCCGGTTGCCGAATTGAAAGGCAAACCTTGGAAGGAAGTCGTTTTCTCTGCTATTCTCCCAAGAATGGCAGGGATGCAAAATCGCCGTTACTGTATCAGTGAGCGGTTTATGGAGCTCATGGCCCAGTATCCGGAAGAAATCGTACGCATGGATTATCGAACAGGCATGAATTTGCTGGAAATCGCCATGCAAAGGCTCTCAAACGGGGCTGTTCTGCATGAAGCGACCAGCTGGCCGGAACCTTTAGACAAAGAGTACTGGCCGTATTCGTCAAAATATGACGAGGGCCACGTGATGTCTCAAGGCTGCTACAACTTCATTTTTCAGGGGTTGCCAGAATGCCTGAAACATGAAGAAACCAAAAGCCATGCCTTGAAGATACTCTTTGGGCTGACGTCTCATCTGGATGAAAAAGGCAACGTGTTACACACGTACCTGGTGCCGGATAAGCTCACGGACGTCCATCGGGCGACGCTCTACAAATTCGCAAAAGAGCAGGTCGAAAAACATGCCTCTTTTGAAGAGATTTTTGAGCATTACGCCCGTCCCGGAGCCTGGGAAAGGCATAAAGATTGGTTCGCTCAGGCCGGGCTGACCAATGCTCAATGGCGAAAATTCTTTAACGCCATCGGAATTAACAACATTGTTACCCGTTGGCGGATAAGACATGAAATCCTGAACGGAAAGTAATGTCGGGGAAAAAATGATAAAAAGCAGTCTGATGTTTCAGACTGCTTTTTGTTTTTGGGCAACAAATGATAGTTATATAAAAGAAACAATACTGTTTAAGAGCTGCGGGTGGAGCAACAAAAAAACCTGATGTATCAGTGAGATTTTATTAAAGAGCAGCGGGTAATGGGAACGCTAAGCAAAAAGGCAAGATAACTTGCCTTTTTGTCTGCAAGTTCTTTGCAACATCTTAATGAGCAAGGGAAGCGTCAAGCGACCGCGGCGAATTTAGATGCCAAAGGGGTATTCCCGTCCGCGAGCAACAAAAAAACACCTGATGTATCAGGTGTTTTTTTGTTGGAGCGGGTAACGGGAATCGAACCCGCATTAAAAGCTTGGGAAGCTCTCATTCTACCATTGAATTATACCCGCAAGCGTGATTTTATATAAACGTCATTCAAAACAAAAATCAAGCTTTTTGTTGGCAATTAACAAATTTATTTATAGCAGTTGTATAATTTCGGCGACAATATCAAGTTTATAAATTCGGGCGATATCGTTGTTAATCGGATAAAACGGCCGCAGATTCAAAGCAAAAATATTGGCTTGCTGTGAGGCAAATTCATGTCCGTGAGCGATTGTTTGGGCATGAGTTTCAAGATAATTGCGCAATTCCTCACAATCTTTGTTTCGCATTTTTAACAAGTTGTTGCGTTTGGTGAACAATTCGGAATACTCAAAAATCGTGTACACGGTAGCAACCAGAAAAAATGCGCTGATAAGTTTAATATAAATACCCATCAACAACACGGCAAACAAAATAAAGATTCCGCCCAAAATTTTAACGGTATAATTAACAGTCTTGGATTTAAATCGGCGTTTTAATATCCAGAGATAGAAAGCAACGGTCAAAGTTCCGGAAAAAAGCACTAGGCCGGTTTGGAGGGGATTTATTCCGAGCATGGCGATGGCGATTTCGGTTAAAATCAGCATACCGATGCTAAACACCAAATAACCGACGTTAAGCTGTAAAGAAAACAGTTTTAAGAAAACTTTAGTTCCTTTTTCCATAGCGTTTGCGGCGCGTTTAAATTTAAGTGCGTTGGGCAATGTGGCGCTGAGAACGGAATCTTTGCCGACAAACAGATTGTTGACGGCTTTTTTCTCACTGCGGCTCAGAGCGGAAAGGTCATCGGTCTTTTTAATTAAAAGAATATTTTGATCTTGTTTTTGGATGTCGATGATGTTTTTGCGATACAATTCAAGCAGAGATGCCCCGAAAGCGGTTTTATCAAAAGAGTTTTTGCTAAGATAGGATAAAATCGGCGCTGTCAGGCGGAAAGATATATTGGATTTTGTACCGCGCCGTTTGAGATACTGCCATGACAGCATATAAGAAATCAGAACGGCGGCCAACCCGGCAAGCGCAAACAAAATATCTCCATAATCGGTAACAAACCAGACAAATCGCCGTCCGATTCCGGGTTCCAAGAAAACGTTTTTATCAAGCGATACCAGAATATGCATGCCTTCGCCCGGCAAAATCGGCAGGGTTGAGGCAAAGCCTAAGGCGTTGTTGTCAAGCGAGGCAATCATGGCACGGTTGTGCGACAAGCGGTTAGGGTAGCCGGTAAGAACATTTTGCGTCAAAAAGTTTTTACCATCCGGAATGGAGACAATCGCATTTGCCGATGTAATAACCAAATTAAGATAACTGCCGGTTACATCCCAGTAAAATTCGGTAAAATCATCATAATACCAAAGTTTACGATCCAACAGATACTTGAAAGAATAATTATAAACCCCCGGCTGCAAAACATATTTTTGTTGAGGTTTAATGATAATGTAATCACCGATTTCTTCCAAGACATAGGGAATTTTTTGATTGTTGATGGTAACGGAAAGTAGCTGAATATCAAGCTTTTTACGCACGCCGGAACGAGATTTTGAATATTTAGGAAGAATTTTTGTAACACCATGTTTGAGTTTTTGTCCGTTGGCGACAACGGTTATGTCTTCCGTAACCTGAATAAGTCCGGTAGGCAGAATGTTAAAAGAAGAAAGCATGTACGGGATATGCTCGCGCGCCGGCACCAAAAGTCTGCGTCCGGTCGGCAAAACCGCATTAACGACCGGCACGTCCGGCCGTTGCAATTCGGTGGCGGAAGAAGGGCTTTGCTCCGATGCCAATTCAAAAAATCTGGTACCTGAAGCCAAAACGTCGTCTTTTGGAGTGTCGGTGATACGTCCGATGGCTTGATCATATATTTTCTCAAAAGTCGATTTGCTGTTTTCTTGCATTTGCCGGATGTATTCTGTGCTGTGCTGGACATCAACCGCGTTGGACTGATTTAAATCATTCAAATTTTCGGCTCTGCTCACGCTGGCATTGTTAAATCGGTCGCGGAAAAACGCAATAACTTCCTCGGTGTTGTTCGGATCGGGCAGGCCTTCCGGCGCCGTCATATCAATCGGAACGGGTTCTTTGGGAATGCTGGTAACATCTTTTATCTCGACAATGCGCGCCGCTGCCGGCAAATTTGCCAAAACCAGACTGAAACAAATGGTAAGAAAAAGTTTTTTCATAAAAACAATCCCGATATTAACAAATCAAACATATTTTGTATGATACACATCAGATATTAAAAGATAATGAAAAAAAGTTAAAGGAGATATAAAGAATGAAACAAAAAGTCGCGGCGATTATTTTGGGTGCGGGCAAAGGCACCCGCATGAAGTCTGATCTGCCCAAAGTGATGATGCCGGTTTGCGGCAAGTCAATGATTCGCCACATCATTGACACGCTGGAAAAAATGAATATTGATGAAATCGTAACGGTGATTGCCCCTGACGGCGATATCGTCAAAAAAGAAGTTGCACCGCACAAAACCTGCGTGCAGGACAAACAGCTCGGCACCGGTCATGCCGTCAAATGCGCCGCGCCGCTCTTAAAGGGCTTTGACGGAGCGGTGATGGTGATTTTTGGTGATACGCCGCTGATTACGCAAAAAACTTTTGAACGTTCCGTTAACAAAATTGCCGAAGGTTACGGCGTTGTCGTTTTAGGCTTTAAGCCCGCAGACCCGGCGCGTTACGGCCGCTTAAAAATGAAAGGCGATGAGTTGGAAGGCATTGTGGAATATAAAGACGCCGACGAAGCTGAGAGAGCGATTGATTTTTGCAATTCCGGTTTCATGACCTTTGACGGCAAACATTTGTTTGAAATTTTAGATAAAATCGGCAATGAAAACGCCGCCGGCGAATATTATTTAACCGATGCGGTCAAAGTTGCGCGCGACATGGGCTTGAAATGCACGGCTTTTGAGGGCGACCCCGAAGAAGTCGCCAGCGCCAACACCCGCGAAGAACTGGCTTTGTTGGAACAATATTTAAAGAAAAGGAACAATGCGTAATTTTTTAAAAATACACTGGTTCGGGTTTATCGTTTCCGTTTTTGCCGTGTTTTACCTGACGGTCTTTTTGCTGGTGTTGTTTGCTCCGCGGGAAGACAGGTTGAATCGTGGTTTTATCCCTTGCACCAAAACTTTGGCGGCCGAAATCTTTGCCTGCGAACAAAATAAGGCGTGGTGCATGTCCAAAGCGATTGTCAAAAACACCTGGTGCGACACGTTGGTTGTTTTGGACGGATTCGGCGCCTGGGTGCGCGGTCGGCAGAAAACGCCGTGGGCGAGTTATTTGTTTACACCCGAGCCGTTGGCAGACGAACCTCAAGCGGAAGAATTGCAGCAATTTTATGCCGAAAATCCGGACATTGCCGCTGATATGCAAAAACTGCATCAGGACCGGCAGAAATTAGAGCAGGATTTGGCAGATGATTTTCAGACAGAGCAAAAAAGAAAAGACGCGGCGGCGGATGCTTTACAAAACGAGCTGAAATCTTTGTCTCAACAACAAGAGGCAAAAACAGAAACACCAACAACGGAGGGAACAAAAGATGAGTAAAAAAGAAAATTTACCGGCGTGGAATTTATCGGATTTGTACCAAAGCATAAAAGATCCGGCCATTGCCAAGGATTTGGAAAGCTACCGCAAAGGTGCGCTTTCTTTCGCCCGCAAATATAAGGGAAAAATTGCCGGGTTGAGCGCCAAAGATTTTCTGGCGCTGTTGAAAGCGGAAGAAAAACTTTCTAAAATATCAGCGCGTTTAAGTGGCTTTGCTTATCTTAATATGTCCACACAGATGAAAAACCCCGAAGCAATGGCGTTTTATCAAAACACTTCCGAAAAACTGACCGAATACGCCAAACCGCTGGTGTTTTTCAGTCTTGAGTTAAACAGCGTGCCGGAAACTAAAATCAAAGAATGGCTGCAAGACAAACAGGTGGCGTTTTACAAACCGTTCCTCAAACGGGTGCGCAAATATAAAAAATACGAGCTTTCCGAAGCGGAGGAAGAAATTTTGCTCTTAAAAGCGGTAACCTCATCGGAAGCTTGGGTACGCCTGTATGAAGAAACCTCATCGCGTCTGGTGTATACGGTTGATGGCAAAAACTATAACGATGCCGAAATTACCAAGCTGACCTTGGATAAAGATGCCAAACTGCGCCACAAAGCCGGTGCGGAAATCAACCGTGTTGCCAAAGAAAACGCGCCGTTTTTCACCTTTGTGTATAACATGGTCATGAAAGACAAAGCCATAGAAGATGAAAAACGCGGTTTTAAAAAACCGATATCGGCGCGCAACTTGGCCGAAGATGTTTCGGACGCCTCGGTTGAAGCTTTGGCTGAAACCGTCCGTGCCAATTACAAGAATATCGCCCATCGTTTTTATAAATTAAAAGCCAAATGGCTGGGCGTCAAAAAAATCAGCTATTGGGACAGAAACGCGCCGCTGCCGTTTTCCGCTGATTATCATTACAGTTGGGACGAGGCGGTTAAAATCGTGCTGAAAGGCTATAATGAGTTTTCGCCCAAGTTGGGCAAAATCGCCAAAGACTTTTTTGATTATGGCTGGATAGATGTTCCGCCGCGCGATGGCAAGCGGAGCGGGGCTTATTGCAGCGGTCCGCTGGCAAGCGAACATCCGTATTTGTTCCTGAACTTTGTCGGCAAACAAAACGATGTCTTGACCTTAGCGCATGAGCTCGGTCACGGCTGCCATCATCAGCTGCGCATGAAAAACGGTGAGCTGAACGAACATTCTCGCATGACCACCGAAGAGCTGGCGTCGGTTTTTGCCGAAATGTTGGTGTTTCAGGATATGCTGAAAAGCCTGGATGACGATAAAGCCAAGCTTTGCCTGATTGCATCCAAAGTCAATGACATGATAAACACCGCCATTCGCCAGATAGCTTTTCACTTTTTTGAAACGAGATCTCATGATGAACGCAAAAACGGAGAGGTTTCCGAACAGCGTTTGTGTGAGATTTGGCTTGAGGAAATGCAAGCCAGCCTTGGCAATTATGTGGATGTCGGCGAAGATTGCCGCTACATTTGGTCGCAAGTCGGACACTTTTTCTTCCTGCCGTTTTATGTGTACGCTTATTCGTATGCCGATTGTCTGGTCAATTCGCTCTATCAGGTAAAGCTGGAAGGCAAAGTCAAAGATTTTGCCGATAAATATCTGGCGTTGTTATCCAAAACCGCGCTTGAAGATTATGAAAAAATCTTCAAGCCGTTCGGCTTAAATCCGAACGAGGCAACTTTCTGGCAGAAAGGCTTGAACCTGATTTCGTCTTATATTGACGAGCTGGAAAGACTGGATAAAAAATTAAAGCTATAGATAAAAAAACTTAAGGGAATGGATAAAACCATCCCCTTAAGTTTAACTATATAAAACATTTCTATCCGAAAACTTTAAGATAATCATATACTTTTTGGTAAAAAACGTCATCCTTGGCTTTTTCTTCCGCCTGGCTTAAGGAAAAGCTTTCCAGATTGACAGCTTTGTCGGTTGCAACCACGCACTCGTTGTCGGCAATATCGGCAAAGCCGCCGTTGATAAACCACCGCTTAACTGTCCGATTACTTTTATCCAACAGCTGCACCGCGCCGGTTCTCAGCAACAGCATCGTCGGTGCGCGTTCTTCAATCACGGTAAATGTGCCGCTTTCAATCGGCAAAACGATTTTATCATCATTGCCCTGCTGTAAATTCTTGTCGGGAAGACATATTTTCAAACGGACGGTCATGCTTTACAACTCCGATATATTTTAAGCGCTTTCTTTCATCTTGGCTGCTTTTTCCAGAACCTGCTCTATGGTGCCGACCATAAAGAACGCCTGTTCCGGCACATCATCATGTTTGCCTTCCAGAATTTCCTTAAAGCCTTTAATGGTGTCTTCCAACTGCACAAACGCACCCGGCGTTCCGGTAAACACTTCCGCCACATGAAACGGTTGTGATAAGAAACGCTGGATTTTGCGCGCTCTTGCCACGGTCAGCCGGTCTTCGTCGGAAAGTTCGTCCATACCCAAAATGGCGATAATATCTTGCAGCGAATTGTATTTTTGCAAAATTTCCTGCACGCCGCGCGCCACCGCATAATGCTCTTCGCCAACCACTTCCGGAGATAAGACACGGCTGGTGGAATCGAGCGGATCAACCGCCGGATAAATACCCAGCTCGGAAATCTTACGCGATAAAACCGTGGTGGCATCCAGGTGCGCAAACGTGGTTGCCGGTGCCGGGTCGGTCAAGTCATCGGCCGGCACATAAACCGCCTGCACGGAAGTAATGGAACCGTTTTTGGTTGATGTAATTCGCTCCTGCATGGCGCCCATGTCGGTACCGAGCGTCGGTTGATAGCCCACCGCTGACGGAATACGCCCCAAAAGCGCCGAAACCTCCGAGCCGGCTTGTGTAAAGCGGAAAATATTGTCAACAAAGAACAACACGTCCTGATGCGCTTCATCACGGAAATATTCGGCCTGGGTCAAACCGGTCAAAGCCACGCGGGCGCGCGCCCCCGGCGGTTCGTTCATCTGACCGTAAACCAGCACGGTTTTGGAATCTTCTCCGTTTAGGTCTATAATGCCGGATTCAATCATTTCATGATAAAGATCGTTGCCTTCGCGCGTTCTTTCGCCCACGCCGGCAAAAACCGAATATCCGCCGTGGCCTTTGGCAATGTTATGAATAAGCTCTTGAATAAGCACTGTCTTGCCCACGCCGGCGCCGCCGAACAGACCGATTTTTCCGCCTTTGGCATAAGGTTCGAGCAAATCAATAACTTTAATGCCGGTTACCAAAATTTCCGTTTCGGTTGATTGGTCGGTAAAAGAAGGTGCTTCGCGGTGAATGGGGTAATAAAGCTTGCTCTTGATAGCGCCGCGTTCGTCCACCGGTTCACCAATGACGTTGATAATGCGCCCCAAAAGCTCCGGCCCGACCGGAACTTCAATCGGTTTTCCGGTGTTGGTAACTTCTTGTCCGCGCATCAACCCGTCGGTTGAATCCATCGCGATGCAGCGCACCACGTTTTCACCGATGTGTTGAGCGACTTCCAAAACCAGACGCTTGCCATGATTATCGCATTCCAAAGCGGTTTGAATATTCGGCAATACGGAAACATCGTCAAATTTGACGTCAACGATAGCACCGGTGATTTGGGAGATATGTCCCAACAGCGAAACAGCGCTGATTTTTTGGCCTCCTTTTTTAGACCGTTTAACGGGTTTGGCTGCAACATCATTTTCTTTTTTCGTCATTTCCTGCTCCTTTGATTATAGTGCTTCCGCACCAGAAATAATTTCTGTCAGTTCGGTGGTGATGGCCGATTGACGGATACTGTTGTACTTTAAGGTCAGATTGCTGATTATGTCACTGGCGTTGCGTGTGGCGTTGTCCATCGAAGCCATGCGTGCACCCTGCTCAGAGGCTTGTGAATTTAATATGGCCGCGAATACGGAATTTTCCGCCCACAGAGGCAGAAGTTTTTCAAGCAAAGTGATTTTATCGGGATAATAATCATAATAAGCGTTGTCCACGCGCAGAAGATTATAATCGTCTTCCGTCAGTTCGACCGTTTCCGGTGCAATCGGATAAATTTGCCGTGCCTTGATTTCGCGGCTTAAAGCCGAATGAAAGCGGCTGTAAACGATTTCGCACACGTCATAATCGTTTTCTTGCATAAAATTCATGATTTTATCATTAACGGCGAGCGCTTCCGTATAAGACAAACCTTCTGTGCCCGCCCCGGCAAAATTTTCGGTAATGATATCGGCATATTGCTTTTTTAAGATGTTAAACGCTTTTTTACCGTAGCAAACAACATTAACGTCTTTGCCCTCCGCTGTTAGTTCACGAATACGCGCCGCCGCCGTCTTGGCGATATTATGATTATAACTTCCGCACAAACCGCGGTCGGAAGAAAAGACCAACAGCAAAAACTTTTGCGCATTGAGCTTTTGCCGCAGCAAAGCCGGCGGCAGATAGGTGATTTTCTTCTCAGCCTCTTCGGCGCGTATGGCGGCGAGCGTCCTTTTCAAGGACACCGTCAAGGCTTCGGAATAAGGCCGGTTGCGTTCCAGCATTGTTTCGGCTTTACGCAGTTTTGAAGCCGCCACCATTTTCATCGCCGAAGTGATTTTTTGGGTGGATTTAATGCTTTCCAAACGATTGCGTAATTCTTTCAAAGCCGCCATTTTTTACGCCGCCTTTTCTTTGGAGTTAAAAGTTTCCAACTGCTGTCCGTAGAATGTTTTGAGATTTTCTTCCAATTCCGGAGAAATTTCTTTTTTCTCGCGAATTTCTTTCAACCATTCCGGATGTTGAGCTTTCAATGTTTTTAAACTTTCTTCTTCAAAATGTTTAATATCGTTGATTTCCAACTTGTCGAGAAAACCTCTGACACCGGAGAAGATGGAAACGACTTCGTCTTCAACCGCCATCGGATGATAAACCGGCTGTTTCAAAAGCTCGGTCAAACGCGCGCCGCGGTCCAGCAAGCGCTTGGTGGAAGCTTCCAAATCGGAGGCAAACTGGGCAAACGAAGCCATCTCCCGATATTGTGCCAAATCAAGTTTCATACTGCCGGCCACTTGTTTCATCGCTTTAATTTGCGCCGCCGAACCTACGCGGCTGACCGAGATGCCGACATTGACCGCCGGCCGGATGCCTTGATAAAACAAAGCGTTTTCCAAAAATATCTGTCCGTCGGTGATGGAAATAACGTTGGTCGGAATATACGCCGAAACGTCGCCGGCTTGCGTTTCAATCACGGGCAGGGCGGTCAAAGAACCGGCGCCTTCCTCATCGCTCATTTTTGCCGCACGCTCCAACAAACGCGAGTGCAGATAAAACACGTCTCCCGGATAGGCTTCGCGCCCCGGCGGACGGCGCAGCAGCAAAGACATCTGACGATAGGCTGTTGCTTGTTTGGACAAGTCGTCATAAAAGATAACCGCGTGCATGCCGTTGTCGCGGAAATATTCGCCCATCGCGCAGCCCGCGTACGGAGCAATATATTGCAGCGGGGCGGATTCGGAAGCGGTTGCCGCCACCACGATGGTATAATCCATGGCGCCGTGGTCTTTTAAGGTTTTGACCACTTGCGCCACGGTGGAACGCTTTTGCCCGACGGCGACATAAATGCAGTATAATTTTTCTTTTTCGGATTTTGCCATGTCGTTCACGCGTTTCTGATTGATAATTGTGTCTAATATAATGGAGGTCTTGCCGGTTTGTCGGTCGCCGATAATCAGCTCGCGCTGGCCGCGCCCGATAGGTATCAGCGAGTCAATAATCTTCAAACCTGTTTGCACCGGTTCATGCACGCTGCGGCGGGCAATAATGCCGGGGGCTTTAACTTCCGCATTGCTGAACTGTTTGGCTTTAATTTCGCCCAAACCGTCAATCGGTTCACCCAAGGCGTTGACCACGCGCCCCAAAAGCTCCTTGCCGACCGGCACGCTGACGATAGTGTCGGTGCGTTTGACCAAATCGCCTTCTTTAATGCTTTCATCCGAACCGAAAATCACGACGCCGACGCTGTTTTCTTCCAGATTGAGCGCCATGCCTTTAACCCCGGAGGCAAACTCCACCATTTCGTTGGATTGCACATTGTCCAGACCATAAACCTGGGCAATGCCGTCGCCGACCGACAAAACGCGGCCGACTTCGCTCATATCGGTTTCCAACCCGTACTCGGCAATTTTTTGTTCTAAAATCGAAGATATTTCGTCAGCTTGTATAGACATTTATGCCCCACCTTTCATAATTTGTTCCAGACGGTTTAATTTTCCGGAAAGTGAATCGTCAATGCGGACGGAACCGTATTGAACGACAAGGCCGCCCAGAATTTCCGGATTAATGTTGTAGTTAATAATAATCTTTTGTTGCAATTTTTTTTCTAACATCTGCTGTAGTTTCTTTTTTTGTTCGCTTGTGAGTTTTTGCACGCTTTCGACATTAATTTCGCAAATATTGTTTTCTTTATAATAAATATGTTTGAATTGTTCCAAAGTGTTTTTCAAATTATTCAAGCGGTGGTTTTGCGCCATCAGTTCCAAAAAATTAGATACCGGTTGCGACAATCCCAATGCTTTGGCGATTTTTTGCACGACATCCTTTTTGTCTTGCGTCCGCCATGCCGGATTGTTCAAAACTTTCAATTCGGAAATATTCAAACTTTCGGCGAGTTTTTGGCAGTCCTGAAAAGTTTCTTTGAGCAAATTTTTATCCGCAGCGGCCTCAAACAAGGCCTGCGCATAATTTTTGGCGATTGTGATTTTAGAAGCTTTTTTCATTTAGCCTGCACCCGTTTTTTTTCATTACATAAACGAATAAGGGTTGATATCAACCTCAATTCGCACACTTTTAGAAACATTTATCATCTTAAGCCATTTTTTTAATATCACCTGAATATTTATATTTCGTAAAGTTTTTAAAAGCAAACGATAGCGATATTTGCCGCGCAGCATAAAGATTGGCGCCGGTGCCGGACCCAAAACTTCGATTCCGCTGCCGCGCGGTGCGCATTTGGCCAATTCGGCGGCGATTTTCCCGGTCGCCTCGGCGTCAGCCCCCGACACAATCAGCGCGGCCAGTTTTCCGTAAGGCGGAAGATGCAGCATCTGCCGGGATTTTTTTTCCAATGCGACAAATTCTTCCCGATTGCCGTCAATCAAAGCTTTCAACACGGCATTTTCCGGATAAAGCGTCTGCATATAAACCACGCCTTTTTTTTCGGCGCGTCCGGCGCGTCCGGCCACTTGCGACAATAGCTGAAAGGTTTGTTCCGCCGCGCGCAAATCGCTGCCCGCCAAACCCAAGTCGGCATCCACGATTCCCACCAACGTCAACGCCGGAAAATGATGTCCCTTGGCTAAAATTTGCGTGCCGATAATAATATCCGTTTCACCTTTTTCCATGCGGGATATGGCAGCCGAGATTTCATTAAAAGACGAGGCGGTATCGCTTGAAAGAATTTCCACTCGCGCCTCCGGAAAACGCCCTTTAACTTCTTCGGCGATTCGTTCCACCCCCGGGCCGCAAGCCGTCAATCCTGATTCCGAGCCGCATTCGGGGCAAACTTTCGGGATATTGGTCATATAGCCGCAATGGTGGCATATAAGTTTGCCTGATTTCAAATGTTCGGTCAACCATGCCGTGCAATGCGGGCATTGGATTCGGTGTCCGCAGTCGCGGCAGATAACCAAAGGCGCATAACCGCGGCGGTTCAAAAACAGCATGGACTGTTCGCCTTTTTTCAGGTTTTCCGCCAAAGCCGAGCATAAAGAAGGCGCCAGCCATGATATTTGCGGTTTTGCCGGTGTGTTTTGTTCGACACCATTTGTTTCTTTTTCGTTTTTAACCGGTGGCAACCATTTGACCGGCTTGTCCTTTTTCAGGTCTATGATTTTGATTTCCGGCATTTGGGCGGCGGCGTATCGGCTTAAAAGTTTGACGCAGCCGTATTTTCCGTCTTCCACGTTAATGATAGTTTCCAAATCGGGCGTGGCGGTGGAAAGAACAATGGGTATATTTTCAAACTTGGCGCGCACCACCGCCATATCGCGTGCCTGATAGTTGACAACATCTTCTTGCTTAAAAGAATGGTCGTGGCTTTCGTCAACCACAATCAAGCCCAAATCGGCGTAGGGTAAAAACAAAGCACTGCGCGCGCCGACCAAAACCTGAACTCGGTTTTCGGCCACGGCTTTCCATGTTTCGGTTCGCTCCGTCGCGCTTAAGCCCGAATGCCATTTTGCCGGTTTGACGCCGAAACGTTTTTCAAACCGGGCGAGCCATTGGGTCGTAAGAGAAATTTCCGGCACCAAAATCAGCACTTGTTTTCCGGCCGCCAAAACTTTGGCGGCGGCTTCAAAATAAACTTCGGTTTTGCCCGACCCGGTTACGCCGTCCAATAACGTAACCGAAAAACCGGTGTCGCATTTTGCGCACAAATAATCGGCGGCGGCTTGTTGTTCGGCGGTAAGCTGCACGGTGTTAAAATCAAGTTTCGGCCGTAAAAATTCTTTTTGTTTAACAACCGGCATGGCCTCAAGCATGCCGGCATCTATCATGGTCTTAATAACGCTCTGGCTCACTCCGGCGCCTTTGGCAATTTCCGCGCGTGAATATGGCGCATGACGCAAAAGCTCAATCACTCGCCAGCGGGCGGAAGAATTTTTGAGCTTTGCCTCGGCGAGTGTTTTACCGGTAAGCTTGTATAAAATATTGACTTTCGGGTCTTCAAACACCCCTTTGGCGCACAACACCATTTTTAAGATTAAACCTTTGTATGCCAAATTATAATCAGCCACCCATTCAACCAGTTTCATCAGTTCCGGCGGCAAAGGCGGCAGATTGAAAGTTTCAATCACGTTTTTGATTTTACTGTTGTCCAAATTGGAAGATTTACCGATTTTCCACACCACGCCGATTTGCTGTTCGCGGCCGAACGGCACACGCACAATTTGCCCCAAAACAACACCGTCTTGGACTTTATAATCAAAAACATCGTTAAAAGGCAGCGGCAGCAAAATGCCGACGATTTTTTCCATCTGTAAACCCCTGTTGAAAACAGATGTTATGTGATTTGTTTTCAACTTTCTACAAATATACCTTTTTTCCCACAGGTTTTAAAAACAAATTTCCGGTTAAAAAAATTGATTGTTAACAACTTGTTTTTAAGTTGCATATTCGCCAAAACCTGGCAAAATCTTTTTATAAACAAAAACTTTATAAAGGAGATTTTTAAATGGAATTTGCGATTGTTCTGATAGTTGTTGTCTTGTTTATTATGATAAGCTCAATCGTTATCGTCCGCCAAGGGTACGAATACACGGTGGAAAGTTTCGGGCGTTTTACCCGCACGTTGGAGCCTGGTTTTCATTTTGTGATTCCGGTGGTGGAAAGGATTGGCGCCAAGGTCAACCGTATGGAGCAGGTTTTGGATGTGCCGTCGCAGGACGTCATTACCAAAGACAACGCCATGGTGCGGGTGGACGGTGTTTTGTTCTTCCAAATTCAAAATGCGGTCAACGCCGCTTATCAGGTCAAAAATCTTGATGCGGCGATTTTGAATTTGATTATGACCAACATCCGTACCGTGATGGGCAGCATGGAAATGGACGAACTGCTGTCCCGCCGCGACACAATCAATCATCAACTGCTTTCGGTGGTGGATGAAGCCACCGTGCCATGGGGCGTAAAAGTAACCCGGGTAGAAATCAAAGACATTACGCCGCCGGCGGATTTGATTGACGCCATGGCGCGGCAGATGAAAGCCGAACGCGACAAACGCGCCAGCATTTTGGAGGCGGAAGGCATCCGCCAATCGGAGATTTTGAAAGCCGAGGGCGAAAAACAAGCGGTAATTCTAGCCGCCGAAGCGCAAAAAGAAGCGGCTTTTCGCGAGGCGGAGGCGCGCGAACGCCAGGCGCAAGCCGAGGCAACCGCCACCAAGATGGTTTCAGATGCCATCAAAGCCGGCAATCCGCAGGCGTTGAATTACTTTTTGGGACAGAAATACATTGATGCTCTGCAAGGCATTATTACCTCGCCCAATCAAAAACTTTTGATGCTGCCGACCGATGTTACCAACGTGGCAGGGGCTTTAACCGGTATTGCCGAGATAGCCAAAGAGGTTTTTGACGATAAAAAGAAAAAATAAAAATTGTTAAAAAAAATATGCCGCCGTTGTGATGACGGCGGCAGATGTTTAAGGAGAACGAAATGGATTTTTTGACCTATGTTGAAGAAATGACCTATCTCGGATGGTTTACTTTCGGGTTGGTGTTGGTTTTATTGGAGTTGTTTTTGCCGGGAACGTATCTTATCTGGTTTGGGCTGGCGGCCTTTGTGATGGGCGTTTTGGTTAATTTTGTTTTGTTAAGCGGAATTGAAATTCTGGTTTATTTCGCGCTTGTCTCGGCTGTGTTTGCCGGTATCGGCTGGTATGTTTACACCAAAATCATCAACAAAAGTAAAGTTCCTGAAAAATATAAATATTTGAATGATATGGCGGGCGCCCATATCGGCAAAGTGTATAATTTGAGCGAAGATGCCGTGGACGGCCGCGCCAAAGCCAAAATCGGCGATACGTTCTGGTTGATTGAAGTGGACGGTAATTTGAAAAAAGGTGATAAGGTCAAAATTACGGGCGTTGAAAACGGTGTTATTTTGAAGGCCGAAAAATATAAGGGCTGATAAAAAAATATTGATAAGAAAAGGACGCTTTAATACCAGGATGCCCAAAACCGACATTCGGTAGAATTGTCTTTACACTGGTTGCACAGGTTGTCAATATCGTTAAGCGTAATATCACTTATGCGTTTATATGTGCCCTTTTCATGGTAGGTGTCGCCGATAAAAATTTCGGAAGTCGCGCTTTGTGTGCCATCGCTGTCTTCCGAAGAGAATTTGCGATCGGTGTAAAAACTTCTCAACAACGCGCTGTTAGATTTGAAAACATGAATAATGTTGCGGCAAATTTCAAGGCGATTCGCTCTGTCGCCATAGCGCCCTGAGCTGTCAATAAAAATATAACCGATGGCATAATAAGAGCTTTGGGAAAAAAACAAAATAAAATTATCAAACATATCTTCCATATATTTATTATTGTTTGCAGATAAGCGTATTCCGTCTGGCAGAAGATTAAGCTTGTGCAAAAGCTCTGTATACACAATACTGTAATTTTCGTCATTTGGTGATGAATTTTGTTTCAAAGGCGGTCGCAGCTGCATGGCGTTGTTCAAAAGAATGGTCATAGCCTCCGCCTGTCGGTTGAGTTTGTATTTAAGCATCGCCTTGGAATAACCCGACATCGCCCCGACCGATAAAACGCCGATAATGGCGAGTACTCCCAACATCTCCACCATGGAACGCCCGCATAACGGCGCATCTGCTTGCCTTCTTTTCGCTCGTGTACCGTTTTTGTACACGTCGCTCAAACAAGGCTGCGCATCTGCACCGCT
>CALXTI010000004.1 GCA_944391395.1 uncultured Alphaproteobacteria bacterium
ATGGATGACAGCAATATTGAAGACATTCAATCATTGGTCGGCATGGATACCGAACACAAAATCTATCGTCTGCTGGACTTTACAACTCATCCGCGCAACATTAAAGATCCGTGGTACACTGGGAATTTTGATGAAACTTACCGGGATATCGTTGAGGGCTGTCAGGCTTTTTTAGAGTATTTAGATACGTTGAAAGATTAAAAGTCATGACGCAAGATAAAAAATCAGAAGAACGGGAATTAGCATAAAATATTTACAAATGATAACTTTGTGAAAAAACTGAAACGTTAATATAAAATCCTTGATTTCCTCCAAAAAGTGCTGCATTATAGAACTATCTGGAGGAAATATGATATATTCGTTTGATGATTTAACACTCAAGTTTCATGATTATAGCAATATAAAAGCTAAGATCCGGCGGGAAGTAAGAGATGGACGGCTTGTACAGATTGCTCGCGGGCTTTATGAAACCGATGCTAATGTTTCCGGTAAATATCTGGCCGGCAGAATTTTTGGGCCATCGTATTTATCTTTTGATTATGCATTGGCCGTGTATTCGCTTATTCCCGAGGCTGTTTATCGGACTTATACTTCGGCAACGTTCAATAAAAGAAAAGCAAAGCAGTATCAAAACCATTTTGGTATTTTCACATACAGAGATATTCCATCTGAAGTTTACCCGTTGGGAATTTTGCTGCATGAAGAGAACGGCTATTCTTATCAGATTGCTACACCGGAAAAGGCATTGTGTGATAAGCTCTACACATTGCCACCGGCTAAAAATTTAAACGAGCTGCGCGCTCTTTTATTTGATGATTTGCGAATTGATGAGCAGGAATTTGGTAGGCTCAATATGAATAGCTTAAATGAATTGGCTCCGTTATATCATGCGAGCAATCTCAAACTTTTAGGCAAGTTAATCAGGAGAAAAAAATAATGCAGACCGTTTTGCAACAAATGCTAGGGTATTATAAAACAAATACGACTGAAGACAAGAAAAATGCACTGAAAGAAGTTGTGCAAGAAGTGGCTTTGTGCGGTTTGTCCCGTGCCGGATTTTTTAAGCACGCGGCTTTTTACGGCGGTACAGCGTTGCGTATTTTTTATGGGCTTGATCGTTTTTCTGAAGATTTGGATTTTTCATTGGTTACGCCCAACCCTGATTTTCCGCTCAATCGTTATTTTTCCGGTTTGGAAAGTGAATTAGCAGCGCTAGGGTTGAAGTTTTCGATTGAAGAAAAGCAAAAAACAGTCGATTCAGCTATAAAATCGGCCTTTTTGAAAGGAAACACCAGAGAACATATTTTGAGCATCTATGATGTTCAGAATATTAGCATTAATCCCGAAGAAGTTATAAAAATAAAGTTTGAAGTTGATACCAATCCGCCGGCTTTTGCACAGCTTGAAAATAAATATCGGCTGTTGCCGTCACCGTATCAGGTTAAGCTTTACGACATGTCTTCTCTGTTTGCCGGAAAAATTCATGCTGTTATTTGCCGTTCATGGAAAAATCGGGTTAAGGGACGGGATTTATATGACTATGTATTTTATCTCTCACGGCAGGCAAAGGTTAATCTGCCGCATTTGCAGTCAAGGCTGAAAGATTCCAGTGCTTGGAAAAGCGGTGAAACGTTGACATTAGGGAAACTTCAAGAAATGCTTAAAGAGCGATTTGAGATGATTAATTATGAGCAAGCCAAACAAGATGTTTTGCCATTTATTGTCGAACCCCATAAATTAGACCTGTGGAGTAAGGATTTCTTTATAGATATTACTAAGAACCTGCAAGTTGCTGAAAATAAATCGCATATGGAAACACAGACCATGTCTTAAGATTTTGAAGGTCTGAAGTAGTGGATTTAGGGTAAGGGTTTGATATTTTTTTAATATTATGCAAAATCAGGGTGTTATTTCTTATATTTTTTCTCACTTTGGCTTAAAAGCGCAACCATTAAAAATAAGGCGTTGAGAAAAATCTCAGAGCCTTTTGTTTTGCTCGACTTCATGGATTTTTATCCGTGAATATAAACATCTCAAAAATGTTTTCTTTCAAAGCAAAAATCAACATATGAAAAACGACTGAACCGGCAACGACTGCGTTAAGAATATTTGAAGAAAAACTTCCATGAAATCGTAAATTCATGCACACGACATAAAAACTTTAGTATAAAAGTTTCAGAACACAAAAAAGGAGGCGCGCTTCACAGCGAACCCCCTTAAGAAAAATTATGCAAAGCAGAGTTACTTCATCTTTTCAATCAGCTCATTTTCATTGTAATACGGCTTCTTACCGTATATTACACATGTAAACGGCTGAGAGAATATGTCTCTAGCGATGTCCTGAACATCGCGGGCAGACACCTGCCAAGTGGCAGTTATTCTGTTCGTCACGTCATACATTTCACCGTGACGCAACAGTTGCCACGCAATCTCAACTGCCGCCGCTTCCGGATCACCGAACTTAAACAGTTTCTCGGTCATTGCCGCATTTCGGGATGTTTCCATCCGACGGTCAGATGCCAACTCATTTTTAAGTCGGCTGATGTTGCGGCAAATAACATCCAGCATACGGTTCATTTCAAATGAAACCGCGCATTCGGCAGCAATCCGCAAAGTTCGACAGCCATAATAACCGGCGATTTTGACTTCCGTGGTCGCGTCTATGCCTGAGTCGACAAACGACCGATCAAGTCGCCCGGCAAGCATAGACATCAGCACATTGGCTTCTGCCACATTCGAAAGACCGGTCACATCCCAGCCAAGCAACACGCGGTTAAACCGCGGCTCCTCAACCTCAAGTTCACGATATCCTCCCGTATACTCCGGAAGATTTACTTTTTGAGTTTCTCCGGCCGGAATATCGGCAAACGATTTTTCCAGCAATGACAAAACTTCTTTTGTCTCTGCCTTTCCGCTGAAGCTTACCACCAGGTTTCTGCCGGTGTAATAAGTATCGTGCAGATTTTGCAAATCCGCTACCGTGATGCTCAAAAGCGATTTGATATAGGCATCGGTATCCCAAACTTGATGCCCGTTGAATGCCGTATGTTTGTACAGCAATTTCAACTGGCGTCGCGGCAAAACATTTCTGTCACGCGTGTGGCGGATAATATCCGTTACCGCGTCGTTCAACAATTCTTCCGAAAGAATCGGTTTCTTGATAAGGTTTGCCAATTCTGCAATCCTTTCAAAGGCTTCTTCTTTGGTTGCCCCACCTGTTAAATACGAGGTGATTGTTCCGCCATAGACGGTTTGAACATCTGGATTCTGAAGCATCAGAATCTTTTCATACACCGACGCTATCCCGAGCTTAGGCTCGTTAATGTGTCCGACTTTCACGGTTGCTGCAACTGTGTAAACACTCCGCTCATTGATAACGGCGATAATGCCGTTTGAAAAAATATTTTTCTTCATCTTGATAAGAATTAGTGATTAATAATAGAAAACCGTTTTCAAAGTACTCCTCTTTATATATTTTGTCAACACTCTTTGTCATATTTTTTAAAAAGTCATTTAGCGGCAGCATTTATTGAATATTAATAAAAAAAACTTATTTTTAAGGATAGTTAAGGAGAAATACCATGGAAAATGATTTTATAAAACTAATTTCTAAACGCCGTTCGTTTTACAAACTCGGCAAAAATTTATCTATTAAAAATGCCGAATTGATTAAACATCTGGAACAAATCATCCAAAACACCCCCAGCGCTTTTAACATGCAATCCGCCAGGGTCGTTTTGCTTTTGGGCGTCAATCACCAAAAACTTTGGGACATTACCAAAGAATGCTTGAAAAAAATTGTCCCTGCCGACAAATTTCCCGCAACCGAGAATAAAATCGAGTCTTTTGCCGCCGCATACGGCACGATACTTTACTTTGAAGAAGAGCAAACTATTCAAAAATTACAGCAGGATTTTCCTTTATATAAAGAAAACTTTCCGATTTGGTCGCAACAGGCAAACGGTATGTTGCAATTTGCGATCTGGACTATGTTGATTGAACAAAACATCGGCGCAAATCTGCAACACTATAATCCGTTGATTGATGATGCCGTAAAAAAAGAATGGAATCTGCCCGATAGCTGGAAGTTGATTGCGCAAATGCCGTTTGGAAACATTGTTGAACCGGCCGCCGACAAAACTTTTTTGCCGATTAAAGAACGTTTGCGAATTTTTTAACGAATTTGAACAACGGGCGGCTGAAAGCAGCCGTGTATTTCACGAGAGTCTAAAGAACCCGACCCCGAATATAACAGCTGGCGAAACGTTTACGGTCAAAATAATGGTTAAGAAAATGACCGACAAAAGGCTGGAGCTTGCCGATATTGAAATTGAAAACAATGGCGGTACTGATTTGGCCGCGTATGATTTGAAAGTGGGCAGAAAAAATACCGCCGTAGATGCCTTTGGCAATCTCACCGCGGATAAATCCGCAGTTTCCAGCGGTAACAATATAAGTGTAGATGATTTGATTAAATTTGTCAATACCTATACGACGGAAACTATCCAAATTGACGACTAAGAAAAGGCCGTGCGCAACAGCGCCGAACAGCAAATTACCCGCATCAAAAAAGGTCTTAAAACTTGCCCTTTATTTCCCCCCAACCGCCCCGATTTTCGGGGCTTTCTTTTAATCCTTTTTAATTACTTTTAATATGAAAATTAGGGACAGATTAGGGACAGATTCCCCTTTCGCCCAAAAACAAAGGCTTTGCCGATTTCCTGCAAAGCCTTGATTTCTCTAATGGTGCGCTAGGCCGGAATCGAACCGGCACGGGATTGCTCCCAACAGATTTTAAGTCTGCAGCGTCTACCTGTTCCGCCACAAGCGCATACTTTTTACAAAGTAGTTTATAACTATATAATTTCATAAATGCAAGATAAAACTTGTATTTTTTATAAAATTATGATGTTCTGATTTTGGATACAATCCATAAACATTAACTAAATGCGACAGAAACAGCGTTTCGGCATTTTTATTGAAAGGTATTCTTTATGAAAAATATTAATCTTTCCTTCCAAAGGTATATATTTCCTAACATTAACAATGACGGGTGGCGTTTTATCAGCATTTTTGCTGCAGTAACTGCGTTGCTGGCAATAATCTGGCTGCCTTTGGGTCTGATTGGACTTGTTCTGACCGTTTGGTGTTATTACTTCTTCCGTGATCCGGATCGTGTAACACCGCAAGTCAAAGACGTTGTGGTTTCTCCCGCCGACGGCATCGTACAAATGATTACCCGTGTTACCGGCCCCGAAGAATTAGGTCTAAACAACAAGACCTTCAACCGTATCAGTATTTTCATGAGCGTGTTTAATGTTCATGTTAACCGCGCGCCGGCGTCCGGAAAAATCATCAGAAAAGCTTATATTAAGGGCAAATTTTTTAATGCCACGCTTGATAAAGCCAGCAAAGACAATGAGAGACAACTGCTTGCCATGCGCACCGAATGCGGTAAAGAAATTGCTTTCGTGCAAATTGCCGGTTTGGTTGCCCGCCGGATTATCTGTTATGCCAAAGACGGACAACAATATCAAGCCGGTGAAAGATTTGGCCATATTCGTTTTGGCTCTCGTCTGGATGTTTATTTGCCAACCGATATTGAACCGCAAGTTTGTGTCGGTCAAACGATGGTTGCCGGCGAAACAATCTTGGCTAATCTAAAATCCGAAACACCGCATGTTGAAGGAGCCATCAAATGAAAAAGTTTGATAAAATAAAACACATCAACAACATCAACGACAAAATTCGTCTTTCAAAACAACGGCTTAACGAAATCCCTTTCCGCAAATTAGTGCCAAACATTCTCACCATGATGGCTTTGTGTTCCGGTGTTACATCCATTCGTTACGCCATCTTGGATGATTGGGTCAAAGCTGTTCTTTGTATTTTTTTGGCCGCTGTATTTGATGGTTTGGATGGCCGGGTTGCCAGATTTTTAAAAGCGTCTTCCAAATTCGGAGCAGAGCTCGATTCGCTGTCCGATTTTGTCAGTTTCGGCGTTGCGCCGGCAATTTTGATATATCAATGGACTTTGTTTGACTTACCCAAATTCGGCTGGTTTTTCTGCTTGTTGTTTGCCATGGGCATGGCCATGCGCCTGGCTCGTTTTAACACAATGCTTGAAGAAGATGATCAACCGGAATATTGGAGTCATTACTTTGTCGGAGTTCCGGCTCCGGCAGCGGCAGCTCTTGCCATGATGCCGATTCTCATCAGTTTTGGTATTCCGCAAACCGAACAATTTTTGCGCTCGGATGCTTTTTGCAGCATTTCCATGTTTATCATAGCCTTTTTAATGGTCAGCCGCATCCCGACGATTTCACTAAAAAAGCTCAAAGTGCAAACATATATGTTGTTGCCTTTAATGCTGTTTGTTGTGCTGTTTATTCATTTTATGCTGACGCAACCGTGGCTGACGCTTGGCTTTATGACCGGGCTTTACGCTTTGTGTCTGCCGTTGGGAATTATTAAATTTTTATATGACAAAAAAAAATATGAAAAACAGTAAAAAAGGCGGATTTTCCGCCTTTTTCTACCATGGAACGCCCTTAACGCATTTATCCGGATTTTTATCACAATAAGCGCTGTCGTTGCCCATACTATGCAACCGGTTTCTATTTTCCGGAAAATCGCCGGCAACAACACAGCCACCGACACACAGTAAAAGTAAAAAAACAAATTTTTTCATAATCAATCCTTTATAACACAAATTTTAACCCGCAATACACGATTAAAAGCGTCAAAATCCTGGCAATATGACGCATCCAAACGCTTTTATCATATTCGGCCGAACTCCGCCACACACCGAACAAAACCATAATCGAATAAAGCGCTAAAGCCAGCAAACAAACAAAATATCCGATTGTCAAAAACAATATCATATTATCCATATTTAACGGTGAGAAATAATGGGTATAATAATAGCTTATTGTCATGCCGTTTAATTTCTGCAACAAAAATGTTTTAAAAATTTTTGTAATCAAGGTGCAGAAAAAAACACCCAACACCCCAAATTTCCAAAAAGTTTCTTTTAATGAAAATTTGCCGTATACCAAGTTACCAAACATTTTTCCTCCTCTTTTTCCTTAAAAATGCGATATTATCTTTATATAAGGTTTTACCCCCAGCGACTTTTGAATTTCGGCAATATGACGCGACCACTCGCCCCATGTTGCCCAACGATTAATAAATTCACTGGCTGCTTCTACCGACTTGGAAAGTTGAACTTCAATCGTCTTTTCCAAAAGCTTATACATACACATATTAATAATATCAAAATCTATATGCAGTTTTTTTCGATCATCAAACCACAATGCTTTACTTTCCAACAAATAATTAAATTCTATCAAATCAGCGACCCTGTGGGGCTGCGACAACATCGGTTTGGCTCTTAAAAACAAATTTCCGACAATCCATGAAGCGTAAATTTTTCGCAACGTTTCTCGGTCAAAATCCGCCCTTTTTTTTGCGGCTTCTGCGATTGAGGCTATGGAAACAACATTAGCCTTATGCTCTTCAATAATATGTTTATACATGCCGAGCGAATTCTGATAATCGCTGCCCGGACCCAAAGAATGACCATTTTCATGACCGATAACAAAAACAATCACTTTTGATTTATCAACATAAGGGTGCAACGCCGGATCAACCAGTTGTTCCAAAAGCTTTTTATATCTTTCCTCATCTCTGCTAAAGCGCACCTGACGATGATAAACGTTGCGCCTGCCGCCTCCGGTCTGAACGGCTATTTTATCGTTGTTTGGCAAGTTTTGCGCCGCTGTAATACCGCCGCGGCACATTGCGTAATCTCCGGTTAAAGCTATCAAATCGACATCAACCATTGATTGTTTCAAATCTTCTTCCGCAACGCTGCTTTGCGTATAATAATTGTTATACGGCATCCATTTGGCTAATTCCGGCAACATCTTCTTTGATAACAAAATTTTTTCGGTTTCTTCCCGATTAACAATCCCGACCCGACACCCGAGCGTGTCTTTGGCAACCACTTTTATATTATATTTTCCCAGTAATTTAATAATTTCCGGATTATCAAAAACCGTTCCCGTAATTTCATCTTCATAATTTTCTCTGGAAATCGTAAATTCCAAACAGGTGTCCTGCAATTTTGCCCAATGTTTATCCGCCAACATATCCATGTCCGGATTGTTTTGCAGCAAAGCTTGTGCTTGCCACCCAAGATATTCTTTAAACTCAGATTCTGTGCAATAATAAGCCGCCGCCTCCAACTCATTTGCGATTTCCGAAAAAGCTTCCGAAAAATATTCAGTATAATCAATAGCTTTCAAGACATCTCCGGCTCGTCGAACCATAGTTCTGGAAGATAAAATTTTTCTGATTTCATCAATTTCACCACGTTCACCCATGGTCAATAAAATACGATGAAATTCCTCCACGCTCAAATCATCCGGATAAAAATTCCTTCCGGGTAAAAGCGCCGCTTCTTTAACAATACGGACAGGTTCCCGGTCTATGCCGTTAAATCCGATAACCCCGTTTATACAATGAAACAAATCCAACGCTTTTTCTGCGTGAGAACTCCGCAAAGAAGCCCTTTCCAATCCCTCTTTTATTTTAAGATTCAAGGGATTGTCCTGTTCCAAAGCAACATCATTGATAATGTTGGCGGCATTAACCAAATGCTCGATTGCCTTCTTGTCATTTTCGGAAAGGTTTTTATACCCTTCAAAATCTTTAGATATCAATTCTACCGGCCGAGTTTGTTGATTTAACATCACATCAAGCTCTTCTTCGCTGTAATTCAATTCATATCCGTCAATTTTCATAATAGACAATCTCCACCGCTTTGAAATAATAAACGTTGATTTGCTCTGACCAATAATCCGGACTTAACCCCGATTCTAATTTTAATTGTTTAACAAATTCTTGCTTGTTCGGATACAAATACCAAAAAAACGGCGGCAAAAAGCCCGTTCTGTTGCCATATTCCACAATAACGCCATCCCCTTCTTTTAAAACATTTTTAAAATCCGTTTCGGTCGCATAATTTTCAGCCCGGCTTTTTTCGGTTAAAATAAAAACCTTAATATCGGCGGCGGGCATTGCTTTTTGAGCGGAAGAAACTCCGGCATAAATCCCTTGGGCAACAGAGTTGTTAAAATCCGTTGAGCCAAATTTTTCAACAACACCCATCTTTTCATCAAGCGCCAAAACCAAAACCGCCGCTTTATCAAACAAATGTTTTTTATTTTCATAAAAAGATTTTTCGACTTTTTTGTGTTGTTTGGCTTGTGAAATTAATGTTATCAAAGGTTCTTTATAATCATTAACAAACGAATGCAAATTTTCGTACTGTTCCCGCAATCCGTAATTATTTTTAACAACGCTCTTATCCAAAACAATATCTTTTTCTTTCAACAAATTTTTTGTTACCGGCAATAAATTTAGTTTTGTCGCAATATATTCGGCAGCGCTTAAAGCTTCCGAGCTTTCCTTATCATTGACATCTTCTACAAATATCAACACATTATCCGGTTTTTCCGCAAAAGATTTCAAATATTCTTTTTGTTTTTGCGAAATCTTCTGATAAAACACCGTTTCCGCGACATCACCCCATAACGAAAAATCTTCCGATATTTTAAATTTATTTTGTATCCAGACGGCTTTATTTCTCACATTATCCGCATCAAATTTTTGCATTGACTGAATAAATTTCTGATATGGCAAAATAACAATTTTAGGTTTCTTTTCTGCCAAATCATAATACGTAACCGCCAAACGCGGATTTCGCAGTTGCGCATAAATATCGACCGGAGCTTGATATTCCGTAATTTTTTGCGGATTTGTAGCTATAAGATTATTAAATTTAACAGCATTAACGATTACAATTATGAGCAATATCACTGCTAAAATTGTTTTTTTTAAAATTTTTAAATATTGTTCTTTGTTATTATTTAACGCCATGACTATTACATTACAAACAATTCTCTTGTTTTTAATGTAACCTATTTTAGATTTGATAAAAGCAAACTCTGATAAAAATCCACAAAGGAATCAAAAAAGCAAATATCATCTGTTTTGTTTTCTTCATCTCCCCAGATGGATTTACCGATACGTATGGAACGGGCGCCGGCAGCATGGGCGCAACAACTGTCCATCGGGCTGTCGCCGATAACCCATACGGTTGTTTGATTGATTTCCTGTGGTTTCAAAATATCTTTGACCGTCCATATCAAATGTCCGGCAAACGGTTTGTCCTCCTTTGCTTCGTGTCCGCAAACGATATTGTCAAAAATTTTCGGATTAAACAACAAAGGAAGTTCATGATTAAGTAAAACTCTGTCTTTGTTGGTCATTATCATTACGGCAACATGATTTTTTTTAAAAAAATTCAATGTTTCATGTGTTTTCGGAAAAGTGTCAATCATTTTATCAACATTTTTTAGATAAACCTCCGAATATTTGGCATAAGCTTCTTCGGCTTTGTCGCCGAAAATTCTGGAAAAATTATCTTTGAATGATAAATTATTATCTCTTTTATCTTTTACCTTATCCCAATTTTCCAAACCATATTGCGGCAGAATCTGATTAATGGCATAAACAAGCGTACTGCGGCTTTCGGCCAATGTGTTATCCCAGTCAAAAACCGCGGCTTTCAAGCCTTTAATATTTAAATCCGTCTTCAGCATCAATGAAACCCCTTTATGCCTTAAAATAAATCATTAAAGACATAACTCAAGAGATGGCGAATAACCTACAAATCTTTGCCGATACGCTGTTTGCCGCCCATATATGGCTGTAATTTTACCGGAATATTAACCGAACCGTCCTCGTTTTGATGATTTTCAATAAACGGTACCAACGCACGCGGCGTGGCGATTCCGGTATTATTCAAGGTATGGGCGAATTTAACTTTACCGTCGGCATTGTCGCGATAGCGCAAATTTGTTCTTCTGGCTTGCCAATCGGTAATATTTGAACAAGAATGTGTTTCCCGATAACAATTCTGGCTGGGAACCCATGCTTCCAAATCATACTGACGATATTTAGGCGCGCCCATATCTCCGGTGCAAACCTCCAAAACCTGATACGGAAGTTCCAAATCCTGCAAAACTTCTTCCGAAATAGCCAACAATTTTTTATGCCATTTTTCGCTTTCGGAAATATCGTTTTTGCAAATGACAAACTGTTCGGTTTTCATAAATTGATGAACACGAACCAATCCGCGCGTGTCTTTTCCGGCCGCGCCGGCTTCTCTACGAAAACACGGCGAAAATCCGGCATATAAAATCGGCAATTCGTTTTCTTGTAAAATTTCATCGGCGCGCAAAGAATTTAAGATTAATTCTGCCGTACCTGACAAATATATATCATCTTCGGGCATATAATAAATTTCATCACGCGAGAATGGCAGATACCCTTGACCATACAACGGCTTTTCCTTGGAAATCGACGGTACGGTAATAATCGTAAAACCGTTTGTCCGCAATTTATCCAAAACCATCATATGCATTGCCAACTCCAACTTTGCCAAATCGTTTTTTATTGCATACGTTCTGGAACCGGAAACTCTGGCAATTCTTTCCATTTCCGACCAATCATTTATTTCCATCAATTCTATGTGATCGCGCGGTTTAAAATCAAAATGCGGAACATCGCCTACTTTGCGACGCACGACATTACCGCTGTCATCAGGTCCGACCGGGCTTTCGGGCGACGGCATATTCGGCATTTTAAATTCCAGCAAGCTAAATTTTTCCTGCTCGGCATTCAATTTTTCCATTTCTTTTTTCAGCTCTTCACCCAAGGCTTTGCTTTTGTTAATAATTTCCTGACGTTCCTCGGGCTTGGCTGCTTTTATCGAATTGCTGAGTTTGTTTTTCTCTTCTGCCAGAGCCTGCGATGAAGTTTTTAATTTTGTAATATCTTTGTATAATGCAACGAGTCCGTCAATATCCAAATCTTCTTTGGAATAACCTTTTTTTTGCAAACCTTCTTTAATTGTATCAATGTTGTCAATAATAAATTTTATATCTAACATCTGTCGGCACCTTATAAAATTTTAACATTAAAAATCGACAACAGATTACCAATTTTATAAATAAATACAATACCAAAAATCAAAATATTTCAGGTTTTGATAAAAATCTGTGTTTTTAAATATATAAATCTTTACATACTATCAAAAAAACATACAATGAGCACATAAGTTTTATTATGACGATATTATTTAAATTTTCGAGATATGTGCACAAATGTAATACCAAGACATCTCAAAGAGATTAAGCTCTTGGACGGTCGACCGGCTTATATTTTCGTTCATTATGACGGAAAATTTCCGACCCAACAAACAATCAACGGCAAACTCTGTTGCCCTTATTGCGGAAAGGAAATGGAAAATCAAGCCTGTAACTGCTATTCTTACAAAAGAATAGCAGAATTCAACGAATCTTTAAAGTGATAAAAAATCCCGGTTTAATATACCGGGATTTTTTATTTAATCTTTTTCCGTTAAAATTTGCGACCTTTGCGCTTCCATAAAATTAACAACCAAAGCAAAAATCAACAAAGTTACAAAGTTAAAAACAAATTCTGCAATAAAATCATAAAATTGCAATGATATTGATATATTGCTGATGTTTCTAAAAGTCGTATTGACGCTTAAAATAAAAACCAAAATCAATATAAAAAGCAGCGCCGTTGAAAAAACAATTTTAAAACCATATCCGGCAGTATTGCGCCAAACCAATCCCGTCTTTTGCCGCCAGAGCAAAAAACAATCACAAAAACCATCTGCGTCCAAAGATTCGGCAAAAAGCGCGTAAAAACGCATTAAAACAAACGGAACGACAAAACCAAGACCAACAAATGTAAAAAACAACAACTCAATCTGCCATACCGGGTTAGGTTCTCTGAACAAAAGCACTATTCCGGAAATTGCCGGAATAAGGTTTAGTACAATAAAAATCAAGAACAAACAAAAATCTTTACAAAAATTTTTCCAATTCCGCAAAAGATGCACATAAACATTTTCTGCAAGCGTCTGATGAACGGCAAGATAATGCCACACCGTAATAAAGCAGGAGCAAAGTATTAACTTAAGCACAAAATAAAAAACATATAAATAAGAACTGTCGCAATAAAGCTGCTTTGCCGCATCCGGATTAAAAACACATAAATATGTTTGATTAAAAATATAGGACAAAAGCGTTAAAACCAGCGCAAACAAACCGCCGCACAACAAAAATCTTTCCAGATTATCCGAAATATTCCACAATGGATAAATCAAAGATTTTACGACCGAATATTTTTTTTCACCATCAACCTTATCTTTTGGCATTCTAAATCTCCTTCACGCTTGAAACTCCGGGAACAGCCCTTATTTTGCTTATCAAATTAACATCATAAAAAGCATAACCGCCGCTCAATTCAATCCGCACATCCCAATCGGTAATTTCCGGAACAATATATATTTTATTTGCACCTTGTTTATCCTTTTGCAAAATGTCCTTAACCGCCGCTACGGCATCGATATTTGTAATATTGATAATCAGACCTTTTGCCTGTTCGGCGATAGCTTCGTCTAAAGTTTTGACCGCATTTATCATGATTCGCGGATTCGCGTCTTCGCTTTGTTTATCTATCGTTAATTTAACCAAAACCGGAACGCCTGAATTCAAAACTTCTTCATATTTGATAAGACCTTCGGAAAAAAGCAAAGCCTCAAAAGACCCTGTTGTGTCTGATAACCCTACAAAAGCATACTTATTACCGGATTTACTGAGACGTTTTTGAAAACTTTCGACACAAGCGGCAATGTTTGCTTTGATGCTGTCTCCCGCTTTAATGTTTTGCAAAACTTCCACACTGTTTTTAGCCCCGAGTTTTTTCATACTGTCGGCATAAATATCCAACGGATGCGCCGACAAATAAAATCCGATGGCTTCCGCCTCATAGCGCAATCTTTCCAGATACGGCCATTCGGCAATTTCTCTGAATTTGATTTTGGTTGATAATTCTTCTGCACCGAACAAAGATTTCTGCTCACTTGTCTTAACTTCCGTTGCGGCATAAACATTGCGCATAATAACATCGATGTTCTCAAACAATTTAGCACGATTGTTTTCAAGACTGTCAAACACCCCTGCTTTTATAATATTCTCCAGTTGTTTACGGTTAACATACTTAAAATCAACCCGATGGCAAAAATCGGACATATCTTTAAACAAACCGTTTTTATCCCGTTCCTCGACAATCCCGCGCATATAAGCTTCACCCACGCCTTTAATAGCCCCCAACGCATAGCGGATTTTTCCGTCTTCAACTTTAAAATCGGCATTAGATTTATTAATATCCGGTTTTATGATTTCAATACCTGAGGCCTTGCATTCAGATGTGAAAAATGCCAATTTATCGGTGTTTGTCATATCCAAATCCATCACCGCGCACATAAATTCCACCGGATAATGCGCTTTCAGATACGCTGTTTGATAAGAAATCAAAGAGTATGCCGCCGCGTGCGACTTATTAAAACCGTATGAGGCAAATTTTTCCATCTGATCAAAAATGCTTTTGGCCACATCTTCGGAAATTCCGTTGGCAATGGCGCCTTTGGTGAATTTCTCCCGTTGCTTGGGAATTTCTTCCCGTTGCTTTTTACCCATAACTTTACGCAGTTTATCAGCCTCACCCATTGTATAGCCACCCAGAGCGCGAGCAATATTCATAACTTGTTCCTGATAAACCATAATTCCGTATGTTTCATCCAAAATCGGCGCCAAGCTCGGATGCAAATACGTAATTTCCTCTTCGCCGTGTTTACGTTTGATATACGTCGGAATATTGTCCATCGGTCCGGGGCGATAAAGTGAAACAATGGCAATTAAATCTTCAAACCGGTCCGGTTTGATTTGTTTGTGCACATCTTTCATACCTGAAGATTCAAACTGAAACACCGCCGCCGTATCGCCACGCTGCATCAATTCATATGTCGGTTTATCATCCAGCGGCACAGAATCAATATCCAAATCCACGCCTTGAACTTTCTTAATCCAATCCACCGCTTTTTTGATAACGGTTAGGGTTTTCAAACCCAAAAAGTCAAACTTGATTAAACCGGTTTCTTCCACATATTTCATATCATATTGCGTTACCGGCATATCCGCCTTCGGATCTTTATAAAGCGGCACAAGCTGGTCGAGAGGACGGTCGCCGATAACCACGCCGGCGGCATGAACGCCCGAATGTCGGTACAACCCCTCGAGTTTCATGGCTATATCAAACAACTTGTTGACTTGTGGATCTTTTTGCCGCATTTCTTCCAATTCGGGAACCGTGTCAAGCGATTCTTGCAAAGAAACATTTTTGCCCTGCACCGGATTCGGTATCATTTTTGAAATCTTGTCCGCCTGAGCATAAGGAATTTGCAAAACCCGCGCCACATCGCGGATAACCTGTTTTGATTGCAGTTTACCGTAAGTAATGATTTGCGCCACATGGTCAAAACCATATTTGTTTTGCACATACTCAATCGTCTTAAAGCGGTTTTCCTGGCAAAAATCCACGTCAAAATCCGGCATATTAACACGATCCGGATTTAAGAAACGTTCAAACAACAAATCAAGTTTTATCGGGTCCAGTTCGGTAATTTTCAAAGACCACGCCACTATTGAACCGGCACCCGAACCTCGTCCCGGCCCGACCGGAACACCATGGGTTTTTGACCAACGGATAAAATCCGAAACGATAAGAAAATACCCTGGAAACCCCATTCTTTTAATAACGCTTAATTCATATTCCAGCCGGTCATAATATTTCTTGTCGATTTCGGCCTTTTGTTCGGCCGTCATGCCTTCAAAATAAACATGCTTTTCCATACGTTCGGCCAAACCTTTGTGCGCTTCTTCGGTAATATATTCATCTTGGGTTTTACCGTCCGGACATTCAAAAATCGGCAACAACGGTTTAACTTTTTCCGATAAGAAATTGCATCTTTTCGCAATTTGAACAGTGTTCATTGTTGCTTCCGGCAAATCCTTGAACAAATCAAGCATTTCGTTTTCCGAACGAAAACGATTGTTCGGCGAATATCTTTTACGGTTTTCATTTGCCAGATATTCGCCGGCAGCAATACATATTAATGCGTCATGTGCTTCATACATATCCGCATCAAAAAAGAAAACTTCGTTGGTTGCCACCAGCGGAACATTGTATTTATATGCCAAATCAATAAAACTTTGTTCCGTTTGTTGTTCTTCAACCAGACCGATTCGCGAAATTTCCATATAAAGCCGATTGTCTTGACCAAAAATTTGCAACAATTTTTGCAGCATTTGCTCAGCTTCCGCCGGACGATTCTCCAGCAACAACCTTCCGATTGCCCCCTCCGCTCCCGCCGTCAGAGCGATTAACCCTTCGTTTAATTCTTCCAAATCAGTATAATTAAGCTGTGGATCATCGCCGTTTGCCGTGTTGTCAAGATAAAATCTTTTCATCAATTTCATGATGTTATCGTAACCGGCAGCATTCATCACCAATAAAATAAGTTTATCTCTTTTGACTTCTTTACCTTTAGTGCGCAACAAATCATCGGCATCCGGATTACGAACATAAAACTGACATCCTAAAATCGGTTTGATACCGTTTTCCGATGCGTATTTGGAAAAAGCTTTCGCGCCGAACATATTACCGCTGTCGGTTATGGCAACCGCCGGAATATTGTTTTCTTTCAATTTATGAATAAGTGCCGGAACTTGGATGGCGCCTTCCGATAAAGAATAGGCGGTATGAACGCGCAAATGTATAAACTTAGGATTTTCCATTTTTATTCCCGTTAACAAAATCTCTGTCAGAAGTATAAAAACATCTGTTCCGGTTCTCAATCAATTTTTCATAGATATACTGTTAAAAAAATATCCGGAGCAATTTTTGCCCCGGATATTTTCAACATAAAATTAAAATCTTATTTTTTCAAAATAGATTTTCCGGCATAAACCGCCATATCACCAAGTTCTTCTTCAATACGAATCAGCTGGTTGTATTTTGCCATACGGTCGGTTCTTGACATCGAACCGGTTTTAATCTGACCACAGTTGGTAGCAACCGCAATATCGGCAATCGTGGTATCTTCGGTTTCACCCGAACGATGCGACAAAACCGCCGTATATTTATTGCGTTGAGCCAAATCAACCGCTTTCAAGGTTTCGGTCAAAGAACCGATTTGATTGACTTTAACCAAAATTGAGTTGGCAACGCCTTTCTCAATACCCATTGCCAAGCGTTTCGGATTCGTCACAAACAAATCATCACCGACCAGTTGAACTTTATCGCCCAAAGCATCGGTCAACATTTTCCAACCTTCCCAATCATCTTCGGCCATACCGTCTTCAATTGAGAAAATCGGGAAACGGCTGCACAGGTTTTTATAAAACTCGACCATTTGAGCATTGGTATATGATTTTCCTTCACCGGTCATTTCATATTTGCCGTTTTTGTAAAATTCGGAAGAAGCGGCATCAATAGCCAAAACCACATCATCACCCGGCTTATATCCAGCATCTTCAATGGACTTTACAATAAAAGACAAAGCCTCTTCGGCCGATTTCAAATTCGGTGCAAAACCGCCTTCGTCGCCGACATTGGTGTTGTGTCCGGCAGCTTTTAAATTCTTTTTCAAAGTATGGAAAATTTCCGAACCCATACGTACGGCTTCTTTAACCGAACCGGCGGAAACCGGCATAATCATAAATTCTTGAATATCAATCGGATTATCGGCATGTTGACCACCGTTAACAATATTCATCATCGGCACCGGCAAAGTACGCGCCATTGTGCCACCCAAATAACGATACAACGGCAAACCGGCCTCTTCGGCTTGTGCTTTGGCAACGGCCAAAGAAACCGCCAAAATGGCGTTAGCGCCGAGTTTTCCTTTATTTTCCGTACCATCAAGTTCAATCATTGTTTTATCAATACTGATTTGATCTTCGGCTTCCAACCCGGCCAAAGCGTCATAAATCGTATCATTAACGTTGGCTACTGCTTTTTCGACACCTTTGCCCATATAGCGTTTTTTATCACCGTCACGCAATTCCACCGCTTCATGAACACCGGTAGAAGCGCCGGACGGAACCGCTGCGCGGCCAAAAGCGCCGCTTTGCAGCACAACATCGGCTTCAACCGTCGGATTGCCGCGTGAATCTAAAATTTCGCGGGCGTGAATATCAATAATGGCACTCATTTTTCTCTCCTTAAATATTATAAACACTGCACATAACTTGAGATATTTTTAACCGCTTGTCAAGCCCAACCTGTTATAAAATTTATTATTTCTATTGTCATAATTTTAATTTTCAATATACTTAACATGGCTGAATAAAAAAGGAGTTGTAAAATGTTTTCTGACAAATGGCACCGTCGTTTTATGGAAATGGCTTTTTTAGTGGCATCCTGGTCAAAAGACCCGTCAACCAAAACCGGTGCTGTTGTTGTCGGTCCCGACCGCGAAATCCGGGCAACCGGCTACAACGGACTGGTCAGAGGTGTTGACGATAATATTCCCGAACGAATGGAACGTCCGACAAAATATGACTTTTTTGAACATGCCGAACGCAATGCCGTATATAATGCCTGTCTGACTGGAACTTCTTTAAAAGGCTGTATTATGTACGCCACCCATGCTCCTTGCACCGATTGCGCCCGCGCCATTATTCAAGCCGGCATCAAAATGGTCATCACCAATAAAGTTATTATTGATGAAAACACGCCCAAAGGAACTTGGCGCGATAAACTCGAATATTCCGCACAAATGTTCAAAGAAGCCGGTGTGGAATATATTGAACTTGAACCGAATACTTAAACGAACTTTTCTAAAAAATACGCCTATCTATATTTTTTAGCCAACCGGACTTTAAATGCCTGTAAGCACGATTATATCTGCAAACAAGCGCAAAAGTAACTTTTATACGTTTGCCTATCAATAAAGGAGGTTTGAAATGAAAATTCTTATTGCGGACGACCATGCTTTGTTCAGAGATGAATTATCCTCACGTTTGGAAAAAATCAACCCCGATGTTGTATTGATGCAAGCCTCATCTTTTTCTCAAGCATTAAAAATTTTGGAAAAAGAAGTGGATTTGGACATGATAATTGTGGATTTGGATATGCCGGACATGCAATGGGAAGAGGGAATAAAAATCCTGAAGCAAAAATCAGATGAGATAAATATTATTGTTATATCCGCATCGGAAGATATGCGCCAAATTCGTAAAATTTTACAAAGCGGTATTAAAGGCTATATTCCCAAACGCCTGGAATCCCAAACAATGCACAACGCCCTCAAACTCATTGTGGAAGGTGGAATTTATATACCTCCGGCATTAGTTGAAAACAATTCGGAATTTTCAAACAACAACCGCCGCAGCAAAACTTTAACCAACCGCCAATCGCAAGTATTAGATTTAATAGCCGAAGGAAAATCCAACAAGCAGATTGCTTATGAAATGGGGGTTTCCGAAGCAACCGTCAAATTGCACATCAACGCCCTGCTCCGCTCCCTAAAAGTCAACAACCGTACGCAAGCTGTTATCACTGCGCAAAAAATGGGATTAATTTAAACAAAAAACATTTAAAGTTGCAAAAAAAAAACGGTTTATGATTTCGTTTAAAACCACGTTTATATATTTTTATTCAGGAGAGTTTTAAATGAAATTAAATCAAATCGGACGAAGTATGGTCGAAATGCTTGGTGTTTTAGCCATAATCGGTGTACTTTCCGTTGGTGCCATGAACGGTTATTCCAAAGCTATGTTAAAATACAAACTAAATAAAAATTCAGAACAATTAACATGGTTTTTAAACACTATCATAAGATATTCTTCATCCTGGAATTTTTCCCAAAGTACCAACATTCTTCCATATCTCATCAAACTCAATGAAATACCTCAAGAAATGATTGAAACAGGAAAAACCAATTCCGTTTACGACATATTTGACAATAAAATAAGCCTGATTTGGCACACTGATAATAAAAACGAAATAGATATATATTTGGATTCTTCTAAAGCAGACAACGACACTTTAGATATTTGCCGCAATATCATCAATACAGCCAAAGAATTTCATGAGTATATTATCTACATATCTGCGGTAAATTACGGTTCATCTGAAGAATCTTCAGAAACAGCATCAATACTTTCATTCATCGGAGATAGTTTATGCGATGGCAAAAATATGTGCCTGAAAAATGCAAATTTAGAGCAAATAGAACAATTCTGTCGTTTTAATACCAATCAAAATAATCAACCTCATATAGAAATACTTACATATTAAATTAAAAATCCCGTTTTATACGGGATTTTTTACTAGCTATTCATATTATTGAAAAAATCTTGATTATCTTTTGACATCCGGAGTTTATCAAGCAAAAACTCCATACCGTCGGTCATGCCCATTTGCATCAGAACCCGACGCAAAACCCACATCTTAGAAAGTGTCGCTTTATCAACCAAAAGCTCTTCTTTACGGGTTCCGGAACGAGTAATGTCAATCGTTGGGAACAAGCGTTTATCAGTCAACTTGCGGTCAAGAATGATTTCCGAATTGCCCGTTCCTTTAAATTCTTCAAAAATAACTTCGTCCATACGTGAACCGGTATCAATCAAAGCCGTGGCAATAATAGTTAAAGAACCACCTTCCTCCACATTGCGCGCCGCGCCGAGCAATCTTTTCGGACGCTGCAGCGCATTCGCATCAACACCACCGGTTAAAACCTTACCCGAAGATGGAACAACCGCGTTGTAAGCCCGCCCCAAACGGGTAATGGAATCAAGCAAAATCACCACATCTTTTTTGGTTTCCACCAGGCGTTTGGCTTTTTCAATCACCAATTCCGCCACCTGAACATGACGCGTTGCCGGTTCATCAAAGGTTGAAGAAATCACCTCGCCCTTGACCGAACGAGTCATATCCGTCACTTCTTCCGGCCGTTCGTCAATCAATAACACAATCAGATAAACTTCGGGGTGATTAACCGCAATGGCATGCGCAATATTTTGCAGCATCACCGTTTTACCGGTACGCGGCGGCGCCACAATCAACCCGCGTTGTCCTTTTCCTTGCGGCGCAATCAAATCAATAACCCGGGTAGTATAATCTTTTTCACCGCAAATAATGTCAAAATTTAACTTTTCCGTCGGATACAAAGGCGTCAGGTTATCAAAATTAACTCTTAATTTTGATTTTTCCGGATCTTCATAATTAATCGTATTAATTTTGGTTAAAGCAAAATAACGCTCATTATCTTTCGGCGCGCGGATTTCACCTTCCACCGTATCCCCGGTGCGAAGCCCGAATTTTTTAACTTGCGCCGGAGAAACATATATATCGTCCGGACTGGCCAAATAGTTTGATTTTGCCGAACGTAAAAAGCCAAATCCGTCTTGCAAAACCTCAATGACACCATCACCGTTGATAATATTGTCTTCCGAGGCAATTTTTTTCATAATGGCAAAAATCAAATCTTGAACCCGCATGGATGATGCGTCTTCAACACCTAAATCTTCCGCCCAAGTCAATAACTCTTTCGGAGATTTTTCCTTCAATTCCCTTATATGCATGTAAACCTTACTGATAATTAAAAAAAAGAACTTTACGAACGTAACGCTTATCAATATACTTTAAAAAGTTAAAATGTCAATCTCAATTTAGCCGCTTTTATGCACAGCCAACCTCACCCAATATAAATTTTAAAAATATTTATTGTTATTTGTATATCATTGTGTTGAATGTGGATTATTTTTTATCCACTGTTTTATCCAAAATTTTAAGACTCTGTTAATAAGTTTCTTAATACTTTATTAATTGTTTTTTGATTCAAGAACTTAAAAATTTTAACCGCTTGTTAATAAAATAAGATATCACCATTATATATAATCTTGGGATATTTTTATCAACATGTTAATAAGTTCTAGGAAATGTTTTTACATTACGCGCATAAAATTGTATTATGACAGACAATCGGCAAACTTATACACAGCTGAGACACGCTTCTGTGCATAAAACTTTAACCCTTTGATAAGGAGTGAAAAATGCAAATTATCGCCATCACCGGCGCTATTGGTTGCGGCAAAACAACTATTGCCGGCATCATAAGACGACTTGGTTATGTTGTTTATGATGTTGATAAATGGTGTCGGCGCTTGTATTATGAGCCTGATTTTTTGCAAAAAATAAAAGAAAATTTTCCGTTTTGTTGGCAAGACGGAGTTTTTAACAAACGAATTTTACGCAATCATGTGTTTGCCGATAAAAGAGAATTAAATAAGTTAGAAAAACTCACACACCCGTTTTTAAAGCAAAAATTTTTACAAGCCGTTCATAAAAGCTGCCGAACCGAAGATATTGTTTTTGTGGACGTGGCTTTGTTGTTTGAAATGGGCTGGAATCAATATTGCACGGACATAATTGTTGCCGACGCCCCTTTTGAAATCCAAAAACAACGTGTTATGCGGCGTGATAAAATTTCTGAGGAGGATTTTGTTAATATTTTGAAAGTTCAGATGCCAAATAGGATTCGTATAGGGTTGGCTGATTATGTTGTCAATACCGACAAATCTTTAGGGTGTTTAAAAGCTGATATAATAAGACTGATAGAAGAGATAAAATCATGTTAAGAGAAATTGTTTTTGATACCGAAACAACGGGGTTAAGCCCTGAGGAAGGCGATAAATTGGTTGAAATAGGCGCGGTCGAGTTGATAAATCATATGCCGACCGGCCGAACTTATCATCAATACATTAATCCGGGACGTGATGTTCCGGAAGAAGTTGTCAAAGTCCACGGTTTGACCGAAGAATTCTTAAAAAATTATCCTAAACTATCGGAAGTTGCACAAGATTTTATAAATTTTGTCGGTGATGACGGGATTTTGGTGGCACATAATGCCTCTTTTGATATTCATTTTATCAATTATGAGTTTAAACATTTGGGGTTTAAGACTTATCCCTGGGAACGTGTGGTTGATACCTTGGAAATTGCCCGTAATAAGTTTCCCGGCGCGCGCAACAATTTGGATGCGTTGTGCCGTCGTTTTAACATCGACAATTCGGCGCGTACCAAACACGGAGCTTTACTTGATGCTGAGTTGTTGTCCGAGGTTTACCTTGAACTTTTGGGTGGTGCCGAACCAACCATGAGCTTAACCGCCGAGGATGAAATTAAATCACACCCGGAGCTTAAAACCGAAAACAAAATATATCATGAGCCGCGTTCTTTTTCACTCTCTGATGAAGAACTTCGGGCACATGAAAACTTCTTAAAAGAAAAATTAACCGATGCTGTGTGGTTAAAGGATACAGCGAGCGATATTAAAACAACTGCAGAATAAGTTTTTTAACTTCTTGCATATTGTGTGTAATATATTTTACACCGAGTTTTTTGACTTTTTCTTGGTGAGAGGTGTTTCCGCTTAAATCACCGGCCAGAAAGGCTATCGGCAGACAGCCTGCTTTTAATGCTGCGGTCAAACCGGCAAGCGAATCTTCAATAACGACACAATCTTCCGGTTTTTCTCCCATTTTATCGGCTGCCAATAAAAACAAATCCGGTTCCGGTTTGCCGTGTTCGACCATATCCACGGTAAAAATATGATTATCTGGGAAATATTGAGTAATACCGGCAATCTTCACTTTAAGCATTGTTTTGCTTCTTATACCGCCGGTCGCAATACATTGTTTAATATTTTTCATTTTAAAAATTTCTTCAATACCATCGGTCAAGGCAAAACCTTTGTTACGCATAACGTCTTCATCCATTTCTATGCTTTTGTCCCAAAAATCGTCATCTGTGATAATACCGAGACTATCCAACACATTGCGTTTTGTTTTATCACCCGTGCCGCGTAAGTAATGATTAACGGTTTCCCAGTCCCAATCTATGCCTAAAGCTTCTTTCATTAAAATCTGTCTGTTTTTAAGCCATAATTTTTCCGTATCGGCAATTACACCGTCAAAATCCCATATAATTAATTTTTTCATATCAACCTCTAAAAATAAACGAGCGCGTATTAAAGCTGTACAGCTAAATTTGTCATAGAATATGATACAACTCTTAAAAAAATATAAAAATACTCTCTGCAGCGCTTAAAACGGCAAATTTATAATTTTATTAACATATATGGAGTATATATTAATAAAAAGAGGTCAAAATGGATAACAAAACGATATATGCACTTTCGACGGTTTACGGAAAATCCGGCGTTGCGGTAATTCGCATATCCGGAACCGATGCTTTGCAAACTATTTTAAAAATGACTAATCTTAATACACTGTATTTAAAACCGCGTTATGCTTATTTTACTAAAATTTTTGATAGTGTTTCACATCAACCCATAGATAATTCTTTATTGCTTTATTTTAAGGCGCCGCATTCGTTTACCGGTGAAGACACGGTTGAAATTCAATGCCACGGTTCTAAAGCCGTGTTGTCGGCAATATTAAATTCATTGAGTCGGCTGCCCGATTATCGTTTGGCTGAGCCAGGTGAATTTTCCCGCCGTGCCTTTTATAATCAAAAAATGGATTTAACACAAGCCGAAGGTCTGGCTGATTTAATTGATGCTGAAACATCAGCCCAGCAAAAATACGCTTTAAGACAAATGGAAGGCGGATTAAAAAATCTTTACGATGGCTGGCGTGATGAACTTTTAAATGTTTATGCTTATTTGGAAGCGTATATTGACTTTCCGGAAGAAGATATTCCCGACAGTATAAAAGAGTCTAATTTGAACACTGTATTTAAATTAATTAAAGCAATAGATGAACATTTAAATACCGCGAATTATGGTGAACGTTTGCGTGAGGGTTTTCGTATTGTTATCGCTGGTCCGGCCAATGCCGGTAAATCAAGCTTGTTAAATGCGATTGTCAAACGCAACGCCGTGATTGTTTCGGACGTTGCCGGAACAACCCGTGATGCGATTGATGTTAACTTGGACATAAAAGGATATCCGGTGATTTTTACCGATACAGCGGGAATCAGAAGTTCTGACAATCCTATTGAACAGCAAGGTATTGAAATTGCGTTTGAAAAAATCCGTCAAGCTGATATGGTTTTAGCTATGTTTGATGCGTCAACCGACACACCGGAAATTTTCACCGAAATCGAAAAAGAATCTAAAAACAAAATGTTATACATAGCCAATAAAAGTGATAAATTAACATTTGAACAATGTTCAAATTTGGAAAAACAGGGATGTTTTTTGATTTCGGCTAAGTTTAATCATGGATTGCCGGAATTGATGGATAAGATTGCCGAACATATCGGCAATAACTTTACCTCCGATTCAAATTTGCTAATTACACGCAAGCGTTACCGTGAAGCTTTACAAGAATGTCTTGAAAATTTACGTCGTTTTAACTTTGATAAAGAAATTGAACTTTCGGCTGAAGATATACGTTTAGCCGCTCGTGCACTCGGAAAAATAACAGGTCGAATTGAGGTTGAAGAAATTTTAGATAAAATTTTTGGTACGTTTTGTATTGGTAAATGATTCTTTTATATAAATGTATTTTACCAAAGCATACAGTATTTTTTCTGTTGAAATATAAAGATTTTAGCGTATTATACCGATAAATTTATTAAGGAAATACAATGAAAAAAATCTATGATGTTATTGTTGTCGGCGGAGGTCATGCCGGTTGTGAAGCTGCGTCTGCGTCTGCACGTATGGGTGCTGACACGGTTTTGATTACGCATAAAATTGCAACAATCGGTGAAATGTCCTGTAATCCGGCAATCGGCGGTTTGGGTAAAGGGCATCTTGTGCGTGAAATTGACGCGTTTGACGGATTAATGGCTCGCGTTATTGATAAAGCCGGCATACAATTTCGTATGCTCAATTCTTCCAAAGGCCCTGCCGTACGTGGTCCGCGGGCACAGGCTGACAGAGAATTATATAAAAAATATATGCTGGAGGCTTTACAAAATCAGCCTAATCTTGAAATTATTGAGGCTGCGGTAGAAGGATTAAAAATTACTGAAGAAAACAACAAAAAAAGCATCAACGGAGTCATATTGTCTGATGGTTCTGAATTGTTGGCAAAAGCGGTTGTTTTAACAACAGGAACATTTTTAAATGGTGTAATGTTTATCGGACACCAAACAACAATCGGCGGTCGTGTCAATGATGTAACATGCGCCGGTATAACACCGTATTTAAAGCGATTGGGTTTAAGGATAGGACGCTTAAAAACGGGTACCCCGGCACGCTTAAACGGCAAAACAATAAATTGGGATATTTTGGAAGAGCAGGGTGGTGATGAAAATCCCGAACCTTTTTCTTACTTAACTGATAAAATATCAAATCCGCAAATAAAATGCCACATCACGCATACAAATGAGCAAACGCACAAAATAATCCGTGATAATTTTTCTAAATGCGCATTATTTTCCGGGCTGATTACCGGTGTTGGACCGCGTTATTGTCCGAGCATTGAGGATAAGCTTGTTAAATTTGCCGACCGCACTAGCCATCAAATTTTTCTTGAACCGGAAGGGTTAAATACGGATGTTGTTTATCCAAACGGCATCTCAACATCTTTGCCGGCTGATGTTCAGCATCAATTTATCCACACCATAAAAGGACTTGAAAATGTTGAGATTTTGCGTCCGGCTTATGCTATTGAATATGACTATGTTGACCCACAGGAATTAAATCATTGTTTGGAAGTCAAAACGGTTTCAGGTTTGTTTTTGGCCGGACAAATCAATGGCACAACCGGTTATGAAGAAGCCGGTGCCCAAGGACTTGTTGCCGGTATTAATGCAGCTTTAAAGGCTGAAAATATGGGCAGAGAGTTTATGATAGACCGTAGTCAGGGATATATGGGTGTTATGATTGATGATTTGATTACCAAAGGTGTGGACGAGCCTTATCGCATGTTTACTTCGCGTTCTGAGTATCGTCTGTTTTTACGCGCTGATAATGCCGACATGCGTCTAACGCCATTGGGGTATGAAATCGGGTGTGTCAGTGAATATCGGAACAGTGTATTTAAAGCTAAAAAATCCGCTATTGACGCATGTCGTTCTTTGGCACAAAATTTAAAAGCAGATTATGCTCAATTAGAACAAACCGGCGTAATTGTTAATCACGACGGTTCAAAAAGAACTGCGTTTGTGTTAATGAGTTATAATGATGTTTCACGTGAAACAATTTTAAATTTGTTTCCTGAACTCAACGCTTTTGATGAAAAAGTTTATGAACAGGTTGAAATTGAATCTCGGTACGCCGGTTATATAAAACGCCAGCTTTCTGATATTGAGGTATTCAAAAAGGATGAAAATTTGCGCATACGGGAAGATGTTGATTATCAGAAAATAGGTGGTCTTTCCCGCGAAATGGTTTTTAAATTAAGCAAAATCAAACCTGCCACAATCGGCGAAGCGTCACGTATCCCCGGGGTAACGCCGGCAGCGATTACGGCGATTTTAGGTTATCTGAAAAAATAGAGGAAATATGCAAAAATTCAGTTACCATACTCATACGGATTTTTCGGACGGCAGCAATACGCTGGAAGAAATGTTACAACAAGCTGTTGTTTTGGGCTGGCAAGAAATTGGTGTTTCCGACCATTTGATTGTACACAAAAACATCACTCAAAGCATAAGTTATCAAAATATGATTGCACGGGCACACTCGGATATGTATCATTCTGATTTCAAAACAGCCTTGCCTTTTTTTAATAAACATGCCGAAATTTTTCGTAAAATCGCAAAAAAATTTCCTTTAAAAGTATATTTGGGTTATGAAGTCGATTTTTTTACTTATGATGGCTGGCAAGAAGAGTTTAAGGAATTTATAAGCCGGTTGGATTATGATTATTTAATAACCGGCAATCATTTTTTTACCAATTTGGACGGTACTGAGATTGTCGACATTTCGCAATATAAAAAATGCAAAGACGTAAGAGGTGGTGATTCTCTGGAAAATTATTTAAGGCGTCATTATCAAACTATTGTTAAAGCGGTCGAATCCGGATTATTTGATTTTTTGGCGCATTTGGATTACGCCCGTAAAATTCCTGAGCATCAAAATTTTCCGATGATTGCCGAACGTCTGCAAATTGTCGATGCTTTACAGCGTCATAACGTCGCCTGCGAAATCAGCACCAAAGGCTTGCGTAAAATCGGCGATTTTTTTCCTGAAAATAATATGTTGGCTGAGCTTATTAAACAAAAAGTTCCGCTCGTTATCAGTGATGATGCGCATCAAACATCAGAACTGGGCTATGCTTTTGATGCAGCGGAAAAAACCTTAAACAATGGCGGTTGTGTCATGCGTTATCATTTAAAATAAATGTTCATAACTTATGTTTTCGGTTTATCAATTTTTGTTGTGAGGCTATAAAAAACAATATGGAAAATTTTATGAAAAAATATGATGTTTCACGTGAAACATATCAAAATTTAGCAACAATGGTTGAGATGTTGCGGCAATGGCAAGAAAAATTTAATCTTGTCAGCCGCAATTCGTTACCGGAAGTTTGGAGTCGTCATATTGCCGATTCTGCAGGTCTTTTCAAATATTTGCCGGACGAAGTTGATTCTGTTTATGACATCGGCAGCGGCGCCGGTTTTCCGGGGCTTGTGCTGGCGATTATGGCAAAAGAAAAACATCCGGACACAAAGTTTGTTTTGATAGAAAGTATTGCTAAAAAAACACTGTATTTAAATGCGGTAAAAGAGGCTTTGAATTTAAATAATGTTAAAGTGATAAATGCGCGTGCCGAAGATTTGCCTTTACCTCCGGCTGATGTTATAACCGCGCGTGCGGTTGCCTCGTTGGATAAACTTTTGAACTGTGTATTTAAATTAACGACGCGTCAAACCAAACTTATTTTACCGAAAGGTAAGACATATCAAGAAGAGTTATACGAAGCCTTAAAAAAGTGGAATTTTAAGATGTCGGTTCAAAAAAACGAAGAATCGATCGACGGTGTAATATTGTTGTTGGAAAATTTAAGGAGAAAAAAACAATGAAAGTTATCGCGGTAGCCAACCGTAAAGGCGGTGTCGGCAAAACCACCACGGCTATTAATATTGCCACAGCCATGGCTGCCATCGGCAAAAAAGTGTTGGTGTTGGATCTTGATCCGCAAGGCAACGCCACCACGTCCATGGGGATAGATAAAAAAAGTTGCGAATATTCTTCATATGATGTCTTAATCAACGGCCTTGATGCACAAAAAGCCGTTAAATCTTGTGAAATTCCGAATTTCTTTTTATTGCCTTCAACCCCGGGCTTGGCCGGAGCCGAAATCGAATTGATAGACGTTGCCGAAAGGGAATTTGTCTTGCGTCGTGCTTTACAGACATTAAACGGAAAATATGATTATATATTAATAGATTGTCCACCTTCCTTAAATTTGATTACCATCAACGCTTTGGTGGCGTCCGATTCGGTTATTATCCCGCTACAATGTGAATTTTTGGCTCTGGAAGGTCTGACCGATTTGGTCAAAAACATCAATCAGATAAAGAAAAGTTTTAATCCGGCGCTTAAAGTTCAGGGGATTGTTTTGACCATGTTCGACCGCCGCAATAATTTAAGTTCTATGGTGGAAAAAGATGTTCGGCAATATTTCGGTGATTTGGTGTATCAAACGGTTATCCCTCGGAGTGTGCGTATATCTGAGGCGCCTTCGCATGGCAAACCGATTTTGATTTATGATTTCAAAAGCGTCGGTGCGCAAGCCTATATAAGTTTGGCAAAAGAAGTATTAAAACGGGAAAAGGAGATATAAAATGGCTGCAAACAACAAACACGGCTTGGGGCGCGGTTTGGGCGCGCTGTTCGGTGATGAGGATTTAAGCCTGGATATGGACGGTGTTGTCACATCCGAGCGTCATACCATAAAAACGGCCAAAATCGAAGATTTAATTCCCGGCAAATATCAACCGCGCCAAACTTTTGCAGCCGATGCAATTAATGCCTTGGCCGATTCTATCAAAGAAAAAGGTGTCTTGCAGCCGATTTTGGTGCGCAAATGCGGTGAAAAATATGAAATTATCGCCGGTGAACGACGTTATCGCGCTGCCAGACAAGCCGGTTTAACGGAAGTTCCGGTCATTGAAAAAAACATGGCCGACAACGAAGTTTTGGAAGTTGCTTTGGTCGAAAACATCGTCCGGCAGGATTTGACGGCTTTGGAAGAAGCTTCCGGCTTTGAACAGTTGATAAAGAAATTTTCCTATACGCAGGAGAAACTTTCCGAAATAATCGGCAAATCCCGGAGCTATATTACCAACAGCTTGCGCCTTTTGACCCTGCCGGATGGTGTTAAGGTATTGTTAAATCAACAAAAATTAACTGCCGGGCACGCCCGCGCATTAGTCGGCAGAGCAGATGCCGAACAACTGGCGCAAAAAATCGTCGCTGAAGGCTTGAATGTGCGTCAAGTTGAGGCGTTAGTCTCGGAAAATAAAGATTCTTCTCCAGAGTCAAAAAAACCGCCTTTACGGCCAAAACCGCAAAAAGACGCTGATTTAAGCGAAATTGAAAACAGTTTGTCGCAAAAATATGGCCTAAAAGTGCAAATCAACACCGGCAAAAACGGTCGCGGTAAAATTGTGCTGACTTATAAAGATTTATCTCAACTGGAAAAAATCATCGAAAAACTTGAAAACTAAAAAAATTTGTTTTTTTAAGATATTGTAAGATTTGATTTTTAAATAAAAAAAACACCTTCGGTAAAATATCGGAGGTGTTTTAGGTTTTAAAAACAATTAAAACTTATTAAAGGCCGGAATTTTGCTTTATAAAAATCGATGCAATATCCGAGAGTTGCTGATAATTGAGTTGAAAACCGCTTTGTATCCATTCGTTTTTTAAGACACCGAGCAGCTTACCGATTGCAGAGCTGTCGGCAATTCCGAGTTCGATTAAATCGCTGCCAGAAATCGGGAATTTGGGAATTTCCACACAATCAATTTTTGCAAAAGCATCGCTTAAAGAAAAATCAGTGTTGTGATTTTGTGCCAAATCAAACAACAGTTTATCTTTGCAAAATTGTTTTCCGTGTGTGTAAACCGCTTGTTTTAATGCATTTTCATCAAGTGCGAGCCGACAGTCAAAAGCATATTTTGCCCAGTTTACCAAACGATTTTTTTGTTCTTTGGCCAAATGCAGGCGCATCGCCAGATTTTCCGCCAGTTGGGCATCCGGACGATACATGATGTAAAGCCGCCGCAAGGCATCGGGTTCAAGGTTGTTTTGCAAAATAATATCCGACAAACTTTGTAAATCTTCCAAATGGTCGGATACAGGCAAAATATAACTTAAAATATCGTTCTCAAAAATCATACGTAAGGTTTTAACGACATTCGGCGTCAGCAGAATTTTGAATAATTCGTCACGCACTTGTTCAATCGCCACATCTTTTAACAAATCGCGGTTTTCAACACAAGCTTTTAAAGATTTTATATCCGGTTCTTGTTTGCCGAAAATTGAATAAAAACGGAAAAAACGCATGATACGAATATGGTCTTCTTTAATCCGGTCTTCAGCATTGCCGATAAAACGAATAACCCCGTGTTCCAAATCGGAAATGCCGTTATAGTAATCAAAAACATTGCCTTGTTCGTCGGCATATACCGCATTAATGGTTAAATCGCGCTTGGAGGCATCGGCAATCCAATCATCGGTAAATTCAAAATCCGAGTTTAAGGCATATCCTTTGCGTTCTTTATGCAGAGAAGACACGGCTACGATTTTATTGTTGATAACAACGCCGGTAGTAGCAAATTTAATACCGATGGGAACAGTTTTAAGACCGGCATCTTGGCAGGCTTCGACCAACTCATCGGGCGTTAAATCGGTAGCAAGGTCAATTTCAAAACCTTTTAATCCCGCCAAAACATCGCGCACCGCGCCGCCGACGAACCTTAAAATACCGCCGTGATCGGCAACGGCGCGAAAAAGCACTAAAATACTTTTATCGGAAATGATTTTATTGATGTCTAAGTATTCCGGTCGAATCACACTTAAAACTCCAAAAAAATTTAAATATTTGCTTTCTTTTAACAGTTTAAATTTATAATGCAAATAATATTTTTCAACAAATGTAAGAAATGTGGGTATTTTGAAATGTTTAAATATATAATTTCAGCGATTTTTTTATTTGCAAACGGAGCTTATGCCATGGAAGCGCCGCGTTTGATTGGCGAATATGGCGATTGGGCGGCATATACATACAAAGAAAACGGCAAAAACGTGTGCTATATGGCTTCCACCCCTAAAAAAGATGAGGGAAAATACACTCGCCGCGGAGATATTTATGCGGTGGTAACACATCGTCCGGGAGAAAAAAGTTTTGATGTTTTCAATCTTGTGGCAGGTTATACGTATAAGAAAAATTCCAAGGTAACGGTCAAAATCGGTACCCAGACATTTGATAAGTTTTTTACCGATGAAGACAAAGCCTGGACTTATACCGAAAAAGACGATAAAGCTTTGGTAGCAGCCATGAAACGCGGACAGCGTATGATTGTTGACGGCATTTCTTCCCGCGGCACCAAAACCAAAGACACCTATTCTTTACAGGGTTTTACCCGCGCTTACACGGCAATCAGCGCCAAATGCGGTAAAAAATAATGACGGATAAAATTGAACTCATAGGTTTAAGCAAAACCGAAATCCAGCAACATCTAACCCAAATGGGCGAAAAGCCATTTCGCGCCAAACAACTTTGGCAATGGCTTTATTTTCACGGTGAAACCGATTTTGATAAGATGAGCAATCTATCTAAAGATTTGCGGCAAAAATTAAAAAATAATTTTACCATAACCCGCCCGAAAGTCGTGGCCGAACAAGTTTCTAAAGACAAAACCCGCAAGTGGCTGTTGGAATTTCAAGACGGGCAACGGGTGGAAATGGTATATATTCCCGAAGACGACCGCGGTGCGGTATGCATATCAACTCAGGTGGGCTGTGCTGTCGGTTGCAGATTTTGTCATACCGGTAGTCAGAAATTAACCAGAAACCTGACGGCAGGTGAGATTGTCAGCCAGTTTATGGTGGCGCGCGACACATACGGCGAATGGCCGAGTCCGACCGACGAAACGCGCTATTTATCAAACATTGTCGTGATGGGTATGGGCGAACCTTTGCACAATCCGGACAATGTGATTAAAGCTTTAAATATCCTGACTGACGGGGAGGGCATAGCCATTTCCCGCCGAAGGGTTACCATGTCAACTTCAGGCATTGCGCCGAAAATTGTTCCGGTGCTGCGTGCAACGGGTGTCCGCTTGGCAATTTCTTTACATGCGCCGAACAATCAAATCCGCTCAAAAATTATGCCGATTAATGACCGTTTCCCGATAGAAGAAATTTTAAAAGCCTGTCAGGAATATCAAAGTGGCGATGGCAGCCGCTACATAACGTTTGAATATCTGATGTTAAAAGACATTAATGACACTTTAGACAATGCTCGCGAATTGATTGCTTTGATGAAAAAATATAAGCTTCGCGCCTCGTTTAATTTAATACCATTTAACCCATGGCCCGGCTGTGTTTTTCAACCAAGTACGGAAAAAAACATTAAAGCTTTTGCCGATGCGTTGGAAAAAGCCGGTTTTGCCGCTCCGGTGCGCGTGGCGCGCGGACAAGACATTTTAGCCGCTTGCGGACAATTAAAATCACAAAAAGAAAAAAACACATAACCGATTGACAAAAAATATTTTATGTGTCAAATTAATAACAAATAAATTACTCTGTATATGAAAAAGAAACTGCCTCTATGGGTATTATACGAAAACGGTGAATCGCATTACCTAGAAAAACACAAACCGGTAGCGGTTTTTCTCAAGCCGGATACGATAGCTGTTTATATTCGGGATTTACCCAAAATGCCCTGGAAAGAAGCCAGCAAAATTTGCCACGAAATGGATATAGGCAATCTGTACTGGCAGATTCCCAACCAAAAACAGCTGCAAGCTCTTTTGGATTATCGGGAAGTGCTTGACCAAACCTTAAAAATGTTAAACCTTCCGCTCTTACGCAATCATAAATACTGGGGGCGCGACAAAGTAGATTTTGACATTCGGGTGGGTTTGGATTTGTCATTGGAACGGGAAATATATATTGAAGAATGTCAATATGCCTTTACCCGTCCGTTTTTAAGATTAGGATATTAAAAAAACTCCTTATAAATTTAAGGAGTTTTTTTAATGATTATTTTTAAAATAAAAGGTTTGAATGAACACTGTATTTAAAGGTCGCATTTTCCGTCAATCGTATAATCTAAACGATTTTCATGCAATCCGTAAGGATCTTGATGAATTATAACCTGTGCATTTGGAAACGTTTCTTTTATTTTTTCTTCTGCCTTGTCGGTTAATTCATGCGTTTTATCGAGTGTCAGACTGCCGTCCAACTCCAAATGGATTTCAAAGAAATAAGCCCCGCCCAAATCGCGTGAGCGAAAATCATGATACCCTTTTACACCTTCGCTGTTCATCACGATATCAATTACCTGCTTGCGCACTTCCTCGCTTAATTCTCTGTCTGTTAATGCGGCGACCGCCTCAGCGGCAATTTTATAAGCGTTATAGATTAAATAAGCGGAAATTGCAAAAGCGGTTAAAATATCAAACCAGCTCATATTAAAAAGTTTAACGACAATAAGCGAAAGAATGATTGAAGCATTGGTCAGTACATCAACCGTGTAATGTGCGCTGTCGGCGGCGATGGCCGGTGAGGCTGTTTTACGAGCAACGTATTTTTGAAAAACAATCAAAGCTACTGTTGTTGCCAAACTGATTACCATGATGATAATACCGAGTTCGGCTTTTTCCAAAGGTTTCGGATCAAGCAGACGAACAAAGCCGTCATACATGACAAACAATCCCGAACCGGCGATAAACGCCGATTGCACCAAAGCGCTGATTGATTCCGCGCGGCCGTAACCGTAACGATGCTCTTGGCTGGCCGGACGTGTTGAAAAACGAATAGCGACAAAAGAAATCGACGATGCAAAAACATCGGCTAAACTGTCAATCAATGAAGATAATATGGCAAGCGAGCCGGTATAAAAAGCTCCGAATATCTTAAGCAGGCATAAACCGCCGGACAACATAACACTGGCGCTGGCGGCTGCTCTTTTGAGCCTGTTGTTTGTTTCAATCAAACTTTGCGGCATTTTTTATCAACTCCCAATCTGCGGCAGAAATTTCTAAAAAACGACCTTTAACATACGAAGCAAAAAATTGCAAATGCTTTCCTCTGACTTTATCGCCGAAATCATATTTGACCCAAAACTTTCCGTTATCTTTGTAAAAATTAAGGTTAATCTGATTACCATGTTCGGCTTTAACATCCATTTTTAGCAATTCTTCTGGTTTTTCAAGCTGTTGAACCGAAGAAATGAACGCTGTATTTAAAAGATGTTTCATCATGTCGGCCAACTTGTCGGTATTGTTTTCGCCGTTGATGCTTTCCAGCCTGCCAAATCGCAAATCCCAGATATGGCTGTAAGTCCATTGTTGCCAATTTGGTGAAAGGTCAACAAAATCGGCCTGTGCCAGCCATACTTGAAATTTGCCGTCAAATTTGACATAAGCAGCGCTGGAACCGCGTCCGAGGTCAAGGTTGTATGTGCCGATTTCTACGGTCAAAACGGGCTTATTGTCCTTATCCCAAAGTTCAATTCTGGTGTTTGGCGAACCTTCGCTTTCTACCGGTTGCAAACCGAACAACGCCAAATTTTCGGCTTTATCGGATTTCTTTTCATAAAAACGCGCCTCCATCAATGCGCTCAAAAAGCTGCGGATTCTTTCCTGAAAAACCGGAAAATCGGGATATCCCGCAAGTTTCCAGACACCGTTTTCATTAACAAAACGAAGCGTATCATCATGAGTTTTAATGACAATGTTTTGCACTTGATTGATTTGCTGCGGCAAGTTCGGAAACAGCGGCTTATCCTCATATTTTTGAATGTCCGACCGGTTGGTGTAATAAACCGAGATAATGCCGGCCAGCAAAATAACGGCGGCCGTTAATGATATTTTCAACAAAGCGCGGTTGAATTTTAATGGAGCGTGATAATTCCGCCGGCCTTTTTTCAACCATAAGAAAACCAGCAAAACAAAACTTAATATCAACGGCAGGGCAAAAATATTGATAAATTTAACAACCATGCCGATATGCGCGACATCCCGGTTGGCTTGTGCCCGCACGGCGCTTAATTCTTGCCGCAATTCATCAAGTTGTTTTTTGATGCCGTTAATAAGAGCAAGTTCGTCGGCGGTAAAAATTTCCCGTTCTTCAAAATCGCGTTTGCTCCAGATTTCCTGCAGTTGATTTTTAACCTGATTAATCCGCTCAAAAATTTCTTCTTCTTTAATTTTGAATTGGAAAATATTTTGTTTGCGCAGCTTTTCAATATCCGTAAATTCGCGGTTGCGTGCGCTTTTACCGCGCAAATCAAGCAAAGACGCATTGTTAGTCAAATAATCCAGACTGTTTAAGATAAAATCGGCATTGTTAAACAGCGGAATAAAGAAAGTTCTCTCCAAAATGGTTTGTGAAGTGGTCCAAAAAGCGTCATATATAAAATCCGTATCGCCGACAACAATCATATTGAACTGATTGTCGGCATTTTTGCCATGCACGGCGGCAGCCAAAATTTTAGGGTTGTCGTCGGCTTTGAAATAAGTGAGCACTTGACGGGGGTTCAATCCGTCATAAACCACTTTGATAGGCATTAAAGCAGAATTTTGACTGGCCTGCAACAGCGGAACAAAATCAATGTTATCGCTTGCCGGCATCACTACCGAAACTGAAGACATCAAAACACTGTTCAACCCTTTTGTTACCGGATGTGTGGGATTGAAATTTTCTTTTTTGAGTTTGAACTGAATAATATCTTGAGTAAAAGCCGGATTGTTTTTATAGTTGCTGGTAGCGTCTACGGTAATGGAATTATCCAAATCAGCCACCACATATTCGTTATAAAACTTAATGCCCCAAAACTCATCAAGACCATTTAAATTTGAGGGCGTAAACGGGTGATTAACGGAAGAATAAATTCGCTGGGCTTCAGCGGCGCCGTCTAAAAGTAATAAAATATTGCCGTAATTTTGAGAATATTTTTTAACGGCTTCAGCCATTTCCGCGGAAATGTTTTGTGGGTGAATCATAATCAAAACATCGGGGCTCTCATTTAAATCTTCAGGTTTTTGAATGTAGCGAACATCATAAAATTCTTTGATTTTGTTGGTGATTTCCCATGGTTGCAAAATCATGCTGTCGGTACCGCCGCCGTTTATCGGGAGCGTTGATAAAACCGCCGCGGTTTTTTTCTTGCGTCCCAGTTGATAAATTAGAGAGGTCAGATTTTGTTCCAAAAAAGGCATTTGAGCCGGTGTAAAATAAGGAATGACCAGCTTGTTTTGCAATGTGTCGGCAATCGTCAGGCCAAACAGGGCATTTTGATTGATATCAATCAAAGGTATCGGTTGAATTCCGTCGGCAATGGCGCGGTCTTCAACATTGTCCAAACTTTGCGGATGATAAATCCGATAATCAAATTTGCCGTTGGAGCGGTTTTTATATTGTGCTAAAAGTTGGCGGATTTTATCAAACATTTGCCGCATGGCCGGATTGCGTTGTTCCAAAATAGTGGAATAATAAAGTTTTGCCGTAACCGGTTCGGTTAAATTTTGCAAAACCATGATCGTATCTTTGTTGAGCGTGTATAATTTATCTTCGCTGAAATCAACTTGCGTGCCGCGCGTAAGGTTATTTGCCAGCAGATTAAAGCCCATAAAACCTAAAACCAGCATCAACCATGCCCAAATATAGTAAGAACGGTTGGTGGATTTTAACCATGAAGAAGTGCCCGCGGTGCGAAAACCAACGATTAAAATCGTGGTAAAATTAAACAGGACGATAATGGATGTAAAAAACAACACGTCGCGCAGCTCAATCAATCCGCCGGCAATATTGGCAAAATGCGTCAAAAAACTGAAAGAAGCGATGGCGTCAATCATATAATCGGGCAAAAACAACCGAAAGAAAGACAAAATAAATTCCACGCCGCTCCAAAAAAACATCAGGTTTGCCGCCACGGCCAACACCAAAGCAATCACCTGATTTTTAGTTAAGGCTGACATTGTTTGCGATATGGCAATCATACAACCGGCCAACACAAAACTTCCGACGTAGCTTAAAGCAATAACGGCATTATCCGGTGTTCCCAAAATGTTGACCGTAATCCAAAAAGGAAAGGTAAGAGCCAATGCCAGCGCGCAAAACAGCCATGACGCCAAAAACTTTCCCCACACCAATGTTTCGGCGGAAACCGGCATGGTCATAATCTGCACGATAGTTTTGGTGCGGAATTCTTCCGCCCACAAACGCATGGAAATTCCGGGAATAAACAACAAATATAACCACGGTTGAAAAGCGAACATAACTTGTAACGAGGCTTGTCCGCGCTCAAAAAAATTCCCGAAATAAAAAGCCATGGCGGCATTCAGGATTAAAAAAGACATCAAATAAATATATGCAAGCGGCGAAATAAAATACCGCAATAATTCGTTTTTTGTAACAATCCATAAATTTTTCATGACATTGTCCTTGTTAAATCATTCTTCCGTGTTTTGTGTCAGTTTTTTAAAAGCCTCGGCCAAAGTTTTGGCTTTTGCTTTGGCTAAAACTTCCTGACAGCTGCCGTCAGCCATCATTATGCCTTTGTTAATCAAAATAATGCGTGTACAAATGTTTTCCGCCTCTTCCAAGAGGTGGGTGGAAATCAAAATGGTTTTATTTTTGCCCATTTGTTCAATCAACCGCCGCATATGCTCTTTTTGGTTTGGGTCTAATCCGTCGGTCGGCTCATCCAAAAGCAAAATATCCGGATTACTCAAAATGCTTTGTGCAAATCCCACGCGGCGTAAATATCCTTTGGAAAGTGTTTCTATTTTTTGGTTTAAGACGTTTTCAATGTTTGCCAGCTGTATGGAGTGCTCAATTTCTTTTGTGCCGACATGACGCAAATCGGCCATATATCGCAAAAACATTTTGACGCTCATATCCGGATACAAAGGCGACCCTTCCGGCAAAAAACCGATTTTACTTTTAACCTTGATGGGTTGTTCGGCAATATTTAATCCTTCTACAAAAATCGCGCCTGATGTCGGTGCCAAAAAGCCGGTAATCATGTTCATTAAAGTTGATTTTCCGGCGCCGTTTGGTCCTAAAAGCGCGATAACCTCGCCCTTTTGGGCGGTTAAATTAAAGTCATCCACGGCTTTGATATTGCCGTAGAACTTGCATAAATGTTGTGTCCGGATAACATCAGTCATTTTGTTTTGTCTTCCTTTTCATAAATTTCGCCGCCGGTCATGGGTTGAGCCACACCGGTTGTGGTCGGAAAGGTTATCGGCAAACCGTAAATCCGCCGTGCCGCCAAAAAAGCTATTGCCGGCGCATCGCCGATTTTAAAATCAAAAACATCTTCTTGCGCGGTTTCTATTTTCATTTCTTTTAAGTGCTGACGGATAAAGCGCACCAAAGTCGGGTTTTGCGCGCCGCCGCCGCAAATGACGGCACAAACCGGAACTTCCGGCAAATAAAGCGCCAAAGAATAAGCGATTGCCTCGCTGACAAAAGCGGTGGCTGTTGCCGCGCCGTCTTCTAAGGATAACCCTTCCAGATGCTCGGTTTTGTCGTTAAAAGAATTCCGGTCCAAAGATTTTGGCGGATATTTTCCGAAAAAGTCGTGCTTCATCATTTGGTTTATGATTTTTTCATGAACGACGCCGGTAGCGGCTGATTTGCCGTTAAAATCCATCTGCATTCCGCCGTGTTTGAAAACCCAGTCGTCAATTAAGGCGTTTCCCGGTCCGCAGTCAAATGCGACGATTTCGCCCAGAGCTCCGGTCCAAATGAGGTTGGTGATGCCACCGATATTGATAAAAACATTAGGTTTGTTAAGAGTTTGCGCCAAAGCGCTGTAATAAGTTGCGCTGATAGGCGAACCTTGTCCGCCGTTTAAGATATCGGCATTGCGAAAATGCGTTACGACTTTTATACCAGTTTTCTCAGCCAATATGCGCCCTTTGCCGAGTTGATAGGTATAACCGTTTTGTGGTTCGTGACAAATAGTTGTCCCTTCCAACCCGATGACATCAATCGGTTCATCGCTCTCATGATTGATTTCTTCAACAATTTCATTTATAAAGTCGGTAACTTCTGTTTCCGTTGTTTCAATTAAGGCGCGCTCTTCCGGGTTGGCGTAATGCAATCCCAAAATCGAGCGAACTTTTTGCGCCAACGGCTCCGGATAAAGAAATTTTCGGGCTGATTTAACCTCATAAATATCTACGCCGTCGGTTGACACCAAAGCGGCTTTAATGCCGTCCAAAGATGTTCCGCCCATTAATCCCAGAATATTTAACGGTTTTATCATCATTGTCAAAAAATTCACCTCGCTGCTTGCATTGTCATAAATATATGCTAATATGCGTTAAAATTTAGTATAAGGAAAAGAAAAATGAGCACATGGAAATCCGAATTTTTTAATATTATGGTTGAACGCGGTTTTTACAATCAATGCACCAATGATACGGGTTTTGACGAATATCTGGCCGATTGTGAAAAGAAAGGCACCCCGGCCGTTGGTTATCTGGGTTCGGATCCGACCGGCGACAGCCTGCATGTCGGACACATTGTGCCGGTGATGATGCTGCGTTGGTTTCAAAAATGCGGCCACAAACCGTTAACTTTGGTCGGCGGCGCCACTGCGCGTATCGGCGACCCTTCCGGTAAAGACAAGTTGCGCCCTTTTTTGAGCGAAGAAACTTTGGCGCATAACACCGAAGGTTTGAAAAAGTCTTTTCGCAAGTTTTTGAATTTTGAAACAGGCGCCAATGCCGCCGAAATGGTTGATAACTGGGATTGGTTCAAAGACATCAACTATCTGGCGTTTTTGCGTGATATCGGCACCTGTTATTCGGTCAACCGCATGCTGACGATGGATAGTGTCAAAAGCCGCTTGGAACGCGAACAGCCGATGTCGTTTTTAGAGTTTAATTATCAACTTTTGCAAGGTTATGATTTTTGTGTTTTGTATCAAAAATATGGTTGCCGCGCTCAAATAGCCGGCGCCGACCAATGGGGCAACATTGTTTCCGGTACTGAACTCGGTCGTCGTCGTTATGATGTGGAATTGTTTGGTTTTACCAGCCCGATTTTGACTGATTCTTCCGGCAAAAAAATGGGCAAATCCGAAGGCAATGCCGTGTGGATTAATGATGAAAAACTTTCTTCGTATGATTACTATCAATATTTCCGCAACATTTGTGATGCTGAAGTCGGCAAATGTTTAAGAGTGTTTACGGATTTACCGATGGATGAAGTTCGTCGCTTGGAAAGCCTGAAAGACAAAGAAATCAATGAGGCTAAAAAGATTTTGGCTTATGAGGCTACCAAGATGTGCCGCGGTAAGGCGGAGGCTAAAGCCGCGCAGGACACGGCGGTCAAAACTTTTGAACAAGGTATGGCCGGCGGCGAATTGCCGGAGATTAAAGCGGATTTAAATGCCGGAATCGGTGTACTGGACGCCTTTTTGCAAATAGGTTTTGTTGAAAGCAAAGGTGAAGCGCGTCGTCTGATAAAACAAGCGGGCTTAAAAATCAACGACAAACCGGTTACGGATGAAAATTATAAAATAACGACCGCTGATTTACTTAATGGTCAGGTCAAGCTCTCTCAAGGCAAGAAGAAGCACGGTTTGATTAAGGCTTAAAATCAATCCCCCGTTCTTGACAGAACGGGGAGTTTGTTGTGCAAATGTTTTTTTGTTTTATTTAAAAACAACCGCTCCTGATAAAAAGGAACGGTTGTAAGTTGTTCATCTCAAAACGCGATACTATCTTGCCGCCACCAGCGAAAGCGAAGAAATCGTGTCGCCCATACCGACCAATGTAACCGGTTTTTCAATCAAAATCGTCGGCACCACAATCAAATCCCAGCGGCGATAGCGCCCGATACCGGTTTGTGCCAAATCATTTTGGCCGGTTGCCCAAGCCAGACTATCGGCTTCAATCAATCCGACATCGGAAACTTCACGCCCGTGCGCCCACAAAAGTTCGTCAATCGACCCGGTTCCGGCTTTGGCGGCAGCAATAGTTGCCGCTGTCATCATTCCTTTTAAGTTTTGCTCCGGTGAGATTTTAAAGTTTGTGTCCTGTAAAGTCATATACAATCCGAACATATGCAGCTGAATCCGCGGTACCGAGGTTTTTTCTTTGATTTTAACCAATCCGGAAAACAGATTTTCCGCCGTCGTTTGTTGTCGGCAGCGTTCAGCCAGCGCCTCTTCATCAATAACTTCCAGAATATCTATGGTTTCCCGTTCGTTGATGCCGATGGAATCCATCAAGGGCGCCACCTTATCAATAATTGCCTTGCGGATGATTTTATCCTGAGTAGAGGCGATTTCCAAATGAAAAACGCAGTCAGGGTTGTTTTTGCGCCAAGTTTCAATTTCGGGCAGAATATTATCAATCAGTTTTTCCCCCTGATTGTTGGAAGTCAAAGCGTGAAAACCCGATAAAATGACATAATCAACCGGATTGTTATGAACGTGATGTATGAAATTTTTATCGGTAATCAGTTTCAAGTTTAACGGATCATAAGTGGCAATAAAACGATTGGATTTCGGGCAACGGAATTTTTGTCCCTCCAACTCCAGCACATCGCCCTTGTCAAACTCAATAATCCAATGAATAAGCGGAATGTCTCTTTTACGGTCGATTTTATAAGCCGGTTGAACTTTGCCTTCATCATCAAAAGAAAGCAGATTTTCAAGTTTGGCAAATTGTTCGGCTTGCAGTTTCGGCAAAGAGTTCGTATGCACAAAAACGTTTTTAATGCCGACCGTAGCCAGAGCATTACCGACGATTCCGCCTTGTCCGCCGATTTGCAGTCGGTCGTAACCGATGTTTTTATCCATCCAGTCATAGACTTCTTTTTCTTCGGTAATCCACTCTTCGGCGATTCCTTTTGTAAAGCATTTAAAAATCCCCCGCACAACGTCATCGGGGGTCAAAATTTTTGTTTGTTCAACACGCTCGAGGTCTTTTAGAGACATTTTTCTGGATTCTGCCAGTTCGGCCAAACGCTTTGCCGAAAGCTTAATGACTGCGTCGATATTGGCATTAAACCCGGTTGCGGCGGCATTGATTTCTTTTAATTTTGCCAACTGTTCCGGAACAATCTGATATTTTTTTTGCCACATTTTTTTCAAATCGGGTGTATCCATCAATTTTCTCCATCTCTAAAAAATAGTCTTTTATGTAAAGTTTTAAAACTGTTGTGCAACAGATTCGTTTTTAAGATTTTCAACTTTCATAAACGCCAGCGTCAGCGCTTGAATGTTGTTCAAGGCTTGAGCAAAATCGTCTGCCTTGGCATATTTTTGCTGCCAGGTTTTAAACGCCGGAGTTTGGTATTTCGCATCTGCCTGCATCAACAAAACAGCCTGAGCAAAATCACCGTTGTTGACAAGTTGATGGATTTTGTCGGCAGTGTTTTCTTTAACGATGTTTGTATTCTCATTTTCACCGTTATATTCCACGACAATAAGCTTGCTTAATTTGTCGTTTAATTTTTCTTTCCAGCTTGAGGCGTTGTTGTTTGCCTCAGACGCCGCGACAGAGGTTTCATCATGCGTTTTTTCAATGTTTTGTGTCGCATACAAAAGGTTAAATTCATCAATCAGCATTTGCGGTGTTGCAACGCCGTCGGCAGCGGACAAGGCAATGGTTTCGGCGGATTTTTCCATGCTTGTGCCGGCTGCCAGTTGGCGCAAGACCTCTGCCTCGTACACAAAGGGCTTGCCGCTTGCCGAGGCGTCTTTCACCAACATGGCCGCGGTTAAAATCAAAGCGCCTTGTGAGCTGATTTTGCCCAAAGTTTGAACTTTTGCTTCCAACCCGTCAACTCGGGTAACAAGCCCCAAAACGGCGGCATTGCTTGCTTTTGCGTCCAAAATTTCTTTATTGATTTGTAAAGATTTATTGATTCTTTCATTAAGAAAGGCTGTTCTTTTAACAAAGGTGTTATTGATTTTTTCCCATTCCTGCCGGCTGATATCCTGCGACTTTTCTGTTTGCAAAGCCTGCACCTGATTATTAAGCCGGACAATTTGTTCTTTAAGCGCGTCAATTTCTTGTTTTTGTAAGGATAGTTCTTGCGATTTAACAAAAATCTGCGGGTTTTGATAAACATACCACCCGCCCAAAGCAACAAATACAACCACGACTGCGGCGGTCGTTTTTCCTAAAAACTTATTTTTAACCGGAACTTTTTGTTTGTCATTGGTTGTTTGATTTTCCGTAAGAGATTTTTTTTCGGTGTTTTTTACCATTTTTTCGTCCTTTGTCTGAATAATTCTTGGCAAGAATATTTTTATAGTTTATATAATTAAAAAAAAACTGCAACAGATTAATTGGATTATACAAAAATGATAGTGTTGGGAATTGAAAGCAGTTGTGATGAAACCGCGGCCGCCATCGTTGATGAAAAGCGTGAAATTTTAGGTCAGTCGCTGCTTTCGCAGGAAGAACACAAAGTCTACGGCGGTGTTGTGCCGGAGATTGCCGCACGTGCGCATTTGGAACATATAGATGAAATTATAGAGTTTTGCGTGAAGCGTTCCGGTGTAAAATTAACGGATTTAGACGCTATCGCTGCCTCAAGCGGCCCCGGTTTGATTGGCGGGGTGGTAGTAGGTGTTATGGCGGCAAAAGCGTTGGCGTTGGCTTTGAACAAACCGTTTGTCGCTGTCAATCATTTGGAGGGGCATGCTTTGTGCGCCCGACTTTCCAACGATGTGGAATATCCGTATTTGTTGTTGCTGGTTTCCGGCGGCCATTGCCAGATTTTGGTTGTTAAAAACGTAGGCGAATATGAACGCTTGGGCACCACAATAGATGATGCCGCCGGTGAGGCTTTTGATAAAGTGGCAAAAATGCTGGGTCTGGGGTATCCCGGCGGCCCGATGATTGAAAAATCCGCCGCTGTCGGCGATGAAACGCGCTTTTCCCTGCCGCGGCCGCTTATCGGCTCCGATGATTGCAACTTGTCATTTTCCGGTTTAAAAACGGCGGTGCGTAAATTGATTGAATCCTATGCTCCCGACGGCGATTTAAATCATGCGGTAATTTCCGGCAAAGATATTGCCGATATTTGTGCCTGTTTCCAATACGCGGCAACGGATTGTCTTGTGCGCAAACTCAAAAGAGCCATCGGCATATTTAAACAAAAATATCCCAAAGGGCGTCATCTGGTGGTTTCCGGCGGTGTGGCTGCCAACACTTATTTGCGGGAAAAGTTGCGGATTTTGGCTGATGAAAATGGCTTAGAATTTGCTGCGCCGCCGATTCGCTTTTGTACCGACAACGGTGTGATGGTGGCCTGGGCGGGGCTTGAACGATTCCGTGCTGGCTATACCGATTCGCTTGATTTTAAACCGCGTCCGCGCTGGCCGTTGGATGAAAACGCGCCCAAAGCGGCGGGCGCCGGCGGTGTCAAGGCTTAAAAAAGGAAGAATATGGAAAAGCAACAAACAAATCTTCGTCCGCCGAAAGAAACGTTGGAAATTATGGAAATTTTCAACAAAGAGGACCCTAACCCGCGTTGTGAGCTTAATTTTAATAACGCTTATACTTTGCTGGTGGCGGTGGTGTTGTCGGCACAAAGCACCGATAAAGGCGTCAACCGCGCAACGGAAAAATTATTTGAAATTGCCGATACGCCGCAAAAAATGCTTGATTTGGGGATAGACGGCTTAAAAGAGTATATAAAGACCATCGGCTTATATAACAACAAAGCCAAGAGCATCATGTCATTAAGCAAAGATTTGGTTGAAAAGTATAACGGCGAAGTTCCGCACGACCGTGAGGCTTTGGAAAAATTAGCCGGTGTCGGCCGCAAAACCGCAAATGTTGTGCTGAATGTGTGGTTTAATGAGCCGACTTTGGCGGTTGATACCCATGTTTTCAGAGTGGCGCACCGTTTGGACATGAGCCAAGGCAAAACGCCGCTGGAAGTTGAAAAAGATTTATTGAAAGTTTTACCGCCGGAATACGCCAAAAACGCCAATCACTGGCTGGTGTTGTTCGGCCGTTATATTTGCAAAGCTCAAAATCCGGACTGCCAAAATTGTCCGATAAAAACATATTGCCGCAGCAATGATAAGAGAGGTTAAAATGCCCGAAGTATCAGTGATTATTCCGGTTTATAACGGTGAAAAATATCTTAAAGAATGTTTGGACAGTGTTCTGGCGCAAACAATGTCTGACATTGAGGCCATATGCATCAATGACGGTTCAACTGATGATAGCTTAAAAATTTTGCAAGAATATCAAAATAAAGACCGCAGAATAAAAATCATAAACCAATCCAATCAAGGTCAGGCTGTTGCCCGCAATCGTGCATTTGCCGCGGCGGAAGGAAGATACATCGGTTATGTGGATTGCGACGACTGGATTCCGAAAGATTTTTATGAGAAACTATACAATGCGGCGGAAAAAACGGATGCCGACATTGCCGGTTGTAATATTGTTTCGGTAAAAGAAAATGAAACAAAGCATATGCTGAAGCTGAAAAAACAAAAAGTTTATCAAACCACGCCGGATAAATATAAAGCTTTTAACGTACCGAAGTTAAATTATATTTGGAACAAAATTTATATATTTGGAACAAAATTTATCGTCGGGATTTTATGCAAAAACACCATATATTTTTTCCCGAAGGAATGTTTTTTGAAGATATCTTATTTACACATCAGGCTTTAGATTGTTGTGCCAAAGCTGTCACGGTTCCCGACACCGTTTATTTTTACCGCCAAAATCCAGATTCGACGGTTAACACGATGAACGAAACAAAAGAACGCCAGTTCAAACAAGCGCTTATTGATGCGCAAAATTATGTTTGTGAAAAACAAATTAAAATCGATTTAAGCAAATATCCCCGCATAAGCAAACGGCGGATAAAGTTTTTGGGCATAAATATCGGCAAAGTGCAAGAGTGGCGGCATCTGAAAAAATATCATCTTTTCGGCATAAAAGTTTTTCAAAAGCAAAAGCCGCATACTTGATATTTTTCTAAAACCGTCCTACATTTTACTTTGGTAACAAAAGGAGCGGTTATGGACAATCTGCCGTTGTTAAAAGACATACATTTACCTGAAGAGGTGTCGGCTTTTCCGCCTGGATACGGCTGGGGAGTGATTGCCGGTGCGTTGGTTTTATTGTACGCCTTTTACCGTTTGTTTCGATATGCAAAAACCAAAAGTAAAAAATACTACGCCTTAAAACTTTTGCAAAACGCAAAAGCGGACAATTTATCATCGGCGCGGCAGATTTCGGAAATTTTGCGCCGGATTTGCGTTTATAAATATAGAGAGGCTGCTTCTTTGTTCGGAAAAGAGTGGATAGATTTTTTAAATACCAAAAGCCGCGCTAAAATAACAAAATCCGCTGCCGAATTGCTTGTTTATGCCCCGTATATGCCTCAATCCGAGCGTTTTAAATCCGAAGATTACCAGCAATTAAAAACTTTTGCCAAAAACTGGATAGGAGAAAATTTATGATTGTATTTCTCTATCCGTTTATGATTGTTTTGCTGTTATTGCCGTTTTTGGTGCGCTATCTGCTGCCGGCGGTACGCGGTATATACGGTGATGCGTTAAGAGTTCCGTTTATAAAAGATTTTGCACGGATTGAGGCTCTGCAAAAAAACGGAGTTTCATCACCGTCTGTGTCGCCGAAATCAAAAAGCGCCTTTTGGGGTTTGTTTGCCCTCTGGATTTTGCTTGTTTTGGCGGCAATGCGTCCGCAACAAATCGGTGAGCCGATTCGCTTAAAAAACGACAGTCGAGACATTTTGATGATTTTGGATATTTCCACATCCATGCTGGAAACGGATTTTTCTTATCAAGGCAAACGGTTGGATAGATTAACTGCGGTTAAAGCGGTGGCATCCGACTTTATCAAAAAGCGCCCGGCAGATAGGGTGGGGTTGATTTTGTTTGGCACTAGAGCGTATTTGCAAGTGCCGTTGACCTTTGACAAGTCTTCGCTTGATGAGGTCTTATGGTCCATGGAGGCTGGTATGGCGGGAAATTCCACATCCGTCGGTGATGCTTTGGGTTTGGCTCTCAAAAGCTTACGGCAAGAAGAAAAAACGGCTGACAAGCAAAACAAAATCATTATTTTATTAACCGACGGCGAAAGCAACGACGGAAGCCTGAGTTTGCCGCAAGCGATAGATTTGGCCGAAAAAGAGGGCGTAAAAGTCTATACCATAGGTGTTGGCGGCGGCAGTTTTTCGTTGGCTAACGCTTTTTTTGGCATAAAAAATTCGCCGCTTGATGAAGAAAGCTTAAAAACACTGGCAGAAAAAACCAAAGGACGATATTTTCGCGCCGATGATTTAAAAGGTTTGGTCGGTGTGTATCAGGCGATTGATCAACTGGAACCCGAAAATCGTGAACAAAATTTTGTTTATCCGCGGCAGGAGCTTTATTATTGGCCTTTGTTGGCTGCGTTTGTCTTGGCGTCAATGATGGCTTATGCATATAGGAGACGGCGGGCATGAACGATTTTTTTAGTGAGTTTGTCTTCAATTTTCATTTTTTGCGCCCGTGGCTGTTGCTTTTGCTGCTTGTTCCCGCGACGTTTTATTTTGTTTTATTTAAAAACGACGCCAATTTAAGCAGTTGGGAAAAAGTCTGCGATAAAAAACTTTTGGACTTTTTGTTGATAAAAGGGGATAACGGCCGCCGCAAATTCAGCGTGTTTTTGATTTATGCCGGCTTGGTTTTCAGCGTGATTGCCGCCGTCGGTCCGACATGGCAAAAAGAAGAGCAGGCGCTTTTGCTTAATAATAAACCGGTTATGATTTTGCTTAATTTATCAACCGATATGCAACAGTCTGATTTATCGCCGAACCGTTTGACCAGAGCCAAGATGGAAATAAAAACCTTGCTGGAGCAAAAAGGTGTGGCGGATGCCGAAAGCGGCTTGATAGTTTATACCGCGGAGCCGTTTATGATTTCACCGTTGTCAGATGATGCGGGGTTGATTACCAATTTGCTGCCGGCGATAAATTTTGACATTATGCCGCTAAACGGCGACCGTCCGGACAGAGCCATCAATATGGCGGCAGAAAAAATCAAAGCGGCGGGCTATAATCACGGTGATATTATCTTGTTTGCCGCCGCGGCCGGAACGGATTTTTCGGCGGCGTTGAAAGCGGCCGAAAAAGCGGCTGCCGCCGGCATACGGGTCAACACGGTCAACGTTTCTGCAAAATCTTCGACCGGCCTGACCCGGCTGGCTGCTGCTGGACAAGGTGTCGCAAGCACGTTTGCGGATATCGGCAAAATCATGCAACGATTGAACAATCAGGATTTGGGCAATAAAAAAGAAAGCGATAACATGTCGGAAAGTTGGCGCGATTTCGGTTATTATCTGCTTTTTGTGCCGCTTTTGTGTTGTCTTTATTTTTTCCGCCGCGGGTTATGGCTTGTTGTTCTGACAACAATAATAGCAACGCCTGCATCGGCGGGATTTTTCTTCAATGATAATCAGGAGGCGATGAAACTTTATGAACAAGGGCAATACGCCAAAGCTGCCGAACAATTTAAGCATGAGCAATGGAAAGCTTCTTCATGGTATCGTGCCGGTGATTATGTTCGTGCCGCCGATTCTTTTTCCAAGGCCAAAGACACCGAAAGTTTGTATAATTACGGCAATGCTTTGGCCAAAAGCGGCAAGATTGAAGAAGCTATAAAACAATACGAGGAAGTCTTAAAACAAAATCCGCAACATGAAGATGCAAAATATAATTTGGAATATTTAAAACAGCAGCAGCAACAGCAACAAAATCAACAACAGCAACAGAATCAGGATAAAGATGAGCAACAGAAACAACAAAACTCTGCTGATAATCAACAACAAAATCAAGACGAGCAACAGAACAATCAACCGCAAACGCCGCAAGAAGATTCTTCTTCCGAAAATCAACAACAAAAGCAACAAGCTCAATCTTCGGTAAATTCCGAAGAAACCGAAGATAAAAATCAAAACGAAGATTCCGACACGCCGCAGCAAAACAAGCAAAATCCTTCTCAAACGGCGGAAGAGCAGCGCCAACAAACCGCGCCGGCCAAAGAGGGGGAGAAAGATGAAAAATATGACGAGGAAGCACAGGCACGCGCTCAACAATTCCGAGAAATTCCCGAAGATAAAGGCGGACTTTTACGGGCTTTTATTTACAAAGAATACATAAAGAACAGGTATGGAGATTAAAATGCACAAGAAATTTATTTTAGCTTTTATCTTTATAATGTTAACGAGCATGAACGCCCATGCCGCAACATTGTCGGTATCGGTTGATAAAACGACGATACCGTTGGGAGAAGCTTTTACTTTGGTCATAAACGCCGATGAAAATCTTAACGAAAGTCCGGATTTAAGTGTTTTGCGGAAAGATTTTAAGGTTTATTCCACATCCGTTTCCCGCCAAAATTATATTATCAACGGCCAAAGCGAAGCTTCCGTTACTTGGAAAATCGGTCTTGTGGCGTTAAATGAAGGCAGTCAGGAAATTCCGGCTATTTCGGTTGGTAAAGATAAAACACCGGCGGTAAAAATCAATGTTGTCGGTGCCTCAACGGCAACGTCTGATAATTCGGATTCGGCATCGGCGCCTGCCATGCAAAATGAACAGGTTGCGACATCGGCCAAATATGGCATCAGAGCCTTTATTGAAAACAATGAAAAACCGCATTATGTTCAGCAACAAATAACTTATAACGTGGTCATAAGCGATGACGGAAGTTTAGCCGGTGGCGAACCGGTTTTTGATGCAAACGCCGTGGGTGATTGGATAATCAAAAGTCTTGACCGTCCGCAAACCGTTATGAAAACGGCGAATGGCAAAAAGGTAAGAGAAACAACATTTAAATATGCTTTGTTTGCGCAAAAAAGCGGCGATTTGATGATACCGCAAGTGTGGTTTAACGGTTACACGCTCCAACCGGAAAGCTCTGACGATATTGACGCTTTCAGCCAGGATATTTTTAATTTTACTATAAAAATGCCGTCTTTGTTTAATATCGAAAAACCGGTATCTCTCCGGGCGCCTGCCAAAGAAATTAATATTCTGCCGGTGCCGGAAAATTATCCCGACAAATGGTGGCTTCCGGCTGAAAAAGTGGTTTTAAGCGCCAAATGGCCGGACGGGATGCCGCAATTTAAGGCCGGAGAAGCTTTTCGGCGGGAAATAACTTTACAGGTTATCGGGGTAACGGAAAATCAACTGCCGGACATTAATCTTCCGCAAACGACGGATTTTCGCCAATATCCGGAAAAGCCGACGCGCCGTTCAGGTGTGATAAAAAACAAATTTGCCGCGGAAGAAAAAATCATTAACGTTTACATTCCTGAAAAAAGCGGTCGCTTAACCTTGCCGGAAATAACGGTGAACTGGTATAATACGCAAACCGGAACATTTGAAAAAGCAGTTGTTCCGGCCGAAAAAATCAACGTTGCCGACAATCCGCAAATGACCGTTTTGACTGATGAGGCAAACAATACCGCCGTTGCCGTTTCTGACAACGCAACGTTTGAGCCCGAAAAAAACACGCCTGAAAAGATTATACCGTCGGTTGTTTCCGAAGAAAGTTCTCTTACTCCGGGGTCGAACGGATTTTTTTATTTAATTTTGTTTACGGTTTTTGCCATTGGTATATTTATCGGTTGGATATTGTTTCATCGGCGCGATAAAGGCGGCAAGCCGCAATGCGAAATGCGTCAATTTCCGGATTTTTTGATAAAAAAGGCTTATCAAGACGATTTTCGAGCTTTGCGCGACGGTTTGGTTGCTTGGGCAATAGGTTTTTATCCGGAACATCGGATAAACAATTTAAAAGATGTGGCTTTAGCCGCAAATAATCCGCAATTTTCCGCGCAGATAGACATTATTTTGGCCAAACTTTACAATCCGCAGGATGAATCTTTATGGAATCCGAAAATTTTTAGCGATATTTTAAAAGATTTGATAAAAAATAAAAATAGAACTGCAAAGGAAAATCCGCCGCTGCCGCCCTTGTACGGTTAAAAGCGCCAAAAAAAGCCCTTGCAGGAAAATATTGCAATATTGATTTTTATGTGTTCTAATTGAACCGACAACAACATAAGGATATGCCATGTTTTTCTTGAAGAAAGTGTTTTTGGGCTTAGGGCTGTTAGGTGTTATTTATCTTGGTAGTTCCGGTACGCAAAGCAATAGTTTGTTTATGCAAGGAATGGGATTTGTCGGCCTGCTGATTGGCTTGATAATTTTATATGTCTTTGGCCGAATGGTTTGGAAAGGCTTGGGCTGTTTGCCGTCATTTTTAATTTTAGCCGCGGTGGTTTTGTTTATGATGTATGCACTCGGCATGTTTAACAACGGTTTAAGCGGCATCGGACAACACGTCATGCAGTTTGTCGGTTATGATTCGGCAGAGCAGCAAACAACATCTTCGGACGCGGCGTTGTTGCCTGAAATGCCGGAACAAGAGTTTTCCGAAGAATTTTCCGCGCCGGAAAAAATGCCAAAACCGGAAGAAGATACGGATGATGCGGATTCAATCGAAGGTGCAAGTGCCGATTTGTTCGGCGGCGCTCCGAGCGAGGTCTCCGAACCGGAAGAAAAACCGGCAAAAGAAAAACCCGGAATGGTGGAAAATATGTTTTCTGCCATTATGGGCGGCACAAAAGAAAAAGAACAACCCAAACCTTTTAATCCGAATGATTATCCGGTTATATACGGTTCTGCCCGCGTTATCAACGGTGATACGTTGGAAATATACGGTAAATATTTTCAACTGTTCGGTGTTGATGCGCCGGAATCAAATCAAACCTGTGCCAACCGACAAGGGCGGTCATACAACTGTGGTCGGGAAGCGGCGATGTGGCTGAAAAACTGGATTGGCAACGGCGAATTGGAATGCCATGTTTTGCAGCAAGATACCAAAGGCAACATGGTCGGCACTTGTTCTTACGGACCATATGATTTGGGCGCGGCGTTGGTCAATGCCGGATGGGCGGTGGCCTACACCAAATATACGGACATTTATTATCCTTATGAAATACAGGCACAGCAAAATCGCCGCGGTTTGTGGCAGGGAACGTTTTACAAACCGTGGGATTGGCGCAAATTGCAGTCCAGGAAAGCAAAAATCAAAGTTATTCGTCCGAAAGAGCGCAAAAAAACGATTTTCAACTAAGAACACGCGTTCTGGAAAGTGCAGCCGAACATGAAGTACATATACAACTGTAAAACGGAAGAAGAAACAAAAAAACTTGCGGCGGCATTATCGCAAATAACCGAAAAGGGTGATGTGTGGGCTTTGTTCGGCACTTTGGGCATGGGGAAAAGTGTTTTTGCCCGAGCTTTTATAAAAGCTTTAACCGGCGCTGCGGAAGTTCCCAGTCCGACGTTTACTTTGGTGCAAACATATTCTGCGCCTGATTTTGATATTTTTCATTATGATCTTTATCGTTTGAAATCGCCCGAAGAAATTTGGGAGTTAAATATTGAAGAGGCTATGTATAACAATGTTTGCCTGATTGAATGGCCGGAAAAAATGGGAGCGTATCTGCCAAGAAATGTTTTTCGGATAAATATAAAACAAGATAAAAACAACGGTCGTTTGGTTGAAATTATCGTTGGTGCGGAAGACAAAATCAGGCGGATTGCCCGGTGCGGGAGAAAACCGGATGAGCAAAGCGCAAACTGAACGTTTTTTTAAGAACATTCACGCAACCTGCGTTTGTTGGCAAAACAAAGGTGTTTTGTTGTTGGGCAAAAGCGGCGGCGGTAAATCCGATTTGGCTTTACGATTGATAGAAAATAAAAATGCAATTTTGGTCGCCGACGACCGAGTCGATTTGTTCACGGACGGAAAAACAGTTTCAGCATCTGCACCGAAAGTTTTGCAAGGTCTTATGGAAGTAAGAGGCATCGGTATCATTAAAAAAGAGTTTATGGCTAAAACCACAATAGATTTGGTCGTTGAACTGGCGGAAAATCCGGTCGATATTGAACGTATGCCGCCGGAAGAAAGATTTTGGGAAATTTCGGGGCAAAAAATACCGTTTTTTTCCGTATATCCTTTTGAATGTTCGGCGCCAGACAAGGTTGTTATAAAATTAAAAGCCCTGCTTGATTAATATGAAAAATTGCATAGTATGAAAAAAAGGATGTCATCATGCAAAAAAAACGAGTTGAACATTTTTTAAGAACGCTGGGCAAACCGTTGGTAAAATTTATCATCGGTCTTGGCGAGCTGTCATCATTTGTCATAAAAGCGCTGTATCATTGCTTTACACCGCCGTATTATCCCAAAATTTTTATCCGCCAGCTTTTGGACATGGGTTTTTATTCTTTGCCGGTCGTTGGTTTGACGACGATTTTTGCCGGTATGGTGATAGCTCTGCAAAGTTATGCCGGCTTTGCTCGTTTTGGTGCGGAGAGCGCGATTGCGACCGTGGTGTTGATTTCCGTAACACGCGAGCTTGCACCGGTTTTGTCGGCGCTGATGGTGGCCGGTCGTATCGGTGCGGCGATGGCGGCCGAAATCGGTACCATGCGCGTAACCGAACAAATAGATGCGTTGATTACCTTATCAACTAACCCTTTTAAATATTTGGTTGCGCCGCGTTTGTGGTCGGGTGTGATTGTTTTGCCGCTGTTGGTCTTAATCGGCGATATTATCGGTATTTTCGGCGGATATGTCGTGGGTGTTTACAAACTTGGTTTTAATCCTGCCAATTACATTAATTCCACTTTGCAAAATATGGAACCGATTGACATTATTTCCGGCCTGACCAAAGCCGCCGTCTTCGGTTTTATTATCGCTTTGATGGGATGTTATAACGGCTATCGCTCCAAAGGCGGTGCGCAAGGCGTGGGTGAGGCAACGACCAATGCGGTTGTCTCCGCCTCGATTTTGATTTTAATTTTCAATTATGTTTTAACCGAGGTGTTCTTTTCAAAATAGGCGGAGCGTTCGATTATGGCAGAAGTTAAAATTTCAATACGCAATCTCTATAAATCCTTTGGTAAAAAACAGGTTTTAAGCGGGGTTAATTTAGATGTCCGAACCGGAGAATCTTTAGTGGTTATCGGCGGTTCGGGGACGGGCAAATCGGTATTGATTAAATGTATACAAGGGTTGCTTGTTCCTGACATGGGATCCATCAAAATAGACGGGGAAGAAGTTGTCGGCAGTCGCCGCTCGTTAAAAAACATTCACGGCAAGATGGGTATGCTGTTTCAAGGCGGCGCACTTTTTGACAGCTTATCGGTTTGGGAAAATGTGGCTTTTTCATTGTTGGAAAATCAAAACATGAATAGAAACAAAGCCAAAATGGAGGCGATTCGCGTGTTGCGTCAGGTTGGTCTTGCGCCCGATGTTGCGGATTTGTCGCCGTCCGAGCTTTCCGGCGGCATGCAAAAGCGCGTTGGTTTGGCCAGAGCCGTGATTACCAAACCCGAGATAATCTTTTTTGATGAGCCGACCACCGGGCTTGACCCGATAATGGCCGATGTGATTAATGATTTGATTGTAGAATCCGCCAAAGGTTTGGGAGCTACGACCTTCACGATTACGCACGATATGGCTTCCGTACGCAAAATAGCCGACCGAGTGGCCATGCTTTATAAAGGAAAGATTGTTTGGCAGGGAACGGTCAAAGAAATGGATAAAACCGAAGACCCGTATGTGCGCCAGTTTATCAACGGCAGCTCGCAGGGACCGATAAAAGTGGAAATTTAAAAATGGCCAAAAAGAACACCATAGAATATGTTTGCCAACATTGCGGCGCCGTTTATCCCAAATGGCAGGGCAAATGCGATGCTTGCGGCGAATGGAATACCATTGAGGAAGAAAAATCCGAAAACAGCGGTTTTTCCGTTTTACCGTCCAAAAAGAAGGGTGAAATTATAGAGTTTGTGCCGTTAAGCGGGTCTACCCAAAGTTTTCGCCGTTTGGCGACCAACATCAAAGAAATTGACCGTGTTACCGGCGGCGGATTAGTTCCCGGTTCGGCCATTTTGGTCGGCGGCGATCCCGGTATCGGCAAATCAACACTGTTGCTGCAAGTTTGCGCCGGTGTGGCGGATTTGTTGCCGGATAATGAATGTTATTACATCTCCGGCGAAGAGGCGATTGACCAGGTGCGGATTCGCGCGCAAAGGCTGGGACTTGCCGATTCGCCGGTAAAACTTGCCAGCACGACGGAAGTCAAAGATATTATTGCCACGCTTTCCAAAGCCAAACCGGCGGTGGTGATTATAGATTCCATTCAGACCATGTATCTGGAAAATGTTGAATCCACTCCCGGCAGTGTTTCGCAAGTCAGGGCTTGCGCATATGAATTGATTAAACTTGCCAAGAAAAAAGGTTTTGTTTTGTTTTTGGTCGGCCATGTTACCAAACAGGGTGCCATTGCCGGCCCGCGTGTTTTGGAACATATGGTGGATACGGTTTTATATTTTGAAGGCGAACGCGGCCATCATTTTCGCATTTTGCGTGCGGTTAAAAACCGTTACGGTGCCACCGACGAAATCGGTGTTTTTGAAATGCAAGACAAAGGTTTGGTTGAGGTTGAAAATCCTTCGGCTTTGTTCTTGGCCGAACGCCAGGGCAATGTTTCCGGCTCGTGTGTTTTTGCCGGCATTGAAGGTTCTCGCCCGTTGTTGGTGGAAATTCAGGCACTTGTCAGCCCGAGCGGATATTCCAGCCCGAAACGAGCTGTTGTCGGTTGGGATTCTAACCGTTTGGCAATGATTTTGGCTGTTTTGGAAGCGCGCTGCGGTATGAATTTCAGCGCCCAAGACGTGTATTTGAATATTGCCGGCGGCTTGAAGATTTCCGAACCAGCGGCGGATTTGGCGGTAGCCATGGCGGTAATTTCATCTTTGACCAACAAACCGCTGCCTTCGGATATGGTTATTTTCGGCGAAATCGGGCTTTCCGGTGAAATTCGCGCCGTCAGTCAACCGAATTTGCGCCTGAAAGAAGCTTGCAAGCTGGGATTTGCCAGTGCCATTATTCCGCCCGGATACAACAAAGACAAAAAAACAAACGCCATTGCTGTTTATGAAATCGGCAATGTCCACCGCCTGATAAATTGGTTTAACTAGGAGCAAAAAATGCAGCCGCTGAACAACTTGGACGTCATTATTTTAATCATCACAGCCATTTCGGCGCTGATAGCTTTATGCCGCGGCTTTGTTAAAGAAGTTCTCTCAATAGTCGGCTGGGTTTTGGCGGCTGTCGCGTTTTTTTATTTGTTGCCGGTATTAACACCGCTGGCACAAAAGTACATTGCCAGTACGATTATGGCAAGCATCGTTACGGCCCTGTTGATTTTGATAATTTTTTATGTGGTGTGGTTGTTAAGCACCGATAAAATGATAGGCAAAATCCGCACCAGTAAGTTAAGTGCTTTGGATAGACTTTTAGGACTGTTGTTTGGTGTTTTACGGGCTTTTCTGCTGGTCATTTTGTTTAACATCTTAATGACTTGGATGCTGCCGGAAGAATCAGAATCCGATTTTTTTGCGGATTCGCGCTATTTCACATACGCCGGCGAATTTGCCGATCCGCTCAAAGAGCTTATTCCGCAATCCACGATTGATTTAATTCGCGACAAGAGCGCGGAAGTCGGTTTGGGAGAAAAATTGGAAGAAGACAACGAAACGGACGAAGATAAAAAATCAACCGATAAGGATGCCGAACTCACCGAAGAAGAAAAGGAGCAGGCGGAAATAGATGAGCTTTTCGAAAAGCTCGCGCAGCCTAAAATAGAAAAAATCGTAACGGACAAGGTTGAGGAAAAAGCCGAAAAGTTCACCGGATATAAGGAGGAAGAAACCGACAATCTTGACCGTTTGATTGAAACAACGGTAGAATAAAAAACACTTTGAAATTTTTATTAAAACATCTTTCGGATGCGTAGACAATCAGCACACCAAGTAAAAAGGCATCTTTTTTAAACAGCTTTAAAAGCGGTATGCTTTTATTCGGTAATATTAAGCGTTTTCAATCGTTCCACCAACAAAGATTCATTAAAATTAATTATGGCCGGTTTTTGCAAACCATCGGAAATTTTGCCGCGGATAACATCTTTGTTCAGTTCTTCGGCATCTTCTTTTAAGATAAGAGCGTGCTGCCACTGAAAACGCGCCTCATCTTTGCGTCCGACCTGCCAATAAGCATCGCCCAGATGGTCGCAGACAATGGCGTTGCCGGGCAGATATTCGGCGGCGCGTTCCAAAACTTTGATGGAATCTTCGTATTTACCCATGCGATACAAAGCCCAACCAAGACTGTCCATAATATGTCCGTCTTCCGGATTTTGGCGATAGGCCTCAAAAATCATGTATAAAGCCTCATTAGAATTTTCATTATGCTGAAGCCAGCTGTATCCGAGATAATTCAAAACGAAGGGATGCCTGTTGCTGATTTTCAAAGCTTCCTGTAAGACTTCTTCGGCTTTGTTCCATTGCCCGCTGCGTTCATAAGCCATGCCGAGAGCATAATAAATCGTCCAATCCTGTTTAGCGACTTCCGGAGCTGATTTAAGAGCTTTGTTATAATATTTAATGGCTTTTTCAGGCTGATTCATAATCCGGCTGATTTCGCCCAGATTAAACAACACCTGATAATCGTTCGGATAAAGCTCAAGCAGGTTTTTAAGTTTTTCAAGCGCTTTTTGATTTTGCCGCTCTTGCATATAGATGCTGGATATTTTTAGCTGAGCCATAAAATAAATCGGTGATTGCGGGCTGATTTTGGCATATTCTTTTATGGCTTCGTTATAACGCTGATTGTTTTCCAACAGGTCGGCCATGGAAACCAGAGCGACATCGTGTTGCGGGTTAAGGTATAATGCCAGCGCCGTAAAAATCTGCGATATATCGCTTTGATATCCGCGAAAAATCGTGCCGATGTTAAACAGAGCCTCGGCTTGTCCTTTTTGCGGTGAATCAATCAGTTTTGGGGTTGCCGACGCATCGGAGGTTTGGATATCCTGATACAATTCAAGCAACATGCGCGCCTGAAAATTTTTATCATAATATTTTTTAACCAGTGCCGCGGCTTCTTCTTGTTTTCCGTTGCGGATATAAAAATTCCCGATAATCTGCAACGAGCGGTATGAAAGCTCAAGATTTTCGTTGTTAACAACCGTGTCAAAGGCTTTTTGCGCTTCTTCGATGTTGCCGAAATAATCGTTTAGCATGCCGTTGTGCATATAATACAAAGAAACCAGACTTTTATCGTCTTTAAATTTTTTCAAGACATTCAAAGCTTCTTTTTGCTTGCCCTCGCCGGCATAAATCCAAGCTTCAAACAAAGGCAGGATAGAAGCCTGATAAACTTTGTCATGAATTTTCTGCAAACTTTCCAAGGCGTTGGCATAATTTTGTTTTTGCATTTCGTCGGTCATAACCACAAAATGAATAAAATTACCCTTATCGCCTTTTTGCTGAGCCATTTTAGCGTATTCGGCGGCCTCGTCGATTCGGCCTTCCGAAGTCAAAAGCACATACGCCCGCCCGATGATTTCCGTGTTGTCGGCGCCCAGATTGATGGATTTGACATAGTAATCGGCGGCCGTATTTAAATCCTGACGCAAATGAGCCACCCGGGCGGCGAGATAAGTTCCGTAAGCTGTGTCGACCCGTGGATGGCTGTATATCGTTTCTGCGTCCGGTGTTCGATTCTGATGCATAAAATTTTCCGTGCAGGAGTTAAAAACTCCGACACTGATAATAAGGGCTGCTATATATCCGACTTTCATAAACTTTTTCATCTTTTCAAGTTTTTTTAATGTTATATCAATTTTTGCCGTCGATTCAATAAAAATTATATAATTATATGTGTAAATAATTGCTTTATATTGCAAAATAAAGTATTCACGCTATATAATTCCTACCATGGAACAAAAAAACGACATAGCCCGATTGTTGGAATGGTACATGGCTGCCGGTGTGGATGAAATCTGCGGTGCGGAGCCCGGTCTTTTATTGCATCCGGCAAACGAACAAGCCGCTGCAAATTCGCCTTTGCCGGCAGTGGAGCCGGCATCGGTTCGTCCGGCCATAAGCTCTTTGGCGCAAACAACGGTTGCCGCTTGTAAAAACGCGCGTGAATTGTGTGAAAAAGCCGACAGCTTGGAAGATTTGAAAGCTGCCGTGGAGGCTTTTGAGGGGTGCGCCCTTAAGTTCAATGCCAAATCGACGGTTTTCGGCGCGGGAAATCCTCAGGCCGAAGTCATGATTGTCGGCGAAGCCCCGGGCGCGGATGAAGACCGTTTGGGCATTCCGTTTGTCGGCCGCAGCGGACATTTGCTGGAAAAAATGCTTTTGGCAATCGGCTTAAAGCGTGAAGATGTTTATATCACCAACATTTTGCCATGGCGTCCGCCGGGGAACCGGACGCCGACCGATGCCGAAGTTGCGGTTTGTCTGCCGTTTTTAAAACGCCAGATAGAATTTATAAAACCCAAGGTGATTTTGTTGTTAGGCGGCAGCGCGGCCAATGCTTTGCTGGATAACGGCGATTCCATATCCCGTTTGCGCGGTCATTGGTTGGAATACGTTATGTCCGACAGAACATCTGTGGCGGCGTTGGCAAGTTTTCATCCGGCGTATTTGTTGCGCAACAGCGCCCAAAAAGCCAAATCTTGGAGCGATTTTTTACGCCTTTTGAAAAAATTAAAGGAAAATTAAGTAAAAACAGGATAGACTAAAGCCAATTCTGAAATTTAAATTTAAAAAGGGGGCAAAGAATGAGTATTTTAAGAAAAGCATGGTGTTCAACCTTGGCGCTGGCATTCACGGCGGGGGCTTTTGCCGTTCAGGCACAAGAAGCGGCGCCGGCCGAAGAACAAACGACCAAACCCCGTGCCGTGTTGTTTAAGGTGCATGATATCAAACCGGTTGAAAACACCGAAGGCGTTATCACGCATTGCGATTTTTTAGTCACGTTTTACAACCGTACGACCGACAGTTTGCGTCAAGCCAAAATCGATATGGGTTGGACCGATGAAATTACGGAACGTTACATGATTGAAGGCACCGGCGAAGAGGAAAAAACCGCGTCGACCGCGCGTCCGCGCGCCAGCCGCAACAGCCGCAATGCCGAACCTGTTTTGGGCGAAATCACCACCAGTGTGGATATGCCGGCGTTGGGAGCATATAAACAGGCCACTGTCAAGGGTTCAGTCAAAACCGAAAAATGTTTCCTGCTTTTGGACAATCTGGAATTTAACGTTGCCTCTTGCAGCATTATCGGCCAAAACAATGACAGCGGGTCTTCCGCGCGCAGCAGCCGTCGCAGCCGCGTTACGGCCAGCCGCAACACGTCGGAATGCGCCAATTTGTTTGAATATGTCAATTCCCAAAATCCGGAATATTATGACGAATTCAAAAACATTTCTTATTCCGAGCAGGAACGTCTGTTAAGCGATGAGAAAAAACAAGACATCAGCGATATTGAATCGACTTATGAAACAATCGTCGGAAACTTTGAAAAAGCCGACAGCATTGTCAACAACATCAAATAACGGGGCAGAAAATGCGACAACGCCGGATTAAAATCACACGACGGCTCACCGGAGGTTTGCGTCGCGTTGCGCTGCCTGCGTTGCTTGCTTGTGTTTTGTTATCCGGCATTGCCTCCGCGCAAATGTTTGGTGCGTCAACCGGTTTTAACAACAACAATCGTCCGGCGCAAACGCAGAGAACTCCGGCACAACCGGCACCGACGCCTCGTCCGGCTTCTTCTGCCAACGCTCCGGCCAATTCGGCGCGACCGGCAGCCCGAGCGCCGTCTGCGCCTCCGGCCACACCGTCAATGGTCAACACCGGTCAAACAACGGCGGCGGCATCCCGACCGGCAGCAGAGCTTTCCGAAGAAGAGCCGGAAAATGTCCCCTCTGCTTTTGAACTGCGGTTTATCGGCGGCGAAGCGGTGGTTGATGATTCGCCAAAGATAATGCTTTATATGCGAGATTTTAAAGTGGCGAACAACTTAAACGGCCGTCCGAGCTGCACCATGCGTTTTTATATTTTGTCTTCCGCGCCGGAAAAAATCACCAACATCAGTTATCGCTTAAAATGGCCGAAGATGGAAACCGCGCTTTCGTTTGACGATGTCGCTCCCAACACGCCGACATATTTTGATTACGCCTTGTTGGGCAACGGCTGTTACAGCATGGACAAAGCCCCCAACATCATCGTGAACCGCTGCCGCATCAAGGGTATGACCCAGCGCCAGTGTGCCGATGCCATCCAGTGGATGGAGTAACAGGCGGAGTTACCGGTATTTAAAAATTCTTGCCAAAAAAACACTTTCATGCTACACTAAAAATGTGAAAAAATATTAGTGTGGTTGTGATTATGTGGGGTTTTTGTTTTGTGGGGAACCTTACCGCTCTATAAAAATTTTTTCCTTTTTTTAAATTGTAAAATCTAAAAATAAAAAAATATGTTTGGAAATTTTCTTTTAATTTGCGCCGTGATCGGGATCATAGGCGCTATCTTGGGATGGATATTTGATAAAAGTCAGAATTTTCTTTCCTGGATTTTATCGTTTGTTATCCCGGGGATAGGAATGGGCATTATTCTTACGGGGATAATGTGGGTAGGATATTTTGTCGGTCTTTTCGGAGACTGGCATATATTTAAATTCCACCCTTTCCTAATAGGCTTTTCCTTTGGTGTGGTGAGGGAGATATATCTCCTTATCCGCACCATCGTAGGGTAAGATTAAGCACCGCTTTTGTTTTTCAAAACAAAGCGGCGCTTTTTGTTTTGCTTTTGGATACAATGCCACGCCGATTTAAATTAACCGCTTCGGTTTCATTCTGCAAAAAAGCTGTTTTTTATGCCGGAATTAATTGAAAATTTAATATTTTATGCTAAAAAGCCGATAATCATGAAGTTTAAATAAAAAAGGGTTTTAGAAAAATGGAAACACAAGCGCTTTCTGATGTTGTTAACACTGCCGCTCAAATGTCCATGTGGGATTTGGTTTGGGCTTCCGATACCGTCACCAAAGTGGTGATGATTGGTTTAATTGCCGCCTCTGTTTGGTCTTGGGCGATTATTTTTGAAAAATACGCCACGCTCCGCCATGTCAAAAAAATGTCCAAAAAGTTTGAAGAGGCTTTTTGGTCCGGCGGCTCGCTTGACCGTTTGTATGACGCCATCGGTAACCGTCCGCGCGACCCGATGTCGGCAATGTTTTTAGCCGCCATGAAAGAATGGCGCCGTTCCGACATCATGAAATCCAAAACCGACCGCAGTCTGCGCGGCGCTTCATTACAACAGCGCACCGAAAAAGCGATGATGGTTTGTATGGATAAAGAACTTGAAGATTTGGACAATCGCTTGGGCTTTTTGGCTTCCACCGGTTCGGTGGCGCCGTTGGTGGGGTTGTTTGGTACGGTTTGGGGCATCATCAATAGTTTTAACGCCATTGCCGCCACCCAGAGCAACTCGTTGTCCGCGATGGCGCCCGGCATTGCTGAAGCTTTGTTTACCACCGCTTTTGGCTTGATTGCGGCGATTCCCGCCGTGGTGGCGTATAACATGATAACAACGCAAATTGACCGTTACGCCAACCGGCTGGAAAACTTTATTGCCGAATTTTCAACCATCTTATCGCGTGAAATTGATGACACCACCTTAAAGGCGGAAATGGCGGGAGAATAAACCATGGCAAACTCTCCGCGTTTTGTTTCCCACCGCCGCAAAAGCCGCCGCAATGCCGATGTCAACATCACCAACTTAATGGACGTGATGATGGTGTTATTGGTGGTGTTTATGGTGGCCGCACCATTAATGACATCAGGCATTGCGCTTGATTTGCCCAAAGTCGGCGGCAAGGCGTTGGAAGGCAAAGAAACATCCATCAACATCAGCGTGGATAAAGACGGGTTTTATTACATCGGCAAAACCGAAGTTCCGGCTGATAAAATTGTTGCCAAGGTCAAAGCCATACGCGGCGAAAATTCGCAAGCAACCGTTACTATTTCCGGCGATACGGATTCTTCCTACGGCCGGGTGATTAACTTAATGGCGTTGTTAAAAGAAGCCGGTTTTGAAAAAGTCGGCTTAAAAACCGAACCGCGTCCGTTGGGGGCAGAAAAATAGGCTGATAAAATGCACAAACGGTATCTTTACAGTTCCATCGGTTTGCATATAGCGGTATTCCTGCTGTTAGTGTTGGATTTGCCGTATTTCGGCCGTCCGAAAATCACCATGGGTCAAGCCCCGATAATCGTGGACTTAAAAGATGTCAAGCTGGCGGAAATGACCAATCTTCCGCCCAAAGCCGTATTTGGCAAAGAAAACAAAAAAGCCACCGTACCAGAAAAGAAAAAATCCGCGCCGAAGTGGACCACCGAAGAAACCGCCAAACCGGATTTACCGCCGCCGCCCAAAGAAACCAAAGTTGAGCAACCGAAATCCGACTTTTTGGATACCACCCCGCCGGAACCGGCAAAAAAGCCGGTAAAAAAACCGGAAAGCAAACCGGTGCCTAAACCGGCGCCCAAACCCGTACCCAAACCCCAACCCAAACCGCAGCAACCGCCGCAACCCAAAGCCAAACCGCAGGATAAAACCCCGCCGGTTAAACCCAAGGCTGCTAAAAAATCAACATCTTCCGCCAAAACCTTGGCAAATCCGCTAAAAAGCCTGATGGATTCGGTCAGCGCCATGGAAAAAGAAATCGGCGAAACCGCGGCGCCCGCCGTCATTAAAGAAGGTACTGAAGTTGCCAATATGGGCGTTGAAGGCGGCACCGGAGGTTCGTACTTCAGCGAACTGACGATTTCCGAAACCGATGCCATTGCCGGCCGCTTGCGTGAATGCTGGAAACTTGACCCCGGCGCCCGCGGTATTCAAGATATGGTCATTGAAATCAGAGCGTCTTTAACCCGGGAAGGGACAGTCCGCGATGTGCAGATTTTGGATAAAAGCCGTTACAATTCCGACCCGCATTTCCGCGCCATTGCCGAAAGTGCGCGCCGTGCGGTTTATAGCTGCATGAACCATAAAGGCGCCAATATATATAAAATCTTTCCAGAAAAATATGCCGATAAATACGACTTGTGGAATACGCTTTTGCTGCGCTTCAATCCAATGGATGCTAGCATCAAATAATCTTTGAAAAACAGGACTTATTGTTGCGTCAGTTGCAAAAAATCTTCTTCATTTAGAATTTTAACACCGAGTTCTTGGGCTTTTTTGGCTTTTGAACCGGCATCCGCTCCCATCACCACAAAATCGGTGTGTGCCGAAACCGAACCCGCCACTTTGGCGCCCAAACTTTGCGCTTTGGCTTTGGCTTCCGCCCGCGTTAGATGTTCCAAAGTTCCGGTAAATACGATTGTTTTGCCCGAAATCGGCGAGTTGTTGATGATGTTGTCAACAAAATCTTCCACTTGAACTTCCGCCAACAGTTTTTGAATAATCAAAAGATTGTGTTCTTCTTTGAAAAATTCCGTTACGTCATGCGCCATGGCTTCACCGATGCCGTCAATGCTGACCAGTTTTTCGGTGTGATTTTGTTGCATTTCTTCCATAAAATGCGCGAAACTGCCGTAGTTTTTAGCAATCAACAATGATGTTGCCGCGCCGACCTGACGAATGCCTAAAGCGTAAATAAAGCGGGGCAGGGAGATTTTCCGCCGCTCGTTAATGGCCTTAAACAGATTTTCAACCGATTTTTTGCCCCAGCCATCGCGGTTTTCCAGATGCAGACCGTTTGCCGCCGAAAACAAATCATCTCCGCCGTTACGCGCTTCCAAAGTAAAAATATCGGCAGGGTTTTGCAAAATGCTCTCGGCGAAAAACTGTTCTATGATTTTGCCGCCCAAACCCTCAATATTGAAAGCCTCGCGCGAAACAAAATGTTTGATACGCTCAATCGCCTGTGCCGGACAACTCAAACCACCGGTACAACGCCGGACGGCTTCGTCTTCTTCCCGAATGGCGTGCGCGCCGCATTCCGGACAAACTTTGGGGAATTCAAATTCTTTGACCTCCGGCGAACGTTTTTCCAAAATCACGCCCAACACTTGCGGTATCACATCGCCGGCGCGCTGGATTGTTACATAATCACCGATACGGATGTCTTTGCGCTTAATTTCATCTTCATTATGCAGCGTGGCATGCGAAACAATTACCCCACCGACATTAATCGGCTCCAAATCCGCCACCGGCGTTAAAGCGCCGGTCCGACCGACCTGAATGCGAATATTATTAATGCGTGTAACGGCTTTTTCTGCCGGAAATTTGTGTGCAATTGCCCATCGCGGTGTGCGGGTTAAAAAACCAAGTCTGTTTTGTAAATCAAGACTGTTAACCTTATAAACAATGCCGTCAATATCATACGGCAAATCGGCTCTGGTGTTCAAAAGCGTTTCATAACTGTCAATAATTTCAGTCAAATTGCGGCACAGCCGATTATACGGATTGACCGGAAAACCCCAACGCTGCACGGTTTCCAAAAATTCGCTTTGCGATTGCCAAAACAGGTTGGAAACTTCGCCCCATGTATAAACCAGCAAACTCAATTTGCGTTCTTTGGTGATGTTGGCATCCAACTGACGCAGCGAACCGGCGGCGGCGTTGCGCGGGTTGGCAAACGGCTTTTTGTTTTCGGCCGCATATTTGGCGTTAAGCTCAAAAAAATCAGCCTTGGACATATAAACTTCGCCCCGCAGTTCAATAATGTCGGGAAAATCTTCAGCCTCAACAAAATGCGGCAAACCGGCAATAGTTTTTAAATTATCGGTAATATCTTCACCAGTTTTTCCGTCGCCACGGGTGGCGCCGCTGATGAGCCTCCCTTTTTCATAACGAGCGGAAAAAGAAAGCCCGTCCATCTTGGGTTCGGAAGTAAATTCAATATCTTTTTCGGTATTTAAAAAGCGTTGAATTCCTTTAACGAAATCCGCTAATTCTTCTTTGCTGAAAATGTCGCCCAAAGACAGCATCGGAATTGTATGAACAATCTTCTTAAAATCGCTCTTGACCGGCGAACCAATCCTTTTTGACGGGCTGTCCGCGCGGATTAAGTGCGGAAATTTTTGTTCCAGCTTTTCATTTAAGAGTTTGAGCTTATCATATTCGGCATCGGTCAGGTAAGGATTGTCATTTTGATAATAAGCTTCATCGGATTTGGCAATTTCCTTGGCGATTCGCTCCAGTTCTTTTTTGGCTTGTTCTTCATTTATTGCCGAAACATCAATCATTTTGCCCTGCCTGTGATAATTTTTCTAAAACAGATTCTGAAATTTGCTGCCGGCGTTTTTGCGACGCTGCTTCAATTTGCTTAATTTATCGCTGACCACCGATGTATCGCGTCCGGTTTTGGCCAACCTGTCATACATTCTTTCAATTTCTTTTTCCAAATAAGCCGTTTCAATTTCGTTTGCCAGCGTTTTACGCTCTTCCAACGAACCGGAAGTACGAATGCGTTGGATTTCTTCCCAAATGTCTTCCACATAAATATGTTGAAGTTCCTTTTTCTTGAAAAAATAAGGCAGCTCATAAACCAACTGTCTGGCGTTGGCGTAGGCTTCTTTGCCGTCGGCGCACTTGTTGTAGCGGATTTTCAAGAGCCGAAAAGCGATTTCCAATTCTTTGCTGTTGTCCACCACTATAAACGGAATTGGGTCGGCAAACCCTTCCGCGCTCAAAGCTTTCAAAAACTCCAGCAAGTGATGGAAAAATCCGTTGATGTTATATATGATAAAAGGTTTCATTTTAAGCAAGCCGTCTTGCATGGCCACACAATCATAAGCCAACTCGTCCAGCGTGCCGACGCCGCCCGGGGCGAACACCACAAAATCGGCGCCTAAAAGTTTTTGTTTACGTTCTTCCAAAGTTTGCGCCAAAATCACCTCGGTTTGAGCGATTAAATCATCATCGGAAGGATATAAACTAAAATATTCTTTTGTGGTAATTCCTTGGATTGGGGCATCTTCGGAAGCATATTGCTTTTGATTCCAGCCATCCAACACGCCGCGTGCGACCGCTCCCATAATGCCGCAATTGGAAAGGCCAAAATCCAGCCGGAAGTCCATTTTAATAATCTGCCGTCCAAGATTATAAGCTTCTTCTTTATAGATGTTGTCATTGCCGGAACGCGAACCTCCGGCCACAAAAACCCGGATGCCTTCTTTTTTGTTTTCCTCAATAAAAGAATTTAAAACTTGCTGCTGACTGTCATGAGCATCGGTCATTTTTTAAATCTCCTCGATATCGCCTCTGGCTTGGTCTGCGTAAAATTGTTGGCAAAACGCTTCCAGTGTATCGTTGGCGATAGCCTCGCGCAAACCTTGCATCAACCGCTGATAATAACGAATATTGTGCCATGTTAAGAGCATAACCGCAAGAATTTCATTACATTTTTGCAAATGGTGGATATAAGCTCGTGTATAGTTTTGGCAAAGCGGACAGTCGCATCCTTCCTCCAACGGTCGGGGATCTTCACGATGTCTTGCGTTTTTAATGTTTATCGGCCCGAAACGGGTGAATGCTTGCGCCGTGCGTCCCGAACGCGTCGGCATCACGCAGTCAAACATATCAACCCCACGCAACACGGCGCCGACGATGTCGTCCGGACGCCCAACGCCCATCAGGTAACGCGGCTTGTCATCAGGCAAGCTCATTGGCGCATAGTCCAAAACCTCAAACATTTTTTCTTGCCCCTCGCCGACAGCCAATCCGCCGATGGCATAGCCGTCAAACCCGATAGCTTTGAGTTTTTCCGCCGATTCTTCGCGCAAATCCTTAAACACGCTGCCTTGCTGAATGCCGAAAATACCGTAGCCGTCGCGGTCAACAAAAGCATCACGACTGCGACGAGCCCAACGCATGGACATTTGCATGGATTTTTGCGCTTGTTCATAAGAGGCGGGAAAAGGCGTGCATTCATCCAAACACATGGTGATGTTTGAATCCAGCTTATGCTGAATTTTCATGGATTCTTCCGGACTCAAAAAAAACTTTTTGCCGTCAACATGCGAACGGAAAGTTACCCCTTCTTCTTTCAATTTTCTTAAACCCGTCAGGCTCATCACCTGAAAACCGCCGGAATCGGTTAATATCGGCTTTTCCCAATTCATAAACTTGTGCAATCCTCCCATTTTTTCGACCAAATCAGCCCCCGGCCGCAACATCAGATGATAAGTGTTGCCCAATAAAATTTCCGCGCCCGTGGCTGCGACCGATTCCGGCATCATGGCTTTAACCGTGCCGCACGTTCCTACCGGCATAAAAGCGGGTGTATGCACATCGCCGTGTTTGGTATGAAGAATACCAAGTCTGGTTTTACCGATTCTTTTTAAAATTTCAAATTTAAGTGCCATATGTTTAATTTACCTCGTTTCTTCTGCCGGGCTGAAAATTTTGCTTCCTTCCGGAATGTCCAGCCCGATGCCTTGTTTTAAGTAAGATTTCTTTATAAAGCCCATTTCACCATTGTCAAGCATAACCCGATACCATTCCTGATCCGGCGTATAACCGGTAATCCGGACGGTTTGATTCTTAACGGCTTTTTGTAAAACATCAAATTGTTCCGAGGGTCCGTGCATAATATCCACGGCAGAAGAAATATGATAAAGCATTTTCTCATCGGAAGAATCAACGGGGATGTTAAAAATTTTTGATACCACCATGTCATCAACCGTTTCTCCGCCGGTATTAAAACGAACTTCTTGATAATAAGTGATTTTATAATCATCTTGTGATGTTTGAAACATCGGTTTCAGAAAAGGAATAAGCACAGTCAGCAAACCGATAAAAAAAATCATAAATAAAAAAAACGGAATTTTAAGCTGCGTCTTTTTCAATGCGGCATAATTCCACGCAGGCACCGGTGTCGTGGCCGGAGACAATGTGTACATAAAATTTTGTATGCTTATTTTTTGCGTTGAGTTGGCATATTCCAAGGCTTGTTTGGCCGAAAGATAAGCTTTATCGTTTTTGTCTTCGCTGAAATATGCGGCGGCGTTATGTACAAGAAGCTTTAAGTTATCAAAATCATTTTTTCCGATGTTGTTATAATTGTTTTTCAATGCTTTGAAATTAAACAAAAAAGCCTTGGGAGACCACCAGCCGTTAAGCCAATTTTTCTTAGTTATGTCATTGATAAATTTTAAGGCGTCTTCATAGGTGCCGATAAGATTTTCTTTCGTTAAGTGCGGATTTTTAAAAACATCGGCCACCCGTTCAAGTTTAAATACGCGCAAAAAAGGGTTTTCCGCGCCGTTGGCGGCTTTGTATAATTTAAGTGTTTTCATGTCCGGAAAATCTTGTGCGGTGTAAACAAGCGCCAACAAGTCGTAAATAGTCTTGCTTTTGGAGTTGCTCAAAACATCGTAAGCTAAGGAAATTTTCTGAAATTCTTCCAGCGCGTTTTCGGCTTTGTTATGATCCGGATGCCAAAATTTTGCTTTTTCCCGAAAATTAAGTTTAAGTTTTGTTTCATCGGCATGGCCGTCAACGTCTAAAATTTTATAATAGCCGAGCGGATCAAATTCCATTTTTATTCTCCTCTAAGATTTGGCGAACAATTTTTTTAACATCCTCCGTCCCCTCGCAGGCTGGATAGCGGCTTAACAACAAAGACCGGTTAACGACAGCCTCGCGAATGCGGGAATCTTGCCTGATGACACCCAATAAATTTAAATTCACTTTAATGTATTCTTGTGCGGCTTTCAACAAAGTTTTGTAAGTTTGCATACCTTCTTCGACTGAAACCGCCTGATTTATGACAATATAAAATTGCGTATCGGCGGAAATTTTTTTTAAGGTTTCCAATTTGTGGTATGCGGCCGTAACCGCAGCCGGATCAGAATTGACAAGAAGAATAATGTTGCTGCAAATATTAAAAAAAGGATTGATGGTCTTGTTGTTGTCCGTGGCACAGTCAACAAAAACAAAATCATAGTGTTTGGAAAAATAAGCCAAATCGCCGGCCAAGAGCTGGGTTCTTCCGGCCGGAGCATTGTTGAATCTGTCTTCTCCCGGAAAACAGCAAATCAGGTCAAATTTCCCTTTGTCAAACCGAAAAACGGAATTGTTGATGGTTTGATTGCCGTTTAACAATCTGCTGTATGCCGTGCATTGTTTTATACCGAGTTGCCCGGCGATATTTTCAACTCCGCAGTCGGCATCAAAAAAAAGCACTTTTTTCTTCAAAATGCCGAGATTGTGGCAAATAGTGGTCGTCAGCCAGGTTTTGCCGGCGGCTTTTGAGCCCGAACAAACGGCGTATATATGACCGTGCAGTTTTTTATTTTCAAGTTTTATCAGTGTTTGTTTTTCCATGCTGTCATTCCGAACATTTCAAAGAAATACTGGCAAAAATTCAGGATTTTTTCAATTAGTTAAAATCTTTTTAACACAATTTATTTATCATGAACACAAAAGTTTGGAAAAAGGATAAAAAAATGAAAAAAATTTTTTTGTTGTTTTTGCTTTTATGGCAGATATATCCGCAAGATATATTCGCGCAAACCATTGTGACTAACAAAAAAGAAGAACGCTTGACAATTATCAACGCTACCTCGTTTCCGGATTATTTTCCGATATCTTATCGTACTCAAAACGGAAATTACAGCAGTTTGTTGACCATATTTGCCCCGGCTTTGGAGCAAATGGCCGAAGCCGAGAATTTTAAAATAGAATACATCCTTAAAAACAAATATTCTGATGCCGTAGAAAATGTTCGCCGCGGAGATATAGATATATTGCTCGGCATGTATTATGCCACCAAACAATATTCGGGGTTGGAATATATTTTTCCGGCGGTGTTGGACAATCCGGTTTACATAATAATGTTGCCGCAAAATATATCTAGAGTTTCCAAGCCGGAAGACTTAAAACAACTTCGCGGGATATATATAGCCAAAGAATATTTCAGCGATTATATGCAAAGCAATTTTAAGAATTATAACATGCAGCCGGCGGAAACGCCTTTGCAGGCGTATGAAAAGTTGTTTACCGGCGAAGCGGATTACATCGCCGGCGGTTATTATTACAATTATGTCGAAATATGCCGTCTGGGCTTAAAAGATTATGTTTCTTTTTCAAAATCCCCGCTATGGAAAATGCCGATGTTTATCGGTATTTCGAAAGCTTCCGAGCATCATCAGAAGGTTGGAAAAGCGTTGAAAAAATATGCTGCCCAGGCTGATTTCAGACAGCTTATCGGCGATATGTTAAAAGAGTGGGTGCAAAAAGCAGAAAGGGAATCGCAAGGCGTGGTGCCGCCGATGTTTGTAAAGAAGGCCTCGGCTGAGGAAAAGACACCGGCAGATGAGGCGGCGCAAGCAATGGAAGAAAAACAACAAAATAAATAAGGAAGTGAAAATTTATGGTACTTTTAATACATCACAGTGTTTCTCCCCAATCTCGCAAAATCAGAATAATGATGGCCGAGAAAAAAATGCTGTTTGTTTTAAAAGAAGAAGAACCTTGGAATCTTTCGGCGGATATTCGTAAGCTTAATCCGTCCGGCGAATTGCCAATATTTATTTTTGACGGCAATATCATCGCCGGCAATTATCCGATTACCGAATATTTGGAAGAAACGTACACGGAATCGAAGCTGCTGCTCGGTGATAATCGTCAAAGAGCGGAAATCCGCCGTTTGTGCGATTGGTTTGATGCTAAGTTTTACAACGAAGTTTATCGTTACATCGTGCAAGAAAAAGTATATAAACGTTTTCGTGACGGATTATCGCCGGATTCGCGTATTCTGAAAGCGGGTTTGAACAATTTGAAGTTTCATATGGAATATATTGAATGGCTTTCCGAAAGAAACAATTATCTTGCCGGTCAGGAATTTTCGCTGGCGGATGTAACGGCGGCGGCTCACCTCTCGATTATTGATTATCTTGGCGACATTTCTTGGGATGACTACAAAAATGCAAAATTGTGGTATTCCAAAATCAAATCCCGTCCGAGCTTTAAAGATATTTTAAGCGATACGATAAAAGGGATTTTCCCGGCAAAACATTATACGAATTTGGATTTTTAAGATGAAAAAGATTTTATTGACATTTATGGCGCTTTTCTTATTTTCCGGTTGCACTTGGCTGGCTGAGGGCAAAGGGCAGGTGATTTACCATTGGGAACGTCCGCGCACCGGCGTAGCAAAATTTGCCCGCGATCATTCCGAATGCATGCGCGAAGCCGAAGATTTTAAATTTCTCCCCAGCATAAAAAACTGGTTTTATTCTGAAGAGGTGCGTTTTGATATTCGCGCCGACTGGCATTCCGAAAAAGGCATTTGGGCAAGCTATGTTCCTTATGAAGGCGCTCAGCCGCTAATGGTCAATTCCATTCGCGACGATCGCGATTCCAGTCCGCGCAAATACCGCCGCTGTATGGAAAAACGCGGATATACGCGCCGCACGCAAGACATTCCGTCAACGACCAATATATTCATTTATAAACCGCAGGATATCAATCAAGATACATTGTTTGAAAAATATTATCGTTAATTATATCCGCCGCCTGTGGCTTTGTAAAAAGCGATAATGTTCTGATATACGACGCCGTTACTTGTAATAAGGTCTGTTTGCGCTTTAATCAGGTCTTGTTCGGAGGTGAGAAGTTCCGAAAATTCAATCAGTCCGTTTTCATATTTACCGCGGGTGGCGTAAAAAGCTTTTTGCATGTTGGCAACGGCGTTTTGCTGTGCCTTATTGCGCTGATATTCCGTCTGTATGGCGTTAATGGCGTTCTGGAGTTCTTCAACGGCTTGTAAAACGGTTTGACGGTAGTTTTCAAAGGTTTCCGCTTTGATTGCCTTTTGCAGCCGGATATTGTTTTGTAATTTGCCCCAATTAAATAAAGGTAGGGAAATTTTTGGTGTATAGCCATAGGTTTGACTGTCGGAATTAAAGAGTTTAGAGCCTGCGCCGGATTGAAAACCCAGCAAACCACTGATGCTTAAGTTAGGATAAAGTTCGGCGATGGCTTGTCCGATAGCGGCGTTTTGCGCGGCCACCGTCCGTTCGGCGGTTTTAACATCGGGGCGGCTGCGGATAATATCGGCGGGAAGCTCGTAAAGTTTATCAATATCATATCGATAAGCTTTTTGTGCCGGATTATTGTGTGTGTTTGAAATATCGACCGGAAGATTGTCGGGCAGTGTGCCGACCAATGTTGCCAAAGCGTTTTTATATGAGTTTATTTGATTTTTCAAAGTCGGGATAAGGGCTTTTGTTGTTTCCGTCAGGTATTGTGCCTGATGATAAGCCGCCGCGTCATCCAACCCGGATTCATATTTGTTTTTAACGGTTTGTAAGATTTGTTGTTGCAACTCTAAGTTTTTTTTGGCGTTGTTTAATTGCGCCTGTGTTGTTTTCAATAAAAAATAAGTGTTGGCGACTTCTGCCGTTATCATCACCTGCAAATTGTGTAATGAAAAATAAGCTTGTTCAAATTCAGCCAAGGATTGTTCGTTTAACCGCCGTCCGGCGCCCCAAATATCAATTTCCCAAGAGGCGTCCAGCCCAATTTGAAAATAGTTTGTATCTGCAGCTAAGCCGATGTTTTTGCTGGCTTTTGCATAATCATATTGTGAACCGGCGTTAAGCTCCGGTAGATATTCCGCACGGTTAATAGCGGCGACGGCTCTGGCTTGCCGCAGTTTTTCAATTCCGCCTTTGATGGTCGGGTTGTTGCTTAAAGCTGTTTCAATCAAAACATTGAGCGCTTTATCATTAAATTGCTCATACCATTTTTTTGAAATTTTACCATTCGCATCTGTTAACTGAAGAGATTTTGCGATTTGCTCATCTTCAAACACAACCGGTTCTTTATAATCCGGTCCGACCGTGCAGGCGCATAAGCATAATAAGAGTAACGAAAAAAAAGACTGATATTTAAGCATTGCCGCCTCCCTTATCAGAGTCTGTCATAGGCGTATTTTGTGATTTGGAATGTTCTTTAAGGGTTTCAAACAGGGCAAACAGAGCCGGAATAAAGATAATGCCGACAAAGGTTGCCGCAATCATGCCGAAAAACACCGAGCTGCCGATGGCGATTTGCGAAGCGGCTCCGGCGCCTTTGGCGACAATCATGGGGAAAACGCCCAAAATAAAGGTTAATGCGGTCATTAACACCGCACGGAATCTTTCTTCGGCGCCTTTTTGCGATGCCTGCAAAATACTGTAGCCTTGTTCGCGGTAGTCTTTGGTGAATTCCACGATTAAAATGGCGTTTTTGGCCGCCAACCCGATAAGCATAATAAGCCCGAGTTGAGCGTAGATGCTTAAAGACTGCCCCATAAAATGCAAGCCGATTAAAGCGCCTAAAATGGCAAAAACCGTGGAAAACATGACCGCAAACGCCAACATCCAGCTTTCGTACAAAGCAACCAAAAACAAATAACAAAATATCAAGGCCAGCGTAATCAAAATCAACGCGAGTCCGCGCGCTTCCACTTCTTGTAGGCTTAGCCCGGTCCATGCCAAGCGGTAATCTTTCGGCAAAATTTTATCGGCGGTTTCCTGCATATTGTCAATGGCCGTGCCGCTGCTGATGTTTTCTTGTGCCGTGGCGGTAATACCGGCGGCGGTATATTGGTTATAACGGTAAATGATTTTGGGGCTGATTTCGGTTTTTACTTCGGCAAAACTACTGATTTTAATCGGCACGCCATCTAAAGAACGGACATAAAGATTACCGATATCGTCAATGTCTTTCCGATAAGCAAAATCAGCTTGCATAATAACCTTGTTTATTTGTCCGCTGAGCGTGATGTTGTTGATGTAACGCGAGCCGAGATTGTTTTGCAAAGTTTCAAACAAATTAGAAACCGGTATTTTATAAGATTCCAACTTGACACGGTCTATATCCAGATAAATATGCGGCGTTTCTGCGGTAAAGGTGCTGAAAGCGTACGCCAAGTCCGGTGAACGATTGAGATTTTCCAGATATAAGTTGAGGTTTTTGTAAAGTTCTTGCGGTGAAATTGAACCGTTAACGGCCGTTAATTCTGCCGAGAGTCCGTCACTTTGCCCGACCCCGGGGATTGATGGCGGTGTGAAAAAATTAAACTCTGCCTGAGCGTTGTCGGCAAAATCCGCTGAAAATTTTCGGGTTAAAGCCTCAATCGATAAATTTTTATTTTCCCTTTTATCCCAATCTTCAAGACCGATAACGCCCAACGCCACATTTTCGCCTTGCCCGCCGAGAATGCTGTACCCGGCAATGGTAATGCAATATTTGACACCGTTTGTATGTAGAGCTTTTTCCGTCAGTTGTCGTAACACATCTTCGGTTTGATTAATGCTGGCTGTGTCTGAGAGCTGAATATTGGCAAAAATAATACCTTGATCTTCTTCCGGCAAAAAAGAATCCGGCGTAAACTTAAAGCCGAAAGCAATAAGGACGATTGTGCCGATAACAGCGGCAACGGTTGCCCATAATCTTGCGGAAAAAAACGTTACGACGCTTAAATATTTTTCCTTAAAATAATTCAGCATCTCGTCAAACCATTTAAAGAAACCATATTTATCTCCGGTTTTTTCTTTTTTTAGCAAAACGGAACATAAGGAGGGGCTTAAGGTTAAGGCGTTAAAAGCTGAAAAGCTTACCGAAGCGGCAATGGCTACGGCGAATTGCTGATAAATTTTTCCGGTGATTCCGGCCATCAAACCGACCGGAATAAAAATGGAGAGCAACACAAACGTAGTGGCAACAATAGCACTGCCGATTTGCTGCATGGCTTTAATGGCGGCTTGATGCGAATCCAGATGTTCGTTTTCCATAAGATATTGCACGCGTTCTACCACGATAATGGCATCATCCACCACCAAACCGATAGCCAAAATCATGGCAAACAGAGTTAAAATGTTAATATCAAATCCCAAAATATAAATAACCACAAAAGTAGCGATTAAAGAAACCGGAATGGTAAACAGCGGAATAAGCGTTGTCCTGACTTTTTGTAAAAAAACAAAAGTAACCAAAACCACCAACCCGAAAGTAACAAACAATGTTTCAATAATGTTGTCGATGGAAGCACGGACATAGGCAGTTGAATCATAAGCGATTTCAAAAACCATGTCATTAGGAAAAGATTTGGAAACTTCTGCGATTTTGGCGCGAACATTTTTCATTATTTCCAAAGAATTTGAGTTAGGTGTCTGATTAAGAGCGATAATTACTGCCGCCTCATTTTTAAAAGCTGATTTTATACCGTAAGAATCTGCGCCGAGTTCAACTGTTGCCACATCTTTGAGATAAACCACTCCGCCGTTTTCGGCTGTTGCAACCACGATGTTTTCAAAATCTTGAACGCTGTTCAGAAGTCCTTTTGCGGTCAGGGAAAGCACCATGTTTGTACCGGCGACGCTGGGCGCGGATCCGATACTTCCGACGGAGGCTTGAACGTTTTGTTGTTCCACGGCTTGAATAATGCTGTTGCTGTCTAAACCTAAAGAGGTGATTTTGTCGGCATCAAGCCAGATACGCATACTGTATTGCGGTCCGAAAATCTGCACGTCGCCGATGCCTTTGACGCGTGCCAACGGGTTTTGCAAAGTCGTGTGCGCATAATTGCTTAGATACAAGCTGTCATAAGTATTGTTCGGCGAGCGCAAAACCAGCAAAGCCAAGATATTGGGATTTTGTGTGGTAACATCAACGCCTTGTTGTGTGACAATAGCCGGCAAATCAGACATAACCTGTTGCAGCCGGTTTTGCACTTTAACTTGAGAAATATCCGGATTAGCCCCGACTTCAAACGTAATGGTCAGGGTATAGTTGCCGCTGTCGTCGGATGTTGAAGACATATAAAGCATATTTTCCACACCGTTGATTTGATTTTCAATCGGCACGGCCACCGTATCAACCAAAACTTCGGCGTTTGCGCCGGGATATGTTGTTTTGACCACGATTTGCGGTGGCGTGATTTCTGGATATTGAGAAATCGGCAGCACGATAATGGCCAACATTCCCAACAATACCATAACAACGGAAATAACGATTGCAAACCGAGGTCTGTCAATAAAATATGCCGAGAACATCACTTATCCTCCGTATCCGGACGGCTGTTTGCCGTTTTTTCCAAAACGGGTGTAATTGTTTTGTTCAAATAAGCAGGGTTGAATTTGTCAACCAAAACAACATCGCCTTTTTGAAATGTGTTTTCGACAATAAAATACGTATTTTCGGAAGCCAAAATATTTATTTTTTCTTTGTTGATTTTGCCATTACGGATGAGATAAACATAGTTTCCGTCATTTTCCAACGAAACAAGGTTTTTGGGTATTTGAACACTGTATTTAAAAATTTTGCGAACCAAAATCGTAACATAAGCGTTTGGCGTTAAGATTTGACCGATATTCTCAAAGTCAACATAAACGGCAATTGTGTTTGTGTTTTTATTAATTGTGTTATCCGTATAACGAAAAACGCCGTGGTGGGGAAAAGTCTCCCCGTTTGCCGCTTGCAGTAAAATTTCATCACCGGCAAACGGCGAAGTTTTATTAAGCTCCTGCAAATATTCTTTATCGGTTATGGAAAAAACAACGCGTATGGGATTATATTGCACAATGGAAAAAAGAACGCCGGAAGTCGGTGAAACATAGTTGCCTTTAGTTAAGGAAACATCGCCGACAATTCCGTCAATGGGCGCGCGAATAACGGTATAATCAAAATTGACTTTGGCTAAGGCATAATTGGCTTGAGCCTGCTCAAAATCAGCCTGCGCGGATAAAAATTGCGTTTGTGCGTTGTCAAGCTCCGTCGGCGAAACGGTTTTGACTCCGGCTTTCTTAATTCGTTCATAATAAATGGATGCGTTTTTAAGTGCCGCTTCTGCTTTTAATATTTCAGCGGCGGCAGCGGCTAGTTCCGCATGATATTGTTCTTGTTGCAAAACAACGAGAATGTCGCCTTTGCGGACACGCTCGCCGCCTTTGATCATAATCTGTTCAATATAACCACTGATAAAAGGTTGAACTTGCGCTTCGTGAATTGGTATGACATACCCGACAAAGCGTTTGCTAAAGGGAAAATCCTGTGCGTTAAGTGGCAAAGCGTTCAACGCCAGTGTTTCAGATGTTGCCAAAGGTTTTGCAGCTGTTTTTTTATAATGTTTTTGCCACCAGGCGAAAGAAAAACAGCCCAGAATAAAGGCTGTTAAAATAAGGATAACGACAAAAAATATTGTTTTTTTCTTTTCCATAATATGATACCTTTGAGAACAATTTGTGTTGCAAGTTTAAATAATAGGAAAAGATGATAATTCAAGCCGACGTAAGATATTTATTGCATAACGCCGACCGCTTTGGTTATTTTTCGTATAGAGTTTAATTCAATTTGTCGCACGCGTTCTTTAGAGATATGATAAGTTTTGCTCAAATCATCCAAAGTGGCGGCTTTTTCAGCCAATCGGCGCTTAAACAAAATATCTTTTTCTCTTGTGTTTAAGACACTCAAGGCTTTATTAAATAACTGCCGCCGATAATGCATGGTTTCGTTATAAGCCAAACATTCTTCTTGGTTGGGTTTTTTGTCGGAAATAAAATCCATCCATTCGGTTGCATTGTCCGAAGAGCTGTCAAGAACAGTGTTCAACGAGCCGTCGTGGGCTTTTAGCCGTGTGTTCATATCCGTTACATCCTGCACGCTGACATCTAATGTTTGGGCGATTTCTCCCAAAATTTGCTGTGACATTTCTCTGTCGTCAATCAAATTAAGCTTGTTTTTTATTTTGCGCAGGTTAAAAAACAATTTTTTCTGAGCAGCCGTTGTGCCGAGTTTGACCAGCGACCATGAATTTAAAATATATTTTTGCACCGATGCTTTTATCCACCATAAAGCATAGGTCGAAAAACGAAAACCTTTTTCCGGTTCAAATTTTTCAATGGCGTATAAAAGTCCGATATTTCCTTCGGATATCATTTCACTGACAGGCAAGCCGTATCCCTTATATTTTGCCACCACTTTAACCACCAGTCGCAAATGCGAAGTAACAAGTTTGTAAGCAATCTTTCGGTCGCGTTTTTTTTGATATTCCACGGCCAGATTATATTCTTCTTCTTGTTCCAAGATTGGAAATTTGCGGATTGTTTGCAAATATCTGGTCAAATTGTTTTCCGGCGAAAAGTCAAGTCCGATAAGTACAGGCGAAGTATCCATGAGCATTCTCCTTCTTATGTCATGACTTGCCCATCATAAAAAGAATATGCTTTCGCTTCAATATATCAAAAAGTTTTAATTTAGACGGTTTTGATATTATATGTTATGTAAAATGTGGATAAGTTCCTTAAAATCTTCCGGAAAATCGGTTTCAAATTTCATTTGTTTACCGCTGCGCGGATGGATAAAACCAAGAGTCGCCGCATGCAATGCTTGCCGCGGAAAACCATTTAGAAAATTCTTGATTTCGGGCGGAATTCTTAAAGTTGATGTGTGGCTTTGTTTATAAACTTTATCACCGATTAGACCACAGCCGATACTGGACAAATGAACCCGTATCTGATGTGTTCGGCCGGTTTCAAGCCGACATTGCACAAAAGACGCAAAATTACCGAATGTTTCAACCGTTTTGTAATGTGTTACGGCATTTTTGCCGCCGCTTTTGAGCAAAGCCATTTTTTTGCGGTCAAAACGAGAGCGACCGATATTGCCGACGATTGTCCCGGACAACGGATTGGGAATATTATAAACAACGGCAAAGTATGTGCGTTCGATACTGTGTTCAAAAAACTGCTCGGCCAGTCCCTGATGCGCAAGGTCGTTTTTTGCCACCACCAGCAATCCGCTGGTTTCTTTGTCAATTCGGTGGACTATTCCCGGCCGCCTGACACCGCCGACACCGGATAAGTTATCCCGACAATGATATAAAAGTGCGTTAACTAAAGTGCCGTGATAAGCTCCGGGCGCCGGGTGCACGGTCATGCCGGCCGGCTTGTTGACCACCAAAAGGTCGTCGTCTTCAAAAACAACGTCAAGCGGGATGTTTTCCGGAAGCGGGTCGGCGGCTTCGGGTTCGGGAATTTGTATTTGATAAACATCGCCTTCTTTAACCTTGAAGGAACAATCGGAAAGTTCGGTTTCTTCACAAGTAACAAAACCGTTTTTAATAAGTTTTTGGACTTGGTTTCGTGAAAATCGATTGTTTGGAGCGCTTTTTTCCAAGAAAATGCTCAAAAACCTATCCAGCCGCGTTCCTTTTTGTTCCGCGGCAACGGGTTCGGTAAAAAAAATATTGTCGTTTGTTTCGTTCATGATGTAAAATTAAGCAAATATTAGATATTTTACGCTAATTTTAACAAATATGGGTATAAATGCAAGGGCTGTTTTGATGGATAAGTTAAAAATTATCAAATTGCTGGTTTTTATTTTAACATTTTGCACGTTTTTTGTACTGTGTTTAATTTTAACGAAAATTATGTTAAAATCAGAACAAGGAACGGATTTTTACACCATTAACCTTGAAACAACGTCCTCTGATAAGGTTTTTGATGTTTTAAGCGATGGTAAGCGTCTGTATGTTACGACTGACAGTAAAATACATGTTATTGATATGCGAGATAAAGTTTATGAAGGCGTGGTCGTCTTTAAATAACGGAGGTGCGGGAAATGGCAAAAAAGAACAAAAACAAAGCTAAAAACAATACCGAAGATTCAATGCTTGACATTAACACGACCATAATGGGTCAAATGGAGCCGGAACCGGCAAAAGACACGGAAGATGACGAATTTGAACAGCTTTTGAACAGTTTTATCAATTCAGAGGTTTCGGAAACGGACGAGAAAGAAAAACGGGAAGAAATCAAAGATTCTCCTCAAGAAACAATAGAAACCGAACAAAAACCCACCAATAATGTAAGAAAAAAAGCGGCGCTTTTGGATTTGGGTAATGATGAAAATGAATTAGCACAGGCATATTCTAATTTTTTGGACGCGGTCATGGCGATTGCCGCGACCAGATCTATTTTGTTGCCGGAATTTATTTTTGAACCGCAAATGCTTGTTCCCAACTATAAACCGAGTACGGGACGAAAAATCGTCAGCGATGCGTCTTTGTGCTGGGATATCATGCTGCAAGCTTTTCCGGAAAAGCTGTCAACGCTTAATCCAAACTCCAGCGATGAGGAATTTTTGAATTTTGCGGAAGGTCTTTCCGATCAAAATTTGCAATTAGCCATAATTTCATATGTCGAAATTTTGATAGATATTGAAAATTGTGAGATTTCATACGAAGAAAAACGCTTAAAAGCCCAGCGCCGCCGGATTGAACGGGAATTATACGAAGAGTATCAGCGGCGCCGCGAACGTAAGTTGAAATTTATTGAGGCAGTGCGAAACCGCAATTTTCCGGTTGATGCTGATCGGTTGATTAATAACTACTTTAAAACCGCGGCCAAGGATACGGAAGGCGCTTTTGAAGCCTTAACCACAAATCCGGCGGTTTATGCGCCGATAGAGGTTGATAAAATCAAACCCCGCTTTTTCGGGTTGGTTAAAGTGACGCCAAAGGACGGGATACGGGAGAATCACCGTTTGGGCAAATTTTTAAAATATTTGAAAGTGTAACGTTTTGTCATAAAAAACATTCTGGACAAAAATAAAAAAAGGTGTTAAAATAAGCCCAATATCGGTACAACGGAGAAACAAAATGGCGGAAGAAGATACAGAAAAATTCATGGCTGAATTAAAAGAAAATTCAGAACGTCTGTTTGTGTTGTTAAGCAAAAAAAACATGACGGTCGAAGAAAAACAGCAAGCAAATGCCATCATTGAAGCCAATCCGAAAATTTTGGGCTGGAAAGATTTTACCGCCAAAGTGGCGCTTCCTGATTTAATGAGCGAATATGAAAAAAACACCGACGTTGCAAAACTGATAAAACAATCGACTCAGCAGCTGCAAACGACAAAAGAAGTTTTGGACAACCTGCAGCAAATGAAAAAAGAAGGGCTGCTGACTTCAACCGCCAAGCCGGCGGCTGATGTCATAGACACGGGTTGGGCGCCCAACGGCGAAACAATAGCCACGCAGGCATTTAAAAATGTTAATTTTTTGGACGCGCTGAAAAACACATCCGGCATTACGGCTGCGGAAAAAGATAATGTTGCCAATCACACGGTCAACGATTACAAAGCCTTTTTGCATCAAGTTTATGAAGGCGAAAACACATACGGCGCCAATCCGCAACGGCGGAACTTGCGAGGCGAAAAAGCAAAAGACGTGCTTAAAAACATCATGATTGACCGAAAAACGCTGCAAATTGAGAGCGTTCAACAAAATGTCAAACAAAACAGCTTGGCCGTTGAAGGAAATAAAAAGGACATGCCGCAAAAGACATTGACGGTTGAAGAACTCAAAGATCGCGTATATCAAGGAACGGCAACGGTTGAACAGGCGGAGCAGTTGCGAAAGCACGAAGATGATAAAAAAATTGCCGACATGAAAAGCCAGGACGGCGATGCCAAAAAGAGCAAACGCGAACCGAGCAACGACAAATTCCGCGATGAAGACGTGATTAAATATATGTATGAAGACTGGTTCTTAGGCGGCGCCAGTTGGTTGTTCAACAAAACAGAAGATGCTATTCTCAATTTGGTGGACGCCGCGTGCGACCTTGCCATCGACAGGGCGGAAAAAAGACGCAAGCAGAAAAAGGAACTAAAAGACAAAGAATTACAAAACCGCCATACGCGTACGAATGATTTTCTGCAGATGACCGGAAATATGATGAACGGTTTGGGCGATGAATGCAAAGCCAAGAGGGAATCGTACGCTTCTTTAATGCAAGAACTGAAGGACAATTTAAACAACCCCGAGCCTCGTTGGGAGCATTTCAGTCCGGACGATCCGTTTATTAAAAAGTTGGAGGCCGATCCGGCTCAGGCGCAGAGGTTTATAGAATCTGCGTCCCAAGAGCTTGAAAATCGGACAAAAATGATTGAAACCACCGGCAAAATAGCCATGTTGATAACTTCGACGGCGATGGCTGATGAATTTATGAAAAATCCGTATATGTTCAATAAAAACGGTCTGCCGGCAACAGAGACGCAGTTGCAGGAAATGTTTGCCGAAAGGTATCAAAAAAACCAGAAAGACATCTTAAAAGCGTTGTCAGTTATGGCGGAAGACAATCGTTTGCTGTCGGAAGCCGCTTACAATACATTGCCGGAACCGAAACCGGATTTGCAAACCTTTACTCAGGAACGTTTGAGCAAGCAGCAAAATGAGTTCTTAAAACAACTGTCCGAGCAGGCCAAAGAAGCCGTTGCCTTGCAACAAAACGAATTGGACGAGAAACACTTTAATCACAAGGTTTCTAGTGATGTCAGAAAGAAACTCGGAAAAATCAGCAAAAGCATCAGAGCTAAGATTCAAGGGGAAGACATATACGATAAAGAAATGTTTGAAAATGAACATTCT
>CALXTI010000005.1 GCA_944391395.1 uncultured Alphaproteobacteria bacterium
CGTCATATTTATCCATGGTCTATTCTCCGGTGTTTTATTTTAAGCATCTTCAAAAATAATTTTACCTTTTTCCAGCCAGATAATCTTATCAACCACCCAGTCGCTGATTTGTTCGATTTTTTCAAGTTCTATACCCATGGCGGTGCCGATTTTGCCGATGAACAAAACTTCATCGTCGCTTAAATCGCTGTCGGAATGGCCCAAAAGGCACAATTCTTTAATGAGTTCCAGACCAACACGGCGGTTCGGCAGCTTTTTGACCTGATTGAAAATGTCTTTTTCGTCTTGGAAGTTGAAAATTTCAGAGAATTGAACAATATGATATTTGGCGGCGGCACCTTTAATGTATTTGATTTCTTCTTCATCAATATGGTCGTCGATTTTAGCCATATAGGCCAGGGCTTTGAAAAAAACAATTTTCTGTTCCTCGTTGAGTTTCAGAATGTGACTGTTGTTTTCGAGGGTTTCAGTATAAGTCATAATTATCGGTTCCTCCTTGTTATATTGTCATCATAAAAGAATTTATGTTTTTTTCAATAAAAAAAGAGAGATTTTGATATTGACGGTAAAATTAAAAAAGTGTTTGAAAAATATTAAGTAATGACATAGCATAATGCATAATTAAAAAATTAAAAGAAAGAAACATGGCAAAAAAATATTTTATTAAAACTTTCGGTTGTCAGATGAATGTTTATGATTCACATCGGATGGCCGTTATGCTGGAAAATTTGGGGTTTGTACCGACTGAAAATCAGACAGAGGCGGATTTGGTGCTGTTTAACACCTGCCATATTCGGGAAAAAGCCGCGGAAAAAGTTTTTTCCGATTTGGGGCGGGCGTATCTGATTAAACAAGAACGCGCCGAAAAAGGTCTTGATACAATCATCGGTGTTGCCGGCTGCGTGGTACAGGCCGAAGATGAAGAAATCGCCAAACGGGCGCCGTATGTCGACTTTGCTTTGGGGCCTTTGACATATCACCGTTTGCCGGAAATGTTGGCAAAAATAAGCCGCAAACACGGAATGACGCTGATTGATACTGATTTTCCGGCCGAGGCAAAATTTGATTTTCTGCCGGAAAACCGTGCCGAGGGAGGGTGTTCTTTTTTGGCGGTGCAGGAGGGGTGCAACAATTTTTGCACTTATTGCGTGGTGCCTTATACCCGCGGTGCGGAATATTCGCGACCGGTGGCGGAAGTGGTGGCGGAAGCAAAGCGTTTGCTGGCGACCGGAACATTGGAGATTAATCTGCTGGGGCAAAATGTTAATTCGTACCATGGCGAAGACGAATCGGGCAGGGAACGGAATTTGGCTTATCTTTTACGAAGAATCGCCGAATTGGACGGCTTGAAACGTTTGCGCTACACAACCTCTTATCCGGCCGATGTCGATGATGATTTAATTGCCTGCCACAGGGATTTACAAGCATTGATGCCGTATTTGCACCTGCCGGTGCAATCCGGCTCGGATAAAATTTTGAAAGCGATGAACCGTCGCCATGACCGCAAGCAGTATTTAAATGTGATTGAAAAACTGCAAAAAGCTAATGAAAGCCTGCGTTTTTCATCGGACTTTATCGTCGGATTTCCGGGAGAAACGGATGCGGACTTTGAGCAGACCTTGAGTTTGGTCAATGAAGTTAAGTATATTCAGGCTTTCTCTTTTAAATACAGCCGCCGGCCGGGAACGCCGGCTGCCGTGATGCCCGGACAGGTGGAAGAAAAGGTTAAAAAAGAACGTTTGGATGTTTTGCAGAAACTGTTGTTTGATTATCAGACAAAATTTAATGAAGACAGCGTCGGAAAGGTTTTCGCGGTGTTGTTTGAGCAAAAAGGACGCCATAAAGGGCAACTTATCGGCCGGACGCCGTATATGCAAAATCTGCATGCCAAAGCCGATGATAATATGTTAAACAAAATCGTTGAGGTTCGGGTTACGGGCGCAACGACAAATTCTTTAAGCGGAGAGGTATTATAATGGCTGAAATTGAGTTGGAACTTTTTAATAATCAACTGGTGCAAAAACTGGTCGGCGTTTCGGATGCCAACCTGCGATTAATCGAGAAAATGCTCAATGTGGAAATCTTGAGCTTCGGCAATCAGATTACGATTAAAGGCAACCCCAAAGAAGTTGAGGAAGCCAAAGCCGCCATAAATGTTTTGTATGACAAGGTCAGCAAAAATATTGAAATCGGTGAGCAGGAAGTCAAAGCGGCCGTACGGATTTGCAGCGATTGCCACAATGATGAAGAAGTGCAAAACTTAAACGAAATCGTTTTGAAAACCAAAAAACGGTATATTTATCCGCGTTCGGCAACACAGGCCAAATATATTCAGGAAATGATGAAAAACGAACTGGTGTTCGGTCTTGGTCCTGCCGGTACGGGTAAAACTTATCTGGCGGTGGCTTTGGCGGTTTCCATGATGCTGGAAGGAGCGGTTGATAAAATCATCTTGTCGCGTCCGGCAGTGGAGGCGGGTGAAAATCTGGGCTTTTTGCCGGGGGATTTGAAAGAAAAAGTCGATCCGTATTTGCGGCCATTGTATGACGCTTTGTATGAGATGCTGCCGGCCGAACAAGTGGATAAAAAGCTGGCGTTGGGCGAGATTGAAATCGCACCACTGGCGTTTATGCGCGGCCGGACGTTATCCAACGCTTTTGTGATTTTGGACGAGGCGCAAAACACCACGCCGATGCAGATGAAAATGTTTTTAACCCGACTGGGTGAAAATTCACGCATGGTGGTCAACGGTGATTTGAGCCAGGTTGATTTGCCGCGCGGCACGATTTCCGGTTTGCGCGATGCGTTGGATACCTTGAAGAATATCAGCAATATCAGCTCTGTCACGTTTAGTGCTGCCGATGTTGTGCGTCATGGTTTGGTGGCTAAAATCGTTAAAGCATATGAAGAAAAAAGCAAAAAGTTGCAGGAAAATGACAAAGATTAAAATATTTACCGATGTTGAGGAGGCAAAATGGACGGCGGCGGTGGAAAACATCGCTGCCGTTGTTGAACAGGTCAAAGAGACCGTGTTTAAAAGAGTGGAAGGTGAGGTTGATTTTTTGGCGTTGCCCAAAACGTTCGGCGTTAATCTTTGTTTGAGCAACGATGAGGCAGTGCATAAGCTTAATTTGGAATTTCGGCATATGGACAAGCCGACGAACGTGCTTTCTTTTGCCAATCTTGACGATACGGATTTTGATGATGTCTTGACGCGTGAAGATTTTGTGGAATTGGGCGATGTTATCGTGGCGTTTGAAACTATGGAGCGGGAGGCCGAGGAACAAGGTGTTTCTCTGCATGACCACTTTTGCCATTTGTGGGCGCACGGGCTTTTGCATATTTTAGGCTACGACCATATAACGCCGGAAGATGCCGCGGAAATGGAAACCAGGGAAGTTGACGTTTTGGCGGAAATGGGGATTGACAATCCGTATCGGGAGTAAGCGGTGGCAGAACAAACGGCAGAGAAAAAAGAGAATTTTTTTATTAAACATCGCAAAACAACGGCTTTGACGCTCGGTGCGGCGGCTGCATTCGGATTTGCGCCGACGTATGCCGTATTGCTCACGTTGTGCTCGTTGTTTGCGGCGTTTGTCGTGGCCGATAAAATGCAAAATCTGCGGCAGGCGGCGGCTTTCGGTTATTGGTACGGTTTCGGAATGTTTGCCGTCGGTTTTTATTGGATTGGCAACGCGCTGTTGATTGATGCGGCAACGTTTGGCTGGCTTTATCCGATTGTATTGTTTGGCGCCGGCGCTTTTTTCGGATTGTTTACGATTGTGCCGTTTATGGTCTGGCATCAGTTTTCGGCTTCGGGAACGTGGCAGAAAATTGTTGCTTTTGCCGCGGCGTGGGTGCTGACAGAATGGGTCAGAAGTTTTATCTTAACCGGCTTTCCGTGGAACCCGCTGGGCTCGGTTTTTGCTTTTCATCCGGTTTGGATGCAGACGGCAAGCTTGTGGGGCGTCTACGGTTTGAGCTTTTGGGCGGTTTGTTTGGCCGGTAGTTTGTATTTGTATTATTTCGGTCGGAAAAGCGGAGGAGTGCTTTTTCTGGTGGTTTTGTCGCTTATGTTGGGCTTTGGCTTTTGGCGCGTCGGGCAATATAAGCCTTATCCGGGCGAAATTACGGTGCGGTTGGTGCAGCCGGCCATTCCTCAACAGATGAAATGGAACAGACAAGCATTGGAAGAAAATTTTGCCGCTTATATCAAAATGAGCCGACAAAAGCCTTTGACGGATATTGATTTTGTCGTTTGGGGCGAAACGGCGATACCGTTTGATTTGGATCGGGACTGGCGACATTTGCAACAGCTAAGAGAAGCCGTGCCGCCGCAAGGTTATCTGATTGGCGGCATGGTGCGCTTTGATGATGAAAAAGCATATAATTCGTTATATGTGTTCAATGAAGAGGGTGGGGTGGAAGGCTTTTATGATAAGAGTCATCTGGTGCCTTTCGGCGAATATATTCCGTTGCGGAAATATCTGCCGAATTGGATAAAACCGGTGGCGGCGAATATGGCGGATTTCGGTAGTGGTAAAAAATATAAAAATATTGAAATAGGCGATTATCCGATTTTCGGTGCGTTGATTTGTTACGAGATTATATTTCCGGGGGAGGTTGTCAATCCGAACGAACCGCCCTCTTGGCTGGTGGTTTTGAGCAATGACGGGTGGTATGGCGACAGCGCCGGCCCGCATCAGCATTTGGCAGCGGCACAGATGCGCGCGGTTGAAGAAGGGGTTACGGTCGTGCGCAGCGCAAATTCCGGTATCAGCGCGGTAATCAATCCGCTCGGGCAGGTTGTTGCCAGCTTACCGCTCAACGACAGCGGAATTTTGGACGTTCGTTTGCCGCATCATTTAAAACTGTTTACGTTTTACGGTGCGCATAAAAATGTGCCCGTTGTCTCTTTTATGATATTGATTCTATGCGCCTTACTTATATATAAAGAGTTGCGAAAAGACAGATATACAAAAAATAGTTGACTTTCTGCTATAATCAGTTATTTATAGTAATATCACATTTTATGGGGGATGATAGAACTATGGAACTGAAAAAAGAAAAATCAATTCGCGGCAGAGTGGCAACCGGCATACCTAATCCGGTCGATGTTCATGTTGGCAACAGAATCCGGCTGCGGCGGACGATTTTAGGTTACAGCCAGCAGTTTATGGCGCGCAAACTCGGGTTAACGTTTCAGCAGGTACAAAAATATGAAAAGGGGTGTAACCGTGTTGGTGCCAGCCGGTTGTGGGATATCAGCAAGGTTTTGAAGGTGCCGATGGATTTCTTCTTTGAAGATATGGATAAGTCGGTTGAAAACCAAAGCCCGATGATGTTGATGATGCCGGAAAATGAAGAAGCGTACATGTTGGCCGAAGAAAACGACGATATGGATTTGGACCCGATGAAAAGAGAAGAAACACTGGAGCTTGTCCGGGCTTATTATCGGATTTCCAATCGGAAAATTGCTAAAAATTTGTTTGATTTGATTGTCAGCATGTCGAAATCAAACTCGACAATGGCTGATGAATAATTCTTGATTATTTGCTTTTTTTAAGATAAAGAAGTTCCCGTATGAGTAATAACGGGAACTTTATTTTATGCAGCAGAAACAAAATTCAATCGGGACAACAATGTTGCCAAAGTTTTTCGGTCGACGGAAAGGCCGGGTTATCCATAAAGCAAAAAGTACTTTGCTGGCAAGGTTTTTACCGAAAATCAAGATAGGGGAAAATACGGTTTTTGATAAAGAAAAAATGTTTGGTTTTCCGGTTCAAAAAATTTATCTGGAAATCGGTTTCGGTGACGGGGAACATTTGGCAGGTATGTCTTTAAAAAATCCGGATATCGGTTTTATCGGAATTGAAGTTTTTCAAAACGGTGTGGCTAATCTGCTGAAACTTTTGACCGGTGTGGCGGATGGAAACAATGTCCCGGAAAACATTAGTATACAACCGGAAAGAACGGATAATGTCCGGGTTTATGATGATGATGCACGGTTGTTGTTTTCTAAAATTCCGGCTGGTTTTGTTGATAAAGTTTTTTTGTTGTTTCCGGATCCGTGGCCCAAAAAAAGACATTCGGCACGCCGGTTTGTTAATCCGGAAAATTTAAAAGAACTGGCTCGTATTATCAGGCATGGCGGTATCTTACAGATTGCAACCGATCATAAAATTTATAAGGCCTGGACAATGCGGACGATGCACGGTGCCCCGGACTTTAGATGGACGGCAAAAACTTCGGCCGACTGGCGCTGTCCGCCGGCAGACTGGGTAGAAACGAAATATCAGCGGAAGGCTCTCCGGGAGGGTCGAAAACCAGTCTTTTTTGAATATGAGCGGGTTTAATATTCCGGGTAAGTGGTAATTGTCGGCTGAATGTTCGGTTCGGTGATGGTTTTAATATCATTTATTGGGAAAGACTGAACATCATATATGCGGTTTCCGCCCTGGTATAATGTGTTTTGGATTTGGTTCTGTTCCTGTTGGGGTGTTTCCGAAAAAGGTTCGGGGTTTTGTTCTGCGGTTTGATTAATGATACTTTCTGCCGGTTGGTTTTTGTTTTGAGTGCTGTCAGTACTTTGTGGCTGCGGAATTTCCTGCGGTGTGGCGGCCGGCATGGAATTTTGGGTATCCGGGGTCGTGACAATCGGGTTGCCCAAAGGGTTGGGGGCGTTTTCAGGCTGGATAACCATAAACTGATTTTCATTTCCGACCGCTGTTTCGGCAGCGCCGTAAACAACGGTGGGGGTTTGCGCCGATGCCGGGTAAACGAAGAGCAGTAGCAAAACAATTATTTTTTTCATCTGTACTTTCCATGTTATCATATTAACTGTATTTTCATAGATAAGCAGAGATTTTTGATTTACAAGAGGTCTTTATGACATGGTTTTTATGGTGTCAAAAATTCCTTTATAATCATTTTTGCCGTTTTTTTGTTTCGGAATATAATTAGGCATATGATTATGCATGTATGTGATGGCAAAAAGCCGTACCGAACAGGTAAAACCGAGTTTGGGATCTTTATTGCTTTCAATGATTTCAAAGAGGTGTTTACGTTTGATGTTTTCCCGCCGGCAAATATCATCAACGGCAGTCCATTCCGGCATGGCCAGGCGCATACTGGTTTTGCGGTCAAAGATAGAAATAACGCGGTTAGCTAATTTGGTCATTTGACTCTCCCTCTATAAACAGTTGATTAATATCTACATATATACTTATAATAGAAAGTATAATTTTGCAACCATTAATTTATTTTTTTTTACAATATTTCACATAAGGGGAGTTCGTGGCGTTTTTTTGCAATTAAAAAACAAATTAAGCAAATAAGTAAAGTGAATATGATTTTGCATATTTGTTGACAAAAAAGTATTTTCGTATATAATAAAAAATATCATATGCAAAAAAGGAGCGTGTTATGTTAGACAAACTAAAAGATAAAGTGCTGGGACCGAAGGTTGATATCAAACAGGAGGAAAGCTATCAGCATACAACGCCTGTTGAAGGTTCAAACAAAATTTTTCATTTCGAAAGCCGGAGTAATGTATGGTCGGTTACGATATCGCCACGGAACGGGGAAAAAACGGTGACGGCAAAATTTTACAAGGAAACGAAAAAAAAGTTGTCTCAGGCGAGAAGGCATGGTTTTGGTAACGGCGGGACGGCTGTTTATGAAAAAGGCTCATCTTGTGTTTGTGCCGAACTTTATAACCCGGAAGGAGAAAAGGTTTTGGCCTGTCAGGCTCCTTGGAAAGAAGGAGAGAATTTTGCCCAGAATCTTAAAAGTTTGAATATTTCGGCGGAAGGCCAAAGCCCGAAAGAGCAAATGGGTGCGGAAATTCTTAAAAAAGCTCAAGGTAAACTGGGAGTGTATATTGAAAAAGAAAATCAGCGCAGTACTAAAAAGGATATGAGTTATTCCAGGTAAAATGCAACAGAAGTGTCGCTGGACTCAAAATAGGCAATTTAGACTCAAAATGGTTAATGCCGCGAATCGGTAAAATGACTCAAACAGAGTCTGGACAAGGATTGGCGGTGTTAACTTTTTTTGATTTTTTGTGCATTTTTTGCTTGCAAAGTTTGTTTTGCTATGTTATAAGCCCCTCACAACGTTTGTTCGGGGTCCTTAACAAACCCCGGTGATGTTAAATATAAAATATAGGGCAAAGCGTTGCTATAGAACGATTTGTCAGTGTTTTAACAAGTTAAATGGCAGGGTTCCGTTAAGGTGGCTTTTGCCGTTTAGTTATAGGGAAAAATAAAAAAATGATGGAAACCCAAAATATCAGAATTCGCCTCAAGGCTTTTGACCATCGTCTGCTTGATCTTTCTACCAAGGAAATTGTGCATACGGCCAAAAGAACAGGGGCAAATGTCAGAGGTCCCATTCCTCTGCCGACCAGAATTGAAAAGTTTACGGTGAACCGTTCGCCGCATGTTAATAAAAAGTCGCGCGAACAATTCGAAATCCGTACTCACAAGAGACTTCTGGATATTGTTGATCCGACACCGCAGACGGTTGATGCTTTGATGAAGCTTGATTTGGCCGCCGGCGTAAATGTTGAGATTAAGTTGTAATAATAATTTTAATGTTGGCGTTTTGAAATATGAGGCGTCAACCAATTAGAAAAGGAAAAAATAATAATGCGTACAGGTCTGATCGCAAAAAAATTGGGAATGTCCCGCATTTTTGAAGCGAACGGCGTTCATGTCCCGGTTACGGTTTTGAACGTGGACGGTTTGAAGGTTGTTGCTGTCAAGACTGCGGAAAAGGATGGATATACTGCCGTTCAACTGGGAACCGGCGCCGTTAAGGCTAAAAATGTGTCCAAGCCGATGAAAGGACATTTCGCGAAAGCTAATGTCGAACCGAAGAAAAAGCTGGGCGAGTTCAGAGTTTCTGAAGACTGCCTGCTTTCGGTCGGAAACGAATTGTCGGTCGAACATTTTGTCCCCGGACAATATGTTGACGTTTGCGCCACCTCTATCGGTAAAGGTTTTGCCGGCGTTATGAAGCGCCACAACTTCGCCGGTTTGGAAGCAACGCACGGCGTTTCGGTTTCGCACCGTTCACATGGTTCTACCGGTCAAAGACAAGATCCGGGCAAAGTGTTTAAAGGCAAAAAGATGGCCGGACATATGGGTGCCGAACGGGTTACCGTTCAAAATCTTAAAGTTGTCGCCATTGATGCTGCCAGAGGTTTGATTATGGTTAAAGGTGCCGTTCCGGGGTCTGAAAACAGCTGGGTTCGGGTTACCGATGCCGTGAAAAAGACAGCCAATGTTCAGCTGCCGATGCCGGCCGGATTGAAAAAAGTTGATGAACCTGTTGCAGTTAAAGCCGAAGAAGCAACTCCGGCTGAGAATGCATAAGATTGTAAGGATTGAAAATTATGAAACAGGACATCTTAAATTTAGATAACAAAAATGTCGGTACGATTGAACTTGACGACTCGATTTTCGGGCTTGAAGTCCGCGCCGATATTTTGCACCGTGTTGTTGTTTGGCAACTCGCCCGTCAGCAGGCTGGTACTCACCAGACCAAGGGACGTTCCGATGTCGCTTTGACGCCGGCCAAGCCGTTTAAGCAAAAAGGCAGCGGTAATGCGCGTCAGGGTTCCCGCAAAGGAACGCAGTTCCGCAAGGGCGGTATCGTGTTTGGTCCGGTTGTTCGCGACCACTCACACGATTTGACCAAAAAATTCAGAAAACTCGGTTTGAAAACGGCTCTCTCCGCGAAAGCCAAAGAGGGCAATCTTGTCATTATTGACCAAGCAAAGTTATCAGCGCCGAAAACGAAAGACTTGAAAGCCAAGTTGGATGTTTGCGGTTTGAAAAACTGCTTGTTCATTGACGGCAAGGAAGTAGATGTAAACTTTGCGTTGGCCAGCCGCAATATCGCAGGCGTTGACGTTCTGCCGACAATCGGTGCCAATGTATATGACATCTTGAGAAGGGACAAACTGGTATTGACCAAAGATGCGGTTGAATGCTTGAAGGAGAGATTGAAATGGTAAAAAATCTTAAAAAATCAAACAATGTTACCGCAAAAATGTACGATACATTGGTTCGTCCGGTAATTACCGAAAAGTCCATGGTTTCGTCGGAGGCCGGCAAAGTAACCTTTATGGTTCCGTTGTCCGCCACCAAAGATGAAGTCAAATCCGCCGTTGAAACGATTTTCAACGTCAAGGTAAACAAGGTAAATACCATTCGTCAGTTCGGCAAGGTAAAAGTATTCCGCGGCCACCAGGGCGTTCGCTCTGATTATAAAAAAGCCGTTGTGACGCTTGCCGAGGGTCAAAACATTGATGTTACAACAGGAATTTAGTCATGGCTTTAAAAACATTTAAGCCCACATCTCCGGGACTTCGTCAGCTGATTATCGTTGACAGAAGCGAATTGTACAAAGGTGCGCCGGAAAAAACATTGACGGTCGGTTTGACCAAGACCGGTGGGCGTGATAATTTTGGACATGTTACAAGTCGGAGAATCGGCGGCGGACATAAACGCAAGCTGAGAGTTATCGACTTTAAACGTAATAAATTTGACTGTGAAGCAACAGTTGAACGGATTGAATATGATCCGAACCGTACATCTTTTATTGCTTTGATAAAGTATGAAGACGGTACGTTGGCTTATATTCTGGCTCCGCAAAGACTGAAAGCCGGTGATAAAATCATTGCTTCGGCAAAAGCCGATATCAAACCCGGCAATGCGATGCCTTTGAAGAGCATGCCGGTCGGCACGATTGTTCACAACGTTGAGTTGAAGGCCGGTAAAGGCGGCCAGTTGGCTCGTTCGGCCGGTTGCTATGCTCAGGTTGTCGGTAAAGACGCCGGTTATGCTCAGTTAAAATTGAGCTCCGGTGAACTGAGAATCGTTCGTGAAGAATGTCTGGCAACGGTTGGTGCCGTTTCCAATCCGGATAATCAAAACAAATCGCTCGGCAAGGCCGGCCGTTCCCGCTGGTTGGGTATCAGACCGGTTGTCCGCGGTGTTGCGATGAACCCGGTTGATCACCCGCATGGTGGTGGTGAAGGCAGAACTTCCGGCGGCCGTCATCCGGTTACGCCGTGGGGTAAGCCGACCAAGGGCGCCAAGACTCGTTCTAACAAAAAGACGGATCGCTTTATTATGAGATCACGTCATGATAACAAGAAATAATAAGGAGAAAAACTAATGACACGTTCCGTTTGGAAAGGACCTTTTGTTGATGGTTATCTTCTTAAGAAAGCTGACGCTGCCAGAGCTTCAGGTCGCAATGAAGTGATTAAAATTTGGTCACGTCGTTCCACGATGTTGCCGCAGTTCGTAGGTTTAACATTCGGCGTTCACAACGGCCACAAATTTATTCCGGTTTTGGTTACCGAGGATATGGTCGGCCATAAGTTCGGTGAATTTGCACCGACCCGTACTTTCTACGGACACGCCGCAGACAAGACAGCGAAGAGAGGTTAATTATGGGAAAAACTAAAGATGCAAGAAGAGTAGCTCAAAATCAGGCGATGGCCGTTTGCCGCTCTATCCGCACCAGCCCGCGTAAACTGAACTTGGTTGCCCAGTCTATCCGCGGCCTGTCGGCTGAAAAAGCTGTCGCAGAGCTCTCTTTCTCAAAGAAGAGAATCGCTAAAGTCGCATTGGGCTTGCTGCAATCGGCAATCGCCAATGCTGAAAACAATCACAACCTGAACATTGACAAGCTCGTTGTCAGCGAGGCTTTTGTCGGTAAAGGTTTAGTTATGAAACGTATGCACGCACGCGGCCGCGGGCGTGGAGCACGGGTGTTGAAACCCTTCTCCAGCCTGACCGTCGTCGTCACCGAGCGTGGGGAGTAATGAGATGGGACAAAAAGTAAATCCTACCAGTCTTCGTTTGGGCGTTAACCGCACCTGGGACTCGCGTTGGTATGCTGATGATGACAAGTTTACCGACTATCTCCACGAAGATTTGAAAATTAAAGAATTCTTGAAAGAAAAATTGGCTCAGGCGGGCATCAGCCGCATCGTGATTGAACGTCCGGCCAAAAAAGCCAGAGTTACAATTCATTCGGCCAGACCGGGTGTCGTTATCGGCAAAAAAGGTCAGGACATCGAGAATTTGAGAAAAGAAATTCAGAAACTGACATCTTCGGAAGTTCAGTTGAACATTCTGGAAGTCAGAAAACCCGAGCTGGATGCCAAATTGGTGGCTGATTCGGTTGCCCAACAGTTGGAAAGACGCGTTGCTTTCCGTCGGGCGATGAAACGCGTGATGCAGTCTGCTCTGCGTTTGGGTGCGGAAGGCATCAAAGTTTGCTGCAGCGGTCGTTTGGGCGGCGCCGAAATTGCCCGTACCGAATATTACCGCGAAGGTCGCGTGCCTTTGCACACTTTGCGCGCGGACATTGATTATGCTACCTCTACGGCTCATACCACTTATGGCGCCTGCGGCGTTAAAGTGTGGATCTATAAGGGCGAAATTATGGCTCATGATCCGATGGCTCAGGACAAAAAACTGGCTGAACAGAAATAAGATAGCGAGGTTAGAATAAGATGTTAAGTCCAAAACGTATGAAGTTCCGCAAACAGCATAAAGGCCGCATTCACGGTCTGGCCAAAGGCGGATCAACATTGAGTTTCGGTACATACGGCCTGAAGGCTTTGTCTCCGGAACGCGTTACGGCGCGCCAAATCGAGGCTGCCCGCCGCGCGATTACCCGTGAGATGAAGAGAGCCGGCCGCTTATGGATCAGAATTTTCCCTGATGTTCCGGTGTCGGACAAACCGGCCGAGGTTCGTATGGGTAAAGGTAAAGGTGCTATTGAATTCTGGGTTGCAAGAGTAAAACCGGGTCGCATTATGTTTGAGGCGGAAGGTATTGATGAAGAAACCGCTCGCAGAGCATTTGCCCTGGGTGCTGCAAAATTGCCGGTCAAAAGCAAATTTGTTCAGCGCTTGAATTCGGATAAAGGAGAAGCATAATGGTTAAAACAAAAGATTTGCGTGCTATGACGATTGATGAGTTGGAGGCAAAACTGACCGAAAATAAAAAGGAACAGTTTAACTTACGCATTCAACAATCCACGGGGCAGTTGACCAACACGGCTCAAATCCGTAAAGTCCGCCGCGAAATAGCCAGAATCAACACGCTCTTAGACGAGCGCAAGAAGAATAGTTAGGAGAAAAGATATGCCTAAAAGAATTCTTCAAGGTGTTGTTGTTAGTGATAAACAGGATAAAACCGTCGTGGTCAGCGTAGAGCGTCAGGTGATGCATCCTGTTTATAAAAAGTTCGTGAAGAAGAGCAAAAAATATGCCGCTCACGATGAAAATAACCAGTTCAAAGTCGGTGATAAGGTTTCGATTATTGAATCCAAGCCTTATTCAAAGACGAAAACTTGGACTGTATTAGTTGATAACGCCTAGAAAAGAAGGAATTAGAAAATGATACAGATGCAAACCAACCTAGATGTTGCAGATAATTCTGGAGCACGTCAGGTGCAGTGCATTAAAGTTCTTGGCGGGTCCAAGAGAATGCATGCTTCCGTAGGTGATGTTATTGTTGTTTCAATTAAGGATGCGATGCCCAAAGGGCGCGTCAAGAAAGGCGATGTTTGCAAAGCGGTTATTGTCAGAACCGCCAGCGATATTCGCCGTAAAGACGGCAGCGTCATCCGTTTTGACAGCAACGCGGCAGTTCTTATCAACAAAGACGGCGAGCCGATTGGTACTCGTATCTTCGGCCCTGTTACGAGAGAGCTGCGCGCAAAGAAATTTATGAAAATCATTTCATTAGCACCGGAGGTATTGTAATGCCTAAAATGAAAATTAAAAAAGGTGATAAAGTTATTATCTTGTCAGGTGATGACAAAGGTAAAACCGGCGAAGTTTTGAAAGCGATGCCCAAAGAGAGCAAGGTGGTTGTTCAAGGTGTCAATTTGGTTAAAAGACACACCAAACCCAGCCAGACCACTCCCGGCGGAATTGTGACCAAAGAAGCCGCTATTCACGTTTCAAACGTCGCGATTGTAACTTCGGACGGGAAAGCTTCCCGCATCGGTTACAAGGATGACAAAGGGACCAAAGTGCGTGTTGCACGTAAATCCGGTGAAGTAATCGATAAATAGGAGAAAATTTTATGACAAACTTTGAAAAACTTTACAATGACGTCATAAAGAAATCTCTTGTGGAAAAATTCGGTTACAAGAACCCACATGAGATTCCGAAGCTGACGAAAATTGTATTGAACATGGGTATCGGCGATGCCGTTACCGATAAGAAGAAACTCAACAACGCAATGGAAGAGCTGGCTTTGATTGCTGGTCAGAAACCAGTGATGACGACGGCTCGCAAATCCATTGCCACGTTTAAGTTGAGAGAAGGTATGCCGATTGGCTGCAAAGTGACGTTGCGTTCGACCAGAATGTATGAATTTTTGGAAAGACTTATCAACATGGCTTTGCCGCGCATCAGAGACTTTCACGGCATATCGGGCAAAAACTTTGACGGCAAAGGCAATTTCGCTTTTGGTATTAAAGAACAGGTCATTTTCCCGGAAATCAACTATGAAAAAGTTGAAGATGTTCGCGGAATGGACATTGTTATTTGCACATCGGCCAAAACAGATGAAGAAGCAAAATTTTTGCTGACTTCATTTAACCTGCCTTACAAGAAATAAGCGGAGATTTTACCATGTCAAAGACAAGTTCAGTATATAGAAACTTGAAAAGAGTAAAGATGGCCGAGAAGTATGCTAATCGCCGTCAAAAATTAAAAAATGTCGTTATGGACAAGAACGCTTCTCCGGAAGAACGTTTCCAGGCGACTTTGAAATTGGCCGCATTGCCGCGCAACTCTGCAAAAATCAGAGTGAGAAACCGCTGCAAATTGACCGGCCGTTCACGTAGTTATTACCGGAAGTTCGGTTTGAGCCGTGTGGAACTCAGAAACATGGCCAGTTTCGGCGAAATTCCGGGTTTGGTAAAATCAAGCTGGTAAGGAGGAGATATTATGTCAATGACTGATCCTTTGGGCGATATGCTCACACGCATTAGAAACGCACAAAGAGCGAAGAAAAGTGATGTCGTATCACCGGCCTCTCGCCTGCGTGAAAATGTTTTGGAAGTTCTGAAAAAAGAAGGCTACATTGAGGGTTATGAAAAACGCAATGTTAAGCCGGGCATTGATGAACTCGTCATTAAATTAAAGTACCATGAAGGTGCTTCGGTTATAACTGAAATTTACCGCGTTTCGACGCCGGGCCGCCGCGTTTATTCAAGCGTTAAGGACCTGCCGAGAGTGTATAACGGTTTGGGGATTTCCATTGTTTCCACCCCGCAAGGCGTGATGAGCGACAATGATGCCCGCAAGGCCAATGTCGGCGGTGAAATTTTGTGTCAGGTATTTTAAGGGAGAAAACGGATGTCAAGAGTAGGTAAATATCCGGTTGTTATCCCGGCTGGCGTAACGGCAACCATTGCAGGCAATGTTGTTACGGTTAAAGGAAAATTAGGTGAACTCAGCTGCACTTTTGACGACAGCCACATTGCAGCCAAGCTGGAAGACAATAAAATTGTCGTTTCCCCGCTGTCAAGCAGCCAGACGGCTCGCGCTTTATGGGGAACAACCCGTGCAAACATCAACACTTTGGTGAAGGGTGTGAGCGAAGGTTTCACTAAAAATTTGGAATTGGTCGGCGTTGGTTATAAAGCCCGTACCGAAGGCAACAAACTTGTCTTGTCTTTAGGCTTTTCGCACGATGTGAACTTTCCGGCTCCGGAAGGTGTTAAATTTTCTTGCGAATCTCCGACCCAGATTAAAATTTTTGGTGTGGATAAACAGCTTGTCGGACAAGTCGCTGCGGAAATTCGCAAATACAGAAAGCCGGAACCTTATAAAGGCAAAGGCGTGAAGTACGAAGGCGAATACGTACGTCGTAAAGAAGGCAAGAAGAAGTAAGGGATATACTTAAGATGAATACACCAAGAAAATTGTTTGAAAAAAGAAAGGCGCGTGTCAGAACCGCTTTGAAAAAAGCCGCCAACGGAAAGTTGAGATTGTCGGTTTTTCGCAGCGGCAAGCATATTTACGCGCAGATTATTGACGATGCCAAAGGTGCAACAATTGCTTCCGCATCCACTTTGGATAAAGAAGTTCGCGACAGCATCAAAAAGTCATCTACGGTTGAAGCCGCCGGCTTCATCGGTAAATTAATTGCTGAAAGAGCAGCTAAGTCGGGTGTAAGCGAAGTCGTGTTTGACCGCGGCGGCTATATTTATCATGGTCGTGTTAAAGCTTTGGCCGACGCTGCCCGTGCAGCCGGATTGAAATTCTAGGAGAAGTAAGATGGCAGTAGATCGTCATAATAAAAAAGAAAAAACCGAAGAATTGGTCGAAAAACTGGTTCACGTTAACCGCGTTGCCAAAACCGTTAAAGGCGGCCGCACGATGTCTTTTGCAGCCGTTGTAGTGGTTGGCGACCAAAAGGGGCGCGTCGGGTTTGGTTCTGGCAAAGCCGCCGAAGTTCCGGAAGCCATTGTTAAAGCGACCAACGAGGCGAAAAAGAATATGGTTCGCATTCCGCTGCGTGAAGGCAGAACGTTGCATCACGATGTGGCGGGTCGTTTCGGCGCCGGAAAAGTTATTTTAAGAACAGCTCCGGCCGGTACCGGTGTTATTGCCGGCGGTCCGATGCGTGCCGTGTTTGAAGTTTTGGGCGTGCAGGATGTGGTTGCAAAATCATTGGGTTCAAACAACCCGTATAACATGATTAAAGCAACTTTTAACGCTTTGCAGTCTATCAATTCTCCGCGCATGATTGCCGCCAAACGCGGTAAAAAGGTCGGGGATATTGTCAGCCGCCGCGAAAATTCTTCAAACGTGAAAATGGAAAAAGAGGAGGCTTAATCCATGGCTAAAAAGACATTGAAAGTTACTCAAATCGCGAGCCCCATCGGCAAACCGAAAGACCAGAGAGCAACTTTAATCGGATTGGGCTTGAACAAAATGAATCGCACCGCAGTGTTGGAAGATACACCGGCAATCCGCGGGATGATTAAAAAGGTTAGCCACCTCGTTAAAGTTGAGGAGTAACGGTTTCGCAAGATAGGCTTCAAGTTGTCCGATTTGCTCGCTTATGTGGCTGTTTCATATAGCGCTTACAAATCGGACAACGGCAAGCCCTTTTATAGAAAACTGTTTATGACAAGACTTTTTATAGTAAAATTAAAAATTAGTTAGGTGAAGAAAATGAAACTTAATGAATTGAAAAACAATCCGGGAGCGACCAAAGACCGTATCCGTGTCGGACGCGGTATCGGCAGCGGCAAGGGTAAAACCGGCGGCCGCGGCGTTAAGGGTCAGAAATCCCGCTCGGGCGGCGCCAAAAACGGTTTTGAAGGCGGACAGATGCCGATTTACCGTCGTTTGCCGAAACGCGGTTTCAAAAATCCGTTTGCGCTTCATTTTGCGGTTGTTAATCTGGACACCATTCAAAAAGCCATTGATGCCGGCAAGTTGGACGCCAGCGCCATTGATATTGAAGCTTTGTTGAAATCCAGAATTATTTCCGGCAAAAAAGACGGTGTTCGTCTGTTGGCTCGCGGTGCGATTACCACCAGCATCAACATTTCAGTCAACTCCGCTTCCAAGGCGGCGGTTGAGGCGGTTGAAAAAGCCGGCGGTAAAGTCAACGTTATTGCTTAAGCTGAGAGCTTAGAGTAAGTGCTAGGAAGCCCACCATTTTAGATGGCGGGCTTTTTTGTAACATGAAAACTGCTTTGATAGCTTTCTTTTTTATGATTGTCTGAGTTACATGATTTTTGGTTTACCGATATCTGTGGTATTTTTTAATTGACAAAATTGCGAAAATCGGATATCTTGAGTCCAGAATGTTAAAAATTAAGATATAGATATGGATAAAAAAACTAAAGAAGTTCTGACAAATGTAGTTGTCAGTGTGCTGTTTTTAAGTATTTTGACAGCAGAAGCCTTCCTTTGGAAGGGGAAAAGCCCAGTTGTAGTAGGGGGTTTTTTCGCAGTGGCAATGTGCATTATTATCGCCAAATTCCGCGATATGCATAAAGGCAGGAGCATTGTCGGATTATTATCCCTGCTTGTTGTAGGGCTGCTCTTTGGGCTGATACCCTCATCAAGTACTATCGGCGAGTATTTCCGCGTGGTCATTTTGATCGGGCTGGGATGCGTGATAGGGATGATTCTTCCAAAGATAGTGGGATTTGCTTTTATCATCATTTTAGGTTTGGTGATATTGGGAGTAAGTATTGGAAGTCGTTCTCCTGAGGGAAAACCTTCTCAAACGGTGGTCCTTCAACAGGTGGATGTGAAGTCTGAAAACAACATCTACATATCTTTGGAAGAAGGAGGTATTTTTAAGGTATCTTCTAAAGTAGCCAAGGATTGGGACTACCATGCAGGGGATACCGTAAAAGTTGTCATTTATGACGACAAAATTATCTCTTGTGAAAAGTGAGATACAGAAAAAGTTTAAGCAGGGAGTTTTTATACTCTCTGCTTTTTGTTTATGGAAATTATGTATGGGGAGGCGATTTGCTTGTAGTACTTTGAGTCCTGCGAGTTTTGGCTTTGGCAAGGTGTTGTTTTATTATATACAAAAATGCCAGTACGATTGCCAACAAGCCGCCCCATAACGATACATTGAAATAAAAAGCAAAATACGTTTCCAACAATTCGGGGTTTGCGGGGATATACTCGGCGCCTTTGGCGGCGGCAAGGGCGGTTTTGTAACTGATAATGTTTAATAAAATGATGTATGGAAGTTTAAAATACGGCAGCCAACCTAAAGCATACAGAAAAACAGATAAAGTGTTATGTTTTTGTGAAAACCCGAGGAGACAATTTATCCGGCGTTTTATCAGACAAACGAACGCGCCAATGATAAACAGAAGATAAAAAACATTATTGATGGTTTGATTGAAAATAACTAATAAGGAGACAATTTGATACAAACCTCCAAACAGTAAAAGTTGTTTTAGCCGATCTTTCATAGAATGTCTCCTTATTGTTTGTTTTATAACCTGTCTTAAACAAAAAGTATTAAGATACAGTTACTTTCTCCGGCACGAATCTTGAATGCTTTGCTTTAAACAACATCAAAAAACCAAAAGAACTCCTTGATAAGGGGAGTTCTGGAAATAAGGCCTTTGGCGCGAATAACAGAGACTGATTAGTGACAGTTTTTCAGCTCCCCACCTTAAAAGTTTTTAAGGTGGTTTTGTTTTAATTTTATAAACAAATTAAGGAGCAAAAAATATGAGTAAAGGAAGCGGCCACGCCAAAGTGGTCAAAAGGTCATTTAACAAACAACTCATGCGTTGCCTGGGCGAATATCGCAAACAACTGGGTTTAAGCGCCTCGCGGGTTTCGGCGGCGACCGGCATTGCCGAAAGCAAGTTAAAACGCGCCGAAATAACGGGAAACATTTTGGCGTTTGACATGGCAAAACTTTTGTATTTTTACCGCAAATGGTTCACGGTCAGCTTGATTGACGAACAGCCGATTCATGAACAAGCTGTTGTTTTGCTTAATCAAAAGCGTGAAACGGGCGAAGATTAAAAACACTCTGCAAGGTTATTACTTGTAAAACTTTTTTTGCACATAGCCTTTTTATGAGGTTTATGATGGCATTGTTGTATGAAAAATATTGACGGGCGGGCGATTTTTTTATATCCTGATAATGTCAGACGTCGGGAGAAAAAAGATGAAGCTCAGTCTGCAGGATACTTTTGGTGCAACAATCGTGAGAGGCTCTTACGAAAGAGTTGATTTGAGCCGTGCCAAAGGTTTTTATATCGAACCCGGCGTCAAAATCAAAGTGCTTATCTTAAACAACACATATCGCGCCAATATTCCCAAGGGGAAATACGGACGGATTTTTCTTAATCAGGCCAGTGAATGTTCCATTGACGAGGAGGCGAAAATCAGCAGTCTGATTTTGAGTTCATCACGCAGTGTTAAAGTTCCGCCCTTGAAATATGATGAGATTAATTTGAGCGGCGCCTCGGGTTTTGAAATCGCGCCCGGGGTACGCGTGGGAAAGCTTTTTTTGGAAGGCTGCCGCCACTTTGTCATCCCGAAAGGAAAGTATAAATTCATTTTTTTGGGCAACGCGCTGGATTATGCGATTATGCCCGGCGCCTGGCGTTGGAAAATCATCGGCGCCGATCCCAAACTTGTCCGCTTGGCTGAAGAACACGGCAAACAGGTGGAAAATAAGTATTTTTAACATTTCCTCTCTTTCTTCTGACGGCAAAAAATTGAGGATAAAGAGAAAATTGTTGCAATAAATTTTTAATTTGTGTATTAGAGTATGCAAAAGGGTTTTTATGGCCCTGTTTATTCGTGTTTTAAATAATGATTTAAGGAAGAAGAAATGGTATCATTGGCAGAAAAAATGGCGGCGAATATGGATATGTCCGCGTTTAGCAAAGCTGACGAACTTAAAAGAAGATTATGGTTTACGATTTTGGCGCTGATTGTGTTCCGGTTGGGTACGTTTATCCCGCTGCCGGGGATTGATGCCGGAGCTTTGTCTGAAATTTTTGAGCAACATTCGGGTGGTATTTTGGGCATGTTCAACATGTTTTCCGGCGGTGCGTTGTCGCGTATGACGATTTTTGCCCTGAACATCTTTCCTTATATCTCGGCTTCCATTATCATTCAGCTCGGCCAATCAGTCATTCCGTCATTGGCGGCTTTGAAGAAAGAGGGCGAGGCCGGACATCGCAAAGTGACGCATTATACCAAAATTTTGACGGTGTTTATTACGATTATCCAAGGTTATGGTATAGCCGTCGGCTTGGAAAGCATGAGCGCCGGCGCCGGTGCTTCGGTGGTGGTTATTCCGAGCTTTGTGTTTAAGTTTACGACGATTGTTTCGTTGGTGGGCGGCACGATGTTTGTGGTGTGGCTCGGCGACCAGATTACCTCCCGTGGGGTGGGCAACGGTTCGTCTTTGATTATTACCGTCGGTATTATCGCCAATATTCCGAACGCTTTGGCGCAAACTTTTGAATTGGGTCGAATCGGCTCCATGTCTTTGGGCGTGATTGCCATGTTGTTGGTGATGGCTTTGGCTTTGATTTATATTATCGTGTTTGTGGAACGGGCGCAGCGCAAAATCGTTATTCAATATCCGAAGCGCCAGATGGGTATGCGCATGACCGCGGCCGAAAGTTCGCACTTGCCGCTTAAAATCAACCCGACGGGCGTTATTCCGCCGATTTTTGCCAGCTCGCTTTTGTTGCTGCCGATTACGATTGCCAATTTGTCGGCGCAAAACGGACCTTCTTGGGCGCAGACCATGAGCCAGTGGCTCGGCCACGGTCAGCCTTTGTATCTGGCTTTGTATGCGTTCTTGATTATCTTTTTTGCCTTTTTCTATACCGCGGTGGTGTTTAATCCGGAAGAAACAGCGGATAATTTGAAGAAACACGGCGGCTTTATCGCCGGTATCCGTCCGGGCAAAAACACGGCCGAATATTTGGATTATGTTATCACCCGTTTGACGGTTTTGGGTGCGGCATATCTGACAGCTTTGTGCATCTTGCCGGAAATTTTGATTTCAAAACTTTCGGTTCCGTTTGTTTTGGGCGGCACGACTTTGCTTATCGTGGTGCAAGTGACGATGGATTTTATGACACAGGTTCAGTCGCATCTGATTGCTTATCAATATGAAGGCTTGATTAAAAAAGCCGCTTTGGTGCACAACAAGAAAAGAAAATAATCATGGATAAAAACGGAAAAGGTTTGCGTGTGGTCTTTACCGGTGCCCCCGGCTGCGGTAAAGGCACGCAAGCCAGAATCTTGAAAGAACGGGCGCATATCTGCCATCTTTCCACCGGTGAAATGCTGCGCGCGGAAGCTGCCAAGGACACCCCTTTGGGTCGGGAACTCAAGGCGGCGCTTGATCGCGGCGAATTTGCCACTGATGAGATGATTATCAAAATGGTTTCCGGCCGGATAGACGAGCAGGATTGTAAAAACGGTTTTATTTTGGATGGCTTTCCAAGGACTTTGCCGCAGGCGGAAGCTTTGGAGGGAATTTTGAACGAAAAAGGTATAAAGCTTGACCGTGTGATTGAAATCCAGGTGCCTGATGAAATCATTATGGAACGTATTTTGGGGCGTTACAGCTGCATGAAATGCGGTCAAGGCTACCATGATAAATTTCAGAAACCGAAAGTTTACGGCGTGTGCGATGTTTGCGGAGGCACGGAGTTTTCAAGACGGGCAGACGATAATCGCACGACCGTGCAAAACCGGTTGATTAATTATCGGGCTTTGACGTATCCGACCATTCCTTATTTTGAAAAGAAAGGTTTGCTTTCTTGCGTGGACGGCACTGGAACGATTGAAGCAACCGCGCAGAAAATCGCCCGTGTTTTGGGGCTGGAAAACAGCGAAGCCGCCGCGTAGACGGCACAAGACAGTCAGGTTGTATCGTTTTTTGTAAAAAAAATGAATTTTTTGTTAAAAACGCTATTGACTCTGAGAATTATTCGAATATAATCCGCTTAATTTTGAAAAGTGGTGATCAACTTTTTAAATGTTTTAATTTTAATGAAAATGGAGAGTTAATTTGGCTCGTATAGCTGGCGTAAATATTCCGACCGCCAAGAGAATAGAAATCGCACTGACGTATATTTTCGGCATCGGAAGAAAAACTGCTCAAGACATTTGTGCAAAATCGGGAATTTCTGTTGACCGTCGCGTACAGGACTTAAGCGATGAAGAAGTTGCTAAAATCCGCGAAGTGATTGATCGGGATTATTTGGTGGAAGGCGAACTCCGTCGTGAAGTCGGCGTTAATATCAAGAGACTGATGGATCTTGGTTGTTACAGAGGTTTAAGACATCGTAAAGGTTTACCGGTACGCGGACAAAGCACCAAGCAAAATGCACGTACCCGCAAAGGTAAACGCAAAACAGTTGCGAATAAGAAGAAGTAAGCGAGGTTGCAATGGCTAAAGCAGTAACACAACGTGTTAAGAAAAAAGAAAAAAAGAATATCACTTCCGGCGTTGCCCACGTGAATTCTACATTTAACAATACCAGAGTGACGATTACCGATGCTCAAGGCAACACGGTTGCTTGGTCGACGGCAGGTGCGCAAGGATTTAAGGGTTCCCGTAAATCAACACCGTACGCCGCACAGGTTGCCGCCGAAGAAGCCGGTAAAAAAGCTCAGGAAAGCGGTATGAAAACTCTGGAAGTCGAAGTCAAAGGTCCGGGTTCGGGCAGAGAATCGGCAATCAGAGCTTTGCAGGTTGTCGGATTCACGATTACATCAATCCGTGATGTGACCCCGATTCCGCATAACGGCTGCCGTTTGAGAAAGAGACGTCGCGTCTAAGATAAGTTTTGTTCGGGCGGAGGTTTTTTATCTCCGCCGCTTCAATGTTTTTATAATATATGCATATATAACTTAGAAAAGAGGGTATACCGGTGATTCAGAAGAATTGGCAAGAACTTATTAAACCAACTAATTTAGAAGTTACTTCCGGCGAAGGCGGAAATAAAGCTAAGATAGTGGTAGAACCCCTGGAGAGAGGTTTTGGTCTGACTTTGGGCAATGCCTTGCGCAGAGTTTTGCTCTCCTCATTGCAGGGCGGCGCGGTTACCGCCATCAAAATTGACGGCGTGCTGCATGAATTTTCAGTTGTTCCGGGTGTCCGTGAAGATGTTACGGATATTGTCCTGAATGTTAAAGGCTTGGCTGTGGCTGTTCATAATGAAGGTCAGAAAACCATGACCTTAAAAGCCGAAGGCCCTTGCACGGTTACGGCGGCAATGATTGAAACCGGACATGATGTTGAAATCATGAATCCGGAGCATGTCATTTGCAATTTGGATGCCGGTGCAAAAATTTCCATGGAATTGACGGTTGATACGGGCAAAGGTTATGTCCCGGCTTATCAGAACAAACCGGCTGATGCGCCTATCGGTTTGATTGCCGTTGACGCAATTTATTCTCCGGTCAAAAAGGTTTCTTACAAAGTCGAGAACACTCGTGTCGGTCAAATTACCGACTATGATAAGTTAACCCTGGTGGTTGAAACCAACGGCGTTGTTTCGCCGGAAGATGCGGTTGCTTATGCTGCGCGTATTTTGCAAGATCAGCTCAAACCGTTTATTAACTTTGACGAGCCGGAAAATGAAGTGGAAGATGTTAAGGAAGAGCTTCCGTTTAATCGCAATCTTTTGAAGAAGGTTGATGAGCTTGAACTTTCCGTTCGTTCCGCCAACTGCCTCAAAAACGACAACATTGTTTATATCGGCGATTTGGTACAAAAGACCGAAGCCGAAATGCTCCGTACACCAAACTTTGGTCGTAAATCTTTGAACGAAATCAAAGAAGTTCTGGCCAAAATGGGTATTCATCTCGGTATGGAAACCCCGGGTTGGCCGCCGGAGAATATTGAGGAGTTGATTAAGAAATGTGACGACCACTTCTAAAAAGTTCGTCTAACGGTCATCTACTAGCAAGCCCTGTCACTCATGTACTGTTTTGTGTACACTTCGTGACAGGGCTTGCAGCGTATCTGACGCGTTATCAAAACTTTTTGAGCGGTTTGTTCGGATGTTGGTTTGGAGTGCATAGGTTGATTCTCGGTAAAAAATATTTTAATCCCAAGTTATATAAAATATATCAGTATGTTCACCACATAATTTATCAATATCATTCAGGGTTAAATTTTTTAGGCATTTGACTTTTGAAGTGCAATAATTATCTCCATAAATAGTACCATAATGATCTTGAGTCTCATTGTCATAAGATGTCAAAAATTTTAAGTTGGCGTGATTTTCTTTTGCGATAATGGCTATGTTACGACAGACTTCAGTTTGAGCATACGTATCTAATCTATAAAGGGCAATACCATAATTATAAGTTGAATCTTGTGTAGATTGTGTATATACGCGAATCTGTGTGCCGAAATTGTCATATAATCTTTTGTTTTGATAAGTTATTCCGTCCGGAATTAAGCCTAACTTGTATAAAGTCTCATGATGCTCTGTTGTCGAATTTTGTTTGAACCCGAATTCTTTTAAATTTATCAAGGCATTGTTGATTAATAAGTTTAATGCTTCCGCCTGCTTGTTTAATTTATACTTCATCATGGCTTTGGCATAACTCGCCATCGCCCCGATGGACAAAACCCCAATGATGGCGAGTACTCCTAACATTTCAACCATGCTTCTTCCGCATAGAGCCGCATCTTCTGGTCTTTTTTCGTTGTGCGCCGAAGAGAAAAAATTAAAAAAATCAAACAAATTCATCAAAAGAACTCCTAAAAAATTGCAAAAAGTATCTATTTTCCCGATATTCTAAACCGTTTTTTTTTTTTTGCAATTTTAAAGAGTCTTTTGGGGATAAGTCGCAACCGGTATATGATGATGGTGCAGGGTGGCGTTGATAATTGATAAGCATTTGCCATATCTTACAGACAGGGCAGAGAAAAGGGCGGTGTGTCGTAGTAAAAACATATGTTTGACATGTCCGCGCAATAATCAATGAAAAACAAGATGTTAATAAACGGTATTTTAATACCGTAAAATAATTTATTGTATTTTATGATTTTTTTGTTATTGACAAACAAAATTATTTCGGTATATTAAACCCGAATTTGAATAACCCTTCTATTTAAAGAGAGAAAAAAATGAATACATATGCAACCAAACCCTCAGATATTGAGAGAAAATGGTATGTCGTCGATGCAGAAGGCGTTGTTTTGGGTCGTTTGGCGGCTGAAGTCGCCAAAATTTTGCGCGGCAAAAACAAGCCTTATTTTGTTCCGAATCTGGATTGCGGCGACTATGTGGTCGTTATCAACGCCGATAAGGTCAAATTGACCGGCAAAAAACTGACCGATAAAAAATATTTCAAACACACCGGCTGGATTGGCGGTATTAAAGAAACGACTCCGGGCAAAATTTTGGCCGGACGTTTCCCGGAACGCGTGGTGGAAAAGGCGGTTGAACGCATGATTTCACGCAACCCGATGGGACGCCAGCAAATGACTAAGCTTAAAGTTTATGCCGGCAGCAATCATCCGCATACGGCGCAAAATCCGGTTGTTTTGGATATTGCCGGACGTAACCCGAAAAATAAAAGGAGTGCATTATAATGGCTACGAAAAAAATTGAATCTTTGCAGGAAATCAAAACTGCCGCAACCGAAGTTTCCGCCGAGGAAAACAAAGTTGTTCGCAAGCCCAACAAAGACAAACAGGGCCGTTCTTATGCCACGGGTAAAAGAAAGGACGCCGTTGCCCGCGTGTGGATTATGCCGGGTAAAGGAAATATTACCATTAATGAAAAATCTTTGGATCAGTATTTTGCTCGTCCGGTTTTGAAAATGATTATCAATCAACCGTTTGAAATCACAAACCGTATGAATGAATTTGACGTTGTTTGCACGGTGAAAGGCGGTGGTTTGTCCGGTCAGGCCGGTGCTATTAAACATGGCATCTCCAAAGCCTTAAACGAATATGAGCCGGAATTGAGAACTATTCTGAAACAAGCCGGATTCTTGACCCGGGATGATCGTGTGGTTGAACGTAAAAAATACGGTCGTGCCAAAGCCCGCCGTTCTTACCAGTTCTCCAAACGTTAATTGGTATCAAGAAAATACAAAAAAAAGAGGCAGCTCAAAAGCTGTCTCTTTTTGTGTGTTAAGGTAATCTAAGCCGGCTGCTCGGCTTTTAACGAAATTTTATTTCGTCGCCACAAAGATACCGCAATAGCGGATTTTTGCCATGACGTCATTATTGTAATAATCCATGGCCAGATGCGGATATCGCAAAAAACCGACAATCCAGTTGGCATCGGAATCTTCGTTTCTGGCAAAATAGCATTCTTTCAGCTGCGGCGCTTTCAGCTCAGCCAGTTTATCATTCAGGATATCTTTGATTTTGAAGATATCCTCCCATAAACCCAACATCGGAACTTTGTCTTCAACAACATGGCAGCGTTTGCTGTTCGGTTGTTCGGCCAACTCAAGATAAACATTATCTTTGAAAGGAAAAATTCCTATCGGGTTTAAGTTTTTACCTTTGGCAAACGGCAGGCGTTTTTTGACGCCGTCGATTTCACATAACAAATCGAATTGTTGTTTAAGAAGTTCTTGTTCCAGGCAATAGGCGGTTAGGTCATCAATGTTGATGCCCTTGCTGTTCATAATTTCCAGAATTTTCCGGATTTCTTTTGTTTTATCCATAATCGTAAAAATTAATTATAAATTTATATGCCGGTTATATAATCAATATTTATAAAAATCAAGTTTTATCGGGGAAAATCAATGGAACAAAAATCAGGAATCGAAAAAGTTAAAACATATTTGCGGCGCTTCGGTGCGGAAAGCCGGGTTTTAGAGTTTTCGGTTTCAAGCGCCACGGTGGCGCAGGCTGCCGATGCTTTAAATTGCGAGCCGTGCCGGATTGCCAAAACACTTAGTTTCAAGCAAGAAAATGAAATTGCTTTGATTGTTATCGCCGGCGATTGTAAAATTGACAATGCCAAATATAAACAAAGGTTTGGTATCAAAGCAAAAATGCTCACGGCTGACGAGGTTTTGCACAACACCGGATTTGCCGTCGGCGGCGTTTGTCCGTTTGCCGTGCCGGAAGGAATTAAAATTTATTTAGATGTTTCGCTTAAACGTTTTGCAACGGTTTTTCCGGCTTGCGGAAGTACCAACAGCGCCATTGAGCTCACACCGGAAGAATTGGAAAAATATACGCCCGGCAGCTCTTGGGCGGATGTCTGCCGCCAGGCAGAAACGATAGGCTTGTAATAAGGAGTTAGTGTTCGGCGAAAGACATTAATTTGTTAAACAGTTTTTGACGCAATTTTTCGCCCATGAGAAGTTCGTCGGCAATTTTTTGTTCGTTTCCTGAGTGTTTCTGCAGCCGATTGATTGTTTGTAAAAAAGCTTCGCCGGTGTTTTCAAAATGAACGCCGGAAACAATAACTTTGCCTTTACCAAACGGACGCCAAAGAATAGCCGGTTTGATTTTTGCGAGATTATAATATGCCAAAATTTTATTTTCGGTGTTATCATCCGGTATAAAATAAGGCCCGCCGTGATAATGCGCGATATATTGTTCGTTGTTTATGCCCACCAACTTAACGGTTGCGGCGGCGGCTGCACTTTTTTCATATGGAGCGATGTTTAATTCGCGATGCAAAGTGCCGATAGCTTGAGCATTTACCAAATTTAGACCGTATTCGTCAATAATTTTAAGCCCGGGTACGTCTTCCTCGAAAATTGTTTTACGGCAAGCATAATAGGCGCCGGCACATATACCGTAATAAACACCCCCGTTTTGAACATAGGTGCGGATTTTATCATTGCCGAGTACTTGCAATTTGCGGCGGTAAGGTGTGGCGGCTCCTCCCGGCATGAAAAACGCCAATACTTTGTCGTTGAGAGCGTTGCAACGGAGAATCTCATTTGCATCAGTCAATTCAACGGAACAATGCCGCGGTCTGAAATATTGTATCAAACTGTCTTTTAAAACATTTACATCTGCGCAACCGGTATCAGCATATATTAAAACTTTATCGCGCATGTTTTTTTAAGCGGCTTTGCGAGAGAGATAATCCGGAACAATCAAATCGGCATCAGTCGAATCCAAAATGTCTTGCAGCGAAAACAACGGATTGATTTCTTTAAGCAATAGTCCTTCTGTTGTTACATCAATCACCGCGCGCTCGGTAATAATCATATCAACCTCATGTGCAGCGGTTAGCGGCAGCGTGCATTTTTTGACAATCCGCGGCTCACCTTTGGCGGTGTGTTCCATCGTGACAATCACTTTTTTGGCACCGACCACCAAATCCATCGCGCCGCCCATGCCGGGGACAAAAACATTCGGCACCATCCAGTTGGCAAGGTTTCCTTCTTCATCCACCTGCAGGGCACCCAAAACCGTGGCATCGACATGTCCGCCGCGCATGATGGCAAACGACATGGCGGTATCAAAAAACGCCGCGCCTTTTTTGGCTGTTGCCGGCACACCGCCGGCGTTGGTGATTTTTGGGCGTTCCGGTGCGGCAAAATCGCGATGCCCAAGACCGGTCATGCCGTTTTCGGATTGGATAACGACGTGCATGTCCGTCGGAATATAATTGGCGGCTTCGGTCGGCAAACCGATGCCCAAAGTGATAACATCGCCTTCCTTAAATTCTTTGGCGGTGCGGCGGGCAATAATTTCGCGGCATTGTTCTTTGCTTAATTCCATTTTTTCCTCACGATGCAATATAGTCTACAAAAACTCCGGGAATCGTGACCACGTTCGGGTCAAGCGGTTCTTCGCAAATTTCATCGGCTTCAACAATCACTGTTTGAGCCGCGGTCGCCATAACCGGATTGAAATTGCGGGTGGTACCTTCCAAAAAGGCGTTGCCGAATTTGTCGGCTTTGGTGGCGTAAATGATGGCGAAATCAGCTTTAAGAGGTGTTTCGAAAAGATATTTGCGCCCGTCGATTTCAACGGTTTTTTTACCATCTTCTACCACGGTGCCGACGCCCGTCGGCGTTAAAAAGCCACCCAAGCCGGCACCACCGGAACGAATCCGTTCAACCAGCGTGCCCATCGGCACAAGCTCAACCTCAATCTCGCCGTTATGCCATTGACGGCCAGTTTCCGGATTGGTGCCGATGTGGGTAACAATCGCTTTTTTAACCTGTTTGTTGACAATCAGCTTGCCGCGATCGGAATCGGGAAAGCTCGTGTCGTTGGCAATCAACGTCAAGCCGGAAGTTTTGAGTTTGACCATCTCGTCAATCACGCGCGCCGGTGAGCCGCAACGCAAAAAGCCGCCAATCATGACGGAGGCGTTGTTCGGTATCAATTTGGCCGCGTCGGCTATGGAAACAATTTTTTTTACCAAAATTTATTATCCCGTTTTGTGAAACTGCGCCACTATAACGCAAAAATTTTTAAAAGTCATCAATATTTGTGATAAGCGTGACAACGTATTGTTTTAGGCTAATATTTTCCATCAGCACCGAATTTTTTGAGCCATTTTTGCATAATCTCAACCGCTTCTTTGCGACATTCGGGGATGGCAAAGGCATAAACGTCGGGTTTTAACAGCGCATACAAATCATCATCTTTAAAACCAATGGCGGCGGCATCTTTGCGATCAGCGGCAAAATAAATTTTTTCAATATTTGCCCATTTGGCGGTCATCAGACACATGGGGCACGGTTCGCAGCTGGTGTATAAAATGCAACCGGACAAGTCCCATGTTTTTAATTTGCGGCAAGCTTCACGAATCGCCATAACTTCGCCGTGGGCGGAAGGGTCATGATTGGCTAAAACATGGTTGTAGCCGCCGGCAATAAATTGTCCGTCTTTATAAATAACAGCGCCGAATGGTCCGCCGCATAATGTGTTATTTTCTAAAGAAGAAGCTGAAAGCTTGACAGCCTCATTCATAGCAGTAATGTCTTGTTTGGTGTATTCCATTTTTTCTCCTTTTAACCGGCAAATAAAGTATCACAACTTGTCTGGTTTGTAAAGAAAAAGCGGTTAAGTTATTTAACGGCTGGACTTTTGTCAAAATTTGTGCTAACTTGAAGATGGAAAAGAAGTAAATTTATAAATAATTATGAAAAAGTTTTTTATTTTGCTGACGTTAGCGCTAGGCGCAATGCTCAGCACGGGCTGCGGATGTATGGTTCGCACATCGTATGTGCCGCAGTACTGCCAAGATGACGTGTACTATCACAACAGTAACTACACGTTTAACGGCACCTACATTGCCGGAGATCACGGTTGTCCGACAGGGTTGTACTGGGCAAACGCCAGCCTTACCCGCTGGGGGATGATTGTCAAAGTCAAAAATAAAGACGGTGCAATCATCAAGCAGTATGACTTGCGTATTCCCCGCCAAAGGGTGGAAGACACTTTCTATGTTACCGGTCTGACCGGCAAACCTCTGGAAGTGCATGTCTATATCCGAGGGGGGTATGGAAGTGTTAACTACGTCACCGTCAACGGTGGCGACAGTAAAGAAACTTACAATCTGCGACGGAATTAATGTTGTGGGTTGTATAAAAAAACGGACGTTGATTTCAACGTCCGTTTTTTTTGATTTTAGTGCAAAAATATTTGTTTGGATTCCGCTTTAATTTTTGTCGGAGCATGGATTCCCGGATTTTGTACGGCGTGGTCAAAAATTTCCTGAGCAAAAGCTTGTTTGGCAACATGGGTGATAAACAAAGGTTTTTCGAGTTTTAACTTTCCCAAAGTTTCTTCCAGCGCTTCAAAACTGTCATAAATGGTACTGATGAATATGATGTTTTTTTCGAGTTCTTTTTGGCATGTGTTCATGATTTCACCTCATCTGTTAATAATTTTGTTGTGTTTAAGGATGTATATCGTGTTAAGGAAATTTTAAAGATATAAACAAAGCTATCTTGACAGCAAAAAAGGAATCGGGATATTTCTTAATCCGCGTGAAAAATCACATTAAATAAAAAGTGTTTTGCGATGGCTGATGGTTGAGTTTTACGGTCGAATTTGGGGCGACATAGCGATGTTGCGACCAGCGGTCCACTAAAACGTCAATGATGTCGGTGTCCACAATGTTTTCATTCTGCAGAGGAAATCTCTTTTGCAAATCATGGATGATGTAGTTGGCAACATTGACTTTTATCATGGCATCCTCCCGGAATGACATAAAAAGATATAACCCTTAATTCAGGTTAGAAAAGGTGTTTAATACTAAAGTCTATGTTTATAAGTGTGGCATCCGGCTGGACACCGTGACGGAATTTTGCGCATGAAAAAAGCTTTGGTGTATCCAAAGCTTTTCAATCTGGTAGGGGTAGTCAGACTTGAACTGACACGGCCTGAGGCCACAAGATTTTGAGTCTAGCGCGTCTACCAATTCCGCCATACCCCCTCAAAACGTATGCCATAAATATAATATTTAATTCTTGTCGTCAATAGTTTTTTTTATTAATTTTATTATTTTCTTTTGACAAATTTTATTGTATAGTGTTTTCAACTTAAAATTTAAGGAAAAACCGTGAGCGCTCTGGAACAAAAAGCAGCAACTTTGTACGGCGAACAAAAATATCCGGAAGCGCTGGATATTTATCTTTCGCTGTATAAAAAAAGCCCTAAAACCGAGAAATATTCCATTTTCTGCGGTAATTGTTTTGACGCTCTGGGCGATTCCGAACAGGCTATTGCGTTTTATAAACGGGCTTCGCGGCTTAATCCGGTTTCGGTTACGTCGTTGATTGCTTTGGCAAATGTCTATTACAATAACGGCGATTATAAAAATTCGGAAAAATTTTCATATCGGATTTTGAAAAAATTTCCCGATAATGCATCAGCACTGTTAAATCTCGGCAATATTGCCTATTGTCGGGGTGATTATGATGCGGCTTTTGCTTTTTATGAAACGGTGTATAAAAAAAACAATGCCAGTTATATCGCGGTTGTTAATATGGCCAACACCTGCTATGATCAGGGGCGTTTTGTCAAAGCGTTGGATTATGCCAAAAAAGCTTTAAAATTGTATCCTTCCAGTGTTGACGCATATATTATCCGCGGAAATTCTTATATGGAACTCGGGCGGTATGAAAAAGCCGAGGTCAGTTTGCAGCGCGCACTGGAGTTTAAAAACGATAATCCTTGGATTTATGCTTCTTTAAGTCAGTTGTATCAAAAAATTGAAAATTGGGACAAGGCGTTGGAAGCCGGGTGGAATGCCGTGCTTTATGCCGGGGAGGCGCAAAAGCAGCAACATATCAATTTTGGTTATCTTTTGTATGAATGCACTGAAGAAAAAGGTGTGGAAATCGCCGCGCATTATGCCGAAAAATGGAAAAAAACTTTTCCGGACAATAAAACGGTTGCTTATATGGCGGAGGCTATTTTAAATAATAAACCGGTAAAAAGAGCCGAAAAAGAATATGTTAAACAAGTTTTCGATGCTTTTGCCGCTGATTTTGATGCAACGCTGAACGGGTTGGAATATCAAGCTCCGGAATATGTGGCGGAAGCCGTTCGTCAGGTGTTTAAAAAAGATTTTTTGAAACCGGTGCGTTATCTGGATTTGGGTTGCGGCACGGGTTTATGCGCCCGAGCGGTTAAGCCGATTATCGGCTGGAGCGAAATTACCGGTATTGATTTGTCGGATAAAATGCTGGAAGAAGCTAAGAAAAAATGTGTTTATGATCATTTGGCATCGGCGGATATCATTGAGTTTTTGACCGCGAGCGATAAAAACTATCATTTGATTACGGCCGGCGATGTTTTGACATATTTTGGCGATTTGCAAAAACTTTTTGTTTTGGTCGCCAAAGCCTTGTGCGCCAAAGGTGTTTTCGTGTTTACAATTTCGGAAAACGTGGTTAATAACGATGATTATTTTTTGACGCCGTCCGGACGTTTTGTTCATAACGGCGATTATATATTGCGCCTTCTGAAAAAAAACGGATTTGAAAAATTGTATATGGAGCGTAAAGCTTTGCGCAACGAGGGAGATAAAGTTGTCTATGGCTATGTCGTTGCGGCAGAGAAAATTTTGACAATAGAAAAGGAAAAATAAAAAATGAAAAATGAAAAAATTTTGGATATTTTTGTTGTTGGCTGTTTTGTGGACCGGTTCGGCGCAGGCAATGCAGATTTTTGTAAAAACTTTAAGCGGTAAACACATCACGCTTGAAGTGGAACCGACCGACAGAATTGAAGATGTCAAAGCCGAAATTCAGGATAAAGAAGGTATTCCTCCGGATCAGCAGCAATTGGTTTTTGCCGGTAAAATATTGGAAGACGGAAACACACTGCAGGATTATTCCGTTCAAAAAGATTCCACCCTGCATCTGTCTTTAAAAAAATTCCGGACTAAAAACGGCAGAACTTAATATTGATGCGCTTAATCTGGTTGTTCAAAATGCCGGTCTGTTGTTAAACAACATTTCTTCCCGCATCAGCGGCGGTATTAATGTTTATGAAGGCGGCGAACAACTCAATCCGGAGAACGACAGCAGTGTTTGGCTTAATGCCTTGTTCGGGCATTATCAAAATCAAAGTACGGAAAGTTATGGTTTGACAGCCGGTTTTGAAAAAAGATTTGCGACTTATAAATTCGGATTCGGCTATAACTATTTGCATAATGATATTGACGGAAACTCAAACGATGCCGATGCCGAAGCTCACAGCGCATTTGTTTACGGAGAGTACAAGCCGGAACGTTGGTATAGTAATTTGGCGGCATTATATTCGTATACCCGTTTTGACGAAGGAAAAATTACAAAAAAATATAATTTGCAGACTATCGGTGTGCAGGCGATGAGCGGTTATGATTTCGGGATGTTGGTTCCGGAGGCCGGTTTGCGCTATCTGCATGTGTGGCACGGAGATTATGACAATTCGCAGAATATTCGGATAAAGGGTAACAGAAACAATATCTTAACCGGGGTCGTCGGGCTTAAAGCCAAAAAAGAATTTCAATTTGCAGACTATGATTTTGTTCCGCAAGTTAAAATTTCCGGGTTGTACGATTTTAAGCAAAGCGATCGTTTAATCGGGGGAATTTTGAATTCGCGTCAAGTGTTGGTCAGACAAGGACAACCGGCGCGGTTCGGTATAGAAATAAACGCCGGCGTTGAATTGCAAAAAGCAGAAAAATGGCAAATCTATTGCGGTTATTATGGGCAGTTGCGCAATAATTATGACATTCATGCCGCTATGTTTCATATAAAATATGATTTATAAACTTAAAAGCCCGAAATACTTGTTTCGGGCTTTTAAGTTACAATTTTAACAAATTTTATTTTGCTTTTTTTACGGCTTTTTTCTTGGTTGTTTTTGCTTTACTTTTTGCCGTTTTTGTTTTAGTTGCCGCGGTTTTCTTTGCGGTGGTCTTTTTGGCGGTTTTAGCCGTCTTTTTAACCGTAGCTTTCTTTTTTGCCGCGGTCGTCTTTTTGGCCGCGGTTGTCTTTTTCTTGGTTGTTGTTTTCTTTTTTGCGGATGTTTTTTTCTTGGCCGCCGCTTTCTTTTTAGGTTTGGGATTTGCCAATCTTTCGGCTTTTTCTTTAGCAATGGTGATTGCTGCGTCTAAGTCTTTTTCCGAACAAAGACCGATGGCAACCGGGTTTTTAGCCCGTAAGGAAGACATGTCCGGACGTGTGCCGGTACGAATGGCCTGAATCGTCGGCTTGGTGGTGCCAATCAATTTGCAAATTTGCGGGTCGCTAATCTCCGGACAATTACGAACAATCCACAAAATGGCAGCCGGTTTGTCGCTGCGTTGCGACGGTGATAAGATTTTTTTGTTTTTGGCGTTGGATTCTTTGACATTGCGTTCAATGATGTTTGCAACCAGATTGGCTGAAGCGTCGGCTTCGCAACGTTTGATTTCCTCCGCAGACAGTTGACCGTTGGCTACCGGACTGATGCCGATAATATTATAAGCGACATCACCGTCGGCAATGGCCTGGATTTCCAATTCGTGCAATTCACAAAAAGTGGCAATCTGGCGGAATGTCAGCGTTGTGTTTTCAACCAGCCAAACTGCAGTGGCTTTAGGCATTAAAGGAGCCGTCATTTTTTTATCCTTTCATTTTATTGTTTGAATATTTTAACAATAGGCAAAACTTTGAGATTATACAAGAGGTTTTTTTATATTTGTTTACAAAGAGCAAAAGCAGCCGTTTAGGTTAAGGGCTTAATAAAAAAACAAACGGGAATGAACATCAAAAAAAATCCCGTTTCTGTTCCAAAACGGGATTGTGATACAGTTTTTGTCTGCTTAATTGGAAGAACTTGTATCGGTTTTGATGCCGAAACCCGCATATTTGGTGTTAAATTTAGACACCTGACCGCCGCTGTCAACCATGCGGTGAATACCTGTCCACGCCGGATGAGATTTGGGGTCGATTTCCAAATTCATCTTGGCGCCTTCTTTGCCCCAGGTTGTTCTGACTTTGTGTTCCGAACCATCAGTCATGACGTAGGTAATTTCATGATAATCCGGATGAATGCCTTTTTTCATTTTTATTTCTCCACTTTTTTAAAACTTTGCTAAATTTTAAGCCCTTATACCTTAATCAAAATAAATTATCAAGAGTTTTTTTAACATTTATTTAAAAATTTCCGCGACTTTCGGGCTTAGGTTAAAATTAGATGCCGAAAGATTGCCGTTTTTGAAGATTTCTTTCAAATCCTCGACCCGCATGTCTTTTTGCGCCATGCCACGAACGGCGCCGCCGGCTTCTTTGACCAACAACAAACCGGCCGCCATGGAACAAACGTGATTGTTCAGGCTAAGCGATGCATCATATTTGCCTCCGGCCAAATAAGCAAGGTCAAGTGCAATGCATCCGCTCAAACGCAAATCGCCGCTTTTTTTCAAAATGGCGGCATGCAATTTGGCGGCATCGTCGCTGTTTTCCATGTAACCGCCGGTGCTGCTGATGAGTGCGCCTTCAAGCTCTTTGGCGGCGGAAACGCGCAATCGCTCATGATTGCGGTAACCTTCTTTGTAGGCGCCTTTGCCTTTTTCGGCAAAGAAAGTTTCATCGCGTGCCGGGTTGTAGACCACGCCGCAAATCAAAACCTCGTTTTCAATTAAAGCGACGGAAACCGCAAATTCCGGATTGCCGTGGGCAAAGTTGATTAAGCCCTCAATCGGGCTGACGGCAAAATACGAAGTGCCGGAAACTTTGTCGTTTGGGGTATAAACCGGAATATCCGGCCGGATTTTGCCTAATTCGACTTTCAAATTTTTCTCAATCCGGCTATACGAATTAAACACGAAGTTTTTGTTGCCGCGGACGGAATTTTGCAGTTGTTCGAGTTCGCTGAAATCACGATCAAGCGACGAGGCGGATTTTTTGACCGCCCCGACAACCGCCGTCAGCAAAGGGGAAATATAAGACATTATTTTGCTCTTTCAACATAGTTGGCTTCAGACGTGCCGACAACAATCTTGTCGCCGGTGCCGATAAAGGGCGGAACCATAACCCGCACACCGTTATCCAAAATCGCCGGTTTGTAGGAAGATGCCGCGGTTTGGCCTTTGACGACCGGTTCGGTTTCAACCACCGTGCAAGTTACCTGTAACGGCAATTCAACGGAAATCGGCCGACCGTTGATGTGAGCGATGCGCACATTCATGCCGTCGGTTAAAAACGGGCGCGAATCGCCTAAAATGTCAGCCGGCATGGTGAATTGTTCAAACGTTTCACTTTCCATAAAGGTTAAGCCGTTGGAATCTTCAAACAAAAACTGGCAGTCTTTGTCTTCCACCATCATTTTTTCAACCGTGTCTTCGGTGCGGAAACGTTCGTTAGTTTTGGTGCCTTCTTCAACCGCTTTCATTTCCACTTGCATAAAGGCGCCGCCTTTGCCGGGTTTGATGTGTTGAGCTTTGGTGATGGTCCAGGGTTTGCCTTTGTATTCAATAACCCAGCCAATTTTGATTGATCCTGCGAGTTGTTTCATTTACATATCTCCGTATTTACAATTTTAAAATGATTGAATTTTTGTTTTGTGAGCGCAACATACTCTAAACTTTATTGATTGGCAACAAAAATTTTATATTTTGTGTCATCTAAAACCACAAAATCGGTTTTGAAGTTTAAAAAATCGACCTCATCTTGCGGAATAAGCGCGGATTGAATCAAGAAAAATTCATTATACCAATCGGTTAAGTCACGGATTTTTTCCTGTCCGTCAATCCATACTTTAAACGCCACAAAATCCGGTTCGCATTCGGAGGCAAGCATCGCCTCATGACGACGGTTGCGGCAGATAATGCCGGTAAATTTGTTTTTAAGTCCGGTTGTTTCTTTTTTGAAATCGGCGGCGATGTTTGCGGATTTTGATAAGTCAAGCAAGACGCCGTCTAAATCATGGCGCAGGCAAAGGTCGGCCGTTTGAGCCAGAACGATTTTATTTTCGGCCTGAGCTTTTGACGCAAATTCGCAAACAAACTCCTCAGGTAAAGCGGCGGGCAGAATAAAACATTCCGCGCAAGGAAGTGCCAACAAAGAAAAATCCGTTTCGGTTATCGTGATTATAAATTTTTGCATAATCTCTGATTGTGTCTTGTCAAATGTCGGAAAAATTATTATTATCGCTTAATATATCAAAATCGGAAGAGAAATGTCAATGGATAAGGAAAAATTAAAACAAACAACGTCGGCGTTGGAAAATTTGAAAGAAGAACTGGAACATATAAGGCGTGTTGTTGAAAACAAAAAACAGGATATTGTTCAACAACGTTTGGTGTGTGAAGAGGTCGCGGCAAAAAAAGACGCTTCTCTTGCGGCTGTAAGCAAAAAAACATCGGTGCTTCTGGATAAAATGACAGATGCCGTTCGTAAAATTGATATGGTGTTGGACGATGGCTCAAATAACAATTACGATTAATTCGCGCGATTATGCCGTGGCATGTGACGACGGGCAAGAGCGTTACATGCTGCAGTTGGCGCGCATTTTGGATGAAAAAGCCCGACAGCTGACATCAGGCGGGGCGCAGATTAATGAAAACATGTTGTTGGCCATGGTGGGTTTGCTGGTGGCTGATGAATTAACGGAAATGCAAAAAAAATTGGATGCTTGGCAAAAAGCTCTGCCGTCTTCGGAATCCGAAATCACAGATGTGGACAAAGGCTCGGAAAATGCAGATTTGAGATTGATAGATGAAGAGTTGGCCGAGGTTTTAAATAAAGTCACAACCCAAATAAAAATGCTTGCAAATGAAATAGAATCAATATAACATAACATTATAAGCAAAGGCTGTCTGGCGCGTCTTATCCCGCATTGGTCTATCCGAGCCAACAGTATATTATTAGGGAACTGTCACTGTTCAGATCGTGGTCTGATTAAATGGTGCCCACCTTGGTCAAGCGGTTCGATATGAAATGTAATAAACGACCAGACGGCTTTTAAACTTCCCCCCCCCCTGCATAAAGCAGGGGGTTTTGTTTTGACAGGAAGTTAATGCGACAGGTTTATCAGAAATCATAACCGATAAGTATAAATATAAAACAACTCATTGTTTCGTCACACACTTTACAAGCATTATCCATTTTGATTACATCCAAATTATGCAAATAATTGCTTTGTCCCTTGATTTTGTTTCCGTAATAACGTGACATGCCAGAATAACTGCCATCAAGCTCTTCCCGCTGAATGTAGACCGCGGAAACATCATCTGCCCGTTCTTTGGCCATGATTATAAAGTTACGGCAAATTTCAATTGCGTGTTTGTTATTGTTAATCTCTACGCCAATGGCAAATCCTTCTCCTTCATTGGTATGGTTTTCAAGTTTAATTCGGGAACTAAAAACATCATAAACATACTTGGAATTGTCTTTTATCATGTCATCTGGAACAACGTCCATTTTGTTTAAAATACCTTGCAGTTGATATGAAGCACTACGAAGCCAACCTTGATTGGCGATAATGTAGTCGATAATATATCCTATTTGGGAAGTATGTTTGTTAAGCTTATATTTGAACATAGCTTGAGAATAGCCGCTCATGGCGCCGATACTCAAAACCCCAATAATCGCCAGCACCCCAAGCATCTCCACCATAGACCGGCCGCATAACGGCGCATCTACTTGCCTTCTTTTCGCTCGTGTACCGTTTTTGTACACGTCGCTCAAACAAGGCTGCGCATCTGCACCATTCTTCGGTCGTTCACTTCTACCATTTTCCCGCATTATTTTCTCCTAAAAAAAGCAAAAGAATACCTATTTTCCCGATATTCTAAACCGTTTTTTTTTTTTGCAATTTTAAAGAGTCTTTTGGGGATAAGTCTCTACCGGTGCAGGATGACGGTGCAGGGTGGCGTTGATAAGCATTTGCCATGTCTTGCAGACATGGCAGAGAAAAGGGCGGTGTGGCAAGTGGGAGAAGAAATATAGCAGGGCAGAGAAAGTAAAGTTCGGGGCAATGTGATGGTGTGAGGGGTAGATGTTTCGCGGACAAACAAAAATAAAACCGGAAAAAATCCGGTTTTACTATAACATTGCCCAAGCTGCGACAAGGGCGATTAAAACAGGTGCCAAATATATCTTGTCATTAGGCACCCTCATTGCGATTAATACAAATTCCCCAATCAAAAAAATGGGAATTGCGCCCCACGCGGGAGGAATCGGCAAGCTCCATACGGCAATCAGCAGCATTAAAAAAATGCCGGTTGCCAGCGCAACGGTCCTCTTGGTGTTTGGGGTGTCTTGCCAGGCAAACACCGTTAAAACACACATTGCCAAAGCGCCGAGAAATATCCAAATTTTGTTGTTTGCGCTTTGGTCAAAGCAGAAAAACAATACAATGGCGGCAATATAAAGCATGCTTGCGGCCATATACATCCAGTTTTTTTGAACATTTAACATAATATAAGAAAAATTAGTTTGTATTTGCTCATTATAAACCGGTTTTTATATTACGCAAGATTAAATTGACAAAAAACATAAAGGTTGTTAAACTTTGAAACAGGAGTTAGGATGATGGAAGGTCGAAAAGTAACCAAAAAAATCGCCGGCGGCGTTTTAATCAGCGTCGGGTGTGCTTGCAAACTTGCCGAGTGGGGTTTAAGCGCCTCGGAAGTCGTGTTTAACGGCGCTGAAAATATGACGAACAGCTTTGTCAAAGCGCCGGAGTTCGGCATCGGCAAAGCCGCTTTTGGTGCGGTTGAAAAAAGCGTGTCCGTCCTTTCCAAAACGTTTATAGAAAAAGGCAAAAGGATTGCTGAATAATGGAGCATGAAAACGATTATCAGGTGATTATCACTCATGAAGGCACCTTGGTTTTTTTGATTAAGAGCCGCGAATCGGAGCCGGAAAAGCCGTTTATTTTATATGACGGCGGTGCCCACGCCACTTTTTATCGTCGTGAAAATGAAACGGTTTTATGGGATTATCTGAATGATAAAGTTATTGATTATTTGCAAAATTCCGAGCAAGTGGTCGTTTTTGAGCTGGACGATGCGTTGGAAGATATCTCACGCGATTATGCGGTTTATGTCAAGCATATCAAGAAAAACGTGTTTACGGACGGGTTGTAACGATATGCGCTTTTAAGATTAAAAAAACGGCTTGTTTGCCGTTTTTTTTTAATATTCGTGCGCATCATTGTTTTTGCCGTGATTGTTTGGTGTATTTAAGCAAAGGATTTTCCATTTGTTCGGTTTGAGGCGCGTATTTGTTCATAACGGCATCAAGCTCTTGCAATTTTTGCTGGTTTCCTTGTTTGGTGTACAAGGTGCGCAGGTGGTAATTGATTTTCGTAAGCAAAATTTTCTTGTGCGGTTTGCTGATTTTGCGGGAACGAATCGTCTCTTCTAAAGCCCTTTCCATATAAGGCTGCGCAAGTTCAAGGTTTTTTGCGGCAACGTCTATTAAGACATTGCAACGCTCTTCGCCTTGCAAAAATTTCATGGCTATTGTTGTTTCGGTTTCGGTCCATTCCCGAATTTTATGTTGTTTCAGCTGCAACTTGGCGATATTTTTTAACAGGCTGAGTTTTTCCGGTTTTTGGGCGTAACGCAAAGCGTTTTGGTAGTACATTTCGGCTTTTTCCAGTTTTTCATATTCTTTTTTTTGGCTGGGAGATTTCAACGCAAAAGCAAACCCGATTTTGGGGCGAAAATCGTCAAGATAACATTGTGCCAGCGCTATATTGATTTTATACAAATCATTGGGGACGCCGGTAGCCTGGAGCGCCCGGCGATATGCGGCGCGGATGACGCCTTGGTCGGCAAAGTCGCTTCCCAAACGGTTGATGCAATAATTGATGCGTTTATAATCCGAAGTATATTCCAAAACCTTTTTCAAACAATCTTTTTCGGCGTTGTTTTGCTTGGTGTTGTTCGTGTCATTTTCGCCCAAAAGCGCGCGGTGAATGATGGAAATGTTGTAATATCCGGCGGCGCGTTGTTCAAAATTGAGGTATTGGGTGATGTCTTCAAATTTTTCCTGAATACGGTTGGCCTGAAAAGAGGTAATGTTTTTTAGCAGGTTTCCGCTCAAAAAACCGGTAATTTCCGCCTGAACGTCGCACACTTTTTTTGCAAGCCCCAATTCCGGCGTGTAAACAAAACGGTGTTCAAGTTCACAAAGCTCGTTAACCGTTATTTCCGTCATGATTTGATTTTGATAAAGCGGCAAGTCGGCAAATTGCAACAACATGGCGTAAGCTTGCGGCAGATTTTCATCCAAAGCGGCGTTGATAACCGCTTCCGAGCCATAATTTAAGCAAGAGGCCTGAAATTTCGAATCATCCAGCCGCACGTGCATTTTGCCGTTGACGATTGTTTTGTCGGCGTCGGTGTCGGCAACAACCGAAGATATAAACTCAAGCGCTTCCGGCTGATGAATAAAATAATTATAAACTTTAAGCGTTAATTGTTCACGCGAGGCAGCCGGCGCAAATTGGTGTTCCAGCGGGTTGCCGTGCATGTCCACCAGCTGAATTGTCTCATCATCAGACATAAACTTCTCCCGAATATTGATTTATTTTGCCTTATTTTGCCATTTTTGTACATATTTGTCAATTAAAAATAATCTCCGCAAAAGCGGAGACCATAAACATAAAAGTTCTGTTGTCAAAAATATAAAAGTTTTGTTGCCGATGTTGATTTTATTTTTTGGCTAAATCAAAATCTTTTAAGAAATCTTCCATTTCCTGCTCGTGTTCAAGCTCTTCTTTTAAGATATGGGCGGAGATGCGGAAAGTTTCATAATCTTTGCCGAAGCACAAATCGCAAATGTTTTGATACCGCCCGACGGCGCAGCGTTCGGACAGCAGGTTTTGCATAACGAGCGTGGCGGTGTCTTCTTTTTGCGGTGCTTCGTATTTGCATTTGGCGTGTTTGCTCCAATCATCGGGGTTTAGAATCGGAGTTCCCCCCAGTTGCACAATTCGGTCAGCCAACATGTCGGCGTGTTCCAGTTCTTCTTTGGCGTGTTCGGCAAATTCCGCCGCCACCGCAGGCCGCATTTGTCCGGCGGCAAGCTTGGCGCCCAGCCAATATTGATAATATGCCAGCCATTCTTCGGCATACGCTTCATTTAAAATTTGCAAGAGTTCTTCTAAATTGATTTTAATGATTTTTTGCGCGGTTTCAGCCATGTTTTTCTCCTTTTTTGCAAAAATTTTGTTTTCGATTTATAGGTATGATTGTTTTTTTGAAAATCAATGAGGGGATTTTTAAAAATTTTACCGGAGTTTAAGTTTTTGGTTTTATACTTTGTTTATGGATAACGCCAAAAAAGGAGTTTGAAATGGTTTTGATTGCGCCCAGCATACTTTCGGCCGATTTTGGCCGCCTGCGCGAAGAGGTTGCGGCTTTGGAAGCGGCCGGCGCCGATTTGCTGCATTGCGACGTGATGGACGGGCATTATGTGCCGAACCTGACTTTCGGTCCGGCCGTGCTCAAAAGTATCAGGCCTTATACCAAATTGGATTTTGATGTGCATTTGATGGTTAAAAATCCGGATAAAATGCTTGCCTGGTTTGCCGAGGCCGGTGCCGATGTTTTGACCGTGCATGCGGAGGCCTGCCGGCATCTTGACCGCACGTTGGCCGAAATCAAAGCTTTGGGGCTGAAAGCCGGCGTTTCGCTCAATCCGGCGACTTCGGAAGAAGTTTTGGCATACGTTTTGGACAAGGTTGATCAAATTTTGGTGATGACGGTGAATCCGGGTTTCGGCGGGCAAAGTTTTATTCCGGCGCAGCTTGGCAAAATCGCCCGCGTTAAAGAAATGATAAAAGGGCGTAACATCAAAATCGAGGTTGACGGCGGCATCAATCCGCTGACGGCGGCAGAGTGCGCTGCTGCCGGCGCCGATATTCTGGTGGCCGGCACGGCGGTTTTTGCCGGTGGCGATTATAAAAAGAACATGGACGCCCTGCGTTAAAAAACAGGCATCCTTTTTTATCGGTAAGGAGAAAAGCGATGACGACAATCATGGTGGTGGAAGACGAAGAAGCGTTGGCGCTGTTGTTGAAATACAATCTGGAAAAAGAAGGCTATGAGGTTGTGGTCGAATCGCGCGGCAGTCGGGTTTTGGGGCAGGTGGAAAAATATTGTCCGTCGGTGATATTGCTTGATTGGATGTTGCCGGAATTATCAGGCGTGGAAATTTGCAAGCTCATTCGCTCCAAGCCGGATATTAAAAGTATTCCGATTATCATGCTGACCGCCAAAGGGCAGGAAGAAGACAAGGTCAAAGGTTTGTCGGCCGGCGCCGATGATTATGTTACCAAACCGTTTTCGGTGCCGGAGCTGATGGCGCGGGTCAGGGCCAACTTGCGCCGCGCGCCGGAAGTTTCGACGGTTAAAGAACTCTTTTTTGAAGACATCCGCATGGATTTGATTACCAAAAAAGTTTTTCGGGGCGAAAACTATGTTCACCTCGGGCCGACGGAGTTTCGGCTGCTTAAGATGCTGATGGAAACGCCGGGCAAAGTCTTTTCGCGCGAGGTTTTGTTAAAAACCGTGTGGGGCGATAATATTTATGTGGAATCGCGAACGGTGGACGTGCATATCCGGCGCTTGCGCAAATCGCTTAATGAATACGGGCCGGATTATATCCGCACGGTGCGCGCCACCGGATACGCCATTGACAGCCATCAACCCGCGGGCGAAGAAGGTTAAAACAATTTCCGGCTCATTGTAGAATTATAACGATTTTCGGCTCGTTATAGAACTAAAACGATTTTCAGTCTGCTGCTGCGGAAAGCCGTGGCGCGTTGCTGTTTTTTTTCTAAATCATTTTTCCCTGCTTTTAAGTGAGCGCGCCAAGTGTGCGACAAAAGTTATATGACCTTTGTTTTCTTGACTTCGGCACGCGTTTTTTGTTATCCTGACAACAAGATGGCCGAGTTGGCCGTCTGGGAATTAGACATTCCATGACAACGCGTCTGTAAGTATAGGACGTTAAATATTATACGCCGACTGGTTGTTTTTTATAAAATGACCGGAAGGCGGTAGAATAAGCCTTGCGGTCAATATACCGCGCTATATCGTTGTCATAGTTGTCTACTTCCGGTCGCTTTTGAATTTTGAAAGCGATTTTTTTGTAAGTGAAACTTAAATTACAAAAGGAAGGTTACTATGAAACATATTAATGAAAACGGCCGTTCCATGGTCGAAATGCTGGGCGTTTTGGCGATTATCGGCGTCTTGTCCGTCGGTGGTATCGCCGGTTATTCCAAAGCCATGAACAAATACAAAATCAACAAAACCAACGATCAGGTTTCAATGTTGGTCGCCAACATCCGCACCCTGTTCTCCTCGCAGAACAACTATGAAGGTTTGAATAATGCCCAGGCGATTAAATTCGGTGTGGTCCCGAATGATATGTATGAATCAAGCACAAGCAGTACGGTAACTGTTGATGATATAAAAAATGCTTTTGGTGGCGCGGTCTTTATTAACGCGAGCGGTACGGATGCTGCGCATCTAACTTCGGCGTTTATCGTTGAATATCAAAACATTCCGGAAGAAGCCTGCGTCAACATTTTGACCTCGGACTGGGGTTCCGGTCAGGGGTCCGGCTTGATTGCTATCGGTGTTGAGGCAACTGCAACCGTTGCTGCTGGAGGTTCTGCTTCAGCGGGAGATTTGTTGAATGATATCTATGTCGGCGATGCCGGTGCTTCCGGTGATGATGGTTCTATTGGTACGCCGGGTGGTACGGCACAGTCCGCACCGTTTGCGGTCAGCGAAGCGATTGATGCTTGCGGTACGGCTAATACCATTTATTGGAAGTACTATTAATATAAGCAGGTTTTATGCTTAAAAGCGGCAATCCCTATAAGCGGCTTTCGGGCATAAAAAAACGAAAATATTGTTTCAAAGCGGTTCCCTAGCCGCGGCAAAATAATATTTTCCCCTAAAAAACTCCCGTAACAAACGTTGCGGGAGTTTCCTTTTGCCACACTCTGCCGATTGTTCAACGCCGATAAAATATAAGGTAAAAAAAGGATAAGCATAAGATGAAAAAATATTGTTATATGGCGATATTGCTTTTTGTATGAGGCGGATGATAAATAAGAATAGCGTTTGCAACAATTTCGAAATAAATGTTGATTGAATTGTCCGATAATTTAGGTTGTTTATTTTTATATCTGCTGTCATTATATGGCGCAGGAAATTTTAATTATGGAGAAAAGCGATTATGGCTCAGAAAGATGTGAATGCCGTTGATGAAGCGGCCGAACAAAAATATATTGACGAACTGGTTGAAAAGGTCAGCCAGGCGCAAAAGAAATTTGCCGAATACAGCCAGGAACAGGTGGATTATATTTTCCGCCGCGTGGCGTTGAAGATGAGTTCGTTGAGAATTCCTCTGGCAAAAATGGCCGTGGAAGAAACCGGCATGGGCGTGGTGGAAGACAAAGTTATCAAAAACCACTTTGCTGCGGAATATATCTACAACAAGTTCAAAAACACCAAAACCTGCGGAATAATTGAAGAAGACAAAGACAATGGTCTGATTAAGATGGCCGAACCTTTGGGCGTTATCGCCGGCGTGGTGCCGACCACAAACCCGACGTCAACGGCGATTTTTAAGACTTTAATCGCTTTGAAGACCCGCAACGGCATTATCTTTTCACCGCATCCGCGTGCCAAAAAATGCACGGTGGAAGCCGCGCGTATCATGTTGGAAGAGGCGGTTAAAGCCGGCGCACCGGAAAATATTATCGGCTGGATTGACGAGCCGTCGATTTTGCGGACGCAATATTTAATGCAGCATCCGAAAGTTGACATTATTTTGGCAACCGGTGGTCCGGGAATGGTTAAATCAGCTTATTCTTCCGGCAAACCGGCGTTGGGCGTCGGCGCGGGTAACACGCCGGCGGTGATGGACGAAACCGCCGATATTCAGATGGCGGTCAGCTCGGTTTTGATGTCCAAAACTTTTGACAACGGCATGATTTGCGCTTCCGAACAATCGGTTGTGGTGGTCAAAGATATTTATGACGCGGTTAAGGCCGAATTCTTAAAGCGCGGCGCTTATATTTTGTCAGCCAAAGAAAAAGAAAAACTTGCCAACGTGATTATGATTGACGGTAAGTTAAACTCCAAAATCGTCGGTCAAAAGGCGGCAACAATCGCGGAAATGGCCGGTATAAAAGTTGCGCCGGAAACAAAAGTGTTGATTGCCGAAGTTTCCAAAGTCGGCAAAGAAGAACCGTTCTCGGCCGAAAAACTTTCGCCGGTGTTGGCAATGTATAAAGCAAACGATTTTGAGGCCGCAACCAAACGCGCCGAAGAATTGGTCGCTTTTGGCGGCAACGGACATACTTCCGTTTTGTACACCAATCCGGCCAATGATGAAAGAATCAAAACTTTCGGACACCGCCTGCGCACCGGCCGCGTGATGATTAACTGTCCGTCATCGCAGGGCGCTATCGGCGATATTTACAACTTCAGACTTGAACCGTCGTTGACTTTGGGTTGCGGTTCATGGGGCGGAAACTCGGTTAGTGAAAATGTGGGAGTAAAACATCTGATGAATATTAAAAACGTTGCAAAAAGAGAAGAAAATATGTTGTGGTTTAAAGTTCCGCCGAAAATTTACTTTAAGCCGGGGTCGCTGTCTTTTGCCTTAAAAGAGCTGGCCGGAAAAAAACGCGCGTTTATCATTACCGATAAGTCGCTGTTTGATTTGGGCTATACCCGCAAAGTAACCGACATTTTGGAACCGTTGGGCATTCAGTGCCAGATTTTCAGCGATGTCCGTCCGGATCCGGATTTGACGACGATTAACAAAGCCAAAGCGATGGTGGATACGTTTGCGCCTGATGTGTTGATTGCTTTGGGCGGTGGTTCGCCGATTGACGCAGCCAAAATTTTATGGATTATGTATGAACATCCGGAATTGAAGTTTGAGGATTTGGCAATGCGCTTTATGGATATCCGCAAACGTATTTTCGAATTTCCGCAATTAGGGCAAAAAGCCGAGATGGTCGCCATTCCGACCACGTCCGGTACCGGTTCGGAAGTAACGCCGTTCTCAATTATTACCGATGATTCCACCAACATTAAATACGCGATTGCCGACTATGCTTTGACGCCTTCCATGGCGATTGTCGACACCGATTTGGTTTTGACAATGCCGAAAGGTTTGTGCGCGGCTTCGGGTATTGACGTGATGACGCATGCTTTGGAATCGTATGTGTCATCCATGGCAACCGAATATACCCGCGGACTTTCGGTTGAAGCCGGACGTTTGATTTTGAACTATCTGCCGACTTCATACAAAACGGCGGATGTTAAGGCGCGCGAGCATGTGCATCATGCGGCAACCATTGCCGGTATGGCGTTTGCCAACGCTTTCTTAGGCGTTTGCCACTCCATGGCGCATAAACTGGGCGCGGCTTTCCATATTCCGCACGGTTTTGCCAACGCGCTGCTGATTTCGCAGGTTATCCGCTACAATGCGACGGATTGTCCGGTTAAGCAATGCGCTTTTCCGCAGTATCGTTATCCGAACGCCAAAGCGGCTTATGCGGCTTTTGCCGAAGGAATCGGCTTGAAAGGCAAAACCGATGATGAGAAAGTTGATAACCTGATTAAGGCGATTGAAGGGCTTAAGAAGGATTTGAACATTCCGCTTTCTATCAAAGAATGGGGAATCTCCAAAGAAGATTTCACCGAGGCGATGAAAACGCTGCCGACACTGGCCTTTGACGACCAATGCACCGGCACCAATCCGCGTTATCCGCTGATTGAAGAAATCGAAAAGCTTTATTGGCTGGCTTATGAAGGAAATTATAACTTCAATATGTAAAGCTTGCCTTGATTAAGCGAATCCCCCGTGAGTTTATGCTCGCGGGGGATTTTACATTGAATCGAATTAAATTTCGGTAACGGCGTGGTGATAATTATTTATCAGAATCTTGAGATGTATTGGCAGAATCCGTTTGTTCATGAATCGGCTGTTCGTCAATCAAGCTGACCGAGAACCATTTGCGGTAAAAATACAAAAGCTTTGCCATATCAAAGGCTAGGATGTTTCCCGTTATTTCGGCGCGTTTTAACTTGATTTCGGCAATACCGGTCGCTGCCGAAACCCGCGAGGCGCTTAAACCCAGTTGTTTGCGATATTCGCCCAGGCAACGCATGAGTTGTTTGTTAAATGACCTTTTGACCACTTTAGTGTGGCCGCTTCCTTTACTCATATTTTTGCTCCTTAATTTGTTTATAAATTAAAACAAAACCACCTTAAAAACTTTTAAGGTGGGGAGCTAACAAACTGTACAAACTCAGTCAGGCTTATTCGTACCCAAAGGTCTTATTTCGCCCACTCCCCAAAAAGGAGTTTTTGTTTGTAAGATGTTTGTTAGACACCACCGTCAACCGACGGCAGTGCTTATATTAAAAAACTGTGCGGATATTGCAAGCAAAAATTATGTTTGAGGAAGTTAAAAAAATTCCCCGTCGGAAAACAACGGGGAAAATCAATAAAATATTATTCCGGTTTATCAGCGCAAAACCCAGGTGATGGCGCATTCGCCGTCATCGCAAGGGTAGCACTGAGTGGGGTTGGTCAAAGCAACGGTTTGCGCCTGACGCTGGCGAATTTGCACCATTTGCAGCCCCATCAAACGCCAAGGCGTCTGCATGATTGCCATGCAGCTGTCTTCGTCAATCTCTTCCATAACAATGACATATGATTCGGAAAAGCCGAAAAAGCTGACCGGAAAACCAAGGGCGGAAACAATTCCCGTGCCGCCGGAAACCGGCATATCGGCCGGAACCAGCCGCATGTCAAGCACGGATTTGTTGCTTAGCCAGGTATAGGTACCTTTTTGGGCATAAACCGCGTTGATGGCGTCTTGGCTGGCAATAAACTGCGCCTCGGTTCGCAGCGCATTTTGGAGCAGACTTTTTTGGTATGTGTAGGTCAGCACGTTGCTGAAAGTGTAGCAAAAGATGTTTAGGGCGAAATAAAAAACAATAATCCAAAACGCGGTTTTTTCAACGGTCGGATTATTGAGCGCCGGAACATCGCCGTATTGATTGACCTCCGTTTTGCCGCGACGGCAGACAAACACCAGACAGCGCAACGAAACGATTATGACTGTCGCGGACGCGATTATGATGACATAGCGCAAGGCGCTGAATATCGCAAGTTTTGCCGGAAAATCCGAAAGTGCAAACGCAACGGCGCCGATGATGACGGCGGCGGCAAAACCGTAAGTGAGCCAGTTGAAACAACCGTTCCACAGATTTTTGCCGATATCGTGCAAGCGACGACTCAAAACCGCGAACATCGGCACTAAAAGCAGCAGATAACAAATGTTTGCCAGTATGTCAAAAAATCCGCAAAATGCACCTAAAAACGAGGTTATGAAAGTGACGGTGAAAAAACCGAGACCGAATGAAAAATATTCATAACGCGAGGCGCGGCCGGAAAAGACGAAATAATTTTTCAAACATTTTATAAAGTTTTTCCAGACGCCGGTTTCCCGAACCGGAACCGCCGCCGTTGTTTCCGTCTTTTTAACGTCGGTCGGGAAATGTGTTTTTTTATCGGTTTTCTTTACGCTCGGTTGCTTTGAGGCCGCAGCCGGGGTTGTTTTGGTCTTTTTGGTTGTTTTTTTGCGGGTTATGTTTCTTTTCTTGCTTTCCGTTTTTGCAGCGGAAGCGTCTTTCTTTTCAGTTTTGGCTGCCATGATGTTATCTCCTTAAAAAATATTTATATGCAGATTATGCAGGGAGTTCGGTAAAAAAGCAATTAAAATGTTTTATAAACATGTAAAAAAACGGCAGTATATTTTGTTATACCGCCGCTGATGCAAAAATATGCCGTTATTCGCTTCAGACGTAGCTTTTGAGCTTTTGCGCACTGACGCGGAGAAGTTCGTGTTCTTCATCGCTCAAACGCGGATAGATAATTTTTTCAACGCCGTTTTTGTTGATGATGGCAGGTAGCGACAAGCATATATCTTTGATACCTTCCACATCTTCGTGAAAAGATGACACGGTCAAAATGGCGTTTTCGTTGGTGCCGATGGCTTGACAAATGCGGGTCAATCCGCCGGCAATTCCGTAAAACGTGGCGCCTTTACCGTCAATGATTTTATAGGCGGCGTTGCGGACGTTGTCATCAATTTCAGCCTTGATTTCGGGGGTTAAAGGACGATTCAAATCAGCTCCCAAAGTGGCAATCGGCAATGTGCCGGCATCGCAATTCGACCAGACCAAAACTTCGCTGTCGCCATGTTCGCCCAATACGTTGGCGTGAATCGATTTGGAAGAAAGCCCTAAATATTCGCCCAACAACGTGCGGAATCGCGAAGTGTCCAAAATGGTGCCGCTGCCGAAAACGCGACTCTTGGGCAGACCGGAAAGTTTTAATGCGTATTCGGTTAAAATATCAACCGGATTGGAGGCCACGAGGATGATGGCGTTGGGAACGTTTGCCATGATTTGGTCAATGATGTTCTTGAAAATGGCGGCGTTTCTTTCCATCAAATCAAGCCGGGTTTCGCCCGGGCGTTGATTGGCGCCGGCGGTGATAATGACGACGTCGGCGTTTTTAAGGTCGCCGTATGTGCCGGCATACACTTTGCTGGCATAGGCAAAGGTTGTTGCATGTGATATGTCAAGCGCTTCGGCCTGAGCTTTTTTTTCATTGCTGTCAATCAAGATAACTTCGCGTGCCACGCCGCGCAGAACAAGCGCAAATGCCGTTGCGCTTCCGACCTGTCCGGCGCCGATAATTCCTATTTTCATTTGTTGTTTCCTCTTATAATCTTAAGCTGTTTGCTTCATGTGCGAAATATAATGATTAATATTTAAATGACAATGGCTTTTTATACACTATTTATAACGATTTGTTACAATGATAAAAATATTAAAAATCAATTAGTTATGTTGTTTCCGGCGTATTTTTTTGCGGTTTTTTTAAAAAAAAGCTTGTCAAAGGGTGCAAAATTATGTTAACAACCTAATCAAGGTTCGCAAGTGAGCCTGAAAATTTGTTTTTAATTTATATAGAGGTTTAAATACATGACTGATACCGCTAATCGCGTTAAAAAGATCGTTGCCGAGCATCTTGGCGTTGAAGAATCCAAAGTAACCGAAAGCGCAAGCTTCATTGATGATTTGGGCGCCGACAGCTTGGATACCGTTGAATTGGTTATGGCATTTGAAGAAGAATTCGGCTGCGAAATTCCTGATGAAGCCGCTGAAAAAATTCTTACCGTTAAAGATGCTATTGACTATCTTTCAAAGAATGCGTAAGTCTTGTGGCTTAAATTAAGTGTGAGAACTCGCTGCTATCAGGCGAGTTTTTTCGTATCGTGTTAGGTTTAAGAGGTATGTAAATGAGAAGAGTTGTGATAACCGGCTTGGGCGTTATTTCCCCTTTGGGTCGCGGCGTGGAACATAACTGGAAACGTCTGCTTAACGGAGAATCCGGGATTGCAAAAATTGAAGATATAGACTTGAAAGATATTCCGGTCAGAATCGCCGGCCGGGTGCCGTGGGGCGAAGCTGAAGGCGAATTTAATCCGGACAGTGTTTTGCCGCCCAAAGATCAAAAAAAGAACGATCGGTTTATTCTTTATGGCTTGGCTGCCGGCAGCGATGCCATTCATGACGCCGGTTATATTCCCGAAAGCGAAGAAGAAAAGAATCGCTTTGGTGTGATGATGGGTTCGGGAATCGGCGGTTTGGAAACTATTTACGAAAACTCTTTGTCTTTTCACGAATCCGGCATCAAACGCATTTCGCCGTTTTTTATTCCGGCCTCGCTGATTAATCTGATTTCGGGTAATTTATCCATTATGTATGGCTTGAAAGGTCCGAATCACGCCTGTGTGACGGCTTGTTCGACCGGAACGCACGCTATCGGCGATGCGGCACGAATCATTGCCATGAACGATGCCGATGTCATGGTTGCCGGCGGTGCGGAATCGGCGGTTAACGTGCTGGGTCTGGCCGGGTTTGCCCGTATGCGGGCCATTACTTCGGACTTTAACGATGAACCGGAAAAAGCTTCGCGGCCGTGGGATAAGCGCCGCAGCGGTTTTGTCATGGGTGAGGGATCCGGCGCGGTGGTGCTGGAAGAGCTGGAACATGCCAAAGCCAGAGGTGCTAAGATTTATGCCGAAGTTGTCGGTTACGGTATGAGCGGCGACGCTTATCATATTACCGCGCCTTCCGGCGACGGCGCATACCGTGCCATGAAGATGGCGGCAGATCATGCCAGAGAACACGGTGTTGAGCTAAAAGACATCAACTATATCAACGCGCACGGCACTTCAACGCCGGCAGGAGATGTCGGTGAAGCTTTGGCGGTTAAGCGTTTGTTCGGCGATGATTTGAAATATGTTTCCATGTCTTCCACAAAATCCGCCATCGGGCATTTGCTCGGTGCAGCCGGTGCGGTTGAGGCGGTTTATACGGTTTTAGCGCTGCGCGATCAGATTTGCCCGCCAACGCTCAATTTGGAAGAGGTCGAAGACGAAGTTGCCGATATGGATTTGGTTCCGCTTAAAGCCAAGAAAAAAACTATTAAAGCGGCTATGTCAAATTCATTTGGTTTTGGCGGGACAAACTCGTCGCTGGTCTTGAAAAAATTTGAAGACTAAAACTTAAAAGCCTGTATTAAAGCCGGACACAACAGTCCGGTTTTTTTTTGTTTTTATGTTGGCGTTCAAAACTTTTATTGACACAATCCGCGGAAAATTTTAGGATTGTGATGTTGAATGAAATTATTAATAAAATAATATGTATATATGGAAAAAATTTATGTATCTCCCCTGATTGTCAGAGAGATAGGGGGAAAATTTGCCGGATTTGTCTTTGATGATGGTGAATTGAAACAAATCGTCGAAGGCAAAAAGTATAGAAAATTGCACAGTTTCCGTAGTTCGGACAAAGCGGCTTCGGGGTATCATCTGAGTAAGGAATGGCATAGTTGTGAGTGCTTTCATCTCTTCATGCAAGACGATGAGAGCGTGGTCATTTTTTGGGAAACAGATGATAATGTCGAACGCATCGGGCGGTTTCCCAGTTTCAATACCTGGGTAGAAAATGTGGAACTATGTGATGCCGCGGCGTTGACTAAGGTAGAAATCAGACACACTTGTATTGTCGTGTGCCGAGACAACAAATGGTTTCTTTTAGTCGGCGAAAAGCTGCAAAGTTTGGGGCAAAAGCTTTCATCCCGAGTGTTTTATGATGCAGATAAGTGTATTCTGACACTTTCGGGATTGTCATCTTATGACAAAGCAGAACATGTCCGCATCTTAGACGCAGCTTCCAATGAAGTCTGTTTTGAATGTAACGGCCGCTATTATCATAAAAAATATAACGGGCGTTGGAAAGATGTTTGGAAATTTAAGATTTAAACGTGTTTTGAGATGTTTCTTTTACCAAGAAACTATCAAACACGTTTTTTTGTTATTGCAATGGCCTATTCGCATTGAGATTGTATGATTTCGGTAATCGGACGGTAAGTTTTGCGATGTTCCGGCGTGATGCCATGTTTTTTTAAGCCTTCTATATGGGCTTTGGTTCCGTATCCGGCGTTTTTTTCAAAGCCGTAAAAGGGATATTTTCGCGCCAGCTCCGTCATTAGGCGGTCGCGGTATACTTTAGCCATGATTGAAGCGGCGGCAACCGAATATGATGTTGCATCGCCTTTGATGAGCGTAACACTCGGACAGGGAAAATTTTTTGGCTGGCGGTTGCCATCAATGATTGCCATGTCAGGAAGTTTCGGCAGCTTTTCCACAGCACGCCGCATAGCCAAAAAGGTTGCCTGCAAAATATTCATATCATCAATTTCCTGTGCGGAAGCCTCGCCGATGCCATAATTTAATTTGCCGTTTTGCGCCTCTTGTTTAAGGAGTTCGTAAAGTTCTTCACGTTTTTTGGCGGAGAGTTTTTTTGAATCATTTAATGAATTTATGAGAGTTGGATTGATGTTGCGAGTATAAAAAACAACAGTAGCTGCAACCACAGGCCCTGCCCATGGTCCGCGGCCGGCTTCGTCAACACCGGCAATCAAGCCTTGATATTTGCTTTCTTCACGCCAATCCGGCATTGTGTATCTCCTTTTGTTTTAAGGGGTAGCATAAATAAATATAAGATTCAAACGTTATTTCTGATGGTCTTATAAATCTTGTTTCAGCTTACCGCATTTTATCCGGTATAAGAGTTAATTAAAAAACATTGACAAAAAAGACAAATTGTAGTAATGATATATATGTAAACTTAAAAATTAAAGAATTATGAGAGAGATAAAAAATGATCCTCAAGTGGTTGAGTTCGTCCGCTTGATGGAAAAGAAAAACTTTTCAGCCATGAAAAAGATGCTGGATGAGGGTTTCAACCCAAATTCCAGCTATGAAAGCTGGGAACACTACTCCTATGACAACGGAGAGATTGATGGTGGATGGGCCATAATTTCTCGTCGGTTGATAGAACTTGATACTGTAAGGGAGTGTCCTGCCCTCAAGAAACTCTTGGAGCACTACGGTGCTAAGACGGAGCGTCAGGAAAGTTGGGAGCGGTACATGGCAGAAAGGGCTGCAGAAGAAGCGGAAGTTGATAGACTTCTGAACGAGTAGTCCTTTACTCTGAAAAATTAAAAAAGGTTTGAGTTTCAGCTCAAACCTTTTTTCTTTTATAAAACCGGCTTGTTATTACAAAATAACATATTCAATTTTATTATATCCGGCTTCAATCACATTGATGCGCAAATCTTTTATAATAATCGTCTGTTGACCGGTCGGGAAAATAAATTCTTCCGATTGGCCGTCAAGCCCTAAAGTTGAGTATGTAAAGCGCATGTAGTTGTTAACAACGCCATCGTAGCGTAATTCCCAGCCTTCCATAATATCGGTGTTCTCTGAACGAGTGGTAACCACCGGTGTAAAGACGATGTCTTCCGGTTCCGGGAAAAAGACGATATCCAACACAGCCAACCGGCCGTCAACGATGCGGCCTATTCGGTTAAACAATTCGCCGTCTTCATTAACCATTAAAATATCGCCGCTTTTGCCCTGACGCACCAGCATATATTTTGTGCCGTTGAAAGTTGTTTCGCCGAAAGCGTCGAATTTGCTGCCTTTTTTGATATACAGCGGCGAATAACTGGAGCTCATGACTGCGTCTTTATTGACGGTCAAGGTTTCCGAACCGTAAAAATCCGTCCGATGCGTGCGGCTGAAAGCCATGATGCCGCCGACTTTGGTGATTAAAACCTGGTTGCGTTCAATATCATCTTCGGTGATGGTTTTGCTTTCGGTTAAATATTCATCGCCGGTTTTGGTGTCGTAATAGAAAATTTCTTCCGTTTGCCAAATTTGGAAAAATTTGTTGCGGCCATGAAAAATGTCCATGTCTCCGGCATAAATACAAGCCGATAACATGGAAAGGGATAAAAGTGCAGCTAATTTTTTCATCGGATTAATCTCTTTTTTAATGTTTAAACATATTCTATGTCGTAATATAGATTAAATTTGGTAAACAAATCAATAACAAAAGAGACGATATGAAGAAGAATTTATCCGAGTGCCTGATGATAAAGTTTGAACCGGTGGAAAATATTCCGGCGGATTTGGCGGATTTTCTGGACGGATATTTTACGGTAACGGCTTGTAATTACAAAGATGACGGCAGGGAAGAATATGTCGGTTATGCCGCCATGGATTTTGATGCCGACGACCTTAAACAACAGGCAACCGCAATCGGTGTTAAACTTTTGCCTTATACGGTTGAAAAATTGACCAGCCAAAACTGGCTTGCCGATAACGTGATTGAATTTCCGCCGATTGAAGTGGCTGATTTTTGTGTTTACGGCGTGCATGAAAAACAAACGCCGCAAACGGATAAACTAGCCATAAGAATATACGCCGCCACGGCTTTCGGGTCATCACATCAGACGACGAAGTCTTGCTTGCAAGCCATAAGTGATTTGAGCGTATCGGGTGCAAAGCATCGAAAAATTTTGGATATGGGTACCGGGTCGGGCATTTTGTCGCTGGCTTGCGCCAAGCTCTGGGCAAAAGACGAGCCTCATATCGTGGCAGCCGATATTGATGTAGAATCGGTCAATGTAACGGCGCAGAATGCTTATGATAATCATCTGGAAAAATATATCGACGTAGTGCAAAGCGATGGTTATCAAGCAGAGATTATCAAACAAAACGCACCATATGACATTATCTTGGCTAATATTTTAGCCCGCCCATTGATTGAAATGGCGCCTTTGCTTGCCGCGCATCTGGCATCAGGCGGCCATGCTGTTCTTTCCGGTTTTGTGGACGATCAGATTGAATGGGTGGTTTCTGCCCATGAAAAGCAGGGTCTGAAACTATTAAAAGTATATGATATGGATAATTGGCATGCGGTGTTGATGGAGAAACAACAATGAGCTTAAAAGAACTGCAAAAATATTTGAAAGATAAAAATATTCCGGCTTTTTTTCAGCCGATGTCCAATATGTTTTTGGGGCAGGATATTTTGCCGGAAGAAAATAGAATCAGGGCGTTGACGGGTTTTTCCGGTTCGGCCGGAATGTTGCTTATAACGCCTGAAAAGGCTTGGCTTTTGGTGGACGGACGTTATGCTATACAGGCACGTTATGAAACTAACCCCAAAGAAGTTACGGTGATAGACAGCCGAAATTTTTTTCTGACACTTGGTTCGTTGTGTCGTGAAAATCAGATTCAAAAACTTTTTTATAATCCGTGGTGTGTTTCGGTTAAAAATGTGCGCTATTTTTGTAAAGTCTTTTCAGATATTGTGTTGCAGGAAGATAAAGATTTAACAAACCCGCTTTTATCGTCCAAACCGGTTGAGGTTTTTGCTCATGATATTAAATACGCCGGCAAGAGTGCGGCGGAAAAATGTGCCGAAGTTGCCGCAAAAATTCCTTCTGACTGCGCTGCATTGTTGATAACTTCCGCTGATCAGGTTTCATGGTTGATGAATCTGCGTTCGCGCACTTTGCCGGATACGCCGGTTTTGCGGGTTTATGCGCTTTTGGATCGCTCGGGTAAAGCGTGTGTTTATGCCGACGGTTGTGTTTATGAGGGGATTAAGCCGTTGAGCGCGCTTGCGACTGATTTGCAGATATATCACGGCCAATCTGTTTTGGCGGATATGGCCGACACGCCGCAACAAATTTTAAATTTGCTGCCGAAAGGTGTTGATTTGTGTTTTAGAGATTTTAATCCTGCCGCGAAAATGAAACTTATTAAAAATGAGACCGAATTGGCGGGTTACAAAAACGCTCATCTCCGTGACGGTGTTGCCGTCAGTAAATTTTTGTGTTGGCTGGAAAACCACCGGCAAGGCATGACCGAGTGGGATGTTGTGCAAAAACTGGGCGCATTCCGCCGTCAACAAGATTTGTTTTTTTCCGGAAGTTTCGGTACGATTGCCGCGGTTGGTGCCAATGCGGCGGTGGTGCATTATCAGCCGTCGGAAAAAAACTGCGCGATGCTGGAAGATAATACGGTGTTGTTGCTGGACAGTGGCGCGCAATATTATGACGGCACAACTGATGTTACCCGTACCATTGCTTTGGGAACACCCTCGACAGAAATCAAAACAGCTTTCACTTATGTGCTGAAAGCGCACATTGCGTTGGCAACGGCACGTTTCCCCGAAGCAACTTCCGGAAATGCGCTTGATGCGATTGCCCGAGTTCCGTTATGGCGGCAGGGGATGGATTATGCTCACGGCACCGGACACGGTGTCGGGCATTTTGCCAATGTGCATGAAGGGCCGTTTGCCATCAGTGCGGTTAATCCGTTGCCGATTTATTGCAATTATGTTACCTCCAATGAGCCGGGATATTATAAAGAAGGCGCTTTCGGTATCCGAATCGAAAACATGGTTTATACCGTGCCGGCGGAATATGACGGGTATTTGAAATTTGAAAACCTAACCTTAATCCCTATTGATAAACGCTTGATTGATAAATATTTGTTAAGCAGCGAAGAGCAGAGCTGGTTGAACAATTATCATCAAAAAGTGTTTAACTGTTTAGCACCTTATATGAATGCCAATGAGCAAAAATGGTTAGAAGCTTCCTGCTCCCCGCTTTAAAATTAAAGACGGAGGGAATATGAACAAATTTTTGCTGGCGGGTGTTTTTGCCTGCCTGATGATTTTAAATGTGCAGGCGCAGACCGCCTTTGATGAGAATTTTGCCAGTAACGAGCCGCTGCAGGAATATTTTGCCGCTGATGCCAATAATGAAAACAAGTCAATCATTTATCTCTTTTATAACGGCGAACAATGTTTTAACTGTCCGCAAGCCATTGAAATGATTGAAAATTTGTATAACGAAGAATATGCCGGAGTTTATAGTTTGTTTGTGATTGATTATACGCAGGATGATGGTTTTGATTATGCCCAAGCTTATGATTTGTTTGCGCCGCTTGCCGTCGTGTTGGTCAAAATTCAAAATGGTGAGATGTTGGGATATCGCAAATTGAACGATATTCATGTCCAAGCCGGAAACAATGAATTTTATGCCCGTTATTTAAGCGAACAAATTGACGATTTTTTAAGAAACTCTGATGCTTAGAAATTTTCGGAATTTAAATGATTAATTCTGATTTTCAAATCATTGAGTTTTAACTTTAAATTGGCGGAAGGTCTTTCTTCTTCAGCGGCTTTTATCTGGCGCCGCGCCGTGGCAAAATTTCTGATTCCGGTGTTGTATTGTGCCGCGGCGTAATACATTTCCGCCGGCTGTTCGTTTTCTTGATATGCGCGGGAAAGCAGCAACCAAGCCGTTAAATTCGGGCGTTTTAGTTGAACCTGATTTAAAACGGTAATAATTTCTTTTAAGGCTGTTTTATCATGCGGCGCTTCCAGGGCGGTTTGCGCCCAACCCAGCAGAATGTCTGGCGAATCGGGGTGTAGACGGCGTGCGTCTTCATAAGCTGTTAATGCAGCTTTAAGCTTGCCGCTTTCCAATAAAAACTGCCCTTTCAGTTCATGAAAATAAGGGTTGTTTGGCTTTTCGGCAATCAAGCCGTCTAACGTTTGCAGAGCTTCCGGCAAATTGTGTTCTCGGTAAGCCAAAATAGATTGGGCGTAACGTCCGACAATCGAACGATTTTCGGGGGGATATTTTTGTCTGACTTGTTCTGTCGGTAGCAAAAAGGCCGATAATTTAGCTTTAATCATCTTAAATTCTTCATCATACGGTGAAGTTGTTTTTCCGGATGATTGTTGCAGTGCTTGGTCAAAAAATGCGGCACGTTCGCTGTTCATCGGGTGGGTGCGGAAATAAGGCATTTCCTTATATCCGCTCAGGCGATTGAATTGATTTATTTTTTTCATAAAATTTTTCAATCCGCGCGGCGATTGGCCGATTTTTTTCAAGTATTTGACCGCGCTTTCGTCGGCGCTGCGTTCTTCTTGCATCTGATAAGCCGTCATGCTGTTAAGAAGTGAACTTTGCGAGCCGAGCAAAACAGCCATGGCGGCGTCGCCGTTGCCCGATGCAGCCGCTGCGGCTCCGGCGGCAATTAAAGACGCAACAGCTAAAGATTGCATACGGTTTATTTGCAATTTTTGCCGGACAATATGCCCGCCGGCGATGTGTCCGGTTTCGTGTGCAATAATGCCGTTTAGCTCGTTAACGTTATCGGCGTTTATCAATGTGCCGGTATGAATAAACAAATAATTTCCGTCGCTGACAAAAGCGTTTAACGAATTGTCATTTAAGATAAACACCTTTTGCGGATTAAAGGTGATGCCGGCGGCGTTAAAAATCGGGCGGATGATTTTGTGCAGGAAAGTTTCGGTTTCGTCATCGGAAATTAAAGATAAAGCAAAAGCCCGCGCAGGAAAAAAACACATTACCGCCAGAAAAACGCACAATACCACAGACGGCAAAAACTTGTGCCGTTTTTGCCGTCCGAGGAAGAAAAAAGATAACAGGTGCTTTAACCGATTAACTTTCTCCACCATGCCAGTTTTCCTTCTTTTTTAGGTTCGGATTCTGCATTGCTGTTTTCGTTTTTTGCGTTTATGCCGCGAGAATCGCTCGTAAAATCTCTGACATCGCTGCGATTGTCGTCCCGACGGTTGCCGCGATTGCGGCGGCGGTCGTAATAAGAACGACGACCACGGAATCGGCGGTTTGGTCGATTGTTGTCATCTTCTAAATCAGCTTCGTTATTTTCCGTTTCTTCGGTCGGGAAATTTTCGTTATTTTCAACCTCAGCATAGGTTGTTGTCGGTCCGTCATCAGTTTCCGGTTCTGCCACTTTGGTTTGCTTGATGCGTTCAATACGATATTCGGAGATGTTTTTAATGTCGTCATCGGCGGAAATGACAACCGACATGTTGTAACGGTTTTCCAATTCACACAAGTTGGTACGTTTTTGATTTAAGAGATAAATGGCGGTTTCGGTCGGAACATACACATTCAAACGCGAAGAGCGGTTTTTGGTTCCTTCTTCTTCAATGGCGCGCAGAATGTACATCGCGCAAGATTCGGTGGTACGCACCACGCCTTGTCCCTGACAGAACGGGCAGGGCTGATAGTTGCTTTCAATGAAGGAAGAATGCATCCGCTGACGCGAAATTTCCAACAAACCAAAACAGCTCATCTTGGCAATCTGAATACGGGCGCGATCGTTTTTCAAGGCGTCTTTCATGCGTTTTTCCACTGACTGATTGTTTTTGGGTTCATCCATATCAATGAAGTCTATGACAATCAAACCGGCCAGATTGCGCATTTTTAATTGTTTGGCAATTTCATCGGCAGCTTCCAGATTGGTCTTGAGCGCGGTTTCTTCAATGTCTTTTTCTTTGGTGGCGCGGCCGGAGTTGACGTCGATGGCGACCAAAGCCTCGGTCGGATTTATCACGAGATAACCGCCGGATTCAAGCTGGACTACCGGACTGTGCAGCTTGTCAAGCTGCGTTTCAATCTGGAAACGTTGGAATAACGGCATTTCGTTTTGTCGGCGGCATTTGATTTTTTTCAGGCTGTGCGGCGATAAGATCTTCACGAAATCGCGCGCGGCTTTGAAAGCCTCGTTGCCGTCGACAATAACTTCGGAAATGTCTTTGGTGTACATATCACGCAAAGCACGTTTGATTAAATCACCTTCTTCATAAATCATGGAAGGAACTTTGTTTTTCAAAGCATTCAGGCGGATATGATTCCAGGTGCGAATAAGATAATTGTAATCGCGCACAATGTCGGCTTTGGTTTTATCTTCACCGGCGGTGCGGATAATCATGGACATTTCGTCGGTTAAAGGCAGCTCTTTCATAATGTCTTTTAAGCGCTTTCTGTCCGCGGCATTGGTGATTTTGCGGGAGACGCCGCCGCTTTTGATGCGGTTGGGCATCAGAACGCAATATCTGCCGGCCAACGACAAATATGTGGTGCAGGCCGCGCCTTTGTTGCCGCGTTCTTCTTTGACGATTTGAACGAGCAGCGTCTGACCTTCTTTGATGACATCTTGAATGGTGCTGTAATGGTAAAGTTTGCGGGCGCGGATAAGTTTGCGCTGAATTTCAAAATCACCTTCAATATCTTCATCATCGTTATCGGAAGGTGTTTCGACATCGTTTTCGTCATTGTCTTCCGTTTCATCGATGATTTCTTCATCATCGGTTTCCTCGCGAACAATCGGATCGGTATTTTCCCGTTGGTCGGCTAAAGTTTTAAAATCTTCGTTTGCCGGTGCTTCGGCAGAAGAAATGTTTTCTTCTGTTTTGTTTTCATCGTCGGCGGATTTCTTGGCTGCTTTGCGGCGGGTATATTTGCGTTTGACCTTGGGTGCATTTTCCGCCGAAACGGTGTTTTCTGCTGTCGGTTCTAATGGTTGATTAAGCGGGGCGGGGGTGTTGTCGACCGTTGTTTCATCGGATGCGTTTTCCGGATTTTGCGCAGTTTCCTCCGCGGCGGCTTTTTGAGCTTCTTCTTCGCGCTTGCGAGCTTCGTATAAAGCTTGCTTTTCGGCCCGGATGCGCTCGCGTTGCTCTTCGCGCTCTTTTAAGTATTGTTTTTTACGTTCAATGATTTCATCAACCTCGCGGTCAACCGTTTCTATCAGCTCCGGAGCGGCGTGATAGTAATCGGGATGAATTTCGCCGAATGCCAAAAAACCGTGTTTATTGCCGCCGTAATCAATGAAAGCGGCTTGCAGGGAAGGTTCGACCCTGATGACTTTGGCGGTGTATATGTTGCCTTTGATTTGTTTGCGGGAGCTTGATTCTATTTCGACATCTTCAACTTTGTTGCCGTCAACAATAACGACTCTGGTTTCTTCAGGCTGGGTGTCGTCAATCAACATTCTTTTTGTCATAACATTATCCTATAAATATATTTGTTTTTTATTGCCGGATATTAAAGTCATAACAAACAAATAAAACAGGGCTTTCCCCTTTTTGCGTTGCGCGGCAAAACCTTAATATTGTTTGCCTTGTATGATTGTTTTTAAAAAAGCTTTTATTCTTCATTCTTGTTTGCTTTTTTAAAAGCACTTAATATCCTGCGTGTCAATTTAAGCCGGGGCTCGTCGTTTCACAATGAAAGGACGGCGGCACCTCATATAAGGAAAAATAAAACAGCAAAATAATGGTGGTGTTTCCTTACATCAGTGCATGAATAATCCGACTTTGGTATTACAATATAGGATTTGTTTTAAATTACAATACTAAATTTCATTTACCGGCGCTTTTTTAACAGATTGGTAATAAGTCGGCGTTACAATCTTATAAACTTAAACGGAGAAACGATGAAAAAGATTATATCGGTTTTGAAAAAAGCTGTTCGGTGCTGCGTGTTTGCGGCCGGTTTGGTGTTTGTTTGTCTGGCAACGTGCGGCGAAAGCATGGCGGCAGGCAACATTACCAACATGCGAATCGGCCAGCAGGTCGGCAGTGTCAGAATCGTTTTTGAAGCCGATAAAGCATTTGATTATAAGGCATTTTTGTTAACGGATCCCAAACGGTTGGTGGTTGATGTTTATGACATGGAGATAAAAAACACGCTGCAAAGCGATAAAAACAATATTATTTCACAAACCAGGGTGGGTAAACTGGATGCAAAAAACAAGCGTGTCGTTTTTGATCTTTTAAAGCCGGTTTTTATTAAAAAGGCTTTTACCTTAAAGCCGCAAAGCAATATGAAATGGCGCTTTGTGATTGATGTCGCTTTGTGTTCGGAACGTGACTTTAAGGCCAAGGTCGGTTCCAAACATGCTTTTTCAAGCCAAAGCGACCAAAATGTCAAAACGGCATCGGCAGATAAGGAAAAAAGCTGGTTTTTTAATGACGAAGACACGCCGCGTAAAGCCCGCAAAAAAGTTATTGTTCTGGATCCGGGACACGGCGGCAAAGACCCGGGCGCCATAGGCGCGTATGGAAAAACTTATGAGAAGAACATTACTCTTGCCATGGGCAAGGAACTCAAAGCCATTTTGGAGAAAAAAGGATATAAGGTTTATTTGACACGCAGCACGGATATTTTTATTCCGCTCAGACAACGCGTGCGTATCGCGCAACGTTACAAAGCCGATTTGTTTATGTCAATTCATGCCGACAGTGCGTTAAATCGTAACGCTAAGGGGCTTTCCGTTTACACTCTTTCGGAAAAAGCCTCCGACAAAGAGGCGGCGGCGTTGGCCGAGCGCGAAAACAAGGTGGATATTATCGGCGGCGTTGATTTTTCGGAAAATTCCAAAGAAATTAATGATATTCTGATTTCGCTCTCACAAACCGACAGCCGTAATAAATCTTCGAAATTTGCAACCTATATGGTTAATGAAATGAGCAAAACGGTCAAACTTGTCAATAACACGCATCGTTTTGCCGGTTTTGCGGTTTTAAAAGCGCCGGATATTCCGTCGGTATTGTTGGAGATGGGTTATCTTTCCAACCGCAACGAAGAAAAACTCTTAAAACAAAGCAGTTATCGCAAAAAATTGGCAACTTCGGCGTCTAAAGCCATCGACCGTTATTTTAACGATCCGGAAATCGCGGCGTTGTATTGATACGGCGGCGTATGATGCCGAGTTGTTATAAGATATTGCGGTTGCAAAATTTTCTTTTGCAATTTAAATAAAATGTACTAAAGTTAAGCACACTTATTTTGAGTTTTGAAAACAACGGGTTTAATGTATGTTTAAATTTTTTTCTACACTTGTCAGCGCCGGAATGTTTTTTGCAATCTTAGGGCTTATTGCGCTTATGATTGTCTTTGGCGTTTTAAGCAAGGATTTGCCTGATTACCGCCAACTGGCAAAGTATGAGCCGGCGGTTACGACCCGTCTTTTCGCCGGCGACGGCCAACTGCTGATGGAATATGCCGCCGAAAAACGTTTGTTTGTTCCGGTCGACAAGATTCCGGAACGTGTCAAGCAAGCCTTTATCGCCGCCGAAGACAAACATTTTTATCAACATGGCGGCATTGATTATATCGGTATTATCCGCGCGGTTATTCACAATATCAAAAACATCGGAACCGGACGGCGGCCAAGCGGCGCCTCGACCATTACCCAGCAAGTGGCAAAAAATTTTTTGTTGAGTTCGGAAGTTTCGTATATTCGTAAAATCAAAGAAGCCATTTTGGCGAATCGTATGAACAATGCTTTCAGTAAAGACCATATTTTGGAGCTGTATTTAAACGAAATTTATCTGGGCAACCGTTCTTACGGCGTTGCCGCCGCGGCTCTGAATTATTTTAACAAATCTCTGGACGAATTGACATTGGAAGAAATCGCTTATTTGGCGGCGCTGCCCAAAGGACCGAACAATTATCACCCGGTTCGCCGTTATGACGCAGCCGTGGCGCGCCGTAACTGGGTTATCGGCCGCATGGTCGAAGACGGTTACGTTACTTCGGAAGAGGCAGAAGAAGCGGTGAACAAACCTTTGGTTACCGTCGAGCGGAAAACCGGTTTTTTAAAAGACGCCGAATATTACAGTGAGGAGGTGCGCCGCACGATAGTGCATAATTTGGGCGAAGACGCTCTTTATGAGGGCGGGCTGATTGTGCGGACGACGATTAATCCCAAAATTCAATCTATTGCCACTCAGGCTTTTCGCAAAGGGTTGCTGGATTACGACAAACGCCACGGTTGGCGCGGTGCCGAAATGCAGATTGCTCTTGATGATAATTATAAACAAGCCTTAAAAGATGCAAAACTGACAAAAGGCGCCGAACCGTCGTGGAAAAAAGCGGTGGTGCTGAAAGTCGAAAAAGAAAAAGCCGAAATTGAAACCGTTGACGGAAACAAAGGATATATTTATCTTAAAAATCTCGGATGGGCAAAACCGGCTCTGAAAAACAAATTTGTCGGTGCGGCGCCGGATTCGGCGGAAAAAGTTTTGAAACCGGGTGATGTGGTTTATGTGGAAGAAATCCGGGACAGCGAAGATGCTTATGCGTTAAAGCAGGTGCCAAACGTGGAAGGCGGTATGGCGGTTATTGATCCGCATACCGGAAAAGTTTTGGCGCTTGTCGGCGGTTTTGCGTTTGAAAAATCACAATTTAACCGCGCGACGCAGGCGTATCGCCAAACCGGTTCGGCATTTAAACCGTTTGTTTATTTGGCGGCTCTGGAAATGGGCTATTCGCCGAATGATTTGATTTTGGATGCGCCCTTTGTTTTGGATCAAGGCGTCGGACAGCCAAAATGGAAGCCGGTTAATTATTCAAAGAAGTTCTATGGTTTGATGACTTTGCGCCAGGGAGTGGAGCAATCCAAAAACCTGATGACCGTGCGATTGGCACAGGACATCGGCATGGATAAGGTCGCAGACATGGCCAAAAGAGTCGGGATTAACGATCATTTGCCGCAATATCTTTCTTCATCTTTGGGGGCGGCTTCGGCCCGAGTGATTGATATGACAAGCGCTTACGGTATTATTGTCAACGGCGGTAAAAAAGTGACGCCGTATCTGATTGAGCGTATTCAGGACAGAACCGGAAAAACAATTTTCAAACAAGATAATTACGATTGCGCGGATTGCAATGTTGATAGATGGATGGGACAAACGCCGCCGCAACGGCCGGATACACGCGAGCAAATTATTGATCCGCTAACGGCTTATCAGATGACATCTATTTTAGAAGGTGTCGTTTTGCGCGGAACGGGCGCCAGACTGCGCAGTCTGAACCGGCATTTGGGAGGTAAAACCGGCACCAGTAACGATACAAAAGATGCTTGGTTTATCGGCTTTTCGCCGGATTTGGTAGCAGGTGTGTATGTCGGCTATGATGAACCGGAAACGTTGGGACGTTATGAAACCGGAGCGGCAGCGGCATTGCCGATTTTCTACGAATTTATGAAAAACGCTCTGAAAGATGTTCCGGATACCAATTTCCGTATTCCTCAAGGTATCAAATTGGTCAGAATTAATCCCAAAACCGGAAAACTTTCTCAGCCCGGTGATGAAACGGTTATTATTGAGGCCATCAAACCGGATTACAGTTTTGATGAAAACAAACAACGGGTTATCGGCGGCGACGGAGAAGATACCGTTACGATTGACGGCGGTGACGATATGCTGCAAGTTGGCGGAGAATATTAAACCAAAACAAGGGTTATATGCATGAAAGCGGAATTTGAAAACATTATTGAACAGATCAAGCAGTCTTTGGCACTGCTGAGGAGGTCTCTTTGACTATGATAACGCCGTTTTGCGTCTTGACGAGCTCAATGCTTTAAGCGCCGACCCGAATTTGTGGAATGACGCGGTCAAAGCGCAAAAACTGATGAGCGAAAAAACGTTTTTGGAAGACGGTATAAATCATTATCGGGAAATGGAAAAAAGCCTTTCGGATTATGCGGAAATGGCTGAGTTGTCCGAAGGCGACGACGAGCTGCAAAGCGAAATCATGTCTCATCTGGAAAAATTGCAGCAACAAGCGCGACGCGGTGAGTTGGAGGCTTTGCTTTCCGGTGAGGCGGACGGCAATGACGCGTATTTGGAAATTCATGCCGGCAGCGGCGGAACGGAGGCGCAGGATTGGGCGGAGATGCTGTTGAGAATGTATACGCGTTGGGCGGAAAAACATGAATATAAGGTTGACTATCAAGAAGAAACCGAAGGCGAGGTTGCCGGCATTAAATCGGTAACTTTAAAAATTTCCGGGCATAACGCTTATGGTTGGCTGAAATCGGAAAGCGGGGTTCATCGTTTGGTCCGAATTTCGCCGTTTGACAGCGCCGGCCGGCGGCACACCAGTTTTGCCTCGGTGGGCGTTTATCCGGTTGTCGATGATACGATAGAAATTGAAATCAACGAATCCGATTGTCGGATAGACACTTATCGTTCTTCCGGTGCCGGCGGTCAGCATATTAACAAAACCGACTCGGCGGTGCGCATCACGCATATTCCGACCGGCATCGTGGTGCAAAGCCAAAGTCAGCGCTCGCAATTTCAAAACCGCGACAACGCCTGGAAAATGTTGAAAGCGCGATTATATGAAAGAGAAATGCAAAAGCGTTCGGCCGCGGCGACGGAGCAATGGGAAAACCAGGGTGATAACGGTTGGGGGTATCAAATACGCTCCTATGTTTTACAGCCTTATCGTTTGGTCAAAGATTTGCGTACGGGCGTTGAAACATCGGATTATAAAGCTGTGCTTGACGGAGATATCGATATGTTTTTGGCGGCGGCATTGGCCGGAAAGGTTGGAACGGATGAAAAAAGCAATTAAAATCATCGTCGGCATTGTTGTCGGCTATTTTTTGTTATGCGCTTCGGTTTATTTTTTTCCGCAGTGGTATTTTTATCACCCTTATGATTTTCCGGGCAATGCAGAAAACGCCATTGCCGGAGGGTTACCGGTTCAAGAAGTTGTCTATCATGATTACGGCAAACAAGGCGGCGAGGCGGAAGGTTGGCTTTATCTTAACCAAAATGAAAATAATAATCATAAAATGGTGTTGTTTTTACATGGCAACGCTTATAATGTGGAACATTATTATCATAAAACCGTGCCGCTTGCGGAGGCGGGTTATTCGGTTTTTATTCCGGAGTACCGCGGCTTTGGCGGACAGGGTGAAAAAATCAGCCAGCAATATTTGGAAGAAGATGCGGTCAACGCCGTCAAATATCTTAATTCTATCGGTTTTACCAATGAAAACATCGTGGTGTACGGCATGTCGCTCGGAACATATACCGCGCTTTACGCCACGGTCGAGCAACAAAAAAACGGAAATTTTGACGCCTTGATTTTGGAAGTTCCGTTTACAACCATTTTGGATACGGCTAATTATCACGTTACTTTCTTCGGCGTTAAAACTGTGCCGCTTGATTTGTTGGTAAGTGATGTGTACGATAATGAAGAGTTGATAAAGAATGTTAAGACTCGTGTTTTAATCATGACCACCGAAGATGACGAACTTATCCCGCCCATGCAGGCTAAAAAACTTTATCAAGAAGCGCCGGAGCCCAAAATGTTGAAAGTTTATCACGGGGCGTCGCATGATACGTTGTTCAGTCTTAAAAATTATCAAGATATTTTAGGGTGGCTGCAGCAATCATGAAAAAAATTTCCGGAAAAACATATTACATGCGTAAAACGGCGGATTATTTGGGTGTTGCTCTGCTGCTTTCGCTGTTGTATCTGTTGTGGGTTTTGTACCAAGGGCCGCTTTCCGTACCGTTTTTGAAACCATATATCATGCAGGCGTTGAATTCGGAAGAATCGGAATTTTCCGTTGATGTCGGCGAGGTTAATTTGGAGTTGGTGCGTTCCATTCAACCGGTTAAAATTATTGCCAAAGATGTGATTTTCAGGCAAAATGATGATGAGTTTTCGATGCATACGCCAAAACTGTCTTTGTCTTTCAGCGTGAGGGCTTTGCTAAAAGGCATCGTAGCGCCGAGCAGCATTACGCTGGAAGATCCCGAAGTGGCAATTTTTACGACTTACGGTGTGGAAAAAAACAAGGAAAACGAAGCCAATAAAAAGAAATTACAATTTTATTTTGCCTGGTTTGAGGATTTTCTGGAAAGGTTTAATTCAAACGATGACATTTATCCGGAAAGCTTTGTTAACGAAATAACGGTTAATAATGCCGGGGTGGAGTTTCATGAGGTCGATTTGGGACGGAAATGGCGTTTTCAAGATGTTAATTTTCACTTTGAACGCAATTTGCTGAATCTGGAAATCAGTGCCGGCGGGGTGCTTGATATGACCGACCGGATGGCAACTCTTGCCATCGGGGGCGAATATCGTCCGGCAAGCAATAAACTGGCGCTGAAGTTTGATTTTTCGGATTTGGTTTTATCCGATATTGTCAGCATTTTCGGCACGGTTTATCCGAAGATTGAAGTGCCGGTTGAAGGCAAGCTCGGTGCCTTGATTGATTTTAGCGAAATTTTGGCGCATAAAGACAATTTGGCAAGCGGCTTGGATAAAATTGTGGAAAAAATTGTCTTTGATGTAACGGGAAGCGCCGGTGAAGTTCTGTTTAACGAAGATGAAAAATTTAATTACGGGATTGACGCTTTTGTTTTGAATGGTTCGATTTCCGGCGATTTGAATTCCATCAGCATTAAAGACGCGGATTTTTCCGTCGGCGGGCAAAACACCCGTTTAAGCTTGGATATTTCCGGTTATCAAAAATATTTCTTTGAAAAGTCATTGGAAGATTTGAAAGTTGTTTTCAGCGCCGACATTCCTCAATTTGCCTTAAACGATTTATCCAAGTTCTGGCCGCGTTATTTGGCGGAGCCGGCATGGGCATGGTGCAAAGAAAACTTGTATGGCGGCAATGCTCAAAACGGGCATTTTGATTTTGTTTTCGGGTTTGACCCGCAGCAAAAAGTCCTGGTGCTGACAAAGCTTGACGGCCGGGCCGACGTGGCGGACAGCAACATCTCGTATTTGGAAGGCATGCCAGTGGTTAATCATGTGTACGGGACGGCCTTTTTCTCATCATCGGATATTGATATAAAAGTCGACAAAGGTGTTTCCGAAGGCGTTATCATCACCGGCGGCAATGTTCGGTTGTATGATTTGGATAAATATCATAACTATATTGATATTAAAATCAAAGGCAATTCATCGGTAACCGACGCACTCAAGTTTATCGACCATCCGCCGCTTAATTATGCCCAAGAAATGGGGCTTAATCCCGAGGCGGTTTCCGGTGATGTGGAAATAGCACTGGGGTTGAATTTTGAGTTGTATGAAGATTTAAAACCCGAAGAAATAAAGGTTGACGTCAAGGCGGATTTGACGCAGGTAAAAATGCCCAATGTCGCCGAAGGCAAAGACTTGACGGCGGAAAAAATGGCGGTTGAAGTTAACAGCGACGGTTTTATTGTTTTGGGCGATGCCGAATTTGACGGTATTTCGGTTAATATTCTGATAAATGAGACATTTAAAAATGAAGCTTATAAAACCAAAGGCAAGTTTACGCTTAAAGTTGATGACGCGGTCAAAAAAAAGCTTGGTGTCGAAACATCGATTTTGAGTGCGCCATATATTGAAGGATATGCCGATGTCGCGGCGGACTTGACTGTTTTGGGAAATCACAAAGCGCAATTGGATATTGATGCGGATTTGACGCATGCGGCGATTGATTACAGCTTTTTAGGTTTTAAAAAAGAAGCCGGAAAATGGGGAAAGATTAAGGCAAAACTTGAATTTACCGATGACAAATTGTCCGATATTCCGTCTTTTTCACTGGAAAAATCCGATTTTCGTTTGGACGGCAGGGTCAATCTTGATGATGACGGGCGGCTTAAATCCATTGACATTACAAATATTGACGGGCCGAAAACTTCTGCCAAAGCGCAAATTGAGTTTGCGGGAGATATACAAAAAAGCATTAAAATCAATATCAGCGGCGACAGTTATGATTTGACGGAATTATTTGCGCAATCGGACAAGCCGGAAGAGAAGATTGTCGACAATTCCGAAACCGACGGAGGGTTGTCTTCCGTTCCCGACGGAGAAATCTTTATCGCAGTGAATAGTTTGTGGACCAACCCCAAAACGCCGATTAAGAATTTTGCCGGCAGCGCGGTTTTGAAAAACGGCATCGGCTTTGAAGAAGTTCATATGGTCGGCAATTACGGTTCGGACAAATCCATTAAATTGAAGTTGGATTATGAGCCCAAACCCAACGGCGAATATATGCTTTCGATTGACAGCAACAATGCCGGAAGCACTTTGCGCGTGCTGCGTTTGTATGATGATATGAGCGGCGGTATTTTGAAAATCGAGGCTAAAAGAAACGCCGATGGCGATTTTATCGGGCATGCGCAAATTCGTGATTTCAGTATTTATAACACGCCACTTTTGGCAAAACTTTTAACGGTGGCGTCTTTTACCGGTATTTTGGATTTGTTGCGCGGAGACGGACTTGTTTTTTCGCATTTTGACGCGCCGTTTGAGTATAAGAATGAAACACTTTACATCAACGATGCCAAAATGTTCGGGAATGTCATAGGATTTACCGGCAGCGGGTCGTATCGGCGCGGGAACGGGAAGCTGGATATCAAGGGTATCATTTCGCCGGCTTACAGCCTTAATACGCTTATCGGCCGCATTCCCGTGGTAGGTTCCATGCTTGCCGGTAAAGACGGGACGGTGTTTGCCGCCAGTTATGGCATCAAGGGCAGTGCGAAGAATCCGAAAATCAGTATTAATCCGCTTTCGGTTTTCAGCCCGAATTCGGTTAAAGATTTGTTTTCGTCATCGGCGGGAGAAAGTAATGCGGAAGCATATTAAAATCGGGGTTGATTATCATGGCGTGATTACGGCGAATCCGGATTTTTTCAGGAAGTTTAACCGCCTGGCGATGGAAAGAGGCTGCAAAATATATGTTTTGAGCGGCGGTTCGGGAGCGGATATAGAAAAGTTTTTGCAATCTCATGAAATCGCGTATTCGGTCGTGTGGTCAATGTTGGATTATTTTGCAAATCAAAACATGGTGAGCTATTTGCCGGATGGCTCGTTTCAGGTTCAAGATGCTCTGTGGAACGAGGCAAAGGCAAAATATTGTTTGGAAAACGGCATAGATTTTCATATTGATGATTCCGCATTGTACGGTCAAACATTTGAAACGCCGTTTTGCCTCTATGATGAGCGGCAAAAGACTTGTTTCGTCGGAAAACATAATCAGTATTTTATTGACTTTCATCTGCCGCCGGTGAAAGTTTTGGAACAGATTTTGTTGTTTTTAAAACAAGTATAAGTTCAGCCTTGGTTGATTGAAGGCTTTTTTATGATTTGAGTTATCCATGCTTAAAGTTCCATAAAAACACAAAACTACATTCGGTTGTGTCGTTGCAGACGTTGCAAAGTTCATGCATTCTGGTCAGCGTCAAATCTTTAAGGCATGAACTGTTTTTGCAATAAGCGTCGCCGAAAACCCGGTTGGTATGTTCGCCGGAAATGTCTTCGGTCGAACGCGTAAACAGTGTCTGCCACAAAAAACCGCTGCGGAGTTTTGCCATTTGATATAAATTCAGGCAAATGTCTTTGGTGCTTTTATCAATATAGATTTGTAATCCGAAATATTGATTGCCGTTATTTTCTTTGTTGTGATATATTTTGACTTTATTATTGAAAATATCATAAAGATATGTCGAATACTTGCCTTTTATCATTTCTGGTGGAATGGCGCCAAGTTGCTGAAACAAGGAAGAAACATTGGCAGACCCCAAATTTAAGCGGTCTAAAGCTTCATAGTGGATTGTTGCATAGTCTAAAATGCTGCCGATTTGCTCGGTCTGTTTGTTGAGCTTGTATTTAAACATGGCTTTGGCATAACCCGACATCGCCCCGACCGACAGCACACCTATGATTGCCAAAACCCCGAGCATCTCGACCATAGACCGACCGCATAACGGCACATCTGCTTGCCTTCTTTTCGCTCGTGTACCGTTTTTGTACACGTCGCTCAAACAAGGCTGCACATCTGCACCGCTCTTCAGTCGTTCACTTCTACCATTTTCCCGCATAATTTTCTCCTAAAAAAAGCAAAAGAATACCTATTTTCCCGATATTCTA
>CALXTI010000006.1 GCA_944391395.1 uncultured Alphaproteobacteria bacterium
AAAGAAAGGCAAAATGAGGCAAATAAAAAGAAACTTAATCAGCGTTTAAAAGACAGTATCGCGCATTTGTTGGATGTTGTTATCGCCATTAAACGGCAAAATCCGCAAAACAATGCGCAAGATGTTCATAACTCGCAATATGTTTCTCATAATCAAAATACCAGTCAACGCTGAGATTGTGTCCATCCGAGTTCGTTTTTTTATTTTTTATCCGACCTATATTTGCCGAGCTTGTTGCAATAATACTTGACTTTAAAAAAAATAATCAGTATAAGCAGCTTGAACCCGAGAGCTTTTTTAGATTTAAAAAGCTTTAAATAATCAATAATTAACCGGAGATTTAATATGAAAAGAACATATCAACCCAGCAAGCTCGTCAGAGCACGCCGTCACGGTTTTCGCACCCGCATGGCCACTGCCGGCGGACGCAAAGTTTTGGCTGCCCGTCGCTTGAGAGGCCGCAAAAAACTTTCCGCTTAAGTTTTTTTGTTGCTTAAACACGGCAATGGATAAAATTTCGGTCTTAAAAAAAAGAAAAGACTTTTTGAGAGTCGCCAAAGGTATCCGTATGATTGTATCAACGGTTATTTTGCAGGCGGCTCCAAGTTTATCCAAAGAGCCCGTGCCGTTTAAAATCGGTTATACAGTTACAAAAAAAATCGGTAAAGCGCATGTGCGCAACCGTACAAAACGCCGGCTGCGCGCCGCGGCTCAGGCAATATTTCCGGCACTGGGGCTGCCAAATGTGGAATATGTGCTCATCGGGCGCTATAATACGGCGGATTGCCCGTTTAAGACCTTAAAAAGCGATATGAAATGGGCTTTGAAAAAAACCAACGGCATGCTTACGGAATCGCAAAATCAATCAAACAACCCCATCAGCCTTTCAGACAGTTCCGCAGAAACATCTTCGGACAAACAATAATTCTTTTGCTTTAGTTATGAAACGTATTCTGATTTGCATTGTTAAGTTTTATCAAAAATATATATCTCCGTTTTGTCCCGGATGCTGCCGCTACCGACCGACTTGCTCGCAATATATGATTGAGGCTATCAAAATTCACGGCGTTTTAAAAGGAATCTATCTCGGCGTGCGACGGATTTTGCGTTGCCATCCGTGGGGAGGATCCGGTTATGACCCGGTACCGCCGAAAGATAAAACAAGAAAACAACAATAAACTTTTTCATCAACAAAGGACGGACTTTCGTTTTAATGTACTTGCGTTTACCGAAAATCTATATTAAAACAAGAAAACAACGCTGGATATTTATCAAGGAGTTTTATAAAAGTGAAAGAAGAAACTAAGGGCTTGTATTTGGCCGTTTTATTGTCAATTTTGATTATCTTCGTCGTTAACTATTTTATGCCTACTCAGCAAATGGTTGACAACGGCGTTGCGCCCGCGCCAACCGCGCCCGAAATTTCTTCCGTCAACGAAGATACGAACGCCGCACCCTTGCAATCAACACCAAAAACTTCGGAAGATATCATAAAAAGCGAAGAAAGAATTTCAGTCGAAACGCCGAGCCTGAACGGCAGCATACGCTTAAAAGGCGCTCGTTTTGATTCGCTTAAACTGGCAAAATACAAACAAACGCTTGACGCCGACAGTCCCGATGTTGAACTTTTGGCACCCTCCGGTTCGCAGGCGCCCTATTTTGCCGAGATTGGCTGGCTTAGCAGCGATACAAATCTTAAATTACCGAACTCTGAAACATTGTGGCATGTCCGCGGTCAAAAACTTACGCCGCAATCTCCGCTGACTTTTGAATGGGACAACGGGCAAGGACTGAAGTTTGTCCGCACGGTCAGCGTTGACGAACATTATTTGTTCACAATTACACAAACGGTTGAAAACAACACAAACAATCCGGTTGTGCTGTATCCGTACGGGCTTATCAGCCGGATTTATAATCCGGATAATGCCAACCGCAGTGCCGTGGTGCATGAAGGTGTCAGCAGTGTCGTCAACGGAGATTTGGAAGAATTTAAATATAAAGACCTCAAACAAGGTAAACCCGAAAGCTTTGAACTAACGGAAGGTTGGGCCGGTTTTTCCGATCGTTATTGGTTTACGGCTTTTATTTTTGACGGAGGAAATCAAAACACTCTGAAATTTTCCAATAACGGAAACGAAACTTACCAAATTGATTATCGCAGCGCGCCGATAACCATTGCTTCCGGCGCTGCGGCCTCAAAACAAATTCGTTTTTTTGCCGGCGCCAAAGAAATCAAACTTTTGGATCGTTATACTGATGAATCTCATATTCAAAAACTTGATTTGGCTGTCGATTTTGGCTGGTATTATTTTCTGACCAAACCGTTTTTCTATATTTTGGCGTTTCTATACGGTCTTATCGGCAATATGGGCTGGGCAATTTTACTGTTTGCCGCGTTGCTTAGGTTGATTATGTTTCCGGTTGCCAATAAGTCGTACGAAAGCATGACGAAGATGAAAAAAGTTCAGCCAAAAGTTATGGAACTGCAAGAAAAATATAAAAACGACAAAATGCTTTTACAGCAGGCAACGATGGATTTATATCGGCGGGAAAAAATTAATCCGGCTTCGGGATGCCTGCCTTTGTTTATACAAGTTCCGGTCTTTTTCTCATTGTATAAGGTTTTAAATATATCCATTGAAATCAGGCACGCGCCGTTTGTCGGCTGGATTAAGGATTTGTCGGCGCCTGATCCACTGACGATTTCAACTTGGTCGCACATACCCTTGCCGGGGTTGATTGATATTGGTGTTTGGCCGATTTTAATGGGTGTTACCATGTGGATTCAACAAAAACTTAACCCCGCTCCGGCTAACAAAGACCAAGCAAGGATGTTTGCGCTTATGCCGCTGATTTTCACCTTTATGTTGGGGCATTTTGCATCCGGTTTGGTCATATACTGGACATTAAGCAACGTCTTGTCCATCTTGCAACAAAGAGCCATTATGCGTAAATATGGAGTAAACTGATGAAACACGCCCCTATATTTGATAAAGAAACTTTGGAAAAAGGCAGCAAGCTTTTTACTCGGCCCGCCCGTTTCCTTTTAAGCGTCGCCAATCTGTCACAACTTCCGGAAGGCGATAAAAAAGAAGTGGCATTTGTCGGGCGCTCAAATGTGGGAAAATCAACACTTATCAATGCTTTGTTTAATAATAAAAACATGGCCAAGACTTCTTCAACTCCGGGAAGAACGCAACAATTAAACTTCTTTGACCTTGACAATCAATTATATCTTGTGGATTTGCCAGGTTACGGATATGCAAAAGCCCCGACTGCCGAAGTCAAAAAATGGCAAGATATGATTTTTATTTACTTAAAAGGACGGGCTAATTTACAACGGGTTTTTCTATTGGTGGACTGTCGGCACGGTCTGAAACGTGTCGATACGGATGCCATGACGATGCTGGATAAAGCCGCCGTCCCTTATCAAATCGTCTTTACCAAAAGTGATAAAATAAGCTATAAAGAACTGGTTAAAGTTGTAAACGAAGCGCAAATCATCCTTAAAAATCATCCGGCGGGAAATCCGCTTGTTTTGGCAGTCAGCGCTGAAAAACAACAAGGCGTGGAAAATGTTCGCGCCGAAATTGCCAAATTGTTATAAGCTTACAAAAAAACCGCTCAAAGCGGTTTTTTATTTTGCCTGAATGAGCGATTTTGCCTGAACAAGCTATGTAACCTCGGTAATGGCGCGCAGGTTTCCGTCGCGGTTAATTTGCACTACCCTGAGTTTATGGCGCATTTCTTCAATCGTTTTGGCACGATCGATCGTCGGATATGTATGCAAAATACGATCGGTGAAAGCTTGATATGCGGCTTCCGAACTTTCCGCATGGATGGTCGCCAGGCAGTTATCGTGACCGGAACCCATCAACTCCCATAAGGCACCGGCGTTGCTGGTCGAAATCTCACCGCCGATAATGGCGTCCGGCGTAAAACGGACGACCAAGTCAATGATTTTTGCATAATCCATTTCGTTCGTTTGCTCGGTACGGGACAATACCAAATGCACACGATTTGGGTGCGGGACAATCAATTCCCGCGTATCTTCGATTGTTACAATACGTTTGTGAATGTCCAAAATTTTGAGCAGATTGTTCAAAAACGTCGTCTTACCGGTTGAAGTTGCACCACTGACCAGAATATGGTCGCCGCGTTTAATGCTCAACAGCAAGCGTTCATAAGGATCTTCCGGGTCTTTTATCTGTTTCAAAGGATTTATCTTATGCAGACCTTTGCCTTGAGCCAAGCCATAGTCTTCCAGACCGAACGCCACATCATCGCTATGAACGCGGATGGTCAAGGCAACACCGCCGGTTAAATCGCCTTCGTCATACATGACGTTACGCCCGGCAATCGCTGAAAAACGATGGTCGCCCGGTATAGTGGCGTAAACAACCGGTGAACCGGATATCGGATCAAACGGCAGCTCATAAGTGTTGGCAACGATATAAAGCAAATCCGTTAAATATTCTTTGGTCAGTTTTTCATCTTTGTACATTACCCACGGATAAGCTCTTTTACCGCGCAAACGCAGCCAGATTTGCTCCGAACGATTGATTGCAACCTCTTCAATGTTTTCCTGATTATACCAATAAGCCAACGGGCGCAAAACAGATTCCAAAACCGTAAATGTACTCATTATCCTTATCCTTTATCAAAACAATTGCGCCGAAGTATTGTTGCTGCCGGCCGTTGATGAAGGCGGCGGCGGGGTCGCGCCGGCAGATGTTACGGGCGGAATATTGACCGCGGACGATGGCTTTTTCTGACCGGATGTGGAAGTGTCGTCAATAAGCGGCATGGTCGCCCGGACATCTTCTGCATTTTCATCCAGATATACCACGCCGCTGGCACCCGGTGAGGTGCCGGTTGTGGTATTGCTGCTGCCGCCGGCACTTCCACCGGCGCCACTATTGTCGCTACCGCCGCCTCCCGTTCCCGTCGGATTCCTATCATCAATAAATACCGTCGGTTTCTGTAAATCCTGCAAAGCTTCTTCTTCGCTGCGTTCAGGCGTTCTTACCCACAAATCTTCTTTCGGATAAATTATCAAGCGCGTACCTGCCGGAACATACGTTACCGCTTCAATATCGGTTTTATCCTGCAAAATTTGCTCAAACATTGTATCCATGTTATCCAAAAAGTTCTGACGGGCATCTTCGGCAGCTTCAGCGCGGGCGTTTTCAACTGTATTGCCGTCACTGTCGGTACTGGTTTCGCCGCTGGCGGCAACATAAGCGACAGCACTGCTTAAAAGGTTGGTAACCATCGGCAAAGTATACTTCTTGAGAAGTTGCTCGTCTAAATAACCCAAAGCTCCGGAACGTCCTTGCGCATCGCCGGTTTGTGCCGAAGAGAACTCAAAAGCCGAACCGTCCGGACGAATCAAACGTGTCCAGGTGATGGAAACTCTGACCGCACCGCCGCTCGTTCCTCCTCCGGAACCGCCGGAAGAAGTACCCATGACGCGGCTGCCGGCCGGAATAATAATGTTCCGCCCTTCTTCCGCATAAACATTCCGCTCAACAATTGCCGTTACCGGAACATCTCCGCCGCTGCTGCTGGACATGATTGTTCTGGCCAAAACCGCCGGAATCGGCTTGTCTGCCAAAATCATCTCACTCATGTCAACTCGCCAAGACGATATCTGACGCGGCACACCTTCCCAATAATTCTGTCTGCCGTCGAAATCTTCTCTGCTGACATTCGTTGATAACTTGCCGACGGTGATTTCACCTCGGCGAGCGGCCTGAGCAGCCGCTAATGCCTGCGCACGAACCGGGTCATAACGTTCGCCCGGACCAAATCCGCCACCCGGGCCCAAGTTGGTCGGTGCCGTTCCGGTGCCATATGCACCTCCGGATCCAAACGTTCCGGCCGGAACAAACATCTGACCGGCTTTGACATTTTTGGCTTCTTCAATACCGATTAAATTTCCGTCATCGTCCATAATTAAGCCGTCCGGCATTCTTTTGCCTAACAAGTTGCCTAATTTATCAATGACATCATTATTCATTAAGATATCACCCAAATAGTTGCCATCCGGAGTTAAGGCTATACCCACGGTCTTTAGTCCATATTCACCGACGTCTTCTTGCGGTGTCGGAACGGCATCAACCTTGATTTGTCCGGTCGGCGGCGTCGCCCATTCCGCAGGTTTAACCGGCTCCGGTTTATGCACGTTGTAATATTGCAGTTCGCGCGCCGTTGCCAATAAATTTGCATCATCATCTCTGATTTCGCCGCTGCCGGTGATATGGCCTATTGTTTCGCCTTTTGTATCAACCACTTCTCCGGTTAAGAGCAATTCACCGATAACTTGATTGTCTTTATCGCGAATAAAGTAATCCCGATTGCCGCGACCAATTAAAGCGTAATTCTTATCAACCAAGAAACCTTTATCGGCTTTGCCTAAATTTCCGCCCGAAAAGTTGGCAACCCGTCCGTCTCTGGTTAAATAACCTATCGTATTGCCGTTTTCATCGTAAATATAAAAATCATACAAAGCATAACCTATCGGTTTATTATCGGCCACAACCGTACCGTCATGGCGAACTTGTCCCAAGACATCGTTTTTATCGCTGACGACATTACCGTTTTCCAGAATTCGGCCTAAGAAATTATTGTCATTGTCAAAAGCCACTTTGTATTTGAACAAAAGTCCTAAAATTTCCCCTTCATTTGAAATCGCCGTATTATCCGGTCTGACATAACCTATTGTCTCGCTTTTATCATTAATTAATCTGCCATTTAAATCACTGCGGCCGATAATCATGTTTTCAAAATTAATGACCGGCAACGGCTGCGCAAGTCCGCCAATAAAATGATTATCGGCATTATAGAACCTGCCGTCGCGACGGATGCAACCCAAATTTTCCTGAGCGTAATTAAGCACGCGGCCGGATATGTTGATTGTGCCGAGAGATTTTCCGTCAAAGTCCGTCACATTACCTGTTTCGACGCCGAAACCAACCACATTGCCGACCTCTGAAATCGCTTGTCCGTTGGTTAAAATCTTGCCTAAAATAACATCACGGCTGTTACGGATTTCACCTTTGGTGCCGATAACGCCTAAGAATGAACACTCATCGTTTACAACGCCTTTAAAATCAATAACTTTACCAATAACGGAATTATTCGTATCTGCCACTGTTTCGGCATCAAGCATAGCTCCTATTTTGTTTCCGGAATAATCATAAACATCTCCTTTGAAATCGGCATAGCCTAGCATGTTGCCATTGATGCCGACGGCAAGCAACGCTTTTCCGGCCGTACCGATAACCGGCATTTTGTTGTCATTTATATCTGCCGAACTTGAAACAAGAGCATATTCCGGCAAAATCTTAGCAATCGGCTCGTGTTTTTCATTCAACAACAAATTATTTTCCGCGGCGTAACCTATGTTTGCACCTTCGTTTGTTTTGAAAAACAGCGGATTAATACTCGCGGCGACAACATTGTTTTCCGAATCCACAACCGCTCCGAACTGAGTCAGTTTATAATTCCGCTCTGCCGGGATGCCTTGCAAATCGCCGTTCAATCCGACATAACCTTCCACCGCGCCGTTTTCTTGATACAGCGCTTCCAAGCCAACCGTGTGGCCAATCAACAAATTATCCGCCGAGTAAACATATCCGAACGGCGAAATTTTGGATTTAATACCTTTGTCGGAAAAATCGGAACCTATGCCGCTTAAACCTATCAAATTGTTGCTGTTGTCAAAAACCAGCAGATTATCCATGCCGGCGCCCAAAAGTCGACCTATGTTGTCATACATCAGTCTGCCCTTGGCGTATCCCAAAGGCGTTCCCGTTGTAGATATAACCGTGCCGTTACGCAAAGATTGCGCAATCAGATTTCCCACATAATCAAACACCGGACCGGATTTAATAATCTGACCGATAATTTCGCCATCGGCATTCCAAACAAAACCTTTGGCACCGACGGTTCCGACCGTTTCACGCGCTTTGGCAATTTTGCCGCCCGGCATTAAACGTCCGAGGTATTTCCCTTGTAAATCCGTTGCCGTGGCTGCTATATCCAAGCTAAAACCTATAACCGAACCTTGTTCGTCAACCACTTTATCATCGGCACGCAAACGGGCAACAGTCTTTCCTTCATTAATAACTTCTCCGTTGTATGCTATCAGTCCCAAATAATTTCCGTAATTATCAAATGCGTAACCGTTAGTTACCATTTTACCTATAACACGGTCGTTCTCGTCATAAACATATCCGTTGGCATGCACAAAACCTATGGCTTGGGAGGCAAAATCCGTAACGCGTCCGCCCGGCGTTACACTGCCGATAAAATTTCCTTCCGGCGAAATAACCATTTTTGCCGAAATCAACTTTCCATCCAAACCAAACCCGTTTCCGGTATTGCGGTAAGCGTATCCTAGCGGTGAGATAAAGCCTATGTTTTGCCCCTCCATGCTAATGTATGATCCGTCGCCGGTCAAACGTCCGACCGTTTTGCCGGCATCGTCGTAGACCAAGCCCGGATATAATACGGAGCCGAGGATATTATATGAATCGTCAACCACCAAAGCGTTGGGCAATACTTTACCGACAATCTTTCCGGAAGGAAGTCGCACGGAACCATCGTTGTTCACCCTTCCCAACAATTTGTTATCATTGCCGACCGCTATCCCTTGAGGAATAACGCCGCCGATAAGCTCTCCTTTTGCATTCACGATAAAGCTGTCTGCAGTTACATTGCCGATGATGGCGTTATCAAAGCTGACAACCGTACCATCAGGGATAACCTTACCAATCAAATCACCGTTAAAATCTATGGCCGTAATTTCCTGCGCATACACCGGTTTAACCGCCAATAAAATTGCGGCAAGGCTTATGTTAAACCATAACGCTATTTTTCCGACTTTGCCAAACACCTTAATTCCTCCGATTTTGCGCAACATCCTGTAAAGCATAACCTGCTACATTTTTATCCAAATTAACAAATGAACCGTTGTTTTTCAAATATCCGATATTTTCTCCGGAAGAACCGGATACTTTCCCGCCCGCTTCCAAACGTCCGACGTAATCACCGTTATCCGAAAGAACGGCGGTGCCTATTTTGTATATCGTCCCGAAAACATTGTTTTGATTATCTATCGCCAAACCGCCTGACAGCACTTTGCCGATAACGACATTGCCGCTGTTCCTGATTGTTCCGTCAAAGCCGACATAACCGGCCACTTGGTCTTGATTGTTAATCACAATATCTCCCGAAACCGTTTCTCCGATTAGACGGCCTTCCGAGTTGACCGCTTTGCCGTCGGAATACACTTTGCCGATAACGACATTGTTGGTATTGATTACGGAACCGTCCGGCATAACCGTTCCTATTATCTTGCCGCCAAAATCTATCACCACACCTCTTCTTAACACGCTCAAGCCTTTATCCGTCGAGCCACCGGGCAAAACGGCCGTCATTACTTTGCCCGTTAAATCGGCAACATCGCCGATGGCATTCGTATAACCGCTGTAATTGCCAAACATGTCTATCATTAATGCCATCGGAACAACTTCTCCCAGGACATTTTTTTCAGCATCAAGAATTAAGCCGTCTCCGCTTTCGTATCCGGTTGTCTGACCTGATGCGCTCACCACGTTTCCGTCGGCTTTGACATATCCAAGATACGAACCATCGTAACCGATGGCTGCCCCGGGTACCACAACGCCGCCGGCATACAAACCTTTGTCATTCAGCCACCTGCCTTTGGCATCTATGCGGCCAAGATATTCGCCAAAACGCGTCAGCACTCTGCCGTCCGGATTGACGAACCCGACTTTTTGACCGGACGTGTCAACAACGGCTCCGGTCGGAAGAACTTTCCCGACATTGCCGGAATAAAAACTCAAACCGTCTCCGTATATTTTATCAACAACAACGCCTTTCCCGTCATAAACGTTGCCGTCGGCAAAAAGTCTTCCCAAAATATCACCGTTGGAATTAACGACAATGTTTCTTTCAGGAAATGCAACCCCGATAATTTTATTGTTGCCGTTAACAATGTATTTATGCAGCAGCAAACGGGCGTCAGGATATTGTTTGAGTATCAAAGAGCCGTCATTTTCGAAAGTGTTTAAATATGTTCCGTTGAGGTCAAAAGCATAAAACTTATCAATCAAATTTCCCTGATAGGCGCCATCTTCATTAAAGACTTCGCCGTCTTCATTGCTGCAACCGATGGGCAGCATGGCTCCCGACACGACCGTTCCTCCCGGCGTCATGCGACCGATTGTTTGTCCCTCTGCGTTGACGGCTGTTTTATATTGTGCAACTTTGCCGATAATGTCGCCGTTGTCATTCAAAACCGTTCCGTCAGGATTAACACAACCGACATATCGCTTATTGTCCGTTTGCACGATGCCTTGCTCGTTTGCCGTTCCCAAATAATTACACTGACGGTCAAAAACTCTCCCTACCGGTACGACGTTGCCTAAGAACTGACCGTTTACATTATAAACACCGCCGTCCGGATAAATGCTATAAGGCATTTCTTGCCCGTTCTTTGTAATCGTACCGTCTTGGTTGAGCTGGCCGACATTGCTGCAGCCCCAGCCGACAATCGTTCCGCCTCTTAAACCGCGGGCAATTATTTTTGACCCATTCGCATCACGAATTAACGTATTGGGCAATATGCGCCCGAAGACCTGACCTTTTTCATTAACAATCTCGCCGGTTGACGAAACAGCGCCCAAAATTGTTCCCGCAGGTGTTACCGGTATCAATTCCATCCGGACGACAGAACCGATTTTTACGGCTTGATTGCTGATGATGTTGCCGTCTTTATCTACATGGCCGATGACTTCGCCGTTTCTGCCGATGACTTCGCCTTTGCTGTTAATGTAACCGATAACGTTGCCGTTTTCGTCAAGCGCCAAATTGACATATTCACCGGCACGACCGATAATATTGCCATTTTTATCAACGACCGTACCATCTTCCAACATTCGGCCGATAACATTGCCGTTGGCATCCAAAATTGTTCCGTCTTCCAAAATCTGACCGATTTTGTTACCGTTAAAATCAATAATATTGCCGTTTTCATCAATGTAGCCTATCGGATTGCCGTTCTCGTCATAATACAAACGTCTTGAAGGACCCATTTTGCCGATTTGTTCGCCGCTTAATTTGTAAGCATCACCATTTTCATCAACATAGCCGACAACATTGCCGTTCTCGTCGACAATAGAATTATCCGGCATTACCACGCCTATCGGATTGCCGTTTTCATCAACGGCGGTTTGGCCGGAACGACTGACATAACCGATAACGTTGCCGTTCATGTCGACGACCTCGCCGTTTTCATTCATACGGCCGATAACGTTGCCTTCCATATCCACAACCGTTCCGTCTTCCAAAACCCGGCCGATGATATTGCCGTTTTCGTCATAAACATAGCCGGCATCAACCCCTCTGCCAATGATGTTTCCCACGCTGTCGACAATGGTGCCGTCGGCATTTAAATGTCCTATCGGGTTGCCGTTAAAATCAACCGCCTGTCCATCGGCCGTGACATAGCCGATAACATTACCGTTTTCGTCATAAATCAGTTTTTTATTGCCGGCAACGCCGATGATATTGCCGTTTTCATCAACGATGAGACCGTCTTCGTTTACGCGACCGATGATATTGCCGTTTTCGTCCCGAACGTAGCCGTCTTCATCAATATAACCTATAACTTCGCCGTTCGGTCCGTACGCAATCCGCGTTTTGGTCTCATCGGCCGTCACTTTGCCAATGACGTTGCCATCTTTGTCAAGCACTTGATTGTTGGTATTGATGATGCCTAATTCGTTACCATTCAAGTCTACCGCACGGCCGTCCGGCGTAATATAACCGATAATATTGCCGTTTTCGTCCCGGATGACCATGCCTTCGCCCAAATCAGACCCCGGCGCCGTGGCACAGAAATTGCAATCTTCTTTGCTGATGGCATTGCCGTCAACCGGAATCTTTTGCGCTTTGGCGTTTTGAGCGCTGACATTTGTTTCGTGCCAAGAAACAATAAAATTGTTTTGGACGTTCCCGGCAACAACCGGCGCCCAGTTCATGGTAATGTTACAAGTCTGATTGCCGCGAAGTTCCGCGCTTGTGCAACCATCGCTGTATGTGAAACCGTCAAAGGGCGGTTCGGCCAGTTTTACCGAAACAATGCGAATGGCGGCTTTGCCGTTGGTGCCTATCGTAAGCACGTTTTTGGCTTCCGTTCCCAAAACAACCTGTCCCATATTGACCGGGTTCGGCGTTGTGGTTATCGGCAATTCGCCTTCTTCAACGTCTTCAAACTCAATATTGTCCATTAACGGATTGACATTATTTCCCAAATTTAGAGCGTCGTCATCTTCGGTAAAAACAGGCTCTTCATATTCCGTCGTCGGCGCTCCGCTGGAAAACAAAAGCAGAAGTCCAAACAAAAACACGACAAAGGAAGTGATACCAACGATTAAAATAATACGATTGGTTTTACGAACATACCTTTCCGAATGGGTTAAGACTTCTTTGCTCATTGTTCTCCTATCCGTTTTATTGCACCCTTACAACGCTGCAGAAAACACCGTTGCGGCCAAGCTGGCTGCAAATATTGTCGCCGGCATCAATCGATGAAACCGGACCTATCCTTAAATGGAACAGTTCCTTTCCCTGTCCGTCAGCCGGAGCGTCAACCGAGTAAAACGGTTGATACGAGCTTAAAACTGAAGAATATTTCCTTGAAAGCTCGCTCCACAGATTTTCCAAATTGCTGACATCGGCATCCGTTCCGAGTTCAACCGAGATGCTGGCGGCATCGCTCCCTTCAAAGCCACTGCCATAGCGATATTTTGCAAAAACATCTTCATCATCGCCGGACATTGTTTTACTTTGATGCGGCAGCCGATGCATTTTGCTGTAATCTATCCCATCATCGGCATCGCCGGCATATTTCGGCGACAACAATTCGCCGTCCGGGCCGACCCGCATTACGTTTTCGCCGACGACCTCACCTTCCGTACCTTGACCTATGTTTCTTCCGTTTTGGGTTGAACCATTGTCATATCCCGAATTACGGGAAGAACGATTGGCAGCTGTCGCCGAAGAAGCTGCCCCTCCCGGAATTGCCGGCGGAACATCCCAATCATTCGTTTCGGCGTATGTAACATTATCCAATCCTTCGGCATCGTCACGACGCATTTTCAGGCAAACAATACGCTTGCCGTTGCGCAACACCATGTCGCCGACACCTTCGACAATAATCAAACGATTGTTCGGCCCTTTCGTTCTGAAACCGACCGGCGTTTCAACCCGTTCGACAATCAAGGTAACAATCGGACGTTGTATCATATTCAACGCCTTTTCACCCAAATCAATATAAGTGAAAATGTCATCATGCCAGACGCGTTCCGGCGCAATCACAACGTCATCCGGATTTGGCACATAAATTTCAATATCAAAGCGAAATTGAGACGGATCAAGCGGAATGCTTTTTATCCAATCTTCTTTTTGGAAACGTTTGGTAAAAGTTGAATCAACGGAATGATTATTGTTTCCGCGGTAAGAACTGGCATTAACGTGTCCGCCGCCGGAGCCGCTGCCAAGGCTTCCGACGGTGCTACCATTTTTTCCCGAATCAACCACTTCTATGTCAATAATCGAGTTAGTCAAACGTTCTGTATTCACCCCTTCGCTGCGAGCATAGAAAACATATTTGTTGCCGGAACGGCCAAAAACAATGATGTTGGTGTCCACACCGACCATCGCGCCCTGCTTAGGATACAAAAGCAAAGTGCTGGGACCGGAAATTCTGCCGTCAAAGGTTTTGCTGTCGCCGATGTAGACGTCTTCAACCAATTCCCATTCCGGAAAATTAACCAACGTTATCATGCCTTCACGCAATCTTATCGGCAAGACCAAATCCGGCGTCCAGTAATAACGCGAATACGCCGGCTTGCTTTGCCCTTCGCCCAAATTTTGCAAAGGATCAAGCCATGCGCTTTGCATCATGCCCAGAGAGCTGATGCCTGTATAGCCCATGTTCATCGGCTGATACATTCCCTGGCTTTGATCCGCGTTTTGATTCAAGCTGTCTATTGTTGCCTGCCCGTTAGCCGCAAGCGGGATTGCGGCAAAAGCAAGAGCTGAAAAAATTTTTGTCAGATAACGTTTCATATCTTAATACACCTTTTTACTTATTCCGCCTCATTGTGCGAAAGCGAATACCTGGTTACGGTAAACCCGACCGGATTGTTCAAGCGTTCGCCATACTTAACAACTTTTTTTCGATACATAATCCTTAAAGAGGCTGTCCAGTAGTTGACTTCCGGAGCCGCAGAATCCGGATACATATCCCGGGTTTCATACTCCACTTGCCACAAACCTCTGCCCAATTCATTGACGGTCATAATCCGCACCATGCGATTTAATCCCCTGGTTCTGATAATATCCAGAGCCTGATTGGCCGTGCGGTCGATAAACGCCTGATAAACCGTCGGCGTTGACATTTCCTGCAACGGTCCGCCCGGCATCCAGCGAGATTCCATCTCCTGAACGTCATTGGTGAAAGCGCTTCTTAAAAGCACATACTCACGTACAAAAACTTCCGTAATGGCTTTTTGATCTTCCATATTGGAAAGCGGTACAATATCATACACCTGTTCTTCCTTGTTTTCAAAAGTCAAAAGAAAAGGCTCTATCCGATACAAGGGAAGAAGTTGGGCAATCGCCAAAATTAAAACAAAATTGCAACACAAACTGATGGCCACGACCACGGCAAATGCACGAGCCGTCCATAAATATCTTTTTTCACTTGCGTTGACGACAATCTCGTCTTCTTCACGACGACGCGGCTGAGGCCGACGAACAACTTTCCGCGGCATGGCGTTTCCGTTGCCGAGCAAACGTTGTTCCGTGTTGTTTATGCCTAAACGATCCGCCATAATACACCTATATCGTTGCTACAAACCAATCCGGAAGTGTTTTTGGTAATTCTATTTCAATGCATGCGCATGGCGAAAGTTTCAGTTCGTTCACATCTTTACCTATGCCGACCGGTTCCGGCTCATAATACGAACCAAACAGCCCGCATGCCGATAAAATCAGAATAGCAATCAACAAAACAACTTTTTTATACATTGCAATGTTCCTTTTATATATGTCCAGACATTATCACATTAAACTTTTTCTTTTTAAAAGTCTAACATGAAGCTCTTACATCCCCAACTTATCAACAAGTTAGAAGAATGTTTTATGGTATCATAAATGAAAAAGATTAATATAAATTAAAGAATTTCAACTTCCGTTTGAGAATATCTTGTCACGGTAAAGCCTAAAGGATTCATCAAGCGTTTTGACATGAACAGGCGCTCAGGCACGAAAAATGCCGTAACAGAAGCCGTCCAATACTTTGTAACAAGAACCAAACTTCCGGTTGCATCGTTACGAACATCGGGCGACAGGTCATAAGTGCGAAAATCAACTTTCCATACCGGACTTTTTTCGCCGCCGACTTTGCCGATGGATATAATTTCCACATCACGCACGATTTTGTCTCGAAGCAATCTGTTGAGTTCTTGTTCACGACCTTTGTCGAACTCGGCAAAAACTTGCGAAGACGACATATATGCGACCATGCCGCCGCCAAACCACCGGGTTTGCATTTCTCGTTCATCGCTTAGCACCGTGTTGCGCAAAATAACATACTGACGGATAAAGTTTTCCATCATCTGCCTTGAAGACGCCATATCGGGTGCAATCGGCTCATAACGTACCATTGTATCGGAGCTGTCTTGCCGGATAATCAAAAACGGTTCCACCATCACTTCCGGAGCTAGGCGAAACAACACCAATGAGGCACTGGCAAAAAAGCCCAAAGACAGAATGGCAAACAAAATCACCAACCGCGACAACCAGCAATAATAGCTCTCTTTAGCGCCTTTTAATTCAGGGCTTTGATCCGTCACATACTCAAAATGCGTTTGCGGTGCATTGGCATCGGTAATTGCCAGTGTTTTATTGCCATTTCCCAGTTGTTCTACCATTTTTTGTCCTGTTATTCATAAACTATGCAATACGGTTCTTCAAAATTATTTAAATTATCTTCAAACACGTCTTGCGCTTCTTTATCATATTCATCGCGCGCGGCATTGTCGGCCTGCTTGCTTTTAATTTTTTCCGCAAGCTCGCTGTCGCCTGCCATGTTGTCGTTTAGCTGCACCAGCTCATCGCTGTCCATCTGCAACGCACCGGCAATATTATCGACTTTGGTTAATTTTTCTTCCAAAACATCGTTGAGCGGCTGAATCGATTGTATAATGTTTACAGATTCTTCAACATAGTCGTTTTTGGCAGAATCAAGCGCCGACATAATTTCATTATAAGTATCATCGTCCGAAAGGTCAAAGTCTTCTGCCGGTTTATATTCGACATCCTCAAGTTGTTCCTTGATTTTCTGCCGAGTGTTTTCTACTTTGACATCCAGCTGATCCAAATTGTCCTGATAGAGCATCTCCTGTTCGATAAAATCCAAGAAATTGCCAAATTGATTACGCGTCAACAATTCTTTTTTATAAATATCCTCCAACGCCAAATCTTCTTCGCTCACATCACCGGCCGTTTCCAGATTTTCGTAAAATTCCATAATCTTTTGTACACGGTCGCTAAAAGTCAGGCCATCTTTATAAGCCAAGACGGTCGCCAGTTCACTCGTCAATTCTTTTTCCGGAACTTTGTTTAAAGTGCCGCTCACGCTGCCGTCAACAAGATGAACCTGAACAAAGTAACTCACTTCACCTGTTAGCTCATTTACATGACGCGTGATGCTGATTGAATTGATGTCGGGACAAACCCGGTTGATATTGCCGGTAGCGCCGGAGACATGATACTGACCGTTGCGGATTGTAACATCATATTTGCCGGTTGTGCAGGGATATCCCGGTTTGATGGCATCAAGCGCGGCCGAATTATGCGATAAGATTTTTTCAATATCGACATCTCTTTCCACAAAACCTTTCCGACCTAAAATCCGCTGCCAAATTCCCGGTAAATCTTGCCCCATGTCAAGGAAATCTTCTCTTGTCGTCATCCAGGTGTCTGATTTGATAATATCGGCAAAATCGACCGTGTCAAAATGTATGATTTCACGCAGCGGCGCCGTCGGCGTCGTGGCAATAATTTCGGGCGCCATAAAGTCTCGCGGCTTGGGCGGCAACCCGACGAAATATTCATCATCGCTTTTATAACACGCATCACCCGGACAAATTTCGGCAAACGCGGCTTGCGTGATTATTTCTTCGGCAATGCCGTTAATCGCCGATGGACTGCCCAAAAGCGACAATAACGTTCCGGTTATGGAAATATCAATTTCGGGACGCTGCATATTATTCAACATACGTTTATGAATAGCGACAATTTCGTTGTGATAATCGCTTTCGAAACGATTGTTTTCCATGTTATCAATAGCTTCGGCCGCATTTCTGATTTCTGCCAACATCTGACTGCGGACGCGTTCCGCCGCATTATCCGAAACATTAATCATAGCGCTCAGAATCGAGCGGGTAACACTGTTTGCCCCCGTGGTCGTTCTTAAAATGCCGGAAAGAAAATCGCTCTCGCCAAGCGTTTGAGACGAAACATCGTTTTGAAGAGCAAGCAAAGCATTTTTTACCGTGGCAAGGCTTTGTGCTTCCAAGCTTGACGCATCAGCGGCAAAATCGTTTTTGGCGCGGGTGATTTCTTCTTCTTTATCCGCCAATTCGATTTTAAGTTCATCAATGCTTTCACGCTGTGTTTCTATGCCCGGCAAAACGCTTTCCGCCGTTTGTTCAGCTTCGGCAATCGCGGTATCGGATTCAGCCATTGATGATTCCGCCGTCGCTTCAAAATTGCTCATGGAACCCGGAGATTTTGCCTTACGTTCCTGCGAAATTTCAATGACGACTTTTTGCCCTTCTATGTTTCCTTCGGCGGAGGCCTTATCTTCCATAGCCGTATTATAGGTTGTCTTCAAATCATTTAAGGCTATGTTTTCGTTGTCAAGATTTTCATATATGGAAGTTTTCTGGTTGTTCAACGAAGCCATCTTGGCGTTAAAAGAGTTGCGCAAGCCGTCGATTGCTTTGTCAACATTATCCTGAACCTCCTCAATATTTGCAAACGCCTGAGAAATTGACGCATTTTCTTTAAGTGCGTTTTCCAGTTTTTCCAAAACCCGGCTGTTATATTCTTTGATGTCTGAAAAACTGAGCGTTTCGCTTATCATGCCTTTGGAAGGAATCATGTCGTTGATTTTTTGCGCAAGTTTGATAACAGAGGGACGCAAATCCATCGCTTTGACATAAATTTCCATGTTTTTATATTTTTCATTCAAATACTGATCATAAACAAGCTTTACATCATCCCACATGGGGTATTCGGCTTTTACCGCCCCCCATTCCGACGTGCCGGCGACCATATCTTTGCCAAGTTGTTTGGCGGCTTCGGCGCCGATTTGCCAGGAAATCAAGCCCTGTTCCCGAATAGTTGCTTCCGTTTTCGGCTCATCACTCGGACGCAGCAAAGAACTGTCCGCCGTGCCTGATGACGCCTCAGCGCCGTACTGCTCGTTTAAAGAGCTTAATTGCGAAACATCCGCCTCTACGCTTTCATCGGTCATGCTGGCGGCAAAGTCCTCCATTCCGAGATCAAGCGTTTTTTCTGCTTTGGCGGCTTTGTACGCCGAAATCAGCCATCCGGAAAAGCCCTCGCGGCTTGAATAATCGGTTACATCATAGCTGCTGCAAATTTTAGATTTGTTGTCTGCGCATAAAACATCTCCCGGCAACAGATTTTTCAATGTTTCCGAGGTTAATTGGCGGTCCGTATCACATGAAATCGTGCGGCCGTTCCTTTTGCAGCCGCGGCCATACCACATTTCCACCGGGTCCGTATAATAGTTGCCGACATAATTTACGTTGCAGCTTTCGGATTTCAGCAGCTGTTCCACGGCTTTTTCGTGCAAGGCTTTCATTTTGTTGTATTCAATAAAAATCTTGCGATATTCCGGCAACTGCTGTTTCAAGTTGTGCACTTTCAAGGCTTTTTGCAAATATTGATACGCGTTGTTGGCAAGCATGGACGATTGAAACTGCTCGGCCGTTCCGGCAAAAGGCGATTTAACGTTATAAGATTTGGGCTGGACGCTTTCCAGATTTGGGTCCGGTTGTTCGGCCGCGGCATTGTTGCCGGTCAAAACCATTCCGCCAAAAGTTTCAACTTTGGCAGAAGCGTTTTCGCCTGAGGCTTTGGCGGTTGCCGCGGATGTCGAGGCCGCAGTGGTCGCGGCGGTTGCGGCAGTCGGAGAAGCCATGGCGGTCGCAGCGGTTGTGGCGGTTTTGGCCGAAAACATCTGAGCAAAAGCCATCGGGCGGGTTTGGGAATATATCAAGACATCGTTAGAACTTACTTTTTCGCCGTCGGCGGTTTCTTCTTCGGTTTCCTCAATCGGCTCAATTCCCGCCAACACGGCTTGAGCCACTCCATACTGTGCTTTCAAAGCCATTAATTCTTCGGTGATTTTGAGCATGGAATCATATATGACGTTCAGTTTGTAGTAGTTGCTCCAGACGCCCAATTCTTCTTCGGAGGAAGATGCGCCGGCGCAGCTGCTGGCGTTGGAACTCTCACCTTTAACATAACATGTGCTTAACTCGTCATATTCGGCTTTCAAGGCGGCCATTTTTTCTTCCAAATCGCGGACGGTGATGTAGGCTTCTATCATGGCGTCGTTGCCGAATTCCACGGCTTTGTCGCGATAAGCCTGTTTGACGGCACGTTCGTTTTCGGGATATTTTTCCAGAATATCCGCCGGATAAGTCAAAAACAAGGTATGAAAAGCCTCAACGATTGATTCTTCGTTCGTGATGTCGGCGATTTTACATTTTTCAATGGTGCGGACGCTGGCCAAATTCGGCTTGCCCTCTTCTTTGCCGAACAAGGTTTCCTGCAATTTGAGTTTGACCTTGTCGGCAAAACTTTTGAGTTTGCCGATTGTTTCGCTTTGGAGTTTTTGCAGATTATCTTGCACGGTCAAAGCCTGCGCACTGTATGCCTCCACGGTTTCCGCAGCGTCGGTTAAAAAGTCGATGGTCGGACTAAGTGGCGTCGGCGGAACGGGAGATTGCGCTTTGGCAACATCAATCCTCAACAGCGCGGCAAAGCCTGCCAGCAAAATCCATATGTACAAATTATGTTTTTTCATCGCCTTCTCCTTATTTTGCCGTCACGCTGTCCAGAAAGCCGGTTTTGCCCTCATCGGACGGAATGTCATCTTTGGTAAAGACATAATTGTCCAAATTCAGCACCGCCGGATTTTTATCATAATCTTTCAGCCGGTGATCCTGATTGAGCATGTTCAGCGAAGTGTCCAAACGCATATCGGCAATCAGCAGATTGGTATAATTGTATAAAATCTTGATATCTTCAATACGTTGTTCAACCAACAAGTTGGCAGCCGTCATTTTATAATCAACGGCGGCCATGTTTCTTTGCAGTTTTTCAACACGTTCCAAGTCTTCATCCAGCCGCAGCCTTAAGGCAATGGCCGAATACAGCACATGCGCCACATCCTCTTTGTACACTTCTTGGCGGTGTTTCATGATGCGGGCGATGTTTTCGGTGGTGTTCGGTTCGTCCTTTTGCAAGAAATTTTCACCGATAACCTCATTATATGCCTGCTGTTTTTCGGCATCGCTCTTGCTTAAAAAGTTGCTGATTGCCGTGGCTGCAAATGCGGCAGTCGCCGCCGCGGCGGCAGCCAGCTGCTGCGTAATATCCTTGCGTTGGGCAATCAGTGCCTGATATTCGCTGTCGCTGCTTAAATAAGCTTCACCGCCGTCACTTTTGAATTGTTCCAAAGAAGCCTGATATTCGCCGAGTTCCTGATTTAAGGTTTCCATCTCGGAAGCAAGAAGCGCCTTGTCCGCCTCGTCTTCCGTGGCGTCATACATCATCTGCATGGCCGCGTAGTTGTCTTGCGCCGCTTGCGCTTTGGCTGTCAATTCTTCCGAAGCGGCGGTTTTGCGGTTTTCTATTTGTTTGTTGATTTCTGCCAGTTGCACGCTTAATTCTGCCGTCATTATGGCCGATGTGCCTCTGATTCCGTCAAGTTCGCTTTTGGCGTTGTCTATCTCGCTGTTGATTTCATCTTTCATTTCGCCGATGCCGGATTGAATTTCATTGACATTATCCGTGACAGTGCTGACGCTTTCGGAAACATCGCTGTAAGCGTCTTTGACTTCTGTCGCCATTGCGGCAACATCTTCTTTTAATGAACGTAACTTTTCAATTTTTGCTTGAACTTCTGGACCGGTTATAAATTCCTGCATTTTTTGCGAAGCGGTGTTGACCTGATTTTGCACCCATTCTTCAACTTTTTGAACGGTACCCATGACCGCTCCGGACGTTTCGGACGCACCGATTTTGACTTGCGCCTGCGGAGTTTCCATATCGGCAAAAAACAAACAAACGCTTGCCAACAATATGCTGCTTAAATTATTTTTCATCGCCGCTTTCCTCCGCATCCCGGGTAAAGTTTTGCATCTCTATCGAGTTGTTATATTCGTTCATGGCCGCCTGCATTTCCAAGATTTTGTTCCAACGGCGCATCGACTGAAGCAAAATCTCATTATTTGCTTTGAGTGTTTCCTGAATGTTTTCCAACGAATGGTCGGGATTTTTTTCTCTCATCATTTCCTGACGCAAAACCAGCACGCGCGCATACAGAATAGCCGCGTTTTCACCCAGGTTTTTGTTGATTGCCGCCTGCAGTTTTTTTGCCTTGGTAATGCTGTTGTCGGCGCCAAATTCGCGGGTGTAATTTTCGGTTACGTTTTCAATCAGCTCATCTTCGTTTTGCGAACCGTCCACCGCCCCCTGCAGACCGCCCAAGACTTTTGTTTTGATGCCGCCGACGGCATCGGTAACAGCCCCGGTAATCAAAGCCGGATTGGTGGCAACTTCTTTGATTTCGTTGACATTATCCATAACACCCGTTACCCCTTGCGCAACGGTATCTTTCAGTTTGGTAACAGATTCCGACGCATCCTGTATGGTTTTGGCATTTGTCTGAACGTTAGCAATCCCCCCTTTAATTGTAGCACTAATAGATTCTATATCCGCCCGCACTGAACGCGGCAAGCACAAAACCAAGCCAAACAAAAAGGTAAAAAACAAAAGTTTCTTATTCATCGGCTTCTTCCTCTTCATAATAGCTCTTGTCTATTTGCGCAACCGACGACCAAGACTTGGTAATCGCCTGACTGGCCGTTGCCTCCATCAAACGAATCATTATCTCTTGATTGGTTTGAGTTGTTTTACCGGAAAATGAAATTTCTTCACGTTCGTTGCTCAAAGCCTGCGACTTGTTGTCCAAATCATCGGCAACCTCGGTATCAAACGAGGCGGAATAGTTTTTTTGCACCAAAGCATCCGCCAAATTTCCCGCGACATGGTCGCGCAGCGCTTCGCTATATTGATTTTTCCATTCCGTGGCGGTTTCGGCATTGGGGTCGCCCATGCCCAGAACCCAAATCTTGACACATTCTTTAATTTTATCTTCATCAACTTCGTCAAAGTTTATGCCGCATTTGTTCGCAATGATATCCGAATAGATAAATTTTCCGTCATTGTTGGTACCGGTTTTGAAAGATGCCATTTGGGCAAAAGCCATCGGGCGGCTGACAACATGGGAAAATTCCGCCGACGAGGTGGTAAACGCCCGCCGTGCCGGCGCCTGTCTGGCTGCCGCCGGCTTGGCTCTGACCGGAGCCGAAGTTTGGCTCGCGTCGGCCGCGGCCGGAGCAGCGCCGGTTGATACGCTTGCCGCAGTCGGCGCGGCGGTTTTACTTGTGTTTGCCGAAACCGTGCCCGTTGGCTTTGCCGCGGTGGCCGCAGTCGGGGTTACGCTTGTTGTCGACGCCTTGTTTTGAGTCGCGTTGTCGGTCGTGAAAGCGCGGCGAACCGGCGCTTGTCTGACTTCCGAGGCGGATACCGGCGCCACGCTTGTTGTCGGCGCAACCGAAACCGCCGTTGCGGTTCCCGTTGTTGCTTTCATGCCGTCGGTCGTATTTGCCACCGCGCCGCCGGACACTCTGTCCGCCGGATTGAGAGAAGCGCTGCCGCCGCCGACAATTTCGGGTTTAACAACTTTCATTCCCTCATCCGTCGCAACCGCACCGTCGGCTACCGGCGCTTTTTCTCCCGCGACGGCATCTATGGTCGAGATTTCTCCGGCAACCGGAGCCGTTTCCGCTTTTTCTCCCGTAAACGGACGACGCCCGATCGAGACTTCCGCCACATTGCCCTCAGAAACTGCCGAAAGTCCGTCAGTTGTCAACACCGCGTTTTCAACCGCCTCGCCGTTCCAGCTGCCTTCGGAAAATTCGGTATCGGAAATCAAATCGGCAATCGCCTCATCATCTAAAGCTTCACCTTCCATAAATTCATCAGAGGACAGCATCTCTTCGTCTTCCGGAGTTTCTTCGGTGCCGGCAGCGGCGTCATCGCCGGCGCCAAGCATATCTTTGGCCTCATCCAGCATGCCCATACCTTCCTCATAGTAGCCCATGCCTTCATCGTACAACGCCATGCCTTCCTCGTAGTAGCCCTTGCCCTCTTCGTACATTTCCATGCCTTCATTGTACATTTCTTTACCGGCATCAATAGTACCTTGAACCTGCCCCATGGTATCGGCGGCAAATTGTTTGGCGTTTGCCGCCTGTTCCTCAAACTCTTTTTTCAGCTCGGCCAAGCGCTCCATGCGTTTTTGTTGTTTTTCAACTTTTTCTTGAGCTTTTTCGGCCAGTTCTTTGGCGTCCGCAAATTTTGACAAACCGCCGACCGCATCGCCTATTTGTTGTTGAATGTTGCCGACCGACAAGGTGGATTGAATGGTTGAAGAGGTTGATTCGATTTGCGCGATCCAACCGTTAATCATGTTGGTTACCTGCGACAAATCAAGCGTCGGCCATTGGCAATGCGCCGGAGCAGCCAGCATAATCATTCCCGCACAGGTTAAACAATAAATCGTAAAATTTTGTTTCTTGCTCATGCCGACCTCCTCTTGTTTTTAGTCTGCCTATTCTAATTATTCTACCATATAGCGTTAAGAACGCCAAGCAATATTTTGCGTCTTAAGCCATATTTAAATATTTTGTAACAAAGTTGTTTTCGCCGTATTCTTTTATCAACTCTTCGACCAACAACACATTCTTGCGGCCGGAATTATAAAGTTTCAGATACGGACCCAACGCACCCAAATTGACATCCAAAATCACGGACTCTCCGGTTGCCGGACGCGACAGCAATATCGCATACGGAAAATCACGGTAGGTTTTGCCAAACACAAAATCAAGCTCGCTTTGAGTTAAATTCCAGTTGGCGTAGTCTTCCAGCATCGCTTGCGGGTTGCGGAAGAAAATAACCGTTTGGCATTGGCCGCGGATAACCTCGCCGACGCCTAGCTTGTCTATGATGTTCGGTTGTTGGAAAGCGCACAAATAAGCCTGGCGCTTTTTACGGCCTTCCTGCAAACCGATGATAAAATAATCTCTGAACATCGGGTGTTTTAACATCGGCGCCGTTTCATCAATCATAATTAGCGACGGAACGCCGGTTTCGCCGGTTTCGGACTGGATGCGGTGCATGATGTAGCTGATGACCGCCGGCGCCAACGTTTCGTCTTCAAAAATATGAGTGAAGTCAAAAGCCATAAAGCGCTTGGCTTTCAAATCCAAGCTATCGTTTTCAGCATTGAAAATGTTGCCGTATTGGTCAGGATTTATCCAACGATACAGTTCGCGACGCATGGTTCCGGTCGGTGAGAAACAGCTTTTGTAAAGATTCTTCATAATCCGCTCTTCCGGGCGCAGATAATCAAAAGCCGTGGTTACGGCACGGGCAATTTCACGCTCCGACAAAGCGTCGTCGGCCATGGTGATGGACTTCATCCAGCGGCGTAAAAAGGCGCGGTTGTTCGGCGTGTTGTCGGCGTCAAACGGGTTTAAGGACACGTTTTTGTTGTCGCCGTCAAAGCCGACATAAGCCCCTCCGATGGAACGGGTGAAAATTTCGGCACCGCGGTGGCGGTCAAAGAAAAAGACCTTCAAATCACCATGACGCATCGCCTGACCGGCCAAAAACGTCAGCAACGTTGTTTTACCTTGTCCGGTCGGGCCGATGATGCAACAGTGCGCCACGGCAGACTCTTCCGAAGAAACATGGAATTGGAAACGATAAGCCGAACCGGACATGGTGCGGAAAACCGTAATTGCTCCCGGCCCCCAGTCGCTCTTGCCGAAACCTTCGGCCGGCTTGTCAAACGAAATGGCCATCGCCACAACCCGCGACAAATAACGGTATGTCCTCGGGTACGTGTCATAAGTCGGAAACTGGCTAAAGAAGGTCGCCTGCGTAACCCAGCCTTCGCGCACCGGCGTTACACCGAAACTACGGCAGATGCGCTGCACTTCGGATTCACCGAAATCCAGCTCTTCTTTGCTGGAGCCTTTCAACAAAATCGTCATGGAATATTCCGTTAAGGCCTGATAATCGGCATCACTGTCTTCAATCGCGGCCAGAGCCTCGCTATATTGAGCGACCACCTCGGGCGAAAAGCTCGTTAAAGCCGCCATGCGTTGTTGCTGGATGAGCATCATCCGCGCCTGCGGTTTGAAAATCGGGCGGATGTTGTGTAAAAGCACCAACTCGCAATCAATCGACAGCAACGAAACAATCATGCTTTCATCCATAAAATCGCCGGTGGTGCGAATGCCCATCGCAATCTCGTAAACCTCCTTATCCCCGGAAAAGAAACGGATAATCCCCTCCTCGCGGGTGAAATGTATGTGGTCGGCAGTCAGCATTTCGCTTAATTCCGCCCCTTCCGCATGGCGAATTTTGGGCTCCGGTTTGGACACCGGACTACAAAGCCGGCTGAACACATAAAGCGGACTGTCAAGCGCCGGACTGTCAGGCGTTTCATACATCTGGGAAACGCCGTATTCGCTTAATGTCGCTATCAGCGACTGACTGGCATAATTCAAATCTTTCAAAGCATCTTTGCGGTCGACAACCGACAGAACAATATAGTGGCGGTTGGTGAAAATCCGGCTCATGTTTTCAGCCCAGGTTTGCGATACTTTTTCCAAAAGCTCGTTTTGAAAATCGCCCTCATCCTTTTCCATTTCCGCAAGTTCACGCAGGGTTATCACCCGACAGACGATTTGCAATTCGGAAAGATTGTCTATCCAAGATTTGCGCGCCTCCATCATGGAATAAGCCTTTTCCGGCGTGGCCGAAGACAAATCCATACCCGTGATGCGGAAAACCCTGGCATACGAACCGTTGGTGCAGCGGATGGTCATGCCGTCATCAAGCAATTTGGCAAACGGCAGAAAATCCGACACGCGGGATTCACGCGGCTGCGGCAAAACCCAAGCGCCGAACCTGGTCGAAAGCAAAACGGCAAAAGCCGTCGCCGAAACAAAACCAATAACGGCCACGGCAACTTCAACATTGCTCAGGCCTTCCACGAACATTGTAAAAAAATCAAAATCAGGGCTCAAATTTATTTCCCCTTTCTGGATACAGATTGTTTGAAACTTTGTTGGTTTGGCCAAAAGCCTGGATCATCGCCGACAGATGCGGCTCACGGGTGCCGGCCAGAACAACCGCGCCATGCACCAGCAAGATACTGCAAACAAAAATCAACGGGTTGACATCGCCAACACCAATCATCATGAACATAAGGGGAAACTGCAACCCGACATTTAAAGCGACAGGCAGCACCGGCCCCCAAAAAATTTTGGGCGGCTGAGCAACGGCTTTTAATATCATATCACGCATTGTTGTCCCTCTTAATAATTGTTTTAATAGTGATGCTTATCAAGTCTTTCGTCAACCGTTTTGATAAAATAATCCACTTTTAGAACGTTTTCAGCGGCAGCGCAGAAACAACACCACGCCGCCGCTTAATCTTTTATTTGCCTTTGAACCAGTCGCCAACCCGGTTGCCTAAGTTTAATGCGTCATTACCCGAACCGGCCAGACTTCCCATATCGTTGGTAAAATCGCCAACGTCTTTGCGGGCATCGCTAATCGTATCCTGCGTATTTTCAATCACATCATTTACACCGGAGTTGTTTATTGCGTCAGAGACCTTATTGTCGCCACGGATTGTATCGCTGGCAGAGCCAATATTCCCCAGAGCATTTTGTATGCCGCTCAAACCGGAGTTTGCCCCCGAGGAAAGATCAAAAGCCGTGGATCCGACAGAGTCCGCAAGACCTTTAACTTTATCAAAGATATTGCCATCGCCGGATATAACATCACCGATATTTTGCGCACCTTCTTTAACGGTATCCACAATTCCCATACCGTATTCAACCGCATTTGCGACATTTTTACCGGCATTAATGACGTCTTTACCGACGCTCACGATATTCTTAATGGTGTCCTTAAAGCTTTTTTTGCACTGACCTTTTTTATTAACTTTACCTTCACAGCATTCCTGTTTGCCGTTGACGGTGCGGCAACCATTGCTGTCGTAAGGAGTGGTAAGGCTGTCCAAACCGGCCAAACCGCCTTCTTCCAGTCCTTCCACACCACCCGGAAGCCCCAATCCGCTGGAATCAATTTCGTCAAGAGGTTCAAACGGTTCGCGACCGCCATTGGCAGCGCCTTCTTCACCTTCGGTAGCATCCGGGCAAATCGCACCCGTGCAATCCGTTTGATCACTCACGTTGCTGCCCAAGATACTGGCATCGCCGCCGGCAATAAAGTTATCATAAACATATTCGGAATCTTGTAAATTTGCACCGCTGAAGTAATTAATAAACGGCATCATCACTGACAGCAACGACAAACCAATCATAATGTAAGCTAAGTGTTTGAAGCTGATTTTGTTAAAGACCGCCAAAACGGCAAACATAATCAAACCGAAACCAGCAACGACATAAACAATCTTGCGGACATCCTGAATGGTGGTGATCATCTTGTTGGAGATGATTGAAAAGATATCGCCGTCCGCAGCAAAAGCGGCGTTCGGCAAGAAAACAACAATCCCGAGCGCCAACAACGCCAATATTTTATTTGCTCTTTCCATCATAGCCGCCTCCATTTTAAAAAAATCAGCCGTCAGCATTGACCAGCGTGTCGGTAATGCCGGAAACGCTGATATCAGCGCCGGTGCCGGCCACCAGATATTGAACCAGCCCCACGGTCAACGCTATCACAATCAGGCCGATGACAATCGCACTCAGCCACTTCCAGTTCAAAGCGCCGAAAAAGCTGCCGATAGCAATGGCAATAATACCAAAGCCGGCAGCGCCGAATATGATTTTACGCATCCCGCCGAAAATTTCCCAACCGGTGTTGGTCAGGTTTTCAAACACGGCATAAGAATCCGTTGCGCATAAAATCGAAGAAAGTACAAACGCAAACAAACCTGCGCACACATATTTCTTAAAATTTATACCCAACATTTGTTATGCCCTTTCATTGTCCGTTTCTACTCAGAGAAGACTTGCCATAAGGGAAAAGCCTTTTACGGCTTTTCCCTTACAATCGTGATTGTTATTTATTGCCAAAAGTATCGCCGAGCGTGCTTCCGACAACTTCATTATTACCCGTAGCGTATTCAACAATAGCACCGGCAGCGGCCAAAATAGCCAAACCGACAGCCAGTCCGGCAAACCACGGCCATTTAACTTTACCGAAAATAGCCTGGAAAGCCAACGCCACCAAACCAAAACCACCAATCACGAAAACAATGGTTTTAACTGCCTGGAAAACGTTAACGGCTTTCGTTCTGGCCGTATCCATAACAGATTGTGCGTTTGCATCGCCAATCATCGTCACGGCAAAGACCAGAGCCAAGGCAAACAGGGTAAAGGCATTATTCTTAAGAAACTTCATTGCTTTTCTCCCAAATGTTAATACAAAACTTCTTATACAATTTTAGAATACCAGATTTGAAAAAATTTTGCCAGTTTTTTTTCTGCCTTTGAAAACATGGTAACCTATTGTTTTTGCAATAAAGTAAGACCGTGTAACAAAAAATTCATATTCAATTTTGGCATTCAACCGGTTCTTTTATAAACAAAAAAGGTAAAAAAAATTCTAACATTTGCCGACCATTTGCCGATGGAAATCATGACGGGACTAAAACTCCCGTATTTTTCATGAAGAGCATATTTAAAGAAACGATTTTTGTTATACACGGATAAGACAAAAAAATATCGTATCCAAAACAGCACCGGCGTAACGACATCCGCTTTGGCGGCGCTTTATATTTATATCGGCTAACCCGCTCTATTAACTCTATTTTAATATTATTAGTTGTATCTTTTAGACAACGGGAAACCGGCAAACGTGCGCAAAAATGCTTATCATGTTGTTTTTGCTGCACTTTTGCCATAGGAGTATAAAAAACAAACATGCACGGGCAAGGTGTAAAAAATTTTATTTTGAGCTTTTTGTTCTCTTTATTGGCCGTTGTCGGCGTCAATAAAGTGTTTACATCTGCGCCGGAAGATACCGCGACATCAGCAAAATCTCCGCTTAAAACACAAAGCATTTCTTTGTTTTCCGTGCCGGCGGACAGCCAAAAAAAGACGGTAAACAATACGATTGACGTTAGTGAAATCGACAAGTTGACCGCATCCGTTTTGAACAACATTCCCGACACGGAAGAAGCTCCGGAAGTTGCCATCGGCAGTTTGCCGCCGCCCCCGCCGGATGCGACACAGCATGTTATCACCACCGCAGATTTGCCCGAGCTTACACCGACTTTGGAAAACACGGCCGATTTAATCAATTCTCAAGCCGAAATGAAAAAGAAATCAACGTCGGATTTGCCCAAAGCCGTAAAAAACAAAGTCAACACCGATTTGGCCGCAGCACAGGAAATCGTTTTAGAAAAAGAAAACGTTATCACGGTGGCCAAGGTCGATAACGACTATGAAAAAAGCGGGATTGTTTACGCCGATATCAGCGATACTTTTGAAACCGAAACAGCAGAGCCGGCAAAAGAAAGCAATGTTGTTTATGCTCCGGGAACGGATGACGACACTGCCCCAAAAGAAAAAATTCTTCTTGCCGAAAGCAAACCGGCACTGCCGGACATTAATAAGAGCAATGTTATAGAAGAAGGCGGCATACCGCTCACGGAAGGCAGTGAAACGCTCCATTCGCATATTAATGTTGCACAAAGTGCAAATGCGGCGCAAATTGCCATGCTTGAGCCGAACAATCTGGTCAGCACAATCGAAACGGACGATTTTACGGAAGAAAAAACCTTGGCCGAAGCCGATTTGAAACAAAACGAATGGACGCAGATGTCTGAACAAAGCGAAAACGACAGTCCCTGGGTGGTGGCAAAAGGAAATAAATTTGCAAAAAATCAGGCTGTGGTGGAATATTTTGCCGAAGAAGAACAAAAAGCGGAAGTGCGCGCAGCAGAAGACAATCTTGCACAAAAGGCCGCAAAAAGCGATGAAAAGAAAGTTACCGAAGCCTTGAAACCGGAAGGAAAAGCCGAGAGCGAAAAGGAAACAAAGGTCGCGTATCAGATGATTCAAAACCTGCTTATTCCCATTCCGGAAGACATTATGAACGATACAAACCTGACACCGCAGTTGACAGCATCTCCGGATGACAAAAAGGCGGACGACACAGAAAAAGAGGCGGAGAAAAACGCCGCTAAAAAAACCGCCGTCGACGAGAGCAAGCTTAATGATGACGAAAAACAAAGCGGATTGTTCAAAAGCATCGCTTCTTGGTTTTCAAGCGATAAAGACGGCGAACAAAACGGTTCTCAGCCGACAACGAAAAAAACGGCAAAAAAGAAATCCGGCATAGATTTCTTCGGATTTGTGTCCGGTGACGACAACGGCCAAGGTACAACACAGATTTTGCCGGCAGAGCTTCGGCTTTCTTTCCAACCGAACCGCGCCGAGATATCCGGGCAGACATTGCGTTGGATACACGCTTTTGCCGACAGCGCCCGCGATAACGATGATATGTATATCGAAATCCGGATTGACGGCACCAGCTCTTTTGCTTTGCAAAAAAAACGCCTCAATTTGCTCAGCACCATTTTAGCCAATCGAGGCGTGGATTTCAGAAAAATAAATATTGTTTTCACTTCGCGTGAGCCAAATTCATTTATTATTAGGAACATTCGGTTTAACAATGATGAGGAGGTTGTGGTCAATCAAAACAGCAATAACGCCTATTATCGACCTTGGTAATAAGTGTTTTGTTAAGCTTGATTATTTAATTTGCAACCTATATGATTGGAAAATATTATGTGTGACAAAGGGGATTTGAACATGAATAAAAAACTATTTTTACTGGTCTGCTTAGCGGGCATGGCAGGCTGCGCACACCAAAACTCCACATACACAGCGCCATGCACGGGGCCAAATTGTCCGGCTCGGGTTGTCGCCGCGGAGGATGTTGTGCTGCCGCCGGACGATTATATCTGCCAAACAACAAATGATCCGGAATTATGTCCGTCCGACCCGTTTGTCAATTATACCGGGACCGCTGCCGACTTCAGAGAATACGGCGAAAGAACGCCGCGTGATTCAATGATTTCGCAGGCAGGCGCCGGAAACAACCTTGCCGCATCCATTCCGCCATCAATCGAAGATGAAGTTATTGAATACGAAGAACAAATCAATCCGGAAGGGGATTTGACGGCAATCGCCGAAGAAACCGTCGAAGAAGATGTTTCCGAAACGGATGAGGACGGCGTAAGCGGCAACATAGAAGATGAAGAGGGCATGGAAGATATTGAAGATCCCGTCCAAGACTGGCTGGCCGAAGAAGGGCAAAATTTAAAGGCCTTGTTGACGGATTGGAGCGAAAAGTCAGGTTGGCGCCTGGTTTGGAACACAAACCGCAATTATGTTTTGAGCGCCGGCGCCATGTTCAGAGGACGCTTTGCCGATGTCAGCTCGGCTTTAATCAGAGCTTTTGCCAGAGCGCGCCCGGCACCGATTGCAACGTTTTATAAAGGAAACCGTGTTTTAGTGGTTGAAACAATGGAGGATGAGAATGCGTATGAATAAAATTATCAATTTGGCTATTGGAACGACCGTAGCCGGGCTGATGGCAGCCTGCTCCGTTTCAACCGATTTGGACGCAACATTGGAGCGCGAGGTTGAAAACACGGTCGCGCTAAAAGAAGAGGCAAAAATGCCGACCACGCCCGCACCGACGGACGTTATCCGAGTAAAAGACGATATCTGGCTCGGCGATACCAGTGAGGTTGAATATGAAGGCGACCCCGTGCCGAGTTATCTGGAAGCTGCCGACGGTATCACCTTAATCAGCAACCGACCGATTACTTTGTTTGAAATCGGCGATATGATTAATAAAATCACATCGTTGTCCGTTCGTTACGATCAGGAACTGGAAGACGATTCCAAAAGCCTGGCCGACGGCAACGCCCCGAGTTTGGAAACAATCGGCGCCCAGTGGACGGACAGCACGAAAATGTTGGTTTCATACAAAGGTCCTTTGAGCGGACTTTTGGATGAAGTATCCAACCGTTTCGGCATTTGGTGGAAATATGAAAACAAACAAATTTATTTCTACAAATACATCACCAAAACCTTTGTATTGTACACTCTTCCGACCAAACCGACCTTATCGGTCAACGTCGGCGGTTCGTCCACCGAAGGTAGTGCCGGCTCTTCATCGGTATCTTTAACAAATACCGCCAATATTGATTTGTGGACCAACGTTGAGGCTTCCATCAAATCAATGATCAGCGACGGCGCACAATTAACTATGGACCAATCCAACGGTACCATTACCTTAACCGGCACACCGACCGACATTCGCAAAGTGGCAAAATTTGTTAACGAACAAAATGTCCGGCTTTCGCGCCAAGTCGCCATCAGCGTTAAGGTTCTGCAGGTATCGATTACCGACAGCGACCAATACGGCTTGAACTTGGGCGCCGTGTTTAACGGTACCAGAGCCGGCGGCGGTATCAGCGGTAGTCACATTACTGACTTGGGATTTGCCAGCCCTGGTAGCGGTTTGGGTGCTGAAATTACTGAAAACTTGTCAATGGCGATTGTTTCCGGTAGCTGGACGCTGCAAGGCGCTATTCAAGCTTTGTCTGAACAAGGTACGACCACGTTGGTTACCAGCGGTACGGTAACGACCCTGAACAACAAGCCTGCGCCTATTCAAGTGGTTCGGACGCAGAATTATATTTCCGAAATCACCAAAACAAACTCCGGCAGCGACGGCAGTTATTATGACCTGTCAACGGAAACCGAGGAAATTGAAACAGGCTTTACGCTTGATGTTTTGCCGAGAATTTTGGAACACGGACGCTTAATGTTGATGTTTAACATGACGCTTTCGGACTTAATCGAATTGGAAAGAGTTGACTTGGGCGGTTCCGGTAGCGGTGAAGGTTCGGAAGAAATCAGCGGTCAATATATTCAAAACCCGATTATCGAAACTCGCGGCTTTACGCAGGAAGTTGCGTTAAAATCCGGCGAAACATTGATTTTGAGCGGTTATGAACGTGTTGAAAACACCGCCAACAAGTCAGGCGTCGGCTCGGCTGACAATTCTCTCTTGGGCGGCACGGCGACGGCTGAAAAAACCAGAAGTATTTTGGTGATTATGCTGACACCTGTCGTGTTAGACACGCCGTTGTCACCGGAATCAAGAATGACTTACTAACGGAAAGGAAAAACCGTGCTGGAAGATGCTAATTTAGATGAAAACTATTCCGGGGGAGAAAATAATTCCCCGGAAAGAGATGAAGCCAAAGCCTGGGGCACCAGCTTTAATATCGGCAGTGTGGCTTATGCTGCCAGCCTCTTCTGGCAGCCTTTGCAAAACCGGGATGATCCGTTTACGGAAATTATCGAGGCATCGGAAAATGTCTTGGAAGGGGCTGATTTATTCTGCCTAAAACCCGGAAAATCACCGCAATTCGGCCTTTGTGTTTCTTACCAAGGATATAAGAAAAAAATGCCGGCGGCGGCGGTTATGGTTGCAACGGCTTTATCCGACCGTTCGTCCTTTTTGGCGGTATTCAAAGTAAACAACGGATGGTGGTATGTCTGCGCCAGAAACGATATCATCCTTTCCGACGGTGATATGCTGTTTTTGAATGAAGAAGATGCCAAAGAACAGTTTATGTCGATGTTGGCCGTTCCGGATTGGGGACGCAAAATCGCTCCGGCGGAATGGGGAATCGACGAAACCGAAGAAATGTCCCTTGAGGACATGGTCGACAAAGGCGCCACGGCTTATTTACAAAAAATACGCGCTTTGCGCGGTCCGAAACTGTTTGCCGTTGTGGCCGCCATTGCCGTTATCGCCATATGGCTGGTTTCGACATTAATCAATTCGATTTTCTTAGCACCGCCCAAAAAACCAATTATTGCACCGGTTCCGGTCAAAAAAATCGAACAGGCGCCACCACCGCCCGAACCCAAACCCTGGGAAAGCATTCCTGATCCGCAGGCCATGCTGGATAAATGCTTTCAGGCAACTCAAGATGTGGTCAGCATTGTTGTCCCGGGATGGAAAATAGAAGGCATCACCTGCACTTCAAGCGGTTTGGTGACTTCATGGAAACGTGAAATCGGGCGACTTTCATGGATGGATCACGCTCTTGATAATTCAGGCGTCACATTTTCCAGCCGGTCGATTTCCGACCGCGGCGACAGCGTCGTTGTTTCCGTCCCGATTACGGATGTGAAGACATTAAATTCTCCGCCGGAGAAAAACGGGGTGGATTTGGTCAACATGCTTAACGATTTGTTCCAGGCTTTCCAGATGAATATAAATATGCGAACGGAATCTTGGACCTCTCCGCAAAAAAATGTCTATCGTTCGGTCAAGTTTACTTTCACATCCAATCATGATCCGAAACAATGGAAAGATTTGTTAATGAATTTTTCAGGACTTAAGATTAATACTATTAAATATGATATAAACAGCCATAACTGGTATTACGAAGGAGCGATATATGTATTATAAGCTTTTATATAAAAATTTACTCACTGCGGCTTTGGTTTCGTTTATCACTTTAAATGCAGCCAAACCCTGTGAAGCTCAAGGCGTTGTCTCTCTGGTTGAAGACAATGAAACGGCTGCACCCGAAAATAATGCCAACGAGGCTGCATTGCCTTCGGCTGATTTGTCCATGGATACGGAATTGCCGAACACATTGCCGAACGACGATGTTATTCCTTTGGACAATGCCGCTTTGATTTCACCGGCACCGGCAACCGAAGCTCCGGCTCCGGTTCCGGCTCCTGCGGTACAACCGGCAACGGAAAATGCTGCTGCCGGCACAAATGCCGCACCGGCTCCGGATAGTTTTAACCAGGACATGGATTTTTCTTTGGGCATTGAAAATGATGTTCCTGCCGCTCCCGCCGTCCAGCCCGGCGCCGCAAATACAACAAAAAACAATCCTTTAATGGCTCCTGCCGCGGAACAAAAAGCACCGGCACCTAAAAGCATTGAGGAATACGGTGATGACGTATTGGCAAAAATTGACAATGATTTGTTCAGCCAAATGTCTGATATTGAAAAACAGACGACTTTGCTGACTTTGGAACTGCGGCGTGAAAAAATCCGCAATGAAATCGAAGCTATCAGAGCTCAACGCGAAAGAGCCGAAGAAGAAAAAATCGCAGCGGAAGAAGAAAAGAAACGCAAAGAGTTTGAGTGGAAAAAAGAACAAGAAGCAAAAGTGTTAAAAGAACAGCAGCTCTTGAAGGAAAAAGAAATAGAGTTGGAAAAGCTCAAACAAAAGAAAGTGTTAAATGCTTATATGAACCGCATGTTGGAAGAAAATCAGAAATGGATTGCCGAAAACGCGGAAATCTATAAACAAATGCGCCAGGTTGAGGCCGACAGAAAATCTCTGGTCGAGAATTTCAAACAAAAACTTGAAGCGTTAAACACTTTGTCAAACAAAGCCATTCAGTCAGCCAACAACGCCAAAAGCAACCATGACCGCACATTGGCAAGTTTGACCGCGCAAAACATTCAGTTAAAGAAACGGATTGAAGCCGAAGCTCTGGCTGCCAAAAACCGTCAGGAGAACCCCTTCGGCAATGAAGGCGGTGAAGGCGGCAACAAAAATGCAGCCGTAACGACTTCCATTGACGCAAAAATCGTTCCGATAAACATATCCAAAGAATACGCCATTATGGACATTACCGGTCAAGGTGATGACTTGGTGGCCAAACTGATTAACAAAGAAGGTGAATCTTTCTTGGCACGAAAAGGAACTATTTTACAAACCGGTCATGCCATTGAAGCCATTACGCCAAATTATATTCAATTTGATCGCAACGGCTTGAAAGATTATCTATATACAAGCGGCAGTGCCATGACCATGGAACCGGAAAACATGGAAGGTACGGCCACGACAAACGCCAAAGCGCCAAGAAAACCGGCGGCTGCCGCAGCACCTAAAAAAGCCTCAAGCGGAATCGCTTCCGAGCGCGGTGTTCCTTCTTTGGGAGCCGGTATGTTTGTGAAATAACAGGGTTGTCGAAAAATGGCTACTCAGACAGAAAACAGCAAAGAAAATAAGACTGGAGGCTCTGCGCCTTCCGGTTCTTATTTGGCTGAAAGCGAAGCAGAACAGGGGAAAAAGAAAAACATACTGGAAGAATTGTTTGCCAATAACAATAGACTTCTGACTTTGCCCGGTTCCGACATTTCCATCAATGATGAAACAAGACGTCTGGTGGCTTTATTTTCCGACGGCACTTACTTGGTGTCAAAAGATCATCGTTTTGACGGTCCGGTTTACAACTTCGAAAAAACCATTAAAAGAAGAAAAATTCCGATTAAAGCTCCGGAATATGTCAGTCAAAATGAGATTACCGCCATTTATGCTTTTGCCGAGCGCGGTTCGGGTGTGGCTAACGTCGACAGCGAAACCCACGATCAGATGCAGATGCAAATCGACTTTATTAATGTCATTGCCCGCGCTTCTGCACAAAAAGTTTCTGATATTCACGTTATTGTTGCGGATTCGGCAGTCATTATGTTCCGTGTCAACGGCATGATGCAGCGACAAATGGAATATAACAAGGAATGGGGCGAAGCTTTTGTCCGCGCCGCGTTTGCTTCCGCCGATATTTCCGATTCAAACTATGCGCAAAATGAATTTCAGGGCGCACAAAAATTAGGCGCCACGCCATTGCGCGGTTCAAACGGCAAATTGATGCTGCCGCACAATGTGTTGGCCATTCGTTTGCAATTCAACCCGATTGCGTTTGGTTCGCAATATCTGGTCATGCGTTTGTTGTACGCCGATGACAATCCGGACGGCAGTTCGGATTTAAAATCTTTGGGCTTTGGCGAACGGGAAGAAAACTTATTTTACCGTTTACGCGCCGTGCCGGTCGGATTGAATATCGTTGCGGGACCAACGGGTTCCGGCAAATCCACAACCTTGCAAAGAAACATGATTAAGCTCTTGCAAGAAAAAAATTATGAAATTAACTTAATTACGGTGGAAGATCCGCCGGAATACCCTATTCCGGGAGCGCGGCAAATGCCGGTGACCAACGCCAACACCGAAGAGGAAAAAGAGGCCGAATTTACAAAAGCCTTGAACGCGGCTTTGCGTTCCGACCCGGACGTGATGATGGTTGGTGAGATTCGTTCGCTTTCCGCCGCCGAATTGACATTTAAAGGCGCATTGTCAGGCCACGGCGTATGGTCCACATTGCACGCCAACTCAGCACCGGCCATTATTACCCGTTTGCGCGATATGGGTATTCAATCTTACATGTTGGGCGATCCGGAATTGATTAAAGGACTCATCTCGCAACGTCTGTTCCGCAAGCTTTGTCCTTATTGCCGGAAATCTATTAAAGAACGTATGAACGACCCTTCTTTTGAACGTTTAAAAACCGCGTTAGGCGATTTTGGCATTGAAAACACTTTCGTCCGCGGCGAAGGTTGCAAATATTGCGGTTATAAAGGTTTTAGCGGCCGTATGTCGGTGCCGGAAATTATTTTGCCGGACGCCATGTTCCTGCAGCTGATGATAAGCGGCGACACCAAACGCGCCATCGACTATTGGACCAGCGAACTGGACGGCCGGCCTTTGCGTGATGCGGCTTTGGAAAGAATGCTAAAAGGGTATATTGATTTAGATGAAGTTGAACGCTGGTGCGGATTGCTTGATCAGCGTCCGGTTTACTAGGAGTTTGTAAATTATGGCAGAAAAAAAACGAGCAACATCCTTTAACAAAGCAATGCGTTCCTTAAACTCTATTGAAGTTTATTACGCAAAGATGATTTGTAATTTTTCCAATGAAACCAGATTGAAAATTTATCGTAAACTGGCCGCTTTGATGCGCAACCGATTTTCTTTGATGGATGCTTTGGATATGTTGCACGACGGTATCACCAACGGCGGTAAAAATCCAAGCGAGCCGATGGCCATCGCTCTTGCCAGCTGGGGACGCGCCTTGCAAAACGGTTTGCCTTTTTCCGATGCGCTTAAAGGATGGGCGCCGAGCCGCGAACGACTGATGCTTTCCGTGGGTGATGTTTCCGATTTGGAAAGTGCTTTGTTAAACCTGATTAAAGTAACCGAGGGTTCTACCAAAATGGTTCGCCCGATTATCGGCGCCATATCATATCCGTCATTTTTGTTTATGATGTCTATTGTCATTATTTGGGCTATCGGCGCTTACATGGTGCCGCCGATGATTGACGCTGCTCCGGATGTGCGTTGGGTCGGAACCGCCCGTACATTGGTCGATATTTCCGACTGGATTAGGGTTAACTGGCTGGTCGCTTTTGTTTCTTTCCCGATTGTTATGCTTGTGGTTTATGTTACAATCGGTATTTGGACCGGACCGATACGCGCCGCCATCGACAATATTCCGCCATGGTCGTTGTATAAGGTTTTTATCGGCATTACTTGGTTGCTGGCTTTGTCGGCTTTGGTGAAAGGCGGTGTGCCGGTTTCAACGGCTTTACAATCTTTGCGGCGAGATTCAAACGCTTATCTTAAAGAACGTATCGATAAAACGCTTGCTTTCATTAAAAACGGTGATAACCTCGGACAAGCTTTGATGAAAACCGGCTTGAATTTTCCGGATAAAGAAATCATTGCAGACTTAAAAATTTATTCGGAATTGGATAACTTTGAAGAAGCTCTGGAAAAACTTGCCGACGATTGGTTAGAAGAATCCGTTTACATGATTGAACAAAAAGCTTCTTTGTTAAACATGGCCGCTTTGCTGGCGGTGGCCGGCGTTATCGCCTGGGCGGTGTTCGGCGTGTTTGAAATGCAAGATCAAATCACCAGCGCCATGGGAGGTTAAAATGCAAATCCGTTTGGCGGATAAATTAAAGCAAAGTTCCGCAATGCTCCTGAATTTTTATCATGGTAAATATTTTTGGAGCTTTGCGGCAACGTTGGTCATCTTGTCGGTCGTGGTTTTGTTTGTGTGTCTGCCGGGACAAGACACGCGTTTTAACGCCGCACATCAAGAGTTATCCGTTTTGGTAAAGAACATTCGCAATCATTATAAAGTTCGGCCTGATTATTGGGGTTTGAACACCTCTAATGCCATCAAAAACAACTTGGTGCCGGTAGATATGCAACATGATGATAAAATCATCAGCGCTATCGGTCGGGAAATTATTCTCGGGCAAGATATAAACGGCAGCATGGTCATGCCGGGACAACGCAACTTTATGATAACGATACCTAATTTAAGCAAAGCCGCCTGTATAGAGATGATTTCCAGACCTTTCAGTCAAGAGGAGCATTTAGGGTTGTTGAAAGTATCTCTTTTGGCTGCGGACAATTTGCAAGAATTTGAATGGGGCGGTAAACTTTCTTTGCCCATAGAAAAAAAGACGGCAAAGGAGTTTTGCAAAAATCAAAACACTATCAGTTGGATATTTGAATAAAAGAGTATCTCATAATCATAAAAAAATCCGGATATTTCCGGATTTTTTATATTTCTTGCAAATTAAATATCTTCAAACAGCGGTCGTCCCTGTGCCATACGAGTCATTTGCGTTTCAATCGGCGTTGCCAAGTTTAATTTACCGCTTTTGATAATGCTTCTGACCTGGCATCCTTTAGTGGTATCCGGATTGGCAAACAGAAAACGCAATACCGGCGTTTTATGACCAACACCACGCAAAGACTGATGCAACACGGCAAGCATGCCGCGGGACAATAAATCATACGCCAGAGATTCGCTCATATCCGCCGATGATGCATATTTCACGACCGAATTTATGGCATCCGGAATATTATTGGCGTGAATCGTGGATAAGACAAGGTGGCCGGAAGTCGCGGCACGCAGGCACTCGCTGGCGGCATCCGGCGTACGGATCTCGCCGACCATAATATAACGCGGTTTGGAACGCAAGGCGGATTTTAAGGATTCGCCCCAGTTATTATTAATCGGTTGTGTTTGTTTGCATAAACCAAAAGAACCGTTTAACGCGGTATATTCACCGTCAAGCGGCATTTCGGACGGGTCTTCAATCGTATAGGCAAAGCCGCCTTCCCGAACCAAAAATTCTTTTAACAATGCCGAGATGGATGTTGTTTTACCCGAACCTGTCGCACCGGCCCACAAAATCAGCCCCGAGGCTTTGCATAAGCCGTTAAGATACGTCGCCAATTCTTTGCGATAGCCCAAGGTGCTAAAATCCGGCACAACTTTCGGCATTTTACGAATACAGTATTGAACGCCGGTGATGGTCATGGTTCTTTCTACACGGAAAAACACATTTTCATATAATACCGAATAACTGGAATTTCCTTCATACGAATCTTCCACCAATTTATAAAATTCCTCAAAATCGGAGGCCACAAATATCTGCAATCCGTTTTCCGTTAAATCATCTGGGATGTATGCCACTTTTTCCGGTGTGATGTAAATATCCGAGAAAAATATATCATTGATTTTGACCATCTTTTGCCGTCCTCACGTTTATTTTTTAATTTAATTTTATTATTACAAAATTATTTAAGCAAAATCAAGTTACGGAAATATTAAAAAATCCGGAAAATTCCGGATTTTTTAATATTTAAACGTTCATAATCGCTTATTTGTGGGAATTAAGCCATGAAACAATGGCTGCCTGAGAATTGAAACCCACCTTGACATCTACTTGTTTGCCGTCTTTGAACAAAAACATGGTCGGGATGCTGCGTATTCCGTATTGAGCCGCCGTATTGGGAGATTCATCCACATTCATTTTGCAAATTTTCACACCATCGCCCATTTCTTTGGAAACTTCTTCCAACACCGGGCCAAGTTGGCGGCACGGCCCACACCATTCCGCCCAAAAATCCACCAAAACCAAGCCTTTGGAATTTAACACTTCGCTTTGAAACTGACTGTCATTAATAGAAAGCATGCTCTTTTCCTTTCAAAAATTATTCTTTATTCTTTATATAAAATATATAATGTTTCTGTCTTTTATATTAAAGACAAATATTCTAAAAACAACCTTAATTTTTAAGAAATTTGCATTAAATTTGCCGAGTTCGTCCACAAAATGAACGTTTCCACCGGAAGACCGGGATAAATTTTTTCAATCAATTGTTTATAAACGGCTAATTGTTTTTTGTACACCGGCGGCACGTCTTTGATTTCTTCCGCCGGCGGGCAGTTGGTCTTGAAATCGACAATCATGATTTTGTCTTCAGTGATTATCAGTCGGTCAATCTGCGCCGAAATTATCCGGCCGTCAACCTCACCCATCACCGGAACTTCCGCTTGCGAACCGGCGCCGAAAATAAATTTAAACCTATTGTCTGCGAACAAACGCAAGATTTCTTTCTTGATGCGGCAGCAAAATTCCGGCGGCATATCCGCAGCATTCTTTTGTAAAAAAGTTTCGATTAAGTTGTCTTTTGCCGCTATATCGGCTTGCGGCGGTAAAAATTGCAGCAAACGGTGCATCAACAAACCGCGGCGGTAATATTTTCCGTTGTCGGCAAGCGGCGAAACAGCCGGTAAATCAGCATCTTCATCTTCCGGATGCGAGGGAGTATACGGTCTGGATAGAGGTGTTTCCACGACGGCAGGCAGCCACAACCAATCGGCTGGCGGTGTGTTTTCCATGTTAAACTTTTGTGTTTTTTCTTCTTTATCCGCCTCACCGCTTTGCTGACAGGAATATGCCAAAGCGCCGTCTTCCGCCGGCATACCGATTTGTTCCAACGCCGTGCGGCATAATGTATACCATGAACGGGAATCTGCATCTTTGGCACCTTTATAGCCACAGATGTACAAACAATCTTCAGCCCGGGTTAAGGCGACATAAAGCAAACGGCGGTATTCATCAAAAGCCTTAGTTTTGTTTTGTTCATGCAAAGTATTGCACGTATCGTCATAACCACCGGCCGATAACGGATAATATGCCATGTCGTTTTTATCCAGCAGCAAACCGGCACCGCGTTTGACATTCGCCACGCGCACGGTATCCGGCAGAAAAACTATCGGCGCCTGCAAACCTTTGGAACCATGAACCGTCATAATCCGCACCGCGTCGTCTTCCGATTGTTCCAATTCACGCTTAACTTCTATATCATCGGCGCTTATCCATGAAATAAAAGTCTGCAAATCGGGAATATGCTCTTCTTCAAACCGCAATGTTAAATTAATGAACTCATCCAAAGCATCTTCAGCTTCTTCCCCAAGGCGGGCAATAAATTTTTTGCGACCGCCCAAAGTGGTCAAAATTTCATTATAAAGCTCGAACGGACGAGCATAATCGGCTTTGTTCAACAGCTCAGAAAGCGTTGCCGCCGCTTGTTGATACGCGGCATCAGTATTGAGGCGGCTCCATAAAGAAACACCGTCGCGATTATAACATAGTTTAAACAAATCATCATCAGTCAAATCAAACAACGGTGATTTCAAGACTTCGGCCAAGCTTAAATCATCTTGCGGCAACAAAAGAAAACGCCCGAGAGAGAGCAAATCTTCCACCGCAATTTGCTGCAAAAGTTTTAACTTATCCACGCCGGTAACGGCGACACCCGCTTTTTTACACTCCCGCACAAACTCTTCCAAAAAAGCATTGCGACGCTGCACCAAAACCATAAAATCGCCATACCGCAGCGGACGCCCTTTGGATTCTAACATCTCACCATCTTTTACCATCCGGGAAATTTTTCGGGCGATTTGAGCGGCCAACTTGGCGCTGGCGGAAATTTTGCCGCGGCGTTCCACCGGCGGATACCACGAATCGTCGCTTTCTTCTTCTCCTTCGGTCAAGGGCCAGATTTCCACCCGGCCGGCAGCCCCCAAACGGTACGGGATATGCTCCACTTTTTCTTCACCGATGACCACCCCGGACATTGCTTCCGGACAAGCGAACAAGTCATTGACCGTTTCCAACACCGCACGGGTGGAACGGAAAGAAACATCCAAACGCACTTTGGCAAAATCCGGCGCCGTATCGGCAAAATAGCGGTGCATACGGTCAAATTCTTCAGGATCGGCGCCCTGAAAACTATAAATAGACTGTTTGCGGTCGCCGACGGCAAAAACCGTTCGTTTTTCATCTTTCTGACCGCGGCCGGCAAAAAATTCGCCGGTAACGGCTTTGACAATCGCCCACTGTCCGGGAGATGTGTCTTGCGCTTCGTCAATCAACACATGGCTGATGCCGCCGTCCAATTTGAACAGCACCCATTCCGCGACACCATCACTTTCCAGCAATCGCCGCGTCAATACAATCAAATCTTCATAATCAAGGCGGGCGTACCTTTGTTTATAGGCTTTATAATCCAAAGCCAGTTTTTCTGCCACGGTTATCACCGCTGCCGTTGATGCAAACAAACGAATCCGCCGCAAGTGATTGTCAAAAGCGGAAATATCCTGGGCCAAACGCTGCATTTCCGTTATAATTTCCGGATAAGCTTTAACCGCCGCTTTGCAGGCCAGGTTATCATAAATTTTACCGTCTTTGTTATAAAAAACGCTTTTGTATTTGGCAAAATCAGCATTTTGCATGGCTTCGGTCAGTTTCGCGCTTTTTTCTTTATCGGTTTTTCCGCTTTGCGCCAATGCGGCGGCAATCTTTTTTAACAACGCCATATCCAAACCGGAAAAAAATTCAGCTTGTGCTTCTTCTTCCGTTTCGTCTTGCTTGAGGTTTAAACGGCGGCGCAATTCGTTTAAGAACGATGTCAAATCGGGATAATGCGCCAACATATCGATTAATTTGTTACGATTATCCGCCAAAGTTTTTAACAATTCCGGAAATTTGAATTCACGAACGTTGCGTGTCAGATAGGCAATCGCCTGCCCGATTTTTGTTTCGGGGGCTTGCTCCACCTGTGCTATCAGGTTGTTGCAGATGTTATCTAAAGCTTCGGCCGTCATGCGGTCGTCCATCACCGAAAAATACGGCGAGATACCGGCCTCCAGCGGAAAACGTTTCAAAATTTCCTGGCAAAAACTGTGTATGGTCTGGATTTTCATGCCGCCGGGGATATCCAGCAAAACGGCAAACAATGTGCGAGCGCGGGCGGACAAAACGGCATACTTTTCAGAATCGGAGCAATCGTCCGATAAATTTTCCAGCTCTTCTTTTAATTTATCATCGGAAACAACCGCCCATTTTGCCAAGCGGGCAGAAATACGGGCGTTCATTTCCACGGCGGCGGCTTTGGTATAGGTCAGGCACAAAATCCTTTCCGGACTGACGCCGTTTAACAACAAGCGCAACACTCTGTCGGACAAAACCTTGGTTTTGCCGGTGCCGGCGGAGGCTTCCACCCATACCGAAAATTCGGGATTTGCAGCCTCGCCCTGTTGCCGACGGGCAATTTGTTTTAGCTTATCCTGTTCTTGTTTTATTTTCGGATTTTCTGCCATGGCGTCTATTCCTCTCCATCCTCATCTTCACGTACGGACCATTCCTTAACTCTTGCTAAATGTTCATAATCGGAATATTTCGGCAAATGTTTCGGGTTTGGACGCGCCAAATAAGGCGTGGTATCAAAATCAAAAGCATGAATGAGTTTTTTTAACTTTTCTTCGGTATCTGCCAGCAATTTTCCGTTTTCAAGCGGAACTTCAACACCTTTGACACCCAACTGCCAATATAATAATTTCTCAACTTCCGCCGGCGGCAGTTTTTTTCCTTCTTTATCGCAAAACCCGCCGTTTTGGGCAATCAGCCCTTCTATCGGCAGCTGCGGCGCATAACCGGCTTTGACTTCTTTGGGTTTGCGCGGTTCGCCGGTTTTATAATCAATAATATTTACCATACCTTCAGAAGTAACATCTATTCTGTCGGCACGAGCCTCAACCGTAAACTTTCCGGCGGGAGCATCCCATTCCATTTGTCCGCGCACTTCACTAAAAACCTGCGCCACATGCGGACGATATTCACTTTCGGTTTGCAGCAGCCATTCCGCCGTTTTTTCAAACTTCGGCCACCAGAAGGCTTTAACCTCCGGTGCAATATCACTGTTTCGGAACTCCGCCGAACCAATAGAAAGCAGTTCATCTTTGGCGTTTATCGGCAGTTGGCACGGATAGCGCCGGTTAAAAATTTCCAAGACACGATGCACGATATTTCCATAATCACTGGGCGACAATTTCATATCCAACTCGTTCAACGGTTTTAAATGCAAAATTTTGGAAGCATATATTTCATACGGGTCACGCATAAGAGTTTCTATCGTGCTGGCCGACAAGCAACGCGGGCGCGCGCTTACGGGCGGACACGGCGCCGGCGCCTCTATGGCAACATATTTTTCCGGACGGTATAATTGAGATGCTAAATGCAAATATGCGGTGCTCTCCAATAAACCAAGCGGAAAACCGCAAGCCGTCCAGACGGTTTCCAAACGCAAAAGCCAACGTGATTTGTTCATCGGCGTGCCGTTGACACGGGCAGCGCGGGTTAAATAGACTTCCGGCGCGCACAAAAGTTGGCTGAAATCCGCCGCCATAATGCCGACCGAGGTTTCCGGCAAAGACATGCCGAGATCTTTTTTCATCGGGCGGGAAAGCCACGGGTCTCCGCTTGAAAGCGCCGGCCAGACGCCCTCGTTGACCTCGCCGACAATAACTCTGTCATAATGATTGAAACGTGCCTCAATCGGACCCAAAATTTTAAGACGCGGATGCGTACCGTATCCGGCTCGGACGGTTTGACCGGACATCAAAACCGTTAATAAAGCGGCATATTGCGCCGGTTCAATTTTGCCCAATGTTTCGGCTTGAGGTAAAAGCCGGTTGAAAAAAGCCGATGCCGCGCGGCCGTCATCACCGCTCCATAACATTTTTTCAGTCGTTTGTTTTGCGTCGGAAGATAAATCCAAAACCGTCGCCAGTTTTTCAGCCACGGTTAGATGCGTCTGCAACATTTTTGCAAAATCAACTTCCGGTTCGGCATACAAAACTTGTAACGGCGCAACCGTTTGTTGTATTTGGCGCAGACAATTTTGTAATTGTTCGGGGATTTCACGGTGTATGCCGGAATAAAGCGGGCGACGTTTAGCAAGCTCCCATTCTCTGATTTTGCGGCGCAGGTCGTTTTTATCCATTCCTAACCGGGTAAATGGATTTTTTGCCAATGACAACCAAGCGGCATCCAAAGTATTGTTTTCAACGGCAAACGGTATCAGCCGCAAAAAAATTCCGGTTGGCGACAGGTGCAACGGGCGGCCGGCCGAATCGTCTATTTTAATATTCCAACGTTCCAATTCCGAGGCAACACGGCGCGCCAGCTCTCTGTCCGCAGTTACCAATGCGGCGGTTTTTTCCGGCGTGTTTAACGTATCTCGCAGCATCACAGCGATGACTGCCGCTTCTTCGCGCATATCTTCGCAGTTAACTGTTTTTAAGCCCGCAATGGATTTGGGCGAAAGCCGAGTGTTTTGCAGGTTTCGCCATTCGGAAGTTGCCGGCGCCGGACACATGACTTCCGACACGAAATGTTCCCGCGACGGATTTGGCGACGGCAGAACATCCGGCACATCTTCTCGGGCGATTTGCAAAAATTCCAACAGTTTTTTTTGCGCATAACACGGGTGGCTTTCATCAATTTGCTCCCAATTATCCGAAGACAAATATTTATCTACGCCGTAAAGATAGACCTCACCGTTTTCAAGTTGTAAAATCGTTTTCAACAATCGGCGATATGCCGGAAAATCCGCGGTGATTCCGGCGGCGACAATCTTACCGCGCGGCGGATTTTTTTGCCAGATTTCTGCCTGCGCCGCCAATAAAATATTTTTTCTTTGCGCCGAATCCGCCGCCTGTCTTTCTGCCAAAATCTGCGGCCAATAATCGGTGATGATTTGTAAAAAACGTAATGTTTCCTGCCAATGAGCAGCATATTGTTCCGGCACCAAATCTTTTAATTTGGCAAAAGAAATTTGTTCGTTATAAGATATATCTATCAGTTTGGCCAAATCCGAAGCTAACGAAACCGCCTGACTAATGGTCATTTCCGGCAAACCGTATTCGGCCGGTTTGGACACAATCAAACGGGCGAAAATAAACAGCCGTTCAAAATCGTCAATCGCGGCAGGCAAGCCGTGTATCAATTCCGGCGCACCAACGGAACATAAGCTGATTTCATCTTCCTCCAACTCGCCAATCGGTAAAATCTTCGGCAACAATGTCGGTTTCAAACCGTTGCAACGCACAAAAGCATCTTGCAACGATAAGCAGGCACGGCGATTGGGCAGCAAAAACACCACGTCGGCCAACAAAGCCGGATTTTTTTCATACAGGCGGCTAAATTTTTCAGCCAGCACATCCGTAAAAGAACAACTTTGCGGAATATTGAAAATTTTTCCGGCCATGGCAAATTTCCCGTTATTTTAAATCGTGAAGAAAAGAAACAAATTTTTGTAAAGCTCGACCACGATGCGAAATTTTATTTTTAACACCAACGCCTAATTCGGCAAAAGTTTCTTCATACCCGTCCGGCACGAACAACGGATCAAAGCCAAAACCGCCGGAGCCCTGTTTTTGCATGGCTATTTTGCCGTCAACCCGACCTTCAAAACTTTGATACGAGCCATCGGGATGTCCTAAAACCAACACGCAGGCAAAATAAGCCGAACGGTCGGGATTGCCGCATTCTTTCAATTCCGCCAAAAGTTTATCCATGGCTTTATCAAAATCGCGGTTCGGTGCATAGCGGGCGGAATAAACTCCGGGACGACCGTTCAAAGCATTGACGCATAAACCGGAATCGTCGGCAAGGCAGGATTTTCCCGTTAATTTGGCTATGGTTAGAGCCTTTAGGGCGGCGTTTTCTTCAAACGTGGCGCCGGTTTCTTCGACCTCCGGCAAATCAATATCATCGGCGGACAACACCTTTATGTTAAAAGGCGTCAGCATTTGTTTGATTTCCGCAATTTTACCGCGGTTGTGGCTGGCAAATATCAATTCTTCCATTTTCGAATCCTTATAAACCCAGTGCTTTTTTCTGTAATTTTATCAATTCGGCAACGCCGTTTTTAGCCAAATTAAAAAGTTTACCGAATTGTTCTTCGGAAAAGGGCTCGCCTTCAGCGGTACCCTGAATTTCAACAATTTTTCCGCTTTCGGTCAAAACAAAATTGGTGTCGGCACGCGCTGAAGAATCTTCCTCATAGTCCAAATCCAACATACATTCTTCACCTTCCAAACCGCAGGATACCGCCGCCACAAATTCGCGAATCGGATTGCCCGGGATTTTTCCTTCCGTCGCAAGTTTTTGCAGCGCCCGATACAACGCCACAAAAGAACCGGTTACAGACGCCGTGCGTGTTCCGCCGTCGGCTTGCAAAACATCACAATCTATCTGGATTAAAAAACCCGGCAACAAATTCAAATCCGTTACCGCTCTTAAAGAACGACCGATTAAACGCTGAATTTCATGCGTGCGGCCGGACGGGCCACGTGTTTCGCGGGCAACTCTGGTTTTGGTAGAGCGCGGTAAAAGAGCATATTCGGCCGTTATCCAGCCTTTGTTCTGACCATTGAGCCACGCCGGTAGTTTGTCATCAACCGATGCCGTGCATAAAACATGCGTATTGCCACATTTTATCAAGCATGAGCCTTCGGCATACGGATTGATGTCCGGAACAATTTCTATTGGCCGCAAACTTTCTTTCGGCCGCCCATTATGACGCATTTTTGTTCTCCGTATGATAAAAATTTTCTATGGCGCGCATGACTCTTGCCACCGTATTGTCCACTTTTTCATCCTTGGTTTCCACCACGATATCCGCCGTGGAATAATACGGATATTCTTCCTTGATATAATTCTCAAGTTTTTCTTTCAAGCGCGAATCGGCACCCATTAAGAAAGGACGATGTTTACGGCCGGCGGTGCGGTTATAAAGCGTGTCAATGTCAGCTTTAAGCCAAATGGTCAACGCATGGAGCTTGGCCATTTCGCGCGTTTGTTCGGCGACAAAAGAGCCGCCGCCCGATGCCAACACGCAAGGCTCACCTTGTAACAAGCGTTTCATTACCCGCATTTCGCCGGCGCGGTATTCTTCCGGACCAAAACACTTTAAAACATCTATCAACGACAAGCCTGCGGCTTTTTCAATTTCTTGGTCGCCATCAACAAAAGGCAAATTAAGCCTTTGCGCCAACCTTTTGCCGACGCTGGTCTTACCGCTGCCCATCAAGCCGACCAGAAGGATTATTTTATTTATATTTTTTATCATTCTTCTTAACACTTCTTTCAAAATTATTATGCTAAATAATATAAATGTTATCCGGATTTATCAACATTTTTTATAAGGTATTTTACCATGAGGCAAAAAAATTATAAATGGGTCTACTATCTTGTGATTATCGCCGTGCTGGGCGGTGTGTTTTATATCGCCGCCAAAGACATTACGCCGATAAAACATCATGTCGAACAGGACGTTGCCATTGAATACAAAAAATAATCAATATAAAAAACATCTGGCATGGTTTTTGGACATGATGGCCGCCGAAAAAGGCGCCGCCGACAACACCCTGGCCGCTTATCGGCATGATATTAATCAATTTTTTGCGTTTACGGGCATTGAATCGCCCGAGCAAATTTCCGTCAAGGATATATCTTTTTACATCAACAAATTAGGCGAAAAAGCATTTGCACCAAAAACTCAGGCGCGAAAACTTTCGGCATTGCGTGAATTTTGCCGCTTTTTATTTTCCGAAAAAATTTTAAAAGACAATCCGACTGCCAACATTCTTACGCCGAAACAAGAAAAACCCCTGCCCAAATTTCTCACACCGCAACAAATACGGCAGTTGGTCGAGCGGGCACAAAATCATAAAAGCCTTTCCGGAAAACGAATCGGCGTGATGATTCAGCTAATGTTTGCCACCGGCTTGCGTGTTTCCGAACTGGTTGCCTTGCCGGAAAACGCCATTAATTATAATAAACATCAATTAAGCGTGTACGGAAAAGGCAGCAAAGAGCGGCTTATTCCGATTTCGCAATCCGCAATAGAGGCGATTTTGGATTATACAAACAAAACACGTGATAATTTTATCGCCAAGGGTAAAAAATCGCCATGGTTGTTTCCGTCAAAAACCGCAACCGACGGCCATATTACCCGTGACGCTTTTTTCAAGGAATTAAAGAAACTTGCCGCGGAATGCGGTTTTGACACGCGTCTGATATCGCCACACACGCTGCGCCATTCGTTTGCCACCAATCTTATCAATCATCAGGCGGACTTGCGTTCGGTACAAAAAATGCTCGGACACGAAAGCGTGGCCACAACCGAAATTTATACACACATTACCTCACAAAGGTTGATGGACACCGTCAAACAAAAACATCCTCTGCAACGGTTGAAAATTTAATTTGCACTTTTGATATTTTTGATTACATTTAAGTTATGAAAAAACAAAAAAGTATTATCAGCAAAGAACATCTATGCCACGGTTTGGAAGCTCTTTCCGCCGGCATGGCGCCTTTTGTTAAGAAATTGCTCGGTAATAAAGGCATGGCAGAAATTGACCTGATTGCCAACTGGAAAAACATTGCCGGTGAAGAAACGGCGCAATATTCTTTGCCGCAAAAAATCGAATTTAAACGCGGCAATGAAAATAACGGCACATTATACCTTTTGGTTGCAAATGGGGCTTATGCTTTGGATATTCAACACAAAACCCCTTTGCTTTTAGAAAAAATCAACACTTTTTTCGGATATTGCGCCGTAGCAAAAATCAAAATCATTCAGGACAATTCTTTTATACATACTCCGTCCGTTGCCGAATTTGAAGATAAACAAGAGAAAAAACTTGTAACGCCGGAAGAAGAAACTTATATTCAAGGCATAACGGAAAATGTAAAAAATCCGGATTTGAAAGCCCGACTGAAAAGTTTGGGCGAAAGCATATTTAAAAATAATAAATAGGAGGTCTTCGTGGAAAAATTTATCCGCCGTCTAAGCGCTGTTATCACCAGTGTGCTAATCTACGTCATTTGCGCATATGGTTATTTATCACTCAAAGGTTTTGTTTTTCACGACGGAACCTTTACTTTGGTTCAACCGGCACAGGCACAAATATCGGCTGCCGATAATTCGCAGGGCATTGCCGTTAAATTAGAAGATAACGTAGCGTTGAATTTTAAACCGGCGGAAATTATCGGCAAATCAGACGCTCCGCTTACGATGTATGAGCTTTCTTCTCTGGGATGTACACATTGCGCGCATTTTCATCTAAATATCCTGCCCCGTCTTAAAAAAGATTTTATTGACAACGGCAAATTGAAAGTCGCTTTTATTAATTTTCCTTTAGACCGCAAATCCATGCAAGGTGCCATGCTTTCAGAATGCGTGCCTTTGCAAAACCGGCAAAATTTCTTAAAAATGGTGTTTGAAAATCAACGTGAATGGATGCTTTCCTTCAACACGGAAAAAATTTTGAAAAGCTACGCTTTGGCCAACGGATTGAATAAAACAGACGCCGCTAAATGTCTTGAAAACGATACTTTGGCTCAACAAATTCTCAACGACAGACAAGAAGCCATCGACAAACTCAAAATGCAAGGAACGCCGGCTTTTTTGATTGCACATAACGGGTTGTATGAAATTATTTACGGCGTGCCGAATTATGAAGAATTGAAAAATTATCTGACCGGTTTGTTATCATAAAATCGTGGAGCGCAAATTGAAAGAACCGGAAGATATTAAAAATATTAATCTGCGTATTCGCGATTTTAAGACGAAGCACATTGATATTTCCAAAGTTTCGGAATCGCAAAAAAACACTTATTCACAAACGGCAGTAGGCTTTCAGATAAGTGTGGAGCTGCTTTCCGGCGTGCTTATCGGCGCCGGAATCGGTTATTTGTTGGATAATTTGTTTTCCACACGGCCGTGGCTGGTTGCTATTTTTACAATTTTGGGCGGTGCCGCAGGTGTTTTAAACATTTATAAAACATTTCGGGTGGAAAATAAGCCCAAGGAGTAATTAAAAATGGCAAGTCCTTTGGAACAATTTAACGTTAAACCGCTTATTCCGCTCAACATCGGCGGATATGACGTTTCGTTTACAAATTCTTCCCTGTTTATGGTTTTGGCCGTTGCCGCCGTTGTGATTATTTTGGGTTTTTGCCTAAGGAAACGGACAATCGTGCCGGGAATGGCGCAACTTGTGCCGGAAACGGTGTATAATTTTATCCGAAATCTTTTGTTAAACTGTGCCGGGAAAGATGGTTTGAAATATTTTTCATTTATTTTCAGCATATTTTTGTTTATCGCTTTCGGTAATCTGTTGGGCTTGTTTCCTTACAGTTTTACTTTCACTTCACATTTGGCGACGGTCGGAACTCTGGCGGTGTTTGCGTTGTTATTTAATATCGTTGTCGGTTTTTATACCAAAAAATGGGGATATTTGCGAACCTTTTTGCCTAAAGGGATTCCGTGGCCGTTGGCGCCGCTGGTGGTGCCGATTGAGGCTATATCGCTTTTATCCAAACCGTTCAGCCTGACCGTTCGTTTGGTTGCCAACATGACGGTCGGACACATTATGTTAAAGATTTTGGCCGGATTTGTCGTTACATTAGGCTTGGCCGGCGCCGTGCCGCTATTATTTGATGCATGTATTATTATTTTTGAAATATTTATTGCAGTCTTACAGGCGTTTATTTTTACCGTGTTAAGCTGTATTTATTTGAGTGATGCCATTCACTATCATTAACTTTAAGGAAAGGAAAATTTTATGGAACCGTTAGCTTATGTTTCTGCTGCTTTGTGCGCTTTATCCATGATGGCCTCCGCCTGGGGGGTCGCAAAACTCTGGATGACAATTATTGAAACCGTCGGACGTAATCCGCAGGTAAAGAAAGATGTTGATATTTACGGTTGGGCCGGATTTGCCGCTATTGAGGCCATTGCATTGTACGCCCTGGTTATTGCCCTTGTTATCTTAACGGGTAATTAGTATGCCTCAACTTGATCCCTCAACATATTTATCACAAATTTTCTGGCTGTTGTTAACTTTTCTCAGCCTGTGGTTTTTTATGTCGTGGTTTATTATTCCGAGGATTGAAGATATTTTGGAACAACGTCGCCGTAAAATTGACGGATATATTCAAAAAGCCGAAAAAATCAACAAACAGGCGCTTCAATCCTTGGAAAAGTACGAAAAGGCTTTGAAAAAAGCTAAAAACAAGGCTGATGAACGAATCGAGCAAAACAAAAACGATTTGGCAAAAATCATTTCTGAAAAACATACGGAAATTGAGGATATCCTTAACCGCAAAATCGCCGATAACGAATACACGCTGACCAAACAACGTCAGGAAACGCTGGCTACCGTCGAGCTTGTTTCGGAGCAGTTGGCAAACAGTATTTTACTTAAATTCGGCATTCAAAAAAATGCGGAATCTCCTTCTGATAAGGAATAAGTTATGATAAATCAGACGGCAAATTATCCGATTTTAATCTCTGAAAACAATGTTTCGGCAAATGTGCCGGCAGAAGTTGAGGCAATGGTTGTTCAGACCGAAGACTTGTCGGTTGTTTCTCCGCACGGTGAAGAAATTTTTTACAAGAGTGCTGAATTCTGGGTTGGTTTTGCTTTTATTTTGGTCGTGGTCTTTCTTTTCAAGCCTCTGAAGAAAGCTATCAAATCTATGCTTTTGAAACGCCGCGGTGAAATTATCGACCAAATTTCACAAGCAGAACAATTACGCGATGACGCCCAAAAACTTTTAGCTCAATATGAAAAAAAGTTTTTACACGCCAAAGATGAAGCTGATGAAATTTTAAAACGTTCGGAAAAAGAAATTGAAACGCTGAAAAACGAAGAATTGCAAAAGTTAGAACAAGATCTGGAAATCCGTCGCAAAGAAGTTGAAAACAGCATCAATCTTTCGATTGAAAAAGTTAAAAACGAAATTAATCAAAAAATTGCCGAACTGACCATGCAAAAGGTCAAAAATCATATTTCTTCCGATTTAAGCGAAAAAGATCATGAAGTTATAATTGATAAATCTTTGGATGAGCTTAATCATAAAATTTTGAAAATCATTTCGACTAAATAAAATAATAAATTCGAATTTTATAGTTTGGAATGACACCAATGTGGGCATCCGCCCGCCGATTGTGATTTATCCCCAAAAGACTCTTTAAAATTGCAAAAAAAAAAAACGGTTTAGAATATCGGGAAAATAGATATTTTTTTGCTTTTTTTAGGAGAAAATTATGCGGGAAAATGGTAGAAGTATGATAGAGATGCTCGGGGTACTCGCTATCGTTGGGGTGTTGAGCGTTGGGGCGATGTCGGGTTACGCAAAAGCCATGCTTAAGTATAAGCTCAACAAGCAGACTGAGCAAATCGGCAGCATCCTGGATTATGCTTCGCTATATTCCGAAGAATTGCGGGAATCCCGTGTATGGTATGCCGCCGAGCTGATGAACAAACTTGGCGCCATTCCGCCAGAAATGATTGATGAAAATGACAGAGAATATATTTATGACGTCTTCGGCAACAAAATTCTCCTCACATTCACAGGCAGTAGCGGCGAACATTATAAAGGTATGAAAATAAACATCGGCGATAGCACTCGGGATATTTGCATCAACTTATTTCAAATGGCAAAACTCCGTAGCGGTTTAATATGGCAGACCCTGTTTACGCGCTCAACCGAAGATGTTTCAGGCGAATTTGCCAACCGGGTTTTTGGCGATGCTTATTGCCCAAGAGTTAGAACCTGTCTTAAAGATTTAACCATGGACAAGATGGACGAGCTTTGCAGCGCCTGCACCGGTACAAACGAGTGTAGTTTCTCTATCTTATGGGATTATCAGGGAAGTAAAAATTAATACAAACCCACAAAACAATAAGACACTACAAAAATCTCCCGTAAAAACGGGAGATTAAACATAAAGAAAATAATTTTTCATTTACACTTCCGGCACTGATGCTTTGGTGCGTTTTTCCTCGCTGACCGGCGTTTCATTATCGCGATTGATTTTTTCGCCCGCTAACACGGCTTTGATTTCATCACCGGTTAAGGTTTCATATTCAATCAAAGCTTCGGCCAAAGTTTCCCAATCTTTGCGCTTTTCTTTCAAAATCTGGGTGGCGTTGTGGTAGCCGTCAAGCACCAAACGTTTGATTTCGGCATCCACCAGACGCGCCGTTTCATCGCTCATGTTTTTGTTTTGCGTCACGGAACGACCCAAAAACACTTCACCGGAATTTTCCGAATATAAAACCGGCCCCAACGTGTCGCTCATGCCCCATTCGGTTACCATGGAACGCGCCAAGTTGGTGGCGGCGTTGATGTCCGCCGAAGCGCCTGAGGTAACTTGGTCATAACCGAATTTTAATTCTTCGGCCACTCGGCCGCCCATCAAAATGGTCAGTCTCGAAAGCATTTTGGCACGGGTGTAAGAATATTGATCTTTTTCCGGCAACTGCTGTACCATGCCTAAAGCCCGACCTCTCGGAATAATCGTCGCTTTATGTATCGGGTCGGTTTCCTTAACATTGAGCGAACAAATGGCATGACCGGCTTCGTGATATGCCGTCAGCATTTTTTCTTTTTCATCCATGGCCATGGATTTGCGTTCGTTGCCCATCAACACTTTGTCTTTAGCCTCATCGAAATCCTGCGCGGTTACTTTACGCTTGTTCTTGCGCGCCGCCAACAAAGCCGCCTCATTAACCAAATTGGCCAAATCAGCGCCGGAAAAGCCCGGCGTGCCGCGAGCCACTACCGCCAGATTAACATCTTTGGCCAACGGAACTTTACGAACATGAACTTTCAAAATTTCTTCACGACCTTTAATGTCCGGATTGCTGACCGTTACCTGCCGGTCAAAACGCCCCGGCCGTAAAAGCGCCGGGTCCAGAACATCGGGTCGGTTGGTGGCGGCAATCAAGATTACATTTTCATTTTCATCAAAGCCGTCCATTTCCACCAACAGTTGGTTTAAGGTTTGTTCCCGTTCGTCGTTGCCGCCGCCCAAACCGGCGCCGCGATGCCGCCCGACGGCGTCAATCTCGTCAATAAACAACAGGCAAGGCGCATTTTTCTTGGCTTGGGCAAACATGTCGCGTACGCGCGACGCCCCGACGCCGACAAACATTTCCACAAAATCCGAACCGGAAATGGAAAAAAACGGCACATCAGCCTCACCGGCAACGGCTTTTGCCAACAAGGTTTTACCGGTGCCCGGAGGGCCTACCAACAAAACACCTTTCGGGATTCTGCCGCCCAAACGCGAAAATTTTTGCGGATCTTTTAAGAAATCAACAACTTCTTCCAACTCTTGTTTGGATTCATCAGCGCCGGCGACATCGGCAAAAGTAACTTTTTTGTTGTTTTCCACCAATCGGGCGCGCGATTTGCCAAAGCTCAAAGCCTTGTTGTTGCCGGAGTTGGCCTGACGCATAAAGAAAATCCAGACGCCGACCAAAAGCAGCATCGGAAACCACGAAATAACAATGCCCCAAAACGTGCTGCCGGAAGTATCAATCGGCTTTGCCGTTACTCTCACGCCGTTTTGACGCAATGTTTCAATCATGGTCGGGTCGTTGGGCGCATAAGTATAAAACTCCCGTCCGTCAACTGTCGTCCCATAGACATCGGGGCCGGAAACCGTAACTTCAACAATCTTTTTGTTTTCGGCTTCGTTCATAAAATCCGAAAACGCCAAGGTGTCCGTATTGGCATTTTGACGTTTCGTGCCAACCGCACTTAAAAAAGAAGTCAGGACAAAAAAGATTAAAACCCAAACAAGAAAATTTCTACCAAATTTCATTAAACAAATCCTTTAAGTTTATTTTCTTTTTCCATATATAAGGTGTTTTGTAAGAAAACTCAAGAGCGTTTGTCGGTTTGCACACTTTAGCGGATTTAAGCATTACGCAGCTTGAAAACGCCGTTTTCATAACCTTGAATTGTTTTGTCGGTATCCGCCCTTTCCAGCCGGCATTCGGCATACGCCACATATTCTTTTTCGCGCTCAATCCCCAGATAATGGCGACCAAGCTTTTTGGCCGCGACGGCAGTGGTACCCGACCCCAAAAACGGGTCAAAAACCAAATCTCCGGGATTGCTGGAAGCCAATATCAGTTTGGCAATAAGTTTTTCCGGCTTTTGCGTCGGGTGCGGCGTGTTTTCAGGCATCGACCAAAAAGGAATCGAGATGTCCGTCCAAATGTTGGAAGGATGCGTTAAACGAATTTTCTCACCTTCTTTGGTCTCCCAGTCTTTAGGCAGGCCTTTGGCATCACGGTACGGCGCAATCACTTTTCGCATAATCTTTACAGCATCCAGATTAAAAGTGTAAACCTCCGATTTGGTAAAAAACCATATGTCTTCAAGGCAATTTTTCCAATTGTTTAAGGCGCCGCGCCCTTTTTCCCGCTCCCAGGAAATCCGGTTTTGCAAAATAAAATATTTTCCGGCTATTTCGGGAATCGCCAAAGATGTTTTCCAATCCGCGCATATATAAACACTGGCATTGTCTTTTAACAGGCGCACGGTTTTTTTGAGCCAGGAATCAAGCCATTTTTGATATTGCTTAAAATCCATGGCCTTAAATTGCTTGCCAGCAAACACTTTGGTTAAGTTGTAAGGAGGGTCGACAATCATTAAATCCACACAGCCGTCGGGAAGATAATTTAATGCCCGCAAAGCATCTTGCCAGATTATCTTGTCCCTGATTTCTTCCGGAGCCGCTTTGGCCGAAAGTTTGACCGCGCGGGCGGCAAAATGATTTTGTTGCCGCAGATTGAGTTCTAAAGTTTGATTGCGGGGAGCTTTGGCCACAGCGGCTAATCCTCACCGAATTTGCAATTTACCAGATTGGAAATCGCTTTTAAGGCGTCTTCAGCCTGCGGACCGCTGATGTTGACGTGAATAGTGGTGCCTTTGGAGGCCGCCAGCATCATCAGCCCCATAATGGAACAACCGCTGACCGTCTGGCCGATGCGTTCAACTCGAACATCGGCATTAAATTGTTCGGCACATTTGACGAATGCCGCCGCCGCACGGGCGTGCAGACCTTTCTGATTTTGAATTTTTAAATCAGCCGAAAAAATTTTATCGGCATTTTTTGTTGTTAGTGATGATGATTTTTCTTTGTTCATTTTTATTGCCCTAATAACTGCGACGCAATGTTGATGTACTTTTTACCGGCCTCCTGGGCGCCTAAAACGCTTTCTTTTAACGAACGGTCTTTTCTTAAAGTCGCAAGCTTGATTAACATCGGCAAGTTGGCGCCGGCGAGTATTTCGACGTTTGCTTTATCCATAATTGAAATTGCCAGATTGGAAGGCGTGCCGCCAAACATATCGGTTAAAACCACAACACCTTTGCCGGTATCCACCTGTTGAACCTTATCCAAGATTTCGGTACGGCGCTTTTCCATATCATCCTCGGGACCGATGCATACAGCCGCAACTTGCTGCTGCGGGCCGACAACATGCTGCATCGCCGATAAAAATTCTTCGGCCAGACGACCGTGCGTTACCAATACCAAACCAATCATGCTTTTTGACCGCCCGTCCAGGATTTTACGGCGCCGAAAGAACGAATGACGTCTTCTCGGCTTTTGGCTTTAACCAATTCATCGGCGCGGGTTTGGCGCCCGTTGAACACAATTTCTTCAACATTGTCAACCGGAACACCGTAAACGCGTTCGACAACATCGCCGCTTAACTCGACAATCATCACAAATTCGGATTCCGCCAAAACATTTTTGGTTTCCGGATCAATATTGTCCAAACGGACGGCCAACCAGTCATCCCGTTTCAAAAGTGCGGTTTTTTTACCGTCAAACTCCAAAACCGGTTGGGACGGCGTGCCAGCTCTGGCGTCAATAAAGATGGCCAGTTCGCCGTATTTGTTTTCAATGATTTCATAAAAATCTTGTTTTTCAATGAGGGTATAATATTGAGTTTCCATCGATAACCTCTGCTATATTGTTAATTTTTGATTATGATAATACATCTGTTTCAAACTGTCAATTTACACTTGCAAATTATCGGACTAAATCCGAACTGCCTTGATTTAAATTCGAACCGTTTTGGTTTAAATCCGAACCGCGTTTCTTTTGCTTGTTTTTTTCAACCGGTTGCTTAAAATGTTTTAACGTCAGATTGTCTTTGCCTTCCTGCAGACGTTTTTTGCGCTTTTTAATATCTTGTCCGGATTTTTCCAATATCATTTCCGCCAATTTGATTTCATCAAGTTTTTCCTCACCGGCTTTGATAATGTCGCGCATATCCAAATTTTTAGCGGCTTCTTTTCCGCCTAATTGCTCAACTTTTTTGATGCCGCGAGCCGCTTCCAGAATTTTTCCTTTTGCAATATCGCCTTTGATGCCGAGTTTGCCGGAAACCTCTTTACGGATAACTTTTTCTTGCATTTCCTGCGGGCGGAAAGTCGCCTTGTTCATTTCCTCATTAACCGTTTTACGATCAAGTTTTTTAAATCCCACCTCTTTTGCCAGATTGTCGGCGATTTGCAGCGCCTCCATTTTTCCGGCCGTTTGTTGCATTTGCGTGTTTTCTATGGTATTTTTCTGCCAGAAAAGTCTTTTTTCATCTTCGGTCAAGGCGTTCAAAAGCGGGTTTTCTTCTTCCTGCAAATACGGCAGCGGGGCAAAAATGGTTTCTTCCTCTTCGTCATCATCCTCATCATAAACTTCGCGCACTTTTTTGCGTAATTTTTTTAGCCCCAGCGCCAAATTTTCCGGCCGCGGCGCCTTCATCAGGCTGTTGTCTTTGTTTTCCCGATATTTTTCAACGGCTTTGGCATCAATGTTCAAGGCCATTCGTTCATGCTTATCCGTGCTGTTTTTCTTCCAATCAAAAACAGCTTCCTGATTATCGGAAAAATCATCATTTTGATTATCGTTCACGAGCACCTCGCTTAGCTTTTGTTTTGATTACTATGCCATAATCCCGATAAATTGTCAAAGTCAAATTATTACATATGTAATCATAATCGACTCGTCGGACAAAATAACCGGCACGACCTCTATTTGCACTTTGTCGTTTCTTTCCAGACGGAAGCGGGAGCATATATTTAAAATATGACCCAGCATATTTTGTTTGAGGTTTTCCCAATTATCCAAGTGATTAAAATAAGGTCTTTGCATTTCAATGACATCGGCAAGGTTGGGCAATCCTTGCAATTCAGCGTCATCGGCTTTCCATAATTTTTTATAACTGCGATTGAAATATTTTAAGCGTTGATCCGAGCCAAACACGACAACGGCTTCGCGAACATTATCCAAAATGTTTTGTTGAACCGAGTATAGCTCGTTAATCATGCGGGTCGCGGCCAGACGGTCAGACACGTCTTCATAAGCGAAAATCAATCCGTTGGGATGCGGCGCAACAATCCGGCGAAAAGTCCGCCCGTCCGGTATGTGAAGCAAATCTTCCCTTGATTCTATCAAACCGCCGAACAGTTTTTCTTCTTCAGATTTATATTGCCTGAAATCAGCGACTTCCGGAATAAGGCGGGAATCGCGTATTTTATCTAAAAATTCGCCATAAGACGGGGTGGCGTCCAAAAAATCAGTCTTTAAATTCCAAAGATTTAGAAACGCTTTGTTGTAGAACACCAATTTCTGGCGCAAGTCAAAAATGGCAAAAGCCGTGCCTAATGCCGCCAAAACATCTAAATGCGCGTCCTGATGGATTTTAAATGTGCGCTTGACGGCATCAAGTTCGGTAATATCGGCAAGAGAACCTATCGTATAGATTTTATCAAGGCTGCCGTCAACATGAAAAGGCGTTTCGGAAACTTCAAAATGTTTAGCCTCGCCGTTGACGGCAAGATTGATGCAGCTTTTCTGAGTTTTGTTGGTTTGGCAAGCTTCGACGGCTAATCGGCGGGAAATGTTCTCCAAAAGGGCGGTATTGTTTTCCGGCGAGGGGCTTTCGGCAGAAAAATCACTTACACCGATGATGTCGGCATATTTTTTGTTGGCGATTATTATGTCAAAACGTTCGTCACGAAGCCAGACGGGCATATTGAAATTATTTAACATATCTTCAAGCCGGTGCAACCTTTGTTTATACTGATTCTTCTCTTTCTCAAGCTCTCTGATTTTAAGCATCTCGGCGCTTAAATCCCGAAACCACAACATGTCGCAATATAAATTGCCGTCGGCACCGTTAATCCTTCCGCCGAACACGCTGATGCCGCGCTCCGAGTTTTTTAAGATAAAAACATCTTCAAACGGAATGTTCTCCTCTTGCATCAAATTAAGATATTTGCGCAATTTCTTGGCGTCTTCTTTGTAAAAGCACTCCAAGACATCTTCAAAACCGGATTGAACGCCTTTGGAAAGGTTAAGCATTACCGCCAAGCGGCGTGAACATCGCTCACGAACCGTGCGGCGCGGATCTTTGATACGTTCGTCCGGATAAATAAAAGCAAAATAGCCGTCTTTTGAGGCGTAAAGCGTTTCGGCATAACGTTCACGGTCGCGGTTCAGAAAATAGTTTTTTTGCTTTAAGCGAGCAATCGTCATCTGGAAAGATGCCAGTACGGCAATCAAAACTATTCCGCCGGCCAGGCAAAAATAAAGCAAATCTCTTAATAAATCATCGTTCATGGCTTTGTCGCAATTTAAATGAAATAAATATTGTTTGTTATCAGATTCTATATTATAAATGCGAATACGCAATTAATTTTTTGGGGTGGTTGATAAAATGTATACACTGGCTTTTGATACAACGGTCAACTTTTGTTCGGTAGCCTTGTTTGAAAATAAAAATAAAATTGATTCGTTTGAAAAACAAATGGATTTCGGCCAAGCCGAAGTTCTTATTCCGACAATCGGACAAATGTTGGAAAAGCAACAAATGGAATTTAAGGATTTGAATTTGCTGGCCGTTTGTACCGGTCCGGGGTCTTTTACCGGCGTGCGTTCTTCCATTGCCGCGGCAAGGGCGTTTATCTTGGCGTGTCCTCAAGTCGCCGCTTGCGGCGTTTCGGCTTTCGATGCTTATGCGGCCGATTTTGCGCCGGAAGAACTGGCGGAAGTTAATGCCATTTTGGTTGAAACCAAACGTGAAGATTATTATGTTCAATATTACGATAAACATTTAAATAAAATCGGAGAACCGCGGACAGCCTTTTATGAAGAGATTATCCACGATTTAAACGGCAAAAAAACAAGCTTTTCGGGCGACGGGACAGAACGTTTTTTGAACCGTTGTAGCGGTTTGAGCCTGCATGCCGTCAAAATGCCGCTTAATCCGCCTATTGACAAAGTGGCGTTTATCGGCATAAATAAGTACCAAAACAAATGCACCGACTTTCCCAAGCCTTTGTACCTGAAAGCGCCGGATGTCTGTGTAAAATGAAAATAATTATGGAAATATCCCTAAAATAAAGGTATGTCTTTAAAGACAAAATGAATTAACAACAATTTTTTAGACGAGGCAAATGTGACTAAATCAGAATTAATTGAAAAAATTGCAGAAAAAAATCCTAATCTCATGTTAAGAGATGTGGAAAGAATCGTCAATGTCGTTTTAGCTCGTATTATTGATGCTTTGGCAAAAGGCGATCGGGTTGAATTTCGCGGTTTCGGCGCTTTTTCGGTTCGCAAACGCGCACCACGCATTGCCAAGAATCCGCGTACCGGCGATAAGGTCAAAGTTGAAGAACGCAACATTGCTCATTTCAAGACCGGAAAAGAACTGCACGAAATGTTAAACGGCAAATAAACGCAGCCACGCATCCGGAAATCTTAAAATATGGGCAGAAACCGTATTGAAAAAAGGAGGCCTGAAGATGAATTTTATAAGAAGATTAATTGAAATTCCGCTGGTTATCGTTGTGATTATTTTTGCAGTAATCAACAACGATTTTGCCACGTTTACCTTAAAGCCATTCAATTTGGACATTACGGTTTCTTTAAGCGTTTTAATTTTGGTGCTGTTTTTTATCGGATATTTGTTGGGACGATTGGATGCTTTTGTTGCCAACGCACCGCTGCGGGCACAGTTGCGATATCAAAAAAAGACCAACAAAGCCTTAAACAAGGAGCATGAAAAACTGCACGAAAAAGTTTCCGATTTGCAAGAGAATCTGGAAAGCTTGAAACAAAAAGAAAATCAAGCGCCGGCCGTCCCATTTAAACAAAGAATGGCTGACTTTTTTTCTTTTAAAAAAAATCATGAAGAATAGGTGATGTTTTATGAATTGGTTTACTGATATTGTGCGTCCGAAAATCCAAAAAACGACGCCTAAAGAAATTGCTGACAATCTGTGGGTCAAGTGTCCGGCCTGCAATCAGATGCTGTTTTCAAAAGAGCTGAAAAAATCAATGTATGTTTGCACGGCATGCGGACATCATTTGCGTTTATATGTCGACAAGCGTCTGAAAATGTTGTTTGATAATGAAAAATATCATGAAATCGTCTTACCGGTAATGACTGACGATCCTTTGAAATTCAAGGATACGCAAAGATATACCGACCGGTTGAGAACGTACCGCAAAAACACCGGTAACGAAGACGCGATTAAAGTAGCAACCGGTAAAATCGGCGGAGTCGATGCCGTTTTGGCCGTTATGGATTTTTCTTTTATGGGCGGTTCCATGGGTACGGCCGTCGGCGAAGGAATTGTTAGCGCGGCGGAACTGGCTTTAAAAAAGAAAATCCCGCTGATTACGGTAGCTTCTTCCGGAGGCGCACGCATGCAAGAAGGCATTCTGTCTTTAATGCAGATGGCGCGCACCACAGCAGCGGTAAATCAACTGAAAGAACACGGCATACCGTTTGTTTCCATTCTGGCAGATCCGACAACCGGAGGCGTTTCCGCTTCTTTCGCCATGCTGGGGGATATCAATATGGCGGAAAAAGGTTGTTTGATTGGGTTTGCCGGACGCCGCGTGATTGAACAAACAATTCGCGAAAAGCTTCCGGATGATTTTCAACGCGCGGAATATTTGCAAAAACACGGCATGATCGATATGGTTGTTGATCGCGCTCATATGAAAGAAGAATTGGTTAAGGTTTTAACGATCTTAACTAATAAAAATCGGCAAACAGCAGCATAGTTTTGATTTTTCTTTGCGCAAAAGCACCCTTGGCAACAAGGGTGCTTTTGTATGAGCTGAAAATCAAATTATTTTCTTTCTTCAATGATTTTTATGGCGGCGGCTATTTCCTGTTCGCTGTTCATGGCGGAGGTATCCATCATAACGGCATTTTCTGCCGGTTTTAACGGTGCCGTCGCGCGTTCCGAATCGCGCTTGTCGCGTTCCGTCATATCTTGTAAGACTTTTTCATAAGTTGTATTAATGCCTTTGGCGACAAATTCTTTGTAGCGACGTTCGGCGCGGACTTCCATTGAGGCGGTAACAAAAAATTTGATGTCTGCGTGCGGGCAAACGACCGTTCCCGTATCACGGCCGTCATAAACGGCGCCGTTGGCCGGCGTTCCGTCGGCAAAAACCGGATTTAAGGAAAAATCCTGCTGCATTTTCAGCAGAGCGGCGCGAACTTTGGGAAATGCCGAAACTTTGGAAGCAGCCTGCCCCCCGACGTCCGAACGAAAGTCAGGATGACGAGACAGTTCCATCATTTGGGTGAAGGTAAGTTGTTTGGCAACTTTTTCGGCAGCGCTTTCATCGGTTAAGTCAAGTTTTTGCAAAACCATTTGCAACCCTACGGCGCGGTAAACCATTCCGGTATCAAAATAGGCTAATTTATAATGTTTGGCCAGTGCCGCCGCCAATGTTCCTTTACCGGCCGCAGCCGGTCCGTCAATCGTAATAATCATTTTTTTCCGCTTGTTTAGTTAATGTTATTTATTCTTTAACACATATTCGGCTAGAATGTAACAAATTTATATAATTATACATATGATATTTTTGAGGACAACGTGAGCAAGAAAAACCGAATCAGAATTTATGTCGATGCTGATTTGTACACCGGCGGCATCGTTGTTTGTTCGGAAGCGCAGGCACATTATTTGTTGAATGTGATGCGCTTGCAAACCGGAAACGATGTATATGTTTTTAACGGCCGGGACGGCGAGTTTAAATCCGTCATTGCGCAATGCGGCAAAAAACAGTGCGCCTTGCGCGTTGAAACACTTTTTAAAACTTTTGAAAACAGCCCCGATGTTTGGCTACTGTTTGCGCCATTAAAAAAAGACCAGACGGATTTTGTTATTGCCAAAGCCGTTGAACTCGGCGTAAGCGAAATTATACCGGTTATAACCGAATACACCTCGACAACAAAGATGAGGACGGATCGCCTGCATACCTTGGCAATCGAAGCGGCAGAACAAAGTCGACGTCAAGACGTGCCGTTGTTGCGAGAGGCCGCGGAATTAAATAAAATTTTGAACGATTGGCCGGCAGAAAGAACACTGTTTTATCTCGACGAGAGCGGAAACAGCGGTAGTGCGGCGGAAATCATGCCGCAGTTCTCCGCACCGGCGGCTTTATTGGTCGGCCCGGAAGGGGGATTTTCCGAAAAAGAGCTGGAATTTTTGAAAAACCTGCCATATACTTATGGCATATCTTTGGGAAAAAGGATTTTGCGGGCAGAAACCGCTGTTGTTGCCGGACTTTCCTGCTGGCAGGCTTTGTGTGGTGACTGGCGGTACAAATAGGTATAAAGTAAGGAGAAAATACTTGAAAATACTCATTGCTGATGATCATGAATTGTTTTTGAACGGGTTGGAGTTTATTCTGAAATCCGAAATCAAAGATGCCGAAATTGTTCTGGCAAAAAATTATACGGAAATTTTTGATTGTTTGGAAAAATATAAAAATTTTGATTTGATTATTACGGATCTGGCCATGCCGGGCGCCAACTGGCTGGAAGCTTTGAACCGTATTCATCAAATTGCGGGAGAAACGCCGATAATTATCGTTTCGGCGGTGTTTGATAAAGAAATATTACAGAAAACGCTTGAAGTCGGCGTTTCGGGATATATTCCGAAATCTTCCTCCAATGCCGTTATGCTCAGCGCCATTAATTTGGTGCGCGCCGGCGGTGTTTATATTCCGCATGAATTATTGGAAAATCCGGTCAACAATAAAGAAATCAATAAAGAAATCAAGACATTACAAACACTTTCCGAAGGGCAAGCACCTCATAAATCCACAAAAAAACTAACGCCGCGACAAATTGAAGTTATTAAATGCATCGCCCGCGGATTGTCAAACAAGTTAATCGCCTATGAATTGGGTTTGACCGAAGGTACGGTTAAAGTCCACATAACGGTAATTTTGAAAATTTTAGGCGTTACCAACCGTACCGCTGCTGTCATGGAAGCCGTGAAAAACGGTTATATTTCGAATGCAGATGCTAATTTGTAAACAGGAGAAAATGTATGCCGGCAAAATATAATTTGATAAAAAGTTCAAAAGCCGTGAAAATGCCGGCTTATGTACGGGAAATTTACGGCAAAATTTATGAAAACGAAAAACTTTGCCGCTATTTGGATGATGAACGCATCGTGACAGTAATGACCTGGGGTTTTCAAAATCGATTGGTAAGCGATTTGGTCAAAGAAATCAGCACCAACAGCAAAGTGTTGCAAATCGGTTGCACTTTCGGCAAGCAAATTGAAGCCGTGGCAGAAAAAATCGGGGCTTACGGAAAGTATGAAGTGATTGATGTCTGCCCACAACAATTGGAACGCTGCCGCAGTAAAGAAATCTACCAGAATGTTGATTTTCGTTCTTATGACGGAAGCCGTCCGACGGGTGAAAAATTTGATGTGGTGATTTGTTATATGCTTTTGCATGAGTTGCCTCCGGTTACCAAAACCAAAGTCATCAACAGCGCTTTGGCCAGCGTGGAAGAGGGTGGAAAAGTGATATTTGTGGATTATCACAAACCGGCAAAATGGAATTTGTTAAAATTTCTAATTCAGCCTTTCAACCGTTTGTATCAACCCTTTGCCGAAAGCATGTGGAAACGCAGCATTGACAGTTATGCCAAAAACCGTGAATATTTTTCATGGCGCAAAAAAACTTACGGCGGTAAAATGTATCAAAAAGTTGTCGCCACCCGGCAAATCCCCGCTTATGAAAAGCCGGCGGCAAAATCCAGTTTTTATTGATGTATTTGTCATTTTATCGAGACGGCTTTAAAGGTTGAAAAATAAAAGTTTGTATGGTAAATTGATAATATACGGTCATTTAATAAGGTGGGCATGAATAATGAAGGCGATATTTTTGTTATTTTTGTTGGTAGCATCATCATCGGTTCAAGCAGCATTATGTGTTGAAAACAATACCCTAAAGTGCGATGAGTTGGGGTATACCGAATCGTCTTGTCCGAATGGCGGCATCGCCTGTCCTTTTGATATTTCTCGTTGGCATTGCGCCGAATGGACCTGCGAAGACGGCAGATACTTTTCAGAACAGCAGCCAGATGCCGATTGTGTGGAAGTGGAATATAGCAACAGTAAAACAGTTTGTTATGATTGCGCATGTAAATCAGGCAGTATAGATTATGAAAATTGTTGGATAAGCGCGTCGGTTTCCTTAAATAATTTGCTTACAGATAAAACATTATGTGCTAAGCAAGGATATACAGATGCTGCTGGATCTTGCTCCAATTATTTGGTTTGTCCGTCAGATGAATCAAAAATCAGATGTATCGGCGGTTAAGTTTAAAAAATTCCCAAAATTGTTTGATGCGTTGATGCACTATCCCTTGACTTTATCAAGGGATTTTTTTGATACATAACAACCTTTATTGCAGAGACTTATCCCCACGCAACTCTTTAAAATTGCAAAAAAAAAAACGATTTAGAATATCGGGAAAATAGATACTTTTTGCAATTTGAGGAGAAAATAATGCGGAAAAATGGTAGAAGTGAACGACCGAAGAATGGTGCAGATGCGCAGCCTTGTTTGAGCGACGTGTACAAAGACGGTACACGAGCGAAAAGAAGGCAAGCAGATGTGCCGTTATGCGGGCGCTCCATGGTGGAGATGTTGGGAGTTTTGGCAATTATCGGGGTATTGAGTGTCGGGGCGATGTCGGGTTATTCTAAAGCGATGACTAAATATAAGCATAATAAGATGCTGGAACAATTTTCCCTCTT